>NZ_QOHO01000056.1 GCF_003432035.1 Lacrimispora amygdalina
CGTTTGGCAAATCCTTCAGGCGCCTTCCGGGCGCAGGCAGGGAAAAGCCCCTTATAGGGGCAGAGCAAACCACCGGCTAAGCCGGTGGTCATGATTTCAGCTCTTTTCTTTTCAGCACATAGGAAACCGCCATACAGGAGATTCCGGGGATTAAAAACAGAATGCCGGAAAGCAGGAAGCTGGCAAAAATCAGATCAGGAACAACCAGAAGCCTGCTTTTTAACAAATAGTATTCATAGATGATTAAAACAAGGAAAAGAAGCAGAAACAAAAGCCCTAATATAAACAGAAGGTTTTTTGCAAATTTTTTCATGTCATTCCCCCCAATAAAGACTCCGGCAGTATCAGCTACTTAAATACAGCAGCAGTTCCATAAGCCAGAACTTCCGCAGCACCCTGCATGACCGAAGAAGAAGCGTAGCGGATATTGACAATGGCTTCTGCGTTCATTGCCTCACCTTCCTGGATCATACGGCTGGTTGCAAGATTCCTTGCCTCATCCATCATTTCCGTATACGCTTTTAATTCCCCGCCAACTAAGGTTTTAAGTCCCTGAGAAATATCTTTTCCTAAATTTTTTGACTGTATGGTGCTTCCTTTCACCATACCCAGAAGTGTCAGCTCTTTTCCTGGAATATAATCCGTGGTAACTAACAGCATTGGGATTCACTCTCCTTTCTCTATAAAAATCAGTTTTAACATAAACAATGAAAAATATGTATCTTATGATATGTTGCTTGACTCTCACATTATGGTATACTCTATACTAAATACGAGCTCAAAATAACATATATGTGAGGAAATAAGCATGCTGAAAATAGGAGATTTTTCCAAACTGTCACGAATCAGTATCCGAATGCTCCGCCATTACGATGAGATCGGACTGCTGACGCCAAGGAGCACCGACCATTTTACCGGATACCGCTATTACAGCGAAGACCAGCTCTTAAAAGCGGTCAGGATTAATTCTTTAAAAGATATGGGATTTAGTCTTGCCGCAATTGGGGAAATGTTAAAAAAATATGATGATCCCGTGGAACTGGCAAAGTATTTAGAGATCCGGAGAGTGGAAGTCCAGGAAGAAATGAAGGAAAGCGGACACCGGCTTATGCTCCTTGATACAGCCATTCAAAGGCTGAGAAAGGATGAGTTGGCAATGAATTACAGTGTAGTACTAAAAACCATGCCCCAAAGATACGTGGCCAGTGTAAGAGCGGTTATACCAGCCTACAACCAGGAAGGAATATTATGGAAGCGGATGGGGGAAGAAACCCGGGATATGAATCTGCAGATGGCAGAACCCGTCTATTCTCTTGCAGTATTTCATGACCATGGATTTATAGATAGGGACGTTGATGTGGAAATACAGATTTCCGTAAAGGGTTCCTATGACAATACGGAGCATGTAGTATTTAAAACAGTACCAGAGGTGGAAATTGCATCAGCGGTATACAAAGGGAGCTACGATCAGATCACAGATGTGAACGTTGCAGTTGCTAACTGGGTCAAAGACAATGAATATGAATTTAACGGTCCCATGTTCTGCATTTATCACGTCAGTCCTGCTCAGACCCAGAATCCGGAGGAACTGGTAACAGAAGTGTGCTATCCGGTTAAAAAAATATAATAAATACAAAAAACGGCTGCCTGCTTGTAACAGACAGCCGTTTTTGTTATAATAAACAGGCATAAAATAAAAACACGGTTCCAGGCAGGTTGGAATAGAAAGGTCGGGATTATGCTGTTTAAAAAGAAATTAACAGAGATTTACAGTACACAGGATCTTGAAAAGCTATATCGTGTAAAAAATGTGTTGAGAGAAAATAATATTTATTATATGACTGAAACAACCAATAACAGTTTACGTTTATCAATGAATAACTTAAATGGAAGGAATCCAATCTTAGGCAGGACGGGCAACGTCAGAGATTTTTACAGACTTTTTGTATACAAGAAAGATCAGGAAAAGGCAGCATATATCCTTTCCCAGTTAAACTGAGCAGTAAAACAGCCAGTGGCATAGTATCAGGCCGCTGGCTGTTATAATATAAGTTTACATAAAAAATCCTTCAAATAGAAGTAAAGCGATGAGAAACAGGAGGTTAAAGGCTGTAAAGATTCCCAGAAACAAAATTGTTTTTTTGGGATAAACTGCAGCATACAGTTTATAGGAGATAACACTTGCCATAGAGGCAATCAGCGTTCCCATGCCTCCTACATTTACTCCGGTAAGAAGTTGGGAAGCATTTTCCGTGAATCCGGACAGCATGACGGCTGCCGGAACATTACTGATAAACTGGCTTAATAAAGCAGCCGTTATCATGGTATCTTTTCTGATCAATCCCGAAACAGCCTGATAAACCCAGTCAATTCTGGCCAGATTCCCTACAAATATGAATATGGCCGCAAATGTAAGGAGAAGGCAGTAATCCACCTGACAGAGCGTGCGTCTGTCTAAAATTGCAGTCGCAGCCAGAATAATCAGAGCTGCGGCCTGATAAGGAACCAGCCGAAGCACAGCGGCAACAGCCAGAAAGAACATGGCGCCATAGGCGACGACAGGTCTTTTTCGTATTACCGGAGTGGTGGAATTTACCTGGCTGATGGGATAACGGGGGATAAAAAAACACACCAGTGCAAGCAGAATCCCTCCGAATAAGACAAAGGGAAAAGTCACTCTTAGAAAAGACGGAAGACCAAACCCATACCGGGTAAACAGATAAAGGTTCTGCGGATTTCCGATGGGAGTGAGGCTGGAACCGATGTTTGCGGCAATGGTCTGCAAAACCACAACAAGGGCAGTATGGCGTTCCTGACCGCACAGGGAGAGAACAGACAAGGTGATAGGGATCAGGGCGATTAAAGCAACGTCATTTGTCATAAACATGGATGCAAAAAAGCAGGTGAAAACAAGCAGAAAAATGAAAGGTTTTAAATCATTCATTCCAGATGACAGTTTCACTGAGATTGCGTTTAAAAGTCCTTCCCGTTCAATTCCCTTAAGTGAAGTCATGAGACAGAACAGGCAGAGCAGAGTCTTAAAATCAATATACAGCAGATAGGCTGAATCCAGGGGAACAAAAAAGACGGAAATCAAAGCGAGAATTGAAGCTGCTGTCAGGACGGGTTCTTTTTGAATAAATTGTTTCATAATGTTTCTCCAGTAGTAGCAAGGGTAGTAAAAATACTTCCGTGCTATTATATATCATAAATCCGTCTGCTTCAATCATTGTTTTCTGCAAACGTTCACATACTGAAACTGGAAAAAACTGTTTATCGTAGATTAATTAGAAAGACCGCATTATTCCTTTCAGATGAGGAGTAATACGGTCTTATTATATTATTATTACAAACCCATGGCTTTTCTTTTTTTCATGATATGGTTTTCAATTTTTTCCGCCACTTCCACAGGATCATCTCCCAGGGCCACTTTACCGCCGGTTAAGCTTTCCACATCCTCTGTGAGCAGTTTTACAAGGTTTGGTGCACCAGTGATAAACGGGGTAGGAGAAAGATGGGTGAAGGCGCCGTAAGCAACGGCAAATATTCCGTCTATGGTAGCCTTCTGCTCCATCCATTCCGGTGCTGTGACAGCAATGGGAAGATCGGAGATATCCACATCAAGATAGTCAGCAAGAGCCGTTACCAGCATGGAGATTCTTCCCGTATCCGTGCAGGTTCCAAAGCTTAATACCGGTGGGATCTTCAGTGCGCTGCATACTGCCTTTAAACCGCTTCCGGCTTCGTTAACTGCATCCAGATTACACATGCCGGCTACTTCCAGACCATGATTTCCGCAGCCGCCTGCAACAACCATAATATCTCTCTTAATCAGCTGTTTCGCCAGGTTTACGGTGTTCCAGTCCTGGGGACCGTTTCTTAAGGTGGAGCAGTTTGCCAGCGCGACAATTCCTTTGATCTGTCCTTTCGCAATGACATCCACAAGATTTTGTAAGTCATTTCCGATTGCATTCAGTACGGCTTCCGTTGAGAAACCGGCAATTGCTTTCTGGACATGCCGGGGTACCATGGGTTTAATTTTGCCATGTCTCTTTTTGAAGTTCTCAATTGCGATATGAATGCATTTGTCCGCCATTTCTTCCGCTTTTTGAGGATAGTAAGGCATTTTATGCTCAGTTCCGGGAACACCGATGATGGTGCTGACACTGACAAGGGCGACCTGGTACTTTTCTGCATATTGATCGATTGCAGGCGGAGAACAGTTTTCCTCCATAACGAATGCGTCGACGGTTCCTGTGGCTAAGAAGGGTTCAATGGCCAGCCAGTTACCCATCAGTCCAACAAAAACATCATCCATTTCAAATCTCTGGAGCAGCTCCTGTCCGGTTTCAATAGAGCCTACGATGTGAATACCTTTTGCACCGCACTGCTTTGCCAGATCCTGAAATTCCTGTGATTTGGCCTTCATAAGGGCAGCAGCACCGATCCAGGGCTGATGACCGTTAAATGCAATGTTTACATAATCCGGGTCCATGATGCCCAGATCCACATCTACTTCATGGGGCTTAGGTGTACCGAATAAAATGTCCTGGGTCATTTCAAGACCGATCTGGGCTGTATAGATGGTGGATAAACCCAGCCGCAGTGCCTTTTTTGCAAGAGAAACATAGTCTCCATCCACATTGGTAAGGCAGCTTGCAATGCAGTTTTGCACTTCATGTTCAATTCCGGAAGGGTAAATATTTAAATCATGCCATATTTTTTTCCTCTTTTTCGGAGCAAATGCTTCCACCATAATGCTGTGCTGGTCCGGATTCACTTTCATTTCCCGGTCTAACAGCTCCGCAAGGCAGGTTGCCATCTGATTGATGGACTGGCTGGTGTCAATTCCGGTCTTTTCACACATCCATTTCAGTTTTTCCGTATCAGTGATCTGAAATGTTGTATTTCCTTTTCCTGTTTCTTTCAGCGTCCGAAATGCTTCATAGGCATGATGGGCATAAGTAGCAGCTCCCATGATATTTCTCATAAGGAGATTTCTCATTGCCATGGCGTCCGGACCGATTCCGCAGGCACCCTTTTCAGGACCTTTCTGTTCATTAATCCGGCAGGGACCGTTGGTGCACAGCTGACAGCTAAGACCCTGGAGACAAAATTTGCACCGTATCTTTTCCTGCTCATCAAATCTTGAGAATACGCTGGATAAACCGTCATCTCTGATTCTTACCAGCATTTCTTCTACAGAATCGTGATAACTGACACGATCCTTTGGTTTTTCTAAAACTGCTTCTGACATAATGACCTCCAATCTTATTATCAAAGGTAGTATGTCAGCTTTGGAATTTTACTATACTTGAAAAGATGTTATTTTATAAGCCATTCTTTCTTTAAAACAGCATACTGATATGTGTTTTCATAAAGCGGTGTTCCGTCGGGATTGTTTACAAATGAAATAAATTCAACAAATAAACCTTCTCTTCTCATTCCCAGACGCTCACAAAGTTTCTGGGAAGGGAGATTATCATCTTCTACGTAGGCATAGATTCTTCGGGCATCGTTTTCAAAGAGATTGTTTATGAATGCTTCGGCTGCTTCCGTCGCATATCCTTTTTTAACATATTTTAAATTGAAATTCCATCCGACGCTGTATGTGTCCGGATGTTCTTTCATTGAGAATATTTCTCCAATGATGAAATCCGTATCACGCAGGCATACGGCATAGCAGCTGCCATGATCATCTTCGTTTTGTTTTTCTTTTACTTTTTTAACGGCCTCGTTATAAGAATTTACTTTTTCACTGTAAAAGCAATGTACGGGTGGTTCGGCAAGGTATTCATATAAACCTGCTGCATCCTTTTCTTCAAAGTTTCGGATGATAAGTCTGCTGGTTTGTATATGCATTTTTTGTCCTCCATTATTAAATATTCAGCCAGAAAGATCAAAAATGGGACAAGACCTTATTAGATCTTATCCCACTTAAATAATCATGATGATTACAAGTCCTCTGACAAGTGAACTTATACGGAAAGCCTATCATAGAAATGTTAAAAAGTCATGTGTTTTTTATTTTACATCTCTTTATCATATTTCATGCGAAAGTAAATTCCATATCCATGTACAAACAGGTAAACAAAAACCAAAAGTAAAACAGCCGTCATATCTATTCTCATTAAAGCAAATGAAACCATCAGCGCTCCAAAAACAAAGGTCATCATGTCAAATGCTTTGGCTTTGGCACGGTTGGAAATTGCTATATTGCGCTCATCATTTTTTTCTATCTCAAGCTTCTTTTGGATATCAGGAGCGTTTTTCGTTAGTTTACGTGAGATTATATTCCCCATTCCATGTCCAAAAATTCCACAGCCAAAGCCAATAAATATATATGGCAAAGCCAGCAGCATTCCCTGGGGATCAGGTAATGCTTTCACCAGGTACAAACCTGCTGCCAGCAAAATTATTCCCAATGAAGTAACCATGTAATCTGTTTTTGCTTTCATCACTTCAGTTCCTCCTCATAAATAAATATCTCTTCAATAGTCATGTTAAAATAGCGTGCGAGCTTAAACGCCAACATAATGGAAGGATTATATCGTCCATTTTCAAGTGATCCGATTGTCTGCCTTGAAACTTCAAGAGCAATTGCTAAGTCTTCCTGTTTGATGCCACGCTGTTTTCGTATTTCCTCTAATCGGTTTTTCAAAAACTTCATCCTTTCATATGGAAAGTACGCTTTCCATTGACTTATATTATCACTTATGAAAAATAATGTCAAGTGTGCTTTCCATAGAAGGGGTTTTTGTTCGCTATTATATTAATGTGCAAACAGTAAATATCAGCAGAGTGATGATTCCCGTTATTGATTATTACTCTACTAGCCTCTTAGGTCTTGTTTCGAATGCAAAAATAATGTATATTAAAGCCACAAGTCATTGTCCGTCCTATTTGTGCCTTGAAGTTGACAATACTAATGAGCAATGGTAATATAAATGTGCTGTATAACTGACGGAAGTGGATTCAACCACAGGGAGTACAGCGTTTTGGAAAGCCGACCGTCTGGGCATGATGCTTGGATTGGTGGGTCTTTTTTATTTTCTGAATGTACTTAATACCATTCAGAGAACATTTGAATCAGAGCAGAGTAGAACGTTGTGCGTAAATCATTGATTTGCAGTGCCTTCTGAACGGGGAGTTGTCAGAGGGACGAAAAGCCATTTAGGGCTTACGGTACAAGGTTCGCATCCCGCTGCTGCATAAGGAGAAGCGGTGTAATGATTGTGCCTCTTGTTGTGTAGCTGTGCTGCATGACAGGAGGTGTGTTGATGGTTATAACTTAGAAATTCAATTTAACGATAAACTTTCTATGTCACGTTCTATTTCAGAAGGGAGAAGTTAAATTGAAGGATACAACTTTATATGTGCGCCGCATTACAATTTCTGCGATATTCCTCAGTATTTCACTCGTTTTAAAATCAACATTTTCTTTCTACATACCCGTGTTTGGTCAAAATGGAATGAGTGTTGGCATCTCCGGCATTTTCTCCATTATGCCATCCCTTATATTCGGGCCTGTATATGGCGCGGCTGTGTCAGGGCTTTCTGACTTTTTGGGTTACCTTTTAAAGCCTGTTGGAACCTATATACCTCTTATGACGCTGGTCGTAGCTGGTGGTGGATTTATCCGGGGCGCATTATGGTCTGTCCTGCGCAACAAAGACAACAAGAAAATGAGAATGATAGTTACAATTTTTTCCGTGCTCATGTTATTAGCAGGGATTTGTAATATTGCGTTTCTGGCAGCCGATGGTGTTAATCGTGATTTCTACAATCATGTACAAAAAGAAAACATTAATACGGACAACATGCACCTTATCAGTAAAATGCTGATTGAAAGAACCATTGGTACAAAAGATCCATCGGGAAATCTGGCAACCTATATTTCTTGGGTCACAACCGCAATGATTGGATGCGCAGCTCTCGGCATCCTGTTGTTAGCCACTGATCTCTTTCTATCGAAAAAGATTTTTCATGATACAAGTAGGGGGCAGATCCCCCAACTTCTTATCGCCATGATCGGTTCCGGATTGATTGTGACTACCCTTAATACCATCGTCCTGCGCGAAACAATCTTTGCCGCATGGAAGATACTACCGTTTGCAGTCATATGGATTCCCAGAATGATTGAAGAAATTCTTGGTAATACAGTCAAGGCATATTTTGTGGTCATTCTGATGGGAATTTGTAGAAAACAGAGTACCCTGTAAGAGATAATGAATGTGCCATCCGTTAAGCTCAAAAAGAAATCAAAGGACTCGTAAGATTGGAACGGAGGCACACATAACCGGAACAGTCAAAGGAAATCTGCGTCGAAGAACCACCCCAGGCATATGGGCCCTGCAGATTGCGTTCGACCATGAGTCTGCTGCAGATCGTTGGTGTTGGATTTGTTCAGACGGTATATTTACTGACAGATAAAAGGAGGCTGAAAAATGATTCCTATACAAAGTAGAGAAAAAACTATCAGACATTGGTTTGATATGTGGCTGCAAAAACAAGATTTAGGGATTGCAGATATTTTTTCATATGATGCAATTTATATTGAAAGTTGGGGACCAAAATATAAAGGTAGTGAACAAATCAAACATTGGTTTACAGAATGGAATAACCGTGGAAGCGTACTTGTGTGGAATGTGAAGCAATTTTTCCATAAAGAAGACCAAACGTTAGTTGAATGGTATTTTAAAAACACTATGGTGGATGGCAGAATAGAAGAATTTGATGGTATTTCCCTTATCCAGTGGACACAGGGTGAAAAAATATGCTTTTTAAAAGAATTTGGATGTAACATAAATAACTATAATCCCTATCAGAATAGCCCAACACCACAATTTAAAGATCAAAACACAATATGGTTTTAACTTTTGTAGTGCTTATATTACAAGCAAGATAGGGAGCTAAAAAAGGACTTCCCTTTTTTCGATTCGTTCAATATCGCCCATCGCGAGTTGAATCCCTCACTTTAATATGGTAAACTTGTTCTATATAGCTACCGAAGAAAACTTTTATGAAACGGTAGTAAGGAATTTGAACGCTCAGGGAGCGAATTATATTTGACGTATTTAGCGTGCTATTAAGGCACGCTAAAATTTTATGATTTTTTGTGTAGCATTTTGGACCTCTTATAGGTGTTACAAGTGAAAGGAGGGTTATATGCATGGAACAACAATCATTGCGTACGGATGATTGCACTGAAAAAGTGATTCGATATTATTCAGATATGGTATATCGTCTTGCATTTGCAAGAACAGGAACAAAGCATGATGCTGATGATGTTTTTCAAGAGGTTTTTCTTCGCTATGTGAAAAAGAAGCCCGTCTTTGTAGATGAGGAACATCGAAAGGCTTGGCTCATTCGAGTTACAATAAATTGCTCAAATAACTTTTGGAGCTCCTTGTGGAATAAAAAGACACAGGAACTTAATGATGAAATATTATTTGAAACAAAAGAGAGCATCAATATATATTCCGAATTGCAACAGCTGCCACCCAAATATCGTGAAGTTATTCATCTGTTTTACTATGAAAATATGTCACTTGAAGAAATAAGCCTTGCCCTAAACAGGAAAAACTCCACAATAAGAACTCAACTCACAAGGGCACGTGCTATGCTGAAAAAATTTATAAAGGAGGAAGATTATGTTTAGAGAACAATATAATAAGCTCAATAACCAAGTTAGTCCTGGTGAAAAATTACTGCAAGATACGATTCGTAAAGCTGAGGAAATTGAAAATAAATCGCATAATAGAGTTTTTTCTTTCCGTAAGCCGGCAATAGCCTTCGTATCAATTTGTCTTTGCCTTTCACTCGCAATGCCAGCTTTAGCTGCTACAGTAGAACCTATATACGAACTCATGTATATGGTTTCTCCAACTATTGCACAGTTTTTTATGCCTGTTCAAAAATCCGATGAAGACAATGGTGTGAAAATGGAGGTTGTATCGGCCTACATCCACGATAATGTTGCAGAAATTAATATAACCATGCAAGATTTAATAGAAAATCGCATTGATGAGACTACTGACCTGTTTGACAGCTACTCCATAAACCGTCCATTTGATAGCTCGGCACATTGCGAGCGTGTCGGATATGACGAAAGCACAAGGACAGCTACGTTTTTAATTACCATTGAGGAATGGGGAAATAAAGATATTGCAGGTGACAAAATAACTTTTACGGTAAGGGAGTTTTTAAGTCATAAGGAAACATATGAAGATATAGAAATTCCCTTATCTCTTTCCACTGTTGACGTTGCAAAAGAAACGCAAAAGCCTTTGAATCGTACAGGTGGCGGCGGTGTCGACTATAAGCAATCTGATGAAGAAAATTCAGTTGCTTTGATTCCATCCTCTCCTATGGGTGAATTTCCTGTCGAGGGAATTGATTTGACAGGAGTAGGATATATTGATGGAAAACTTCATATCCAAACCGCTGTTACTGATAATTTAGAAAAAGATAATCATGGTTTCTTTTATCTGAAAGACAATTATGGCAATAAAGTTGATAGTAGCTATACTTTCAATTTCGTAAATCAATATGACCAAGCTGGCCGAATTGACTATTGCAACTATATTTTTGATGTTCCGCAAAGTGAAATTTCCAAGTATACTCTATATGGTGATTTTGTAACTTCTGGTATGATAACAAAAGGAAACTGGAAGGTAACTTTTCCTTTAGAGTACCAAAGCGAATGAGCACACCCTCTGTCAGTGCTTATTTTCACCTTTTTTCATTCAAAACCCTCGCCAAGCCGCATAGATACTGGCTTTTTCAGCCCTGCATCTATTTTGACCTAATCTTTTGTGGACACCGTGGAAAAAAGATTTCTTATCTTTCTCCAAAGAGAGCGCCAAATTCTCAAAATAAATCAGATTCTCCGCAGGCAATGACCAATTTTATGATGCCATAAATCCTCAGACTCTTCATGGCCGTGTTCAAATAATTATGCGGCTGTTTTCGGTCGATGTACTTGCCATTGATAATTCCTGCCCTGTTTTCTGATAAAAGGCGGCGGGAGCTTCTTCGGTTGAACCATATCGGGCGGCGGCTTTAAATGGATGATTTGTTTCTGCGCCAATGTTTTTGATGAAACGGGACGTTTCGGAAACGAATAATCCTGCCAGCATGAAATGAACTGTTTTCGCATATTTTTCATTCTTCTGACTGTTGGAAGCATTGCGAGGATTTTGCTATAGCCGCTATCATTGTTTCGGTGCAGAGCATCCCCTTGGCGGGGAGGCTCACACGCTGTCACAAACGGCTCACACACCGTTTCAGCGGTTTCGGTGGTGTCTACGGCTTCATCTGGACAGCTATCGCTTACAGGGGCAAAGCTGGGTTCCATGCGCTCAGCGTAATCCTCCGCATGGATGGCATCGGCAAAGGCATGCTCCTGAATGGCTTTCATGAGCGCCAGTTTGGAAAGGTTCCGTTCCACGGCAAGGCCAATATAAAAAGAACGCTGCGCATCGGTTTCGCAGTACTCCAGTATCACGGCGTTCTGTGTCCAGCCAAGATACTGTGCCCTTTCCATAAGAATCGGGTTGTTTTCATAAGTGCGGTAAAAGTCACGCATCCTGCGGAGATTGCGAAGAGAGAAGCCCTTCAGCGATGGAAACCGGTCGGCGAGCATTTCAGCCAAGTGCGGGATAAACGCTTTTTCTCCCTGACGGCAGATACATTGACCGATCCGTGTATAAAGCTCCAGCAATGCCCGATTGCAGGGCTTCTCATCTTTTTCATAGCATTCAGCTACCGCAGAGGCAATCTGTTCCAGATACAGGGCACTGTTCTTTTTCAACGCTTTCATAGACTTCTCCTTTCCGGCTCCGTGGGAGCCTGTTTTTTTATGTACCCGGCAGAGCAAGCTCCGCCGGTGAAATGCTTGGAATTGTTAGTAGCTTTGTTTCATTTCAAGGCCGCCGCCCTGTTGTGCAGTTGCTTCATCCATATGAACGCCCAGCCGGTTGGGAAGATAATCACTCAGCCAAGTGCCGCCGAAAGCACTGTGTGACTGCAAACGCCATATGGCGAGCTTTCCCATATGCAAATCCACATTTTCCATAGAAAACAGCAGATTGGTGCAGCCGTCATGCTCAAAAGCGAAAACATCCTTGAAGGTATCGCCGTTTTGCAGGATGCCTTCCTGCGTCAGCAGTTCGTTGATGCCGTTTACCCATTCTGAAAGCTCTCCGCCGCAGCCTTGAATGATCAGTCCCTCACGGTCTGTCATGGTGCGAAGTTCATCTGTCGTAATCCGTTTCACGGTGCATCCTCCTTTCATTCCATCCTCATGCCGAACTGCGGAGTGGGACTTTCCTCCGGCTCAGACGGTGCTGGACGCGAGAGCACCGAGAAGCTGTCCTCTCCGGGAACGACACCGAGGGTGCGCCCATTGTCAAAGGTGCAGTGAAGCGTGCCGATGTCATCCACAAAATCTACCGTCCCTTCCGTACCCGGCGCAATGGGGGCGTAGGGATCGTCCATACTGTCGAGGCGGATACGGGTTCCGCTGGGATACCGTTCCTTCATCCGCTGTGCTTTTTGGTAATCGAAAAACATTTTCATTCCTCCTGATTTAAATTTGTGTTCAGCTGCTTATGGGATATAGAAAATCAGGCGCAGGATATTTCCCCGCACCTGATTGCCGTTGCCCTTATATGATCTGCTCAATCTCCGTTCCGTCCTTGAAACGGATGAGCAGTTTTTCTTCGCTGAGTACCGTAATGGCGCTGATCAGCTGCCGCACCGTGACCTCGTCAAAGGTGGCGATGCCGGTGTCCATCGATTCCAGCTCGGCGGCAAGCTGTTCCACGCGCTCGTCCGCCTGTTCGGTATCCTGCTTATTTTTCTCCAGCTCACTCCGTTTTGCCACCAGTGCGGAAAATTCCATGCTGACCTTTTTCAGTTCCTCATCGTATTGGGTGGAATCCGCTCCCACAGCGGCGGCAAGCTGAAGGAGCCTGTACTGCTGTTCCCGCAGTTGGGAGAGTCTGCTGTCAATGGCTGCGAGGCTGGTTTCACCGCCCTTTGGTGTGAGTGTGGTGCGGATGCTGTCCTGTAGAATCGCTTTCATGCTCTTTAGGCTGAACATTTCGTTCATGGCGCTGACCACCGCTGTGTGAATCCGGCTTTCCTCCAGCGTAGGTGCGTCCTTGCAGAACTTTTTGCCGTTCTCCAGACGGTTGATGCACCGCCAGACAATTTTTTTACCCTCCGGTCTGGTCCATGTCACCCTGCGGTAAGGGCTGCCGCAGTTCCCGCAGGATAACAGCTCGGTCAGCACATATTTGCCGCTGTATTTGGCAAGCTCGGTTTTGGCTGCGGCACTGACTTTTTTCAGGCTGGAGCGCCGTGCCATTTCCTCCTGCACCCGCTGAAAGGTCAGCCGGTCGATGATGGCGGGATGGCTGTTTTCCACATAGTATTGGGGGAGCTCGCCTGTGTTTTTCTTGGTCTGGCGGGTGAAAAGGTCTGCGATGTAGGTTTTCTGGAGAAGAGCATCCCCCATGTATTTTTCGTTTCGAAGCATCCCCCGTATCACGCCGTCATTCCACTTTTTATGCCCCCGCGCCGTTTTGATGCCGTCCGCCTCAAGGTCTGCGATGATTTTGGCTACGCTGTGCCCAATCAGATACCGTGAAAAAATCCTGCGGACGATTTCCGCTTCCCCCGGGTCGATTTCAGGCAGATTGTTCTCGCCCCTGCGATAGCCTAAAAATCCGGCATAGTGAAAATAAACCTTGCCGTCCTTGAAATTTTTGCGGTGTCCCCAGCGGATGTTGCCGCTCATGGACTCGCTCTCGGCCTGTGCCTGGCTCATCATAAAGGTGAGAATCATTTCGTTGTCCATGTAGAGGGTGTTGACATTTTCCTTTTCAAAGAAGACGCCCACGCCCATCCGCTTGAGCCTGCGAACATAATCCAGACCGTCCAGCGTATTCCGGCAGAACCGGGACACCGATTTGGTGATAATCAAATCCACCTTGCCCTTTTCGCAGGCTTTAATCATCCGCAGGAAATCCTTGCGCTTTTTGGTAGAGGTTGCGGTTTTGCCCTCGTCCGCAAACATATCCACCATGGTCCACTCCTGCTGGGCGGCGATTTTTTCGGTGTAATATTCAATCTGCGCCTGATAGCTGTCGAGCTGTTCCTCGGAGCTGGTGGAAACGCGGCAGTAAGGCGCTACCCGCAGGCGCTGTTTGCGGATATCCTTTTGGTTGTGTTTGGGATCGGCGGGAATCACCGTGACTTTTCTCACTGCGCTTTCGGGCACTTTGCATCCTCCTTTCCATCTGCTTCAAGGGATTTTCCGTTGATGAGCCGCAAGCGGAGACCGCCGTGGGCGGTAAATTGGATTTCCTGTACTGCGGTTGTGAAAAGCTCTCTGAGGAGTTCCGCATTGATAGATTGTGTGAGGATTTTTTCCTTCAGTCTCTGCATCTGATAATAAGGCATAGAATCAGGCAGTCCGCTGTATTGCTCGGCGGCACAGGCCAGTATCAGCATTTTGGTGTACTCCGGTCCCGGCTCCGCTTTGTTCAGCTCCCGGATGACCTCGTTCTGGATGCGTACCGCCTCCAGCGTCGGCTCATTTGTATTTTGCGGCAGGGACCATTCTAAGAGGTTCGGGGTCTGCGCCAGCACCTCCAGCCTTTCGGATAGGGCTGTGCGGATGTCCTCATCCTCTATGTAACGGCGGTTGGTACAGTCCTCCTTTTCGCAGTACCAGCGGGGCTTTCCCCCAGCTCTGGTATCGCGGAGCATCCTGCCGCCGCACACGCCGCAGACCGCTTTTTCACGGATGGGTCCGATGTAGTCCGGGCAGGGTGTATAGGTATTCTTTTCTCCCCGGACAAGCTGGGCACGCAGAAAGGCTTCCGGCTCCAGGATGGGGGGATATTCCTTTTCCCCAAGATAGCGTTCGTTTTCGAGGATGCGCTTAACCATGTGCTTGTTCCATTCAGCCGTGTGGCTGTGGTAACGAAGCCCCCGGCGCATCATTTCAGCGGCAATTTTGCTGTAGGCCATGCCGTCCGCATAAAGTCTGAAAATCTCTTTGACCGCCGCTGATTCTGTGGGGCTGCATTGTATCTCTCCCTTTTTCATGGTGTACCCGAAGGGGATTTTTCTCTGCCATGCCATATTACCGCACCGTCCTTTCCATGGTTTCTTTTAGTATCAAGCCATTGTGAAGGCTGATATTCATCTCGGTTTCCGAGGAGATGGTGATGTTCTCCACCAGCACCTCAAACACTTCCTCCGTGAGTGCCTCTAAATATTCGGGGCTGTCCTCCAGATAATCCAGCATGGCTTGGGTGGCTTTGATCTGACTGTCCTCACCGTTGGCTTCCATGATGCGGCGGCGTTGACGGCGCAGCTCCCGAAGCTTAAAGTCAATTTCGCCGATTTGGGATAAATAAAGAGCAGAATCTACGTATCCCTTCGACTTGAGTCGAACAAGAACGAGATTCTGCTCGGTGAGCTGGGCGATTTCTTTGTCGATATCATTGATTCTGCGGTTGGATCGAAGCTCTTTTTCCCGAAGCTCGGTCAGCTGAGTTAAGACCGGGGACAGGATTTGTGTACGACGCCGTTTCAGCTTGTGGTACATACGGAGGATTGCCGTGACAATCTGTTCCTCCGGTATCTGTGAGGTGGGGCAAAGGTCTTTATCACGGTCATGCCTCCGGCAAGTCCAGTAGACCTTTTCGTTGATGATTTTTCTGCGGAACAGAGTACCGCAGCTTTCACAGCGGATTTTCTTTGCCAGCAGTGCGGAGGAAGCCGATCTGTTGCCCTGATTCCGTCGGCTTTCCATCAGTACCTGCACCCGCTGAAAGTCCTCCTTGGAAATAATCGCCTCATGGCAGTTCTCTACAAAGTATTTCGGTTTCTCACCCTTGTTGCGCACCTGCCGGAACGGGATTTCGTTGGTGGCAAAGCTCTTTTGCCAGATCATATCTCCGGTGTAGGCGATGTTGGTGAGGATGTACGCCACTGTACTTGGGTGCCAGACGGTTCGCCCCTTGGTGCGGGGGATGCCTGCTTTGTTCAGCTCGTCTGCGATGTCATCCTTTCCCTGACCGCTGAGATAAGCGGCATAAATGCGGCGCACCACCTCGGCCTGTTCGGGAATAATCATTAGGGTGCGCCCCTCCAGCCTGTAGCCGTAAGGCTCGGACGGCGAGAGGTAATCGCCCTTTTCCATACGGATGCGGACGCTGATGCGCATATTGTTTGAGTGGTTCTGTGACTCCATCTGTGAAAAAGCGCCGTAGATGGTGGCAATCTGCTCCGACGTCATTTTGCCGGTGTCGATGTTCTCCTTTTCAAAGTGGATGGAGATGCCCAGCCGTAAAAGCTCCCGCACATACTGGATATATTCCTTGGTGTTTCTCGCGAAGCGGGAGATGGATTTGACGAGGACGCGGTCGATCTTTCCGTCCCGGCAATCCTGAATCATCCGGTTGAATTCATCCCGCTTGCTTGCCACAAGACCGGAAATGCCCTCGTCGGCATAAATGTCCGCCAGCTCCCAGCTCTCCTGTGCGGCGATATGACGGGTGTAATAATCCACCTGTGCGATGTAGGAGTTCTGTTGATCCTCCGAGTCGCTGCTCACACGGGCATATGCTGCCACACGGAGCTTTGCAATTTCCGGCTTTCTCGCCTGTATCAAGGTGATTTTAGGCGCTTCCGCCGATGTTGCATTGGGTTGATACATCTTTTTTCCCTCCTTTCAACGACATACACTACCACACCTCCCGGCATATAGCTACTGAATAGTTGATAATATTCAGAAAACAATTCCGGGACTCAGCAGGGAGCGATGATGGTGGGGCGCAGCCTGCGTTCCAAGTCTTTTCTGACTCTTTCTATTTCCTGATCTGTCATGCTCTTGGCAGCTGCAAGCCGTATGAGCTGCTGCAGAGCGGCAGCGTACATCAGATTATCGGATACCTGTGCGTTTGTCATGGTGTTTCCCTCCCTGATAAAATAGGCGCCGGAGCCAGCCCGACGCTGATTGCCAGTGCCTCGTCAATTTTTTGCATTTCCTGTTCATCCAGCCTGCCGACATATTCCCGTAGCCTGCTGCGGTCGATGGTGCGTATCTGCTCCAGAAGCACAAAGGACTCCTTCAGGCGGCCGCAGGCATGACCGATGCTTGCATGGGTGGGGAGCGGCTTTTTCGGCTTCGCGGTAATGGCGGCGGCAATCACGGTGGGACTGTAGCGGTTTCCAACATTGTTTTGCAATATGACAAGGGGCCGAACGCCACCCTGTTCCGAGCCAACCGTTGGATTTAAATCTGCGTAGTAGATGTCACCTCGTAAAATGGTATTATGGAACTGTTTCAAATACACACCTCTTTCCTATGCCCATATTCTTAATGGCACAAAAATAGAGACCGCCCTGTATGATCTGCTTTGCTGTGAGAGTCTTTGCAGGCAGGGCGATCTCCATTGCTTCTAACATTAAGATTTTTCTCGCTGTGCTTAATTCAACACTATTCCCCAAGCACGCAGAGCTCTGGTGTATACGAGCTCAAAAGGCGACGGCCTGAACTGCGGCTGGCTTCACCGCATCATAGGAATCTCACCTCCACCGGGATCTCCGCTGGCTGCCCTCATTGCGTGGTCCCCCTGTCAAGGGGGGCTGTGACTGGACAGAAGTATCAATATAGGCTGACGGGGTCATTGCAAAACAGGATGCCACAGCCTGCTTTTCGGACGAATGGGTACCGCTTTGCACCTTATTTGGCCGTCTTTGATAGGAGCAGAAAGAAACGAACGAACAGAAAATAAGTGCTTTCGTTTTCTTACTGCCTGCCTACAGGTGGTCTTGGCGCATCCTCCGTGGTCGCTTTCCCTTTTTTGGGGCCGTCAGCTAACGTATTCAGGTCGTCGGATATGAAATTTTCAAAGAGCAGTGAGGGTGAATAGAAAACCCCCCTCACTACTAAGCCGATTTCGTGAGGGGGTCTACAAAAAATATTTTTACTTTTCTATCATTTTTTTGAGCTTCAGCCGAATCTGTCGTTCACGGTAGCTGATAGTTTGTTGCTTGATACCAGTTTCCCGCTCCAATTCCGCCTGAGATTTTCCTTGAAAATACAGGGCAGAGATTAGCGCCTGTTCTTCCTTTGAAAGCTGTGCGAGACACTGGTGGAGCTTTTCCGTTATGAGCTTGGCCACGACCACATCCTCCACGCGGGGAGAGACAAGGTCCGGAATACCATCCTCACCTGTAGTTTCCGCCGTATCCATGGCACTGTAATAAAAGACGCCGTTTGCCGTATCCCTTTCCTCCAGATAGGTTTCACGGCGCTTCATGCGGTGATAGGTAAAATAGACTTCTTCGCTGACCGGCACAAGCTGACCCTGCACTTTGATTTGGTATTTTTTCTTGCTCTCCCTCTGACGCTGAGTATCTCTTTTGATGCTTTTCATAAAATTTGCTCCTTTGAATTTCAAATTTTTGAAATCCGCCGGAACCGTTGAATCCGCATAAACGAAACAAGACGGCAGGAGAACCTCCTTTGCAGGAAGTTCCGCACTGCCGTCTTGCGTTCTGGCGGATTTCATTTTTGTTACTGAGGTACGGTTATGCTACAGGTTTTACACGATCATGCGTTATGTTCAATGTGCCATCGGTATTTACGGTGATGCGAGTAACGCAATCTTTTATTTGAATTTCAAACAGACGTTGATCGCTGCTCATATCGCCGATGCGTTTTTTATTCAGGTTTCTTACTTCGGTCATAGAAATACTTCCCTCCCCTCGACTGATTTTTGAGTGTTCAGGCATATAAAGCAAAAGCTGTTATCGCCTTACGCAATAACAGCATACTAATTTATGGGACAAGCTTGGAGGTGTGGGAATAGCTTTCCAGTAGCGTGTGAGTAGCGAATTTTTAATATTGTACCAAGTTCATACATGAAGTCTAAATATGCAAAGCCAATATCAGCGTTAATCAAGTTAACCTTGATATCAGTCTCAAAACGTGATAAAATATTCCAAATAGGCTATTTGAGGGCAAAGCTCTTTGGAGGAGATATTATGGCGTTCAGCTACAATAAGCTATGGAAAATACTGATAGATAGAAAAATGATGAAAAAAGATTTGATGGCTATGACGGGCTTAACTACAACTACTATGGCAAAGTTAGGCAAAGAACTGCCGGTCAGCATGGACGTTTTGGCGCGCATATGTAAGGCTCTCAGATGTAATATTGGAGATATCGTCGATTATATTGATGAAGAAAATAAATAGGATACAGTTCAGTTTGAATGGAGGGTTTCGGCATGAGGTTATGTTTTGGCTCATATTTAGCGATTCTTGTTCCGTGCAAGGCAGTTAATATTGATAATAAGCAGTTGTGCGAAGCACTTCTTCATTCTGTTGCCCCCAATTATGAGTTTACATTTTCAGGGCAGGAAAATGCAGATCGTGTCAGAGAAGATGCCACATCAAAATTATTGCGGTGTGAACAAAATCTCTCAAAAGATATTACTGGGCCAGCCCGCAGCGCCGTTCCACAAGAAGTAGCCAGCTACTTTAAGAACAATGTCATCAAACTGTTGGACAGTAATTTATCCAAGCAGATAATCCTGACACTTAAAGACATGATTGGTAATGATCTTCCTGAAAAAGATGGGAAGAAAATACATGGTATTTACGATGATACGAAAGTCGAGCTGGTCAATGGCATAACCAAAAAAGAATTGGCATCACAAACCGAATTCTGTTTTCATTCGTTTTTGGCCGGAGTCTTTTTATATGTTGTCACAAACACTACGAACCGAAGCGGTAAAAAGACGATTCGATCTGTTACACAAGAGTATGTTCTTTCCTTCACATCTCGGATTGAAGAAATAACGCTCCTTGAGGATAATGTGTCAGATCGGGTCCGCACTTATGATCATAGAAACGGAAAGACCGATACAGAATTCGCCGAAGGTGTCGCAGAGTATGTTATAGACAAAATCAAGCAACTACCTCAGCCATCAAAGCAGGACGATTCCCTGCTTGTTACTCTTCTGTCAGAAGCTAATGGAAAGTGTTTATATTGCGGTGGTTATCTTGGAATTCCCAAGCGAGGGAAGATTCCGGTTAAAAACTGTGAAATTGTCTATTTGAAGCAGTCACCAGATGAAGCGGACAGCTATGAAAATGCGGTAGCATTATGTACAAACGAATGTGCTCCTCTTGTTCCGGTGATGTCATCTGATGAAATAGCAGAGTTGCTTGAAAAAAAACACCGTTGTGCGGATATTCAGGCATTTCTTGACAGAATATCCGGCATTAAGTTTCAGGATGAAATAGAGACTGTTCTGCGCGAAGTTCATAAGACAAAGAATGCGCAAGGATTGGAACCAACAGATATCAAGGATTTGGTTGAGATTGAGCGTAAGATTCACGAACCTTTCCTGAAGGACAAGATTAATGCGAGTATGGCTCGCTTATATAAAACTGTAAAAAACACTTGCTCCCGTCTTGAACAGGAAATTGGATTTGACACGAATATGTTTGGGGAGTTAATGAAATCCGCTTATAAGCTGCTCGAGAGTGGAATACAGCAAAAATCAGATATCATCGATCCACAGGAATACATAGCAGATCTCTTAGTTGAAAAACTATTTTCACAAGTTGGACAGAGACATAGAGATGCCTGTGAGATCATTGTTGGATATTTAGTGAAAAGGTGTGATTTGTTCAATGAAAATACCAAGCAAAGTTAATTCTTTCTCCGATAGCGTCATTGCTCTCTTTGCGCCTATCTTGGAGAAATTAGAGGAGCGGGATATGACCCCGCATGAACTGCTCGAAGCGACACGGACAAAGGTATCGGAAATAAGCATATTTCTTGATGCTCTTGATTGTTTGTATAAACTTGGGCAAATAGAAATACCTGACGGGACGGAGGTACTCCACTATGTTAAAGCGGATAACATGCGAGAAGTTTAAAACTCAGCCGGAGGATTTCCGGCCTGGGCTTAACGTTATCCTTGGCAGTTCGGATGGCAGCAACGCTATTGGCAAGTCCACTTTTCTGCTGATACTGGATTTTGTATTTGGAGGGGATAACTACCCAAAATCCGCAAAGGATGTGATCACTCATCTTGATCACCACACGATAAACTTTATCTTTGAATTTGATGGTTTTCCCTACTTTTTTTCTCGAAGCACAAGCCGCCCGTCCGTGGTGAATCGTTGCGACAGCCAGTTCCATGTCATTGAGGAAATGAGTGTGCCGAACTATCGCAAATGGCTGTTCCACGAGTATAGAATACTTCTGAGGGGTATTACTTTTGATGAAATTGTAGAAAGATTCTTCCGTATTTACGGCCATGGAAGCCATAATGAACACAAGCCTCTGCAAAGCGAGCGCGAATCAATGGCAACGGCTGTAGAGTACCTTATGAAATTATTGGATAAGTTTGAAGCTATCCAGAATCTGAAAACCGCCGAAGAAAGCTATGGCATCAAGCCAAGCAAACAAGCGGAACGTTCCATATCGGATATCACGGCTGATATTGGCGAGAATAAGGATAAAATAGAAAGTCTGGAAAAGCGCCGGGAGAGGCTGTGCAGGCAAAATGAAGAGGCCAACCTGCGTGCTTTGGGTATTGATCCACAGCAAGCGGAGCGGCTTGCTGAAATTAAGAGTGAGTTGGGTAAACTGAGCCGCCGGAAGAGCCGTTTGATATCCCAGCTTAATGCAGTCCGCAACAATATGCCTGGTAATGACGGAGTGCTAAAAAAAGACTTTTCGGCTCTGCTCCGTTTTTTCCCTGATGCTATAATTGATGCTTTTACTGATGTTGAAGCTTTCCATGCTAAGATCAACGGTTTTCTTCGCGCTGACATTGAGGAAGAAATTGCACGGCTGACACCGCAAATTGAATACATAGATGCCGATATTGCAAACTATGAGAAGCAAATCGAGGGTTCAGGAGTCGCCAAATCGCTCTCGCAATCCATTCTTACTCAGTACGCCCGTGTGTCACGGGAAATAGAAAAACTGGTTGAAGAGAATGAAGCGCTGCAAGGCGAAATGGAGCAAATGGAAAAGCGCAAGGAGATTGAACATCTGCTGGCGAATCTCCGCAAACGGCAGGAAGAAGCTCTCGCCGCTGCTCAGGATGAAGTGAACGCTGAAATGCAGCGAATTAATGATATTATTACCGGCGGTGACAGAACTGCACCAGAATTGACGCTAAAACCGGACAAGACCTTTGAGTTTGAAACCCCAGATGATAAGAGTGAAGGAACAGCGTTTAAGAGTCTGGTAGTGTACGATCTGAGTATGCTTGCTTTAACTCCGCTCCCTGTTCTGATTCATGATTCAAGCATCGTTAAGCGCATAGAGGATGCGGATTTTGAAAAGATACTTGGTTTGTATCAGAAAAGCGGTGAAAACGGCAAGCAAGTGTTCATCGCATTTGATAAGGCAGATACTTATACACCAAATACATACAAAATCGTTGATAAGGCGTCAGTTCTCCGCCTGTCCGTGGGCAATGAATTGTTTGGTATGTCTTGGAGTCGGCAAAATGCTGTGCCAGAGACGGAGCCCATACCCAGAGCAGATGCCGAGGATAATGTGAAAACAGAACAGCGAAACGATAAAGAATAAGGAGATAAAAGCACATGGCACGTATTGGAAACCTACTGAGGCAAATCTCCGACCCGACACTGCGAGAGCAGTTGACAACCGAAGTAGATAGTCTCAAAAAAAATAAGAAGTTTGGGCTGGTGTTTGAGGAACACGAGCCGGAGTATACGCCGCTTTACGGTGTCGCCTTTAGGCGCGGGTCTTTCGTCGCCAGAAAGACTGGGAAGCTTACAGGTGTTTATATCGTGAAAAAGATGGACGGTGAGACCGCCATCTGTGAACACAAGAACTCGCACGAAATTGAAACCATACCGGTTGCGGAACTGGTATCCGTGGCACAATTCGGCGAGCCGATTTTTCCGTCGCTTGAGCCGATTGCGAAAGTGGAAAATGCGCCGAATGATAGCCTCTGGCACACGCTCATTGAAGCTGATAACTACCATGCCCTTCAGCTTTTGGAGTACCTTTACGAGGGACAAGTGGACTGCATATACATAGACCCGCCCTATAACACAGGGGCAAGGGACTGGAAATATAACAACGACTATGTGGATTCCAATGATGCTTACAGGCATAGCAAATGGCTTTCGATGTTGAAGAAGAGATTGCTGATAGCAAAGCGCATCCTTAATCCTGAAAATAGTGTGCTCATCATCACAATTGATGAGCGCGAATATAACAATCTGGGCATGCTTCTTAAAGAGATGTTCCCAGAAGCAACAATACAGATGATTTCAACTGTCATTAACCCTGCCGGAGTGACGAGAACGGGTGGATTTTCGAGGACAGATGAGTATATCTACTATGTAATGCTTGGTGATGCAAAGCCACAAGCATTGCCTTTATCTGATGAATGGCGTGGCAATATCAAAGGCGGATACAAGGATAAACTGCGCTGGAATGGACTTCAACGATCTGGAACTGGCATATTAAGGAGCGACAGGCCTAATATGTTCTACCCTGTTTTCATTAGTGAAGACGGAAAGCGAATCATAAGCGTAGGAAACCCAATACCGCTTGACGCGGACAGACAGCAAGTGCAAGTTCCACAAGGTACTGTTGCTGTGTGGCCAGTTTTCCCGGATGGTAAAGAGGGACGATGGCGCTTAGGTCGGGGGACGCTCTTACATCTGATAGATAAGCACTATGTAAAACTTGGCAAGTTTAGAGGAGAATCGACATCAATTACCTACCTTGCACGTGGTGAGCAAATGAAAGTTGAATCAGGCGATTTTCCTGTGATTGGCTATGCTGATGACGGTTCTGTTATTGTTGACGAAAGTGCATACAAAGCAAAATTTGTCCCAGGTACGCAATGGTGGATATCTTCTCACGATGCTACTCAAAAAGGGACAAAAATGTTGACCGCCTTGCTACCTAACGTTAGCTTCACATTTCCAAAGTCCCCATATGCTGTCAAAGACGCTATTAGTTTTTTCGTTTCTGATAAGTCTAATGCTCTTATCATCGATTTCTTCGCCGGTAGTGGAACGACTCTTCATGCTGTTAATTTGCTGAACGCTGAGGACAATGGAAAACGGCGATGCATCCTTGTAACAAACAACGAAGTCTCCGAAGCCGAAGCCCAAATATTGACTGAACGGGGATACCAGCCGGGTGATCCCGAATGGGAAAAGCACGGCATTTGCCGTTCGGTGACTTGGCCGCGCACGGAGTACAGCATCCTCGGCAAACGGGCTGATGGTACGGTGCTTTCAGGCGAATATTTTACAAACCAAACAACGACAAAAGAAGTCAATCGCTCGTTCTATCAGCTTGGCTTTGTTGAAAATCCTGCATCACTTACCCCTGCTGCGAAAAAGCAGATTGTTGCTCTTATCGGTAAGGATAAGCTGCCGCAGTCTCTTGTGAAAGCAGACAGCCGTTTTATTGTATCAGAGAAACATACAGCGTCCGTGTTGTTTGACCCTGATGCTGCTGATGAATGGCTCAATGCCCTTGAGGATCAGGAGCATATAACTGATTTCTATATCGTGGCAAAAGACAGCCGAACATATAATAACATCAGACAAAAGGTCGTGGATCTTCTCGGTACGGTCACGGTAACTGAACCGCTGAAGCGCCCGATGAGCGAAGGTTTCGCCGCTAATGTAGAATACTTCAAGCTTGGCTTTCTTGATAAAAACAGCGTGTCGCTCGGTCAGCAATTCGCCGAGATTCTTCCCCTGCTGTGGCTGAAAGCTGGAGCGATTGGCAAGCGCCCCGAGCTGGACAGTGCGGAACTGCCGAATATGTTGATTTTGCCGCAGAACTCTTTTGCAGTTCTCCTTGATGAAGACTGCTATGGCAAATTTGCCGAGGCTTTGCTGGAGACGAAAAATATTGGTACGGTATATTTTGTTACAAACTCTGAGGAAGCGTTCAGAGAAATGTCGGATGGTATTGGGATCGAGCAAACTTATCAGCTATACCGCGACTATATTGATAATTTCGTAATCGGGAGCAGGAGGAATAATCTATGAGAGCAACGTTATTTCCGTTTCAAGAATCGGCACTTGCCGACTTGCACGAGAAGATAAAAAAAGCACATGCCTATTGGAGTGAAAAAGATCCTCAGGTCATTTCGTTTACTGCTCCCACAGGTGCCGGTAAGACAATTATTATGACCGCTTTATTTGAAGATATTATCTTCGGCCATGCCTATGGCGTTGCGGAGCCGGATTCTATTTTCGTTTGGCTTTCGGATATGCCGGAACTCAATGAGCAGACACGTTTGAAAATTGAAAGCAAATCGGAAAAATTTCGCGCAAGGGACATTCGGGTAATTGACTCGACTTTCGATGCAGAGTATTTTGCCCCCGGCGGCATCTATTTTCTGAATACACAGAAGCTCGGTTCGGACAAGCTGCTCACGCAGAAATCCAATTTGCGCGAATATACGATTTGGGAAACAATTGCAAATACTGCGGAGCGTCAGCCCAAGTCCTTTTATGTTGTAATCGATGAAGCGCATAGAGGAACATTTACTTCCTCACAGGCCGAAAACAAAGCGCAATCTATCATGCAGAAATTTGTTAAAGGCAGTAAAGAAGATACTCTCCCCGTTATGCCGCTTATTATTGGAGTGACCGCTACACCTCAACGGTTTCAAAAGCTTGTGGCCGATACTACATCTACTATACAAAAAGTTGTCGTTCCTCCGGAAGATGTGCGAGAATCCGGCCTTTTGAAAGACAGAGTTATTATTCACTTCCCCGACATTGCAATCGGTGCCGATATGACGATGTTTAAGGAAGCGGTTGCCAATTGGAAGAAGAAATGTGAACGGTGGCAGTCTTATTGTGACCGCGAGGAAATTAAGAAACCGGTCCGTCCTGTTCTTGTCATTCAGGTTGAGGACGGAAATGAACGTGAAATCACTCAAACAGATTTGGATTCCTGTGTATCTATACTTGAGGACGCTATCGGGCGCAGACTTCAAGCCGGAGAAGTTGTTCATACATTTGATAAACATGAAACCATTAAAAGGCATGGGCTGGATATACGCAGGGTGGATGCTTCCCGCATTGAAGAAGATGAAAAGGCTCTCGTTGTGTTCTTTAAAATGAATCTTTCCACTGGCTGGGACTGCCCTCGTGCCGAAACAATGATGTCGTTCCGACACGCAAACGATTATACTTATATCGCTCAATTGCTCGGACGTATGATACGTACCCCGCTTGCCCGTCGTGTGGAGTCTGATGCCGAACTGAACAATGTAGGTCTATTTCTTCCTTTTTTTGATGAAAAAACAGTCAAAATGGTGGAGCAGGCATTGCGCGACAGCGAGGCAATTGTTCCTGCTGAAACCGGATCGCATAAGGAGCTTATCACCCTGAAACGTGATCCTGCATTTGCCGATGTATTTAGCGATATGAATTTAATAACCTATCGCATAGATTCCGCACGGAAACAACCCGCACTCCGCAGACTGATTGCGCTTGCCCGTGCGCTAACGCAGGACATGATTGCGCCTGAAGCTCGAAAAAGCACACTGAAAAAGGTACTTGATGAGTTTGAATCGGAAATAGCCGCATTGAAGAAAAGCGGCAAATTTGAGGAGATCTCTAAAGCTGTTACAGGCTTGGCGCTGCGAACGCTTACCATAGATTACGGCAGCGGCGCAGAAGGGACGACAGACAACATATCAGAAATTGTGGAGCTCTCAGAATTTGATATCAACAATCTCTTTGAACGGGCGGGAAAAGTGCTCGGTGAGGGTTTGCACAAGGAATATTGGGTCCGTCACGCTGTCCGTGATTTTAAGGATGTAAAAACAGAAATCATTGTGTTGACAAACGACAATGCAGCCATGGAGCGTCTTGAATCGTTTGCAGACAAGCTGTTCAACGAATTATATGACATGCATAAAACAGCATTCCGAAAATTGAAAGAGGATCGTAGAGATGCTTACAAAAAGCTGGCTCTATCATCAACGACCCCAATTGCTCTTGACTGGGAACTGCCCCCAACCATTGATTTTTTGATTGGCGAAGACGCTGTAATTCTGGAAAAACACCTCTACATCCCTTCTGATGGTGGTGAATTCAAGGTAAGCCTGAATGACTGGGAGCTTGGTGTTATCAGGGAAGAAATGAAGGATGAAAAGGGTGCTGTAGCATGGCTCCGCAACCTTGACCGTAAAAGGTGGTCATTGGAAGTTCCATACGAAGTGGACGGAGTGGTAACTTCGATGTTCCCTGACCTGATTGTTGTTCGAGCTGATGCACATGGATATGTTTTTGATGTACTTGAACCGCATGACTCAAGCCGTAAGGATAATTATCCGAAAGCCGTCGGATTGGCCAAATTTGCAGAGAAGCACGGAGAGCATTTCGGACGTATTCAATTGATCCGCAAGGTAAAAGGCGCGGACAAGCGAGATCACTTCTATCGCTTGGATATGGGAAAACTGAGCGTCAGAAATAGGGTTCGCGGTGTGACATCTAATGCCGAACTCGATAGAATCTTTAATGAGGATGCACAAACAGAGGAATAGGCTTCAAGAAGGAGGAAACATCGTGGCTAATTGTGAATATCAATATCCGGCGCTGGCCGTGGAAAAAAAGCATGGTGACGAGTGTTTCCTTAACGGCTGCTGCTCCGCTCATCTTGTAGACTTTTGGAGATGGGCATACTCCGACCTGATGGGAAATACGGAGCGTGGCAAACTCGCCGAGTACATTGTTTCTCTGGCAATGCACTGTGCCAATGGTGTTAGCGAAGGCTGGAGAGCTTTTGACGTGTTGACACCAGAAGGTATAAAAATCGAAGTGAAAACCTCAGCCTATTTGCAGAGTTGGGCGCAAAAGAGGATATCCAATATTCGTTTTGGCATCCGTGAAACTCTGGCTTGGGATTCGGTTACGAATACTTATGCGGAAATTGCTATGCGCCAAGCGGACGTTTATGTGTTTTGCGTTCAAAACTGCAAAGAACAGAAGTTGGTAAACCCGCTTGACTTAGCACAGTGGGATTTTTATCCCATTGCTACAGAAGCTCTGGACACTGCCGTTAGCAATCAAAAATCAATAGGGTTAAATACGTTATTGGCCCTTGGTGTCAAAAAGTGTTCTTTTACCGAGTTGCGCGACACAGTAATTTCATTGGCCAAGACGCCGATTGACAGATAATAACAATACGAATAAAAAGATTTGGAGGTACTTTATGGCTTTTCAAACTGCACTAACAATTAAGGAAACAATTTCCAATATACATAGCAAAAAATATTTGCTGCCGTCTATTCAACGTGAATTTGTCTGGGATGTAGACCAAATAACCCAGCTGTTTGACAGCCTGATGCTTGGCTATCCTATTGGTTCCTTTCTGTTTTGGGAGGTTAGCCCTGCTAACGTGAAGGAGTTTGTTTTTTATGAATTTCTTCGGAATTATCACGAACAGGAAAAGGATGGTCGGCACAATCCGAAAGCAAGTATTATCGGCAACGAGACCGTCACTGCTATTCTTGATGGCCAGCAACGCTTGACATCGCTGTATTTAGGATTAATGGGGACATACGCCTATAAAAAACCGTATATGCGGTATGACAATCCGAAAGCCTACCCGATAAGAAAGCTTTATCTGAACTTACTGAAAAAATCAGATGACGATGACTGGTTTTATGATTTTGCATTTCTTACTTCTGATGAGTGCGAAAATGACGATAGCCACTACTGGTTTTTCGTTGGGGATATACTGGGATTTGATAAACTGTCCGATGCGATGAAGTACCTCCAAAAAGTCAACAGCTATCTTGTTAAAATCGGACAAGGCTCATATGATGAGGAGAAAGCAGAATTTGCCACCGAAACACTTAGTAAACTGTGGCAAGCGATTCACGCCGATGGAACGATCAGCTATTATCTTGAAAAGAGCGATAAGCTGGACAAAGTCCTCAACATATTTATTCGTGTAAACAGCGGAGGAACACCACTCAGTTACTCCGACCTTCTCCTTTCCATTGCTTCTGCACAATGGGATGATCTGGATGCCCGTGAGGAAATTCATAGTGCCGTTGACGAAATAAACGCAATCGGCAGAGGATTCAATGTCAATAAAGATTTTATACTCAAAGCCTGTTTAGTCCTGTGTGATTTCCCTGACATAGCATTCAAAATTGATAACTTCAATCACACTAATATGATGAAGATACAGTCGGAATGGTCAAATATTATGGCTGCCCTGCGAGAAGCGGTGACCCTTGCTGCCAGACTGGGTTTTAACAGAGATAACCTGACATCAAATAACCTGTTCATACCTATCGCCTATTATATTAAACACATAGGCTTGCCTTCAAATTTTGCGGCATCACCCAAAAATGCTGAAAACGTTAGGACAATTAAAAAATGGCTTGTAAGCGCCATGCTGAAGCGTGTGTTCAGTTCCCAGCCTGATGGTGTCCTGCGCCCTATTCGGGAGATAATCGCTAAAAGTGATGGTTCGATCTTTCCACTTAAACATATTATTGAGCGGTTTAAGGGAACAAACAGAACACATGAATTCACGGATGCTGACATTGAAAATCTGCTGTATCTCAAATATGGACAAGGTGATACGCTGACAGTGATGTCGGTTCTCTACCCTTGGGCAGACTTGCACAATTTGTTTCATATGGATCACATTTTCCCAAAAGCAGAGTTCACAGAGCGCAAGCTTCGTAAGATGGGAGTTCCTTCGGATAGAATTTCAGATTTCTTGGAGAACTTCAATTACATAGGAAACCTTCAATTACTTGAGGGGCTGGACAACACATCAAAAACCAATAAAGATTTTAAGAAGTGGTTTGAGGATAACCTGCCTACAGAAGAGGCAAAGACTGCCTATCGGCAGAAACATCTGATACCCGACGGTGTTGATCTTGCGTTTACAAACTTCCCGGAATTTTTAGAAGCCCGTGAAACTTTAATAATTGATAGATTAAAAAAGGAACTGCAAGGATAGTTTGTGAGAAAAGAACTTGGGGGATAGACGATGGATTTGAAAATTGAAGAGCTGTGGCATTCTACCTGCCAAGACGATTGGCTGATTGCCGAAAATTGTTATTGGAATCAGGTTTCTAACGCCAATAGAAGTCTGGAAAAGTCGCTTGAAGTATTAAATCCAGATGATATAAAACAAATGAATGTTGAGACATTTTATCTCTTTCTCCACGATACTTACTTTGTCTGGAAATATACTGCCAAAAATCGGCTTGCCACCACCCGCGCACTGTTAAAAAGGCATTTGACTGACATCACAACACTGGCTGAGATTCAGAACGAATTGTTTTCTTTTGATAAAACACAAATTCGTACTGGACTTGAGATCGCAAGCAGGATTCGAGGTTTGGGTATCGCCGGAGCGTCAGGATTGCTTTCAGTTTTATTCCCTGATTATTTTGGAACGGTTGACCAATTTGTAGTGAAGTCCTTGCTGCGTATTGATGAGTTAAATGAACTTGAAAATCTTGTTCGGATGCGCCCGGAGGCGTTGACGCTTGCAGATGGCGTAATGATTGAACAGGTATTGCGCGCAAAGGCAGACGAATTGAATCGAATATTCCAGACTGGCACATGGACGCCAAGGAAAATTGATAAAATCCTTTGGGCCTATCGTGAAAAGAATGAAAATTCGCCTTCTTTGAACAAAAAGTTAAAATTTGAAATTACATAACAAAAATCGGTTTTAAGTTCACTTTTTTGGGAAAGAGAAGTATTGAAAAATTGTTGTAAAACAAAGAAAAGGAGCGCTAATTAATTATGAAAACCGTTTCTAATTTAAATGAATTAATCACGAACATCCAAACTTTAGATGGATACCTCAATGCTCAAGTTGATCCGGAATATGATTTTGCCCTTAACTTAATCAAAAACGGAACTTGCTTTGTTGCGATGGAAGATTCCAGCGTTTATAGATTTTATCCCAGTAGATTCATTGGTTACGCTGACAATTCAATGGACGCTCATTTGAACAACGTGGAAAAAGACGGGAAAGAGACTAATCCGGCTATATCAAAAATTTTGGGTGCCAAACCTTCGATTAATTCTATCTTAAATAAGGAATATGCAAGATACTGCGAAACATTGGGCTTTGAGCCACGTGATAAAGGCGCATTTGGAAGCGAAAGAAAGTTCTGGGTAATAGAAAAATGATTAACAGGAGCAAACACGATGTACGACTTAGATAAAATACTTGATGAAGTACGCACAAAGTACTATGCGTCAACGACTTTACCGCGCCCTAATATCTTATGGTCTGATGAACACTGGACAGCCATCAATGGCAAATACGATTTATATAATAATCAGATTACTATTAGCCGGGCATTAAATAGTAATGACATTTCTTATGAAGCTTTGGCATCCGTAGTTTATCACGAAAGCTTGCACCAGGATTTTGCAGACCATGACCGCAAATTTATGCTGAGGGCAAATAGATTTCCTAATTACAAGACATATTCAAAAGAGCTGGATGAATACCTTAGCGATTACTCACTTAACTTGGAATATGACAAAATAACAGCTGATTATTCAAAAGGTAAAAACGAGGTGGTTTTTGTTATCATTCCTTATCTGGAAGATTTTCAAAACGCCTTTACTTTTTATGATGGGAACATTTATATTGACACAGAAGCAGAAATTTCAAATGTTTCAAAAAGCAACTTGACAATCTTTCTGGTAGACAACGGAGAAAAATACCATATTGTTGCTTGGGCGGAAAATGCAGAGTTTTTTAAGTTTCAGAAGCAGATACTTCATGGCGATTTCGGAGGGCTTGACTTTTCTTATAGAATTTGGACTTTGAGGGATAATGTAAAAATTCTTTTTAACACAACATGTACCTATGCTATTGGGAAAAAAGCGTTTCCTGTTTCTTTAGAGGCTGACAAGTTTATCATATATGATATTACATCAGATGTAATACAAGAAGATTTAAAATATGTAAACTCATATTGCGAGGGGTTTTATGAGTTGGGAATGGCTCCTTTCGCAATAGAGATAGCCGCACCATATCTGCAGCTTGCATATAAGGAGTTGTATGCAATAGCTGTCAATGAGGTTGGGTTTCGGGGAGTATGGGCGGCAAATGCACTTTGCAAAATGGATTTGAATTATGATACGCTTTTTAATAGAGCTGATGCTCTGAGGGATAGCGGACTTATTACATTGGCTTATCATGAAATGAAAAAGGCGTATTCTTTGGCAAGTAAAAATTCTAACTGTGCCGTAGAATTAATTAAATTATGTGCTATGGTATCAGATTTCTCTCTCGGCAATCAGTTGATTAAAGAACTCTCTGGTTCGATTGCTGTAGATGAATATCTTGCCAACAGTATTGCCCATCTTCAAAAGTAAAGGCATTGTATAATTCAGCGACGTTAAAGAAGTAGATAAATAATGGTTCATAACAAAAGCGGAGGTGTGTTAATGCCGTTTACTATTGTCCGTCAAGATATAACAAAACTGAAAGTTGACGCCATCGTCAACGCAGCTAACACCGAATTGCAAATGGGCGGCGGGGTCTGCGGAGCGATATTTAAAGCAGCGGGAACAACGCAGCTTCAATCTGCCTGCGATAAACTCGCACCGATAAAGACTGGTGAGGCCGTTATCACGCCAGGTTTTGATCTTTCGGCGAAGTTTGTCATTCATGCGGCGGGTCCGGTTTATCGACAGTGGAATGAGGCGAAGAATGCGCAAGAGCTCCGTGCTGCATACACAAATTCACTGAAACGCGCCGTTGAAAATAATTGTGAAAGCATAGCATTTCCGTTAATTTCAAGCGGCATATATGGCTATCCAAAGGATAAAGCACTAAAAGTAGCTACCTCGGCTATTCAGGACTTTCTATCTGACCATGACATTGATGTGGCTCTTGTGGTATTTGATAAATCGGCGTTTAACATAAGCTGCGAACTGCTTGGTGAGGTGGACAGCTATATTGACGAGTACTACGCCGATGCGCATCCGCGCCAAACTCAACGGCGGGAACTGCTTGATGTGGAGCTGGAAGCCTTAGAGGAAGCCGATGAAAGCGCAAGTAAGTACAACGGACCTTTTTTAAAAGATCTGCTTGCTCCGTCCGTTGGCGCCCCTGCTCCACTTGACGATTTGGTCGGCAACCTTGATGAGCCGTTCTCGAAGACGTTGCTCCGCTTGATTGATGCCAAGGGTAAGACGGATGTGGAAGTCTATAAACGGGCAAACCTTGACCGCAAGCTATTCTCTAAAATTAGGAGCAACAAAGGCTATATGCCCAGCAAGCGCACAGCAATTGCCCTTGCCGTGGCGCTGGAGTTATCCCTTGACGAAACCGATGACCTTTTAAAGCGTGCAGGATATGCTGACAGATAAGCATTGATTGGCACAGGATTTCACTTTCAGTTGTGAGAGCGAAGCGAGAAGATTTTGTGCCATATTTATGACTTTTTCATCTTCGGTATCCTGAATAAAAATCAAAAATTCATCCCCGCCGATTCGTCCGATAATATCACTTTCCCTTTTAAAGCAACTTTTCATCTGAAGGGCAACCTGCTGTAGTATATGGTCACCCTTTAAATGACCTAATGTATCGTTATAGCTTTTAAAATAGTCTATATCGATCAGAAGTACCCCAACGAGTTTTCTTTCACGCTTGCAGATGTTTAAAGCTGCGGAGAGTGTTTGTTCCAGACCCTTTCGATTAAGCAGTTGTGTTAAATGATCCGTAGTTGCTTCCAGTGCCAAAGCACTCATTGTTTTATATTCACAAAGTAACATATGAATAAAATTTCGGGCTATTCTCATAGAAACTAAAAGTGTAGATATGTTGCAGAGTAACATCAGTAAAAACTCTTTGAGATATATTTTCCCTAAGCAAAATTCAATTGTTATATAAGCGGTCACAATTACAAATATTAGTACAATTCTTTGCCACGGAAGAACAAACAATATGGATAGTAAAATAAAAGCTATTGATCCAAAAACTGCGATTCGGATCACCGCAGATTCTGCTCCAAGTGATGGAACCAGCAACAGAATCGCAACTGCAATAATAAGCAATACCGATATTGCAATGCGTTGCTTGTTATAGTATTGTATTTTTTTCTTAACTTGTTTATCGTCAAAGCAGTGTGTTTTCATGGCATTCCTCGCAATATTTAAAAACTTTTCCTGAAGCATTTATACGTGCTTATTTGATCAGAGCATCTTTGGGGATACCAAACTGAGCGCGATAATTTAGGTGCTCCTGTTCCAGACGTTTCCATTCCATATCTGCAGTATGGAATTCAGACAAAGCCTTTTCCATTTCCGGTGAATCATATGGAATTTTTTTCTCCACCAATCGGCGAACCTTCTCTCGTCTCCTTTCTACAGTAATGCCTAATGTATATAATTTGCTTGCCTGTTTGATCAGTTTTCTTTGGTCGGTTGTAAAATGAAGTT
>NZ_QOHO01000057.1 GCF_003432035.1 Lacrimispora amygdalina
TAATTTCAAGTATAATAATTATATAGAATGTGAGGTGTTAGATATGTTGCAGTTTGTTGATCGTGAACAAGAGATGGAAACGCTCCAGAAGGAGTACCGGCGGAAGGGAGCCTCTCTCGTAATTTTATACGGGCGTCGCCGTGTTGGCAAAACAACCTTACTGTCTGAATTTATCAAGGATAAAAAAGCCCTGTTCTTTCTGGCCAGCGAAGAATCAGAAGCACAGAACCGTGTTGCATTTAAGAATAGGGTGGCTGAGTTTATCGACAGCGATTTGCTGCGTGCCGCGAATATATCAAGCTGGGATGCCATTTTCAAAGCCATCATGGATGCGCCTTTGCCTTCAAAGCCTGTGATTGTGATAGATGAGTTCCAATATATCGGCAAGTCCAATCCGGCCTTTCCTTCCGTATTTCAGCGTATATGGGAGGAGCAGCTGAAAAATAGAAATGTCATGGTCATTCTGTGCGGCTCGCTTATTTCTATGATGGTATCTCAGACGCTTGCCTATGGCAGTCCCCTGTACGGGCGGCGTACCGCACAAATGCGCCTCAGTCCGATCCCGTTTAGATACTACCATGCGTTTTTCCCGGATGCCAGTGAACATAAGCTCATTGATATGTATGCTGTAACCGGCGGCGTTCCTAAGTACATTGAGTCATTTTTAGGGCGGGATGATATCTATCAGGCAATTCAGGAATGTATCCTGGACCGTTCCAGCTACCTCTATGATGAACCAAGCTTTTTGCTTCAACAGGAAGTCACTGAGATTGGCAGCTATTTTTCCCTGATTAAGGCTATCGCAGCGGGAAACAGTAAGCTGTCTGCGATTTCCTCTGTTCTGGAGGTCAAGGCTACCAGTATGACTAAATACCTGAAAACGCTCATTGACTTGGATATCATTGAACGCGAGGTGCCAGTGACGGAGGAGGTACCTGAAAAAAGTAAGAAAGGGCTCTACAAGATCAAGGATAATTATATCCGGTTTTGGTTTGCGTTTATTTACCCCAATCAGAGCCTGATTGAAAGCGGAAATGGGCAGATTGTAATGCAAAAGATCAAGAACAGTTTTGTCAGCAATCACGCCGCTTTCGTTTATGAGGACATTTGCCGCGAAAAAATGTGGGATATGAATGCAGCAGACCGCTGGCCCTTTCATTTTTCAAAGATTGGACGGTATTGGAGCGGGGATACAGAGATCGATGTTGCTGCACTGGACCCGGAAGGCGGGAACCTGATTCTGGGCGAATGTAAGTATTGGAAAGAACCGGTTGGGGCCAATGTCCTCCGTGAATTGGAGGCAAAGGCGGCGTCAGTACCTTGGCGCAAGGACAGTCGTAAACTTTGGTATGTGCTGTTCAGTGTAAATGGATTCACAGATGAGCTGCGGGAACAGGCGAAAAACCGTGATGATATCATTTTGGAAGATTCATCGGATTCCGGTAGTTGTTGGTAAAAGAACCCTGCTACTACAGATGATACCCTTAATATAAAGCTGGCGCCATTTACCTACGTGACAAACACAGGTAGGTGGAGCCAGCTTTTGATTTTGACTTATTACATGTTCGATAAGCAATATCCCGGGTCTTTACAATACCACAAGAGTAGTTTGCGAGAAGGACTGCGGTTATAAGTCTAAAGTACTGTTCATCAAATGACAGTTTCTTAATTAACTATCAACACGCTTTTTATTACCATAATTATTACTATGACACAGCAAAGGAAGGAGTAGAAGACAATTGTTTATTATTGATCGATTAAAAACGCAGACCAATTTTTCAGAAGCAGAAAGAATTATTGCAAATTACATTTTAAATAATCTAAAACAGTTTTCAGAAATGAGTATTCGATCTCTTGCTGAAAATACATTTTGCAGCACTGCTACCATATCCCGCTTCTGCAAGAAAATTCATTGTGAAAACTACAGACAGTTAAAAATACAGTTTACAAAAGAAATGAGCAATTATTTCACAGAACAACGGATAGAACAGAATTTCCCTTTTGATATTCAAACAAGTAATCAGGAAATTGCCCGTTCTTTGATGAGGCTCAATATACAGGCAATCCAGGAAACGTATAACACTCTGGATATGGAGCATATTGTGCGGGCTGCGGAACTAATTAACCAGTCGACACAAGTAGATATATATGCATCCGGCAACTCACTTGTTACGGGAATCGATCTTTATAATAAGCTGATATGGTTTGGTAAAAACAGTAATTTATTGGCACTCCGAGGCTATCACACTCTGAATCCTTATACCAGAAGCATTCCCGGAAGAATTGCCGTTATTATTTCATACTATGGTTCCAGTGACCATAATATCAGAACTGCAAAAGCTCTGGCAGAAGCAGGTATTCCATACATTCTGCTGACCGGTCCCAAGATTAATCCTCTGTGCCTGAATGCTGCGGTGAGCATACATGTAGCTCCCATGGAAGAGTTCAACTCAAAGATTGCTCCGTTTTCCTCCCGTACAGCACTCTCGTATGTAGTTGATCTGATTTATTCAATTATGTTTTCTTTTGACTATGTAGAAAACAAACAAAGGATATCACTAGAAAGTAAGTTGCACAGAACCAACAAATACATATAAAAATGTAAACAGAATAAGATTGTGTAACCCTTTTTCTTCTGAAAATAATGTTACACAATCTTATTTTAAAATGATTCTCTCTTTTCTGTTACGCAATCTGTTTAAAGACTCTCTCCATTCGTTTCAATTACTTTTTTATACCAGTCATAAGATCTTTTTTTGTATCGTTTTAATGTTCCCTTGCCGCTATTATCGCGGTCTACATATACAAATCCGTATCTTTTTACCATTTCTGCCGTAGCACAAGAGACGAGATCAATACACCCCCAATAGGTATAACCGAATACATCGACACCTTCAGCAATCGCCTTTGCTATTTCAAGAAGATGTTCTTTTATATACTCCTCCCTATATGGATCTATCACTGTATAATCATTTAAACCGTCAGGCACAAGTGTATCATGAGCCCCCAATCCATTCTCCGCGACCAATAGCGGAATTTGATAGCGGTCATAAAGCTTATTTAGGGTGAAACGCAATCCCTGTGGGTCGATTTGCCATCCGAAATCGGATACTTTTGTATAAGGATTTCGTTTCAAATATCCAATCATATTACTTCCGGAGGGTTCGCCTTGAGATGGATCGGCACTTGCACAGCTGCTGGAATAATAGCTAATGGAAATAAAATCGACCGTATGCTTTAATATTGATTCATCTTCAGGCGCAAACTCAATTTGAATCCCTTTCTTACTCAACATATCCGCAGCATAATTCGGATACTTTCCTCGCGCCATAACATCAGTAAAAAATAAAGTTTTTCTATCCTGTTTCATTACCTCAATGACATGATCAGGATGGGGGGTAAGAGGGTAAATAGTTACGCCAAGCACCATACATCCCACCTTACTTTCAGGAATTAGTTCATGAGCCATTTTAACTGCTTGTGCCGAAGCGACCATTTCATGATGAACCGCCTGCCATACAGTTTGCTCGGTCAATTCTTCCGGTGGAGTCATGATTGCACCGCTCATAAAGGGGGCATGAAGTATGGAATTAATCTCATTAAATGTGATCCAATACTTTACTTGTGGGAAATGGGTAAAAAGGGTCCTGCAATAATGTAAAAAGGGTTTGATCATTTCTCTGTTGGCCCAGCCATTGTATTTTTTTGCCAGTGCAAGAGGCGTTTCATAATGTGAAATCGTGACCAATGGTTCCATACCGTATTTAATACATTCTTTTATTATATCTTTATAGAATGCTAGTCCATTTTGATTGGGTTCAGTTTCTTCGCCTGTGGGATAAATTCTTGACCATGCAATGGAAAAACGAAACATTTTAAACCCCATTCCGGCCAAAAGCGCGATATCCTCCTTGTATCGATGATAAAAATCGATACCTTGCAGCTTCAAATTATCATCCGTTGGTTCTTCTGTATAACCACCAATCAGTCCTTTTGGAAGAATATCCTGAATGGAAAGCCCTTTGCCATCCTCCAGATATGCCCCTTCACACTGATTGGCAGCAATTGCACCGCCCCAGTAAAAATTCTTTGGAAATCTCATCTTTTTTCATCTCCTTTAATTTATATTTGATCCTTATATAAGATAAATGCAATAACAAAGCTTACTATAAACGCAATACCTGAGCCTGCAGCAGCGAAGTAGAAATTGGACATCGGCGTGTCAAGACCTATATAGCTTGGTAATGTAAGTAATCCGGGAGAACCGCCGGAAAAATTCTTAACACCAATTAATCCCATAAATAAGCCGCCAGCACCTCCGCCGCACATTGCTGCTATTAAATTTGTTTTAATACGCATTGTAACACCAAATAAGACCGGCTCCGTTATTCCGCAAACCGCAGTAACACCTGTCACGGAGGATAACTGTTTCAATTCCTTATTTTTGGATTTAATTGAAACGGCCAGAGCCGCAGCTCCTTGTGCAACATTCGATGCCAGCTGACCAGGATAAACTATCGTATCATAGCCAATCGTCATACGGTTATTGATACCGATTGGTGTCAGTCCATGATGTATCCCCACCATTACCATAAACGGAAGAAAAGCGCCCATTGCAGTAGGAATAATCCAACCTGCTACTGTGTTAATCGTATTTACAACAGATGCAATAAACTGGCTGATAATATACCCAATAGGACCAAGTGCAGTCAGCATGACAATTCCGCTGACCAATATCGTAAGCATGGGGCGCGTAAAATATTTAATCATCTTGGGAGATATCCGGTCCGCAATCGGTTCGACCTTTGACATAAACCACACGCTTAATATAATTGGTATAACGGATGCAGAATAAGTTGCATTATATATAGGAATCGCAAAAACAGAACTCATTGTTCCAGCTTCTTTACCTGCCGTAACCATATTAATAAAATTTGGATGTAATAAGATACCGCCAAGCATCATCGCTAAATAGGGATTGCAATTGAATTTTTTTGCAGCTGAGTTGGCTAAAAATATAGGCATAAAATAAAACATTGCATCTGCCATAAAGTTAATTACCACATATGTCGGTGAAGTATTGGTTACCAACTTAAATGTAGTTAGAATCGCAAGTAGTGCTTTTAACATACCTGCGGCTGTCAATGGAGGCAAAATAGGTACAAATATTCCGGTGATCGTATAAACAAAAAGGCTTCCCCAGTTTCCGCGCTTATTTATCTTATGAGCGGCTTCCTTCCCCGAATCGGATGAAGTACCGGAGGTTCTCTCACCTGAAGCAGAGAGATATTTGTAAACATTCGGTACTTCGGCGCCAATGATTACCTGAAATGAAGTGTCTTTTGATACAACTCCTAAAACGCCTGACGTTGCTTTAAGCGACTCCATTTGAACTTTTGTACGATCCCTTAAGTTAAACCTGAGTCTTGTAGCACAATGAGTTACCTGTTCAACATTACTGCTCCCACCTACTAAATCCCAAACCGTTTCCGCCAATACTTTGTGATCCATATAGCTACCTCCTAGTCTATATATTTTGTTTAGTCAACCATATATTAACTTATCAGTAACTATATTTCTATTCATTTGGCGGAAGATGAAAACTATTTTAACGATTCATAATCAGTACCATTCATTTATGAAAATATGTTACATGTGATCTTCTTTCAACTATAACATTGGAGGAACAGTTGGAACAAGTTGACGATGTGCTGGGCAGCATTCTAATGGTTATTATTTTGTTGATAGCAGGTGTCTTGCTCTTAGGAGTATACATTCCCGTTCTTATTGAAGCCTTTTTAGTGGAGCTTCATGCATTAAGCGGTGAATGGAAATTTGAAACAAATGAAAAGGTTGTCAAAAATTGACCTTCTCCTGGCCTGTATACCGCTGTAGAAACACTTGGATTGAGTTATAATAAATATTAGAAACACTCGAAAAACCGGCTGGATGTGTAAACATTCAAGCCGGTTTCAGTTTATTTAATGCAAAAAGATTGATACTAACTAACAAGCGAAAACGCAGCCGGTTATGTTAACCAGGAAAGCCAGTTAAGTAAAATTTAAGGGGGTGAAACGAAAAGGTGAATGCAAGAATAATTGAGTAGCACAAATAGGAAACCGTAAAATGCGTCAGTCGGTAAGTAAAGTGGAGAGCGCTATTTTGCTGTATTCAGTAAAGTTAGATGATTTTTTACCTAGCCATAATAAATGGGCAGGAACTTGTTGGCACAGGCAGGCATAGTTCACTTGATCATTGTGGCACTATAAAGTTTATCCTTTACCCTGAAAGGAAATATAAATGGGGACTGAATTCCAAGCTAGTGGTAGGCCGCCTTTTATAAAAGAACTCGTTAATGTATTTACATAAATTAAATAGCTTATCGGCAGGGTGGCAAATCTCATTGCCAGGCCCCCGTAAATGAAAGGAGATGAGAAGCCGCCTGTGTGCTGGCCGCGTAAGCGGACAAAGGAGAATGATGTGGAATGGTTAATACCATTATCCGCATTGAGTTGTTCCGCCATTTCGTTCAGCCGAGACACACAGCTTTTACTACAACAAGAATAAAGGGAAACATTGCCTTAAGGCATCGCAAGGGTCAGCGGGAATCAGCCCCAAGAGGGGACAAGCCTCCTGCCTATGGGCATAATCCATCCCAGAGCGGACAGCTTGATGCGCTTGTTTTAAAAGCAGCCGATTTTGTGTTTACACGCAAAGTTGGCTGCTTTTGCTTTTTTGTCCGATATTACAGGGCCCGTGGTCCTCCCATACAGGATTTCGCTTTGAAAATCTTGTATTGAAGGAGGATAAGCCATGTGGCAAAAAAATAACGGACAAACAGAGGCGGAAAAATTACAGAACCGCTTTACGGCATATCTGTTGAAGGCCGTGCGCCGGCAGCAGAGAGACTACATGATAAAGAAAAACCAGCAGACGAGGTATGAGCTTTTGGTGGAGGATGATACATACCAGGCCGGAGGCTGGATGGAAAAGGATATACTGGACGAATTACCGCTGATGCTGCAGTTAGAGAGTGCTGCACTGCAGTATGCTCTGGAACAGATTAGCGAAAGGGAGCGGTATGTGTTCCTGGCTCGGGGGCTGTATGGGATTAGCTTTAATACGCTGGGTGCAGAATTAGGCCTTGGATACAAGGGTGTTGCTGCCGTCTACTATCGCGCAATCAGAAAGATCAAAGAGAAGATGAAGGAGGCCGGTCAAAATGAATTTTGAAGAACTGCTACTTCAGGCGAGAGCCGGAGAGAAACGGGCTATGGTCGATATGCTGGAATTGTATAGGCCGATGCTGATTAAGGCATCTATTCTAAACAGTAGCTTTGATGAAGACCTGTATCAGGAACTGTGTATCGTACTGTTGAAGTGCATCCGGCAGTTTAGGATCTAAAGAGGAAAGAAGGCTCCGGGTAGTTTTTATGCCCGGAGCCTTCCGTTTTTACTTTTCTGTTTCACTGGATTCATCCAAAATATCATCATAGGAACATCTGAAAATTTGCTTTAAAGCACGCAGGTGGGTGATTTTGATGTTCAGTTCGCCGGTTTCGTACCGAGAGTATAGCGCCCGGGTCATATCGGCGCAGCCTAATATCTGCATTTTTGCCGATACTTCCTCCTGTGTCAACTGGCATGCCTTTCGTAGTTTCCGGAAATTCTTTCCTATATTAACATCCTGCCGTAATTTATCCATCGTCCATACCTCATGTTATATCATGTTTTGCTCAATATCTTTTGCAATCAAGATAATTGTATGCTATGATTGACTAGAAAAGGCTCAAAATGTTGAGCAAATAATAAAAAAGAGGGAATTATAAGCATGAGGAAAATTTACAGAAAAATTGCGAAGAAAAACGGAGTCAGTGTCGCGGAGGTTAAAAGAGATATGCAGGAGGCCATTAATGCGGCATATCAGAACCCACCACAAGATGGAGGCGTTGATGCCGCGTATCAGCAGAGAATTCCGTGCAAGAGGGCTATTCCCACGCCGGATGAGTTCATACGATATGCAGCAAATAAAATTAAAACGAAATAGCCATAAAAAATAGGGCCGGTATATCGGGACTAAAAAGTCCCGATATACCGGCCCTTTAATGATAGGGTTACTTCAGATAATAATGTACATAGAGGTTATAATCCCGGAACCTTGTAATCAGCCGTAGCCAGATAAAGAAATGTTCCGTTTCCGAATAGAGGTTGAATTCACTGTCGCTGCTGGTAGGCTGGGCGAAACGGCACAGCTGGCGCATGGTGTCCAGCGTTTTCATTTCCGGCATCTGAAACAGCGTAGTCTGAAACTGGTCGATTTCCTGACACAGAGCCTGCGAAGGCCGCTCTTTTTGGCAGTCAAACCAAGTGCTCCACCATTTACAGCCGTCGTAGTCGGAGCGGGAATAGACCACCTCTTTGACTGGGTGAGCTTGTGCAGAATTACCTATCCTTTTAGAGTCCTCAAAGACCTCTGAAAACGTACAGAGCGATGTCAGAAAGGTGTCATTGCCCTTAATGTTCATTTCCTGTAGGCCATTTTTCACAGCTTGCCATTCCAACAGGGGTAGAGGCTGTCCCTGGGCATCACGGAGCGCCTCATCCATGCCACAACTGCTGCAGACCATCACGTCCGCATGCCGGCTTAGGGCGTTGTGTGATAAACTGCAATGTAAGGGCTGTCCGCATCGAAGGCACAAAGGTGGCTGTATGGCCTCCGGGGTATATTGTGTTTTGTCTTTCTTCCATGCGCTTTCTAACTGCGCTTTGGGATGAATTTTTATTCTCATCGTATTATTCTCCTATGCTCTGATTTATTTATGGAAGGCGGTTTTGAAACAACGTCAGCAGAGTAGAAGCCATGTCTTCCTTTCGGCGGAAATGCGTCTTTTTCTGCGAGCCGTCCGGCTCGGTGACCAGAAGCTGCATTACGGCACCCTGATGAATGATAGAGAACTGACGTCCGGTAGTGGGGTCTTCCGCCTCAACCCAAAGGGGAAGAGTGTCGGAAGAATGCTCCAGACAGCGCCAGCCGCTGTAATCGGTGTAATGGAACCCGTCCACATATTTTGACAGCCGCAGCAGGGCAATATAAAGCCGCTCATATTTGCGCCCCAGTTCTCCTTTCTGCCGTCTGGCATAATAGGTATATCCTTCCGGATCAAGGCGTTGCAGTTTTTTTGCATCAAAGCAGTATTCGGTATAAAGAATACCGTCTGCTTCACGCTCCTGGCCGGTGGAAGCCGCCAGCCGGGTCCGCTTGAGCAAAGCTGGAAAACGGCTGCCAATGTCCAGCGGATTGAGAAATGCACAATCCTTGGCCCGCAGGCCCGTCAGGTTGACTGTCATGGTCTCCCAAAAATCCAGACGGCTGTGACTCTCCGTATAAAGCTTGATGGCAAGATTGCCCTCCGGATAGGTACTGACTTTTACAATCAGCGGGATTTTTTCTCCTTTAGATAAAAATTCTATGCTTTTCATGAATTCACCTCTCTTTGCTTTTTATTTGTCTGCTTTGGAAGCACGGTAAACTCATATCCACGCATGAAATCCACGATGCTGCCGTCGCAAAACGGCAGGCATTGGATTTCGTCTGCCAGGGTGTTATAGGTGTCAATCAGCAGCAGATGGTTCTGATCCGCGTCGTATTCCGGCCCTTCATCCCCAAAGCGGTAATGCTCCGCAGTGATAGAAATGTCCTCGACAGCCATTCTGCAAAACTCTGCAACAGTGGAAAGCTGCCGGATTTCTTCAAGCGTGTGGGGCGAGCCGGGAATCAGCAGCGTGCGTTCTTCTCCATCAGCCTGCAAAATAAGTTTGGTAAAACGAACGCTCATGATGCTTTTCTTTCCTCCTGTTCACCTGTCGGTTCCATCGGATAAGCAACGGGCGCCGTATCAGTTTCTTTTGGCTTTTCCTGCGCATAGAGCAGCAGGCCGGCGCTGGTATCGTCAAAGGGCTGCCAGGTATTATCACGCCAGATACAGCCGTTGGCATCGTTGTAGATTTCAGGCATCATGCCCACAGTATCAATGCACTCTGCTGTCACATATAGGCACAGATGTCGGAGATAAAACGGGTGCAGAGCGTTCAGGATATCCTGACGCAGAGATAAGGCCAGTCGTTCAATCTCCTCAATATCCTGACGCTTAAACGCCGCCTCAGAGATTGTCTTGAGTACGGTGGTATTTTGGATAATCCCGTCAATATATGGCTTGGCTTCATCAAAATATTTGGCCTTCAGCCGGATGCCTGTTAAAGCAAGATACTGGGTGTATGCAGACGCCGCGGCGCAGATATCTTTTGCCAACGTCTCATAGGGTTTTTGATATTTTGTTTTCAGTACCTCGATAGACACTACCTCTAAATTGCGACGGAGTGTGTCTAAGTGGGTAATCAGCGTACTGCGCAGTTTTTCTTGTTCCATAGGTTCCTCCTATCCTCGCCAAAAATGGCAGAACTTTTCATATTTTGTAAATTGGACTACAAATTTCTTTGCAGATGGTGGTAATTGTGGCGGTCATTCATTTGGGGACGCCAGTTCGTGTTTCGCTCACTCATGGGGATCCTCCAATTTATTTTGCCGGGCTGTTTCACCCTCAAAAGCGATGGGGCATACCGTATACGGATTTTGAACAAAAAAGTAATAAGGATTCAAGCCGTCATCAATTTCTACAATTTCCTCCGCGTGGATGGGGATACCAAGAAACTGTTCCAGATTCCCGGGACCTTTCCATTTCTTTAATTCCGGAGCAGTCCGCTCGATAGTGCCTTCATAGCGCACGGCGTATTCATACCCCCCCAGGTATATGGGGAATATTCTCCTTCCGCATAAGAAATCGCAGGAATAAAGTCTGACTATTCTTATAGCAATAAACTCGCAATGTGGCCGGAGACTTTCGCAGCGGGCACCAGGAGGGCACATAGACCTTTGGGTCACGGCTCTTAAAGTAACGGATTCGTTTTCCTCCGGTACAGTAGCGGTATCCTGGCTTTAGCAAAGCACCTTTGACTTTTTTAGGGACTGGCCCGGAAAAATGTTCAAAGCACTCCCGGCCAGCACAGCGAGGCTTGGTTACTTTGACTTTAATCATGTTGTTCGCCTTTGTTTTTCTTTTTCTTAGTCATGTTTCTTCCTCCTTGATGATAGATAGGCTCAACCTAGTTCAGCACCCGATTCTTGTAAAAATTCAAGAATCCCCTCAATTTCGTAAGCTAATATTTCGCTTACCCCATCGGTATACGCATATAATGATTTGATACAGAGATCGTGGAAATCGCTGAAAGGGGATGAAGAGAGGTAAGAAGCAGGAGCTTCATTTAATCCTGATACTTTTAGGAAAGATTCTTTCGAAACTACATAATTATGATGGAGAATTCTCATTCGTGTCACATCTTCAAAATGCAGCATGCATTGTTGAAGCAAAGCTTCCTCTTTTGGATTTCTGTTCTTTTTACTTGCTAAAATAGCAGCGGCTATATACAAATTTCCTAAAGTCATTTTTTCCTCCGCATTTTCTCTGGTTCAAACTGCTTTAATGTTTCTCCGCAGTGGGGACAGTTTTTCATCCAGGCGATGTTATTTTTTACGTTCCAGTAACAAACACGTCCTTCCGTGACCTCTCTTTTAAGGCCAGACTACAGTGGCATATGTTTTTTTGACCTTGCCATTTTCGAAAATCCACCGCCACTTGGCGTTATCATCTCCGTGCATTTCAATAAAACTTCCGGATTCAATATAGGGCGCGATAGCCTGAAACATATCGTCTTCATTCAAGGCGAGTTTATTACCTTTGAAATTCAAACCTATAATGTTGCCGTCATCATCCAGTTCAGCAGTGTAAGCATAGCGTTTTATTTTAGCGATAATCCGGCCGGTGTATTCCGTTTTGGCAGCAAATTGCTGTCTCGCCATTCTTGCACAATATCCCATTATTCTATAGCTCCTTTCAATATACAGTCTTGTAAAACCCGCGGTGGTCTTTGCCCGGGTTCCTAAAGTCACCTTTTCCCCTGTAAATCCTCTGGTGCAAAACGCATCAGTGTTTCTCCCAAGGGGAGGGGGCAGTCCTTGATCCAGGTGATGTTATCTTTTACTTTCCAGCGCGGTGAAACGGGGACATGACCGACACCACGGAAGATGTTGAGACGAAAAGACATATTTCCGTTACCGGCATAATACCGATCAAACTCCAGAAAAGGGGTAATATCTTCCGGAGTATGGAGGGTGACAGTGATGCCCTCTATGCAATCCAGAATTTTACCCAGCATCTCTTTATCAGCCACCAGGGAAGTGTATAGGATGATGGGAGCTTTCGTTTGCATGCGGATCGTACCGATTGCTTTGACGATGACTTCCGGATGCAGCATTGGTTCGCCGCCAGTGAGCATAATGCTGTCGTAATTCTGAAAATCTCTGCACACTGGAAGATTTGGTAGATCCCAATCCTTATTGCAGCAGCCGTCGCAATTTCGGTGACATTCCTCAAACAAAATCAATCGTAATTTGTTTACATTTCTCTTCATATTAAATTGTCCTTTCGAAAAAAAATCCGCAGGTCGGCGGTATGCCATCCTGCGGTAATGTTGGGGGTAGCCCAAATCTATGCCAACCCGCCATAGTTATTCATATGGAAGTGCTCTTGCAGTTCAAAATTCACAAATATACTGCATTGTCTGGTTGTGACAAAATACTCCTTTCCGCCTTATGGCCCAAATATCTATAAATAAAAAGTGCCAGTAAGAACTGGCCTCGAAAGGCGCAATTATCTTACTGGCACTTGAATACAATCTTAAACAACGTGTGCAACGCAAGGTTATCCCGCTATGCAAACTTAATGGTTTGCAGAACCCAGAGGGCTCACGCACAAAAATCAATTACAATTAAAGTATAGCACTATATATAGTACGTGTCAATAATAAACCACTATATGTTGAAAGTTCTACCTTCGGAAACGCTTTGTAATAACTTACCTTTTTCAATGTTATTTGTGCTTGAAAATATAGTCGATGTAGTCTTTCGCACTCTGGTTGATTTCTTCATCACTTGCTTGAAACGAGGAACCGAAAACGGCGAAGTATGGAAGCACAATTGCTCCGACATGTATTATGCTGGCTTTGAACGGCGTAATTACTTCATCTACCGTAAAAGTAATTGAACCGGCAGGAGAATAATTTGCTTCTTTATCTCCTATGGATATTGCTGTTCCGAACTTTTTGCGGTTTAATTTTTTCCCTCTGGAACCATACGCCCAGCCATGCGTAAAAACATCGTCCAGCCACTTTTTTAATAGAGGTGGGTAGCTGTACCAATATAAGGGGAACTGTAAAATGATGTGGTCATGTGCTTCCAACAGCCGTTGCTCTCTTTCAACATCAATTTTCCCATTGGGATACTCTTTGTAAAGCTCATGGATTGTGATTTCATTTGGGTATTGAACCAATTCCTGTTTCCACCTTTTATTTACTCTTGAATCGTCAATGTTGGGATGCGATAAAATTACGAGGGTTTTCATGGTAAATCATCTTTCCTTTCTAAGTGTGTTTGTCTTTATGAATCTATTATCAGGCATTATATAAAATTAGTAAATACACACAATAAAGTCAGCAAAATACTTACTTCAAGGTATGTATTAGACTTATCAAAAAATATATGTGATAATAAAATTATTCAGCGTAAACTGTAGGTTTTTAATTTGTGTGAGGTAGGGACTATGAAACAATATAATTTAGGTATTGAAGCAACACTTGAAATACTCGGCGGAAAATGGAAAGCCTTAATCGTATGCTTACTTATGTCTGGAACTAAGAGGACAGGAGAATTGCAGCGTCTTATTCCGGGTGTTTCTCAAAAGGTACTTATACAGCAACTTCGTGAGCTTGAAAGAGATGGTATTGTAGGACGGCATGAATATAATGAAATGCCTCCGAAAGTTGAATATTATGTGACCGAATATGGAGTTACCGCGAATAAAATTATTGACGTTATGTGTTCCTGGGGCAGAGATAATATTAAAATGCGGCGACAGCAAGGAGAAGATGTGGAGCTGTTGGAAAATGAATTGTAATAGCAGTGGAAATGGCACCTGCACTAACCGGCACGTTTTGAGGATTTTCCCTTGCGGTAAAATCTCAAAACTGCTTGTTGGGGAGTGCCTTCCCCAAACCCTGCGACTATGCTGCTATGCGTTCAGCTTACGATAAAGCATTTTAGGGAAGCGTTCAAGCTGCACAGCAGTTCCGCAATCCATTCCGCTATGGTGGGAAGCCCATACGGCGAGATAAGAAAAGCCATTACCAGTACGCCTATACCGCAGTAAGTGTCCCCGGTGAATAACAGAGCCGCCCCGCCAAGGCCAAGAATGGAGGAAACAAGAACGGATATCCAGTCGGACAACTGAAAGAAAAATATCATAACCGCCACTAAAATGGTGAGCATAAGAACAAAAGGTATGGCAATAATCTTCAAAAGAATTTTTAATAGTGGCATGGAAGCATCTAATGAATGGACAGAATAGGACTGATGTAAATGTCGGCGCAAAGGTAAAAATAGTCCTGAAGGCTGACCAGAAAAAGGGTCGCCTTTTTTGTTCTTGTATAATTTTCCCTTTATTAGACTATAATATCATTGCAAAAACATACTATAAATGTAGAGTTTTTGCATAAGTTATGCAAACTATTTACATTCTGAAGGAATTCATGTATACTAAACGCAAGGAGGTGATAGCATGATACCAAGAAATGAATATTTGGAAAACCTGATCAGTTTACGCGATAAGCAGCTTATCAAGGTGGTTACGGGAATCCGGCGCTGCGGAAAATCCACGCTGTTTGAGCTATACCAGGCTTACTTACTGGAAAACGGCGTGACGCCCGAACAGATTATCTCATTCAATCTGGAAGACGGGGATTATGCCGACATAGAAAACAGCAAAGACCTGTTTGAACTTGTGAAAGCGCGCCTGCTGCCTGACAAAATGAATTATGTCTTTTTGGACGAGGTACAGCGGGTCAGCGATTTTCAAAAAGCGGTTGACAGCTTGTTTATCAAAAAGAACTGCGATGTCTATATCACAGGCTCAAACGCCTATCTGCTGTCCGGCGAACTTGCCACCTTACTGTCAGGGAGGTATGTGGAAATCAAGATGCTGCCGCTTTCATTTAAGGAATATGTGTCGGCTTTTCCGTCTGAAAGCAACATTGACCGGTTATACCAAAATTATATCCACAACAGTTCCTTTCCCTATACCCTGGAACTGAAACGGCAGAAGGACATCCGGCAATACCTGGACGGCATTTATGATTCCATTGTTTTAAAGGATATTGTAGCACGCAAGCGATTCCCCGATATTTCCATGCTGCAAAGCGTTGTCCGCTTTCTTTTTGACAACATCGGCAACCTGTGTTCTACCAAAAAAATAGCCGATACCATGACCTCGGCCGGTAGAAAAATAGCTGTCCATACCGTTGAGAGCTATTTGTCAGCCCTCACCGACAGCTTCATTTTCTACCGCATAGGCCGGTTCGACGTTAAGGGCAAGCAGTATCTGAAAACGGGCGATAAGTATTACGCGGCTGATATCGGTCTGCGTTATAATGTACTCGGCACAAAAAAGGCCGATGAAGGACATATTCTTGAAAATGTCGTATATTTGGAACTGCTTCGCCGGGGATATGAAGTTTATATCGGGAAGGTCGGCGCCGCAGAAGTAGATTTTATTGCGATAGGGCCGGAAGGAGAAGAATACTACCAGGTAGCCTATACCGTAATCGACGCGGAAGGCAAAACGTTGGCACGGGAGCTTGCACCCCTCGACGCCATAAGCGATCACAATCCCAAATATCTGCTGACGATGGATTACGGGCCGCTGACCTCGCATAACGGGATCAAACAAATTCATGTTCTGGATTGGCTTTTGAAATAGGAGGACCGCAATCCCATTGGCTTTAGACGATGTGTAGTTCACAATATAAAACTAGGTTTAGATGCCGCAGATTATATTATTCTGTTTGGCGCATAACAACCCCGCAGCTCAAACAACGGTTTTTTATTACCATTGTTTGAGCTGCATTTTTATGTGTTTTTATGAAGCAGTTTCCTTTTTCAATCTGTGAAAAGCCCACAAAAAACTGATGCCGCACATTCCTATAAGCAGAAGAACAACAAAGCTGACATCACGATAAACAATATCGCCTTGTAAAATCAAATCACGCAAAACATTTATTGTTTATATCAAGCAATGGGAAAAAAAACAGCAGCGAAATGCTTTTATTGCATTTCACTGCTGCTTTCATAATTATGCGTTCTTATGTGTTTCTATAAAGAAACTTCCTTTTTCAACTTGTGAAAAATCGCTTGTATTACAGAAATTTCATCTTCTACAACTTTACCACTAAAATTCATGGGGTAAAGATAAAGACGGCTCTCATCCAGTGCGGCTCATTGGCTTTGATTATGTTTCCTGCCCTCCGTTCTCCGGCTCATCTGCCGTCAGTGACAGCCCGGCGGCCAGCATCTGTGTGGCAGTGCAAAAACCGGTCTGAAAGGCTTTTTCTGTTTCTTTTGTGGAGCGGTATTGCAATCGCTGCTGCAGAGCCTCTACCAGCGCCCAATCCTCCGCAGAAAGCCGCTCCCGTAACTGATCCTGTAGGGCAATTACTTCTTTGGTGTCTTGGCGGATGGCCGTACTATTCAATTGCTGGTCCGGTTCAAGGTTGCCATAGAACAAGTCTTTTAAATAATTCGGAGGAACGTCCACTGGCAGGCGAAGCGCCGCCACCGGACGTTCCAGCGTTCCAGCAATCCGCTGCAAGGCAGAAGTTAGTGCTGGCAGCTGCTGGTTAAAAAATTGGTGTCCCATCTGGGTCTCATAGAATTGCATTCAAAGTCCTCCTTTTGTAAATCAATACTGGCAAGTTAGTTCCAGACAATGTAATGATACATGAAAATCTCCTCATAATAAAAAAAGCTGTGGCAGCACAAAATGCCGCTACAGTCTTCATAAAAATAATTGTCATGGGAATATGATCCCATAACTTATGCAATATTTTGTTCTCCCCAGCGGATTTGGAACACGCCCTTTTCATCCTTCTCCTGATACATCAGCAGGGAGAGCAGGTCGTAGTCCACATCGAAACGCTCGTAGATGGTATCCAGATCCGTATCCTGTCCTTTCATAAACAGGTTGAGCTTTTCTTTTACAAGTACCATCTGCATCAAATTGGATTCGATGCTGCCGGCATAGGTGATAAAATAGATATCTTTATCCTCCGTTGAGGTATAGCGGATAAAACGGAAATAAAACTGGCTCATGCCGGAATTGTTATAGTGCAGTTCCGGAATGATGATCTTGTTGACAAACTCGAAGTTTACGCTGGAGGGAAGGCTCTGCTGGGTACAAAGCAGGATACCATTTTTGCTCTCCCGCAGGGTCTTTCGAAGTGCCCGTCGTTTGGCAAAGGTAGTGGTGGAGCCGGTAACTACAAACAGAGGCCGGTCCGGAAGATATTCCTGTATTGCCTTGGCATAGGAGTCCAATACCACTTTATGCCGTACTCCGATGGCGACAACTTCATCTGGAAATTCTGCGGCCAGCTCTAAGGCAGTCATGATTTTCACCGGTGTGTCTCCCTGATATTCCAGTACGGTATCCGGTGCTGCGCTGATACGAAGCATCAGTACAATCTGCTGAATCAGCTTCATCATAGAATCTTTTCTGCTGTTGCCGGTGGACTTGAAATAATTGTTCCGCATCGTACAGAACTCATCTATGGCTGTTTGATACACTGCTTTTTCCTCTGGTGAAAACCGCACAGGCATCTGATGAATATGTTTGATGTCCTTGCCGGACACCTCTTCAAAGGTCCTTGTGATAACGGTCTTTTCCAGAATGTCACTCAGAATGTCTGCATTAAAAATGTCCTGGGTGCGTTGCCCCACGCCGAATACGGTGACCTTTTCCGGCAGATGGGAAGCAGTAAAGAGCAGGTAGCCCTTTTTGTAGGCGGGGATTGGCTCACCGTAGTAAGGATTGTTGCTGTCGGTCAGCGATCCTGATTCATCTCCCGAGCCACGTTCATAATGATAGAGGGTATTGCACCATGAAATCATGTTGATAGAATTGTTGTAGAGTAGTTCCTGTTGAGGGGCAAACTCTGAGATGTTATTGCGGGTGCTGGTACCGGTCGTCAGAAGCTTGCACCGGCAGCGGCGAAAGCAGGCAAGGGTAGCCTTGGTGCGCACGCTTGTCGGGTTGGTAATTTCATCACTTTCATCCAGTACAAGCTGGATTTTCTGCCCGTGAAGCCGAACCCAATGGGAGAGCTGCTTTTGGTATTGACTGACCTTATTCAAGGTAAGCAGCACGAAATCACCGGGGCGTATTTTCTCCAAATCTGTCAGGCGCTCCACAAACACATAAGATAGGCCATAGTTGGGAAGTACCACATTCCAGTTATTACGGATGGAGATGGCAGAGGATATGACCCAGGTGCTGTGGATGTGCTGCCGCTCCATACGGTACAGACCTGTTGCGATGCCGGCCAGCGTTTTGCCGCTGCCTTGTTCCCATTGCAAAAGTCCATATCGCTTTTGCAGAATCAGATTCATGTCATGTCGCTGGATATCATTCAGCTGGATAGATTCTTCATTTTCCGCATCCCAAAGGGTAAAGTTGGATAACCATGCAGCAATGTTTTCATCTTCCTTCATAGCGGCGAATTTTTGATTCTGGACATCATATTCCTGCCGTTTTTTCCGCAGCAGCCGTTCATAGCCAGGGAAATGCTCCGGCGTGTTTTCCAGCACCGCGGTAGAGATTGGGATCGGCTGGCGCATGTCAGAGGTCAACTGGCGCCGTGTTTTGGCGCTGTATGCCTTATAGACAAAGCTGTAGTCCTGTTTGACAAGGGCGACCCTGTCCTGCTCCGGCATCTTGTTCTGTCGTTTGAGCGCCGCAGTCAGATAGGAGAGGACTTTCTTTTCTGTCAGCCGCACCTTGCTCCATTCCAGATAAGTCATCCCTTCCGGCTGCGTCTCCGTATAGAATCGGTGGAGGTATTCGCAACACTTGGTATGCTTTTTTTTGGTAGTGGGATGAGCCTTGATGTGGTAGAGCAGCTTTTCCACCTGATATCGGAATCCATCGGAGGTGTTGCGTGTCTGGGCCAGTTCCAGCAGAATGCGGGAACGGTTTGCCTCCAGCTCTGCCTGCGCGTTTCTTAGCAGCAGGTCGTGAAAATAAGATGCCTGTTGCTCCAGCTTCGTTAGGAATGGAAGAGAACCGTCATATTCGGTCCGGTATGGCAGCACATTTTTTTCTTCTTTACCCGGCCTGCGCTGCCAGAATTGCAGCTTGGTCGGAAATTGTGCTACACCTACCTGAGCGAAAGCATGCGACGGCAATGAGATTTGTCCAAGAAAACGGTAGCGTTCCTCCAGCTCTCCAATGGCGGTTCCATCCGTAAAAGTATCTGCCAGAAAGGACTGGGGGACGATCAGTGCCAGAATTCCATAGGGCTTTAGCAGTGAGGCGGCCTTCTGACAGTAAAATAAATGAGAAAGAACTTCTGTCCCGTCCTCAATCCACCAACGCAGGTGGAAAGGCGGATTTCCTACGATATAATCAAACCGGATGTTTGGCTGATATAGCCGGATGTCTTTGTGTTCCATGTTAGCTGCCGGATAAAGGTAATGGGCCACCTTGTAGGCTTTTATGTCCAGTTCACAGCCGTAAAGATTGGATTCCACCGGCAGGAAGTTGAAGAAATTCCCCATCCCACAGGTCAGATCCGCAACAAGGTCGGATTGAGACACCTGCAGGCAGGCTGTGATGAATTCGCATAGGGCGGGTGGGGTAAAGAACTGCCCGTTTTCCACTTCCTTTTTTGCGCGGCTGTAATCGCTGTAATTGTCATAATCGCTTCGGCTCAGCTCATGCAGTCCGCCGTCGCCGGTGTAGGCATTGAACAGATCCTCCGGTGTAATGCCGTTAACGGTGGTTTCGCCGCTGTCGATTATGTAAAGCACTTTGTCGTTGAGTTCCTTGCGCTTTTGTGCAGGAATGGTGTTCGTGTGATAGGAGTATTTCAACCGGTCACCCCCTTAATAAACCAGGCCGAGATATTCGGCCGCAAAGGTTCTGACGGATTCCGCAGAGGAAAACTTGATGTCCACGCGGCCATTTTTAAACATCTTCACCTGCCGTACTTTGGTGCAGCTTGAAAATATCACGAGGTCCGTGTTCGAGTGATTGTAACCAAGCAGGTTGGAAAAGTCCGAAGGCACAGAGGAAAAAACGCCAGTTTCATAATGGGCAATGCCGCGAAGAACCTGCTGCAGGCCATCGCGCAATTTCCAGCGTTCCATCCGAATCCCGCTATCATAGGAACATCCGTAGCTGGAAAAACGCAGGACGTCCTTTTTGATCTCGTACTTGGCTTTTTTATCGTAGCTGCTCCAGGCTGCTTCATGGCAGGCTTCTTTTATTTCAAAAAGAGCCTGTTCTTTGAAATCCCTGCCGTCCAACTGGACAAATATCTCATTTAGAATGTCCTGGTAACGGAGGCTGAGCGCCAGCATTTTTTCCTGATAAGACTGTTCCTTCTCCTCGGAATGGCGCCAGTCTCTGGAAGGACGTTCAGGAATAAGGTGAGAGTCAATGACCGAGGCATCTACCGACACCTTGTATTTCTCATTGAAATGCTGAACAAGCCGGTTGGTGAACCGGGAGTGCAGGCTCATAATGTGGCTGTTGATTTTGCTGGAGGATATCTCCAAATCATCATGGGAAGAAAAATAGATGTTCCGCCCATAGGAGTCCTCCTCTACGTGTGTCAGAATATCCGCCTGTACCGTTGTCAGGTCTTCCCAGATATAGACCAGTTCCCCAAAGCAGGTACGGGCGGCATCATACGCCTTTTGGTGTGCCGTACAATAATCCCGGTCGGTCTCAGTGATACGGCCATCTATCTGTATCTCTACTGCATTAAACTTTGCTAGTAAATCCATAATTTTTGCCTCCTTTGTTGCTAATGGTCTTTTTGAGGACAGAACACTGCTCGTCAAGCCAGTAATACCATACCGGCCGATCCCCGAGGCTTTTGATTGCCTCCCTTTTCATTTCATAGAGTCTTAAAGACTCTGAAATGATGTATCCTTCCCCCTGTAGTTCATATTTGCCATTGGTCTTTTCCCGGATATAATAAAACCTCCTGTCACCTTCCCCATGCAGAGGGACAAGGAACAGGTGAAAAAGACCGCCAAGGCGGATGTCGTAGTCCTGAGAAGCATAATAGGGCGCTGCGTCTTTTATTTTTGAAATCTCAATGATTCCTGTCATTCTATATTCACCTCATTTCTGTCATGGTTGCTATCAGGCCGCGCTTTGCGTTTGCCCAGTGCATTCTGTAAGCAGGCATACACGCCATTCATCTGGGTGCCGTTGCGACTGCCGGATACGCTCCAGAAGATCGCGGTTGCCACAGCTGGCATACCGTATCCAGCAATATTGTGGCGGGTACGCCGTTCCTTGAACTACCTTACGCTCTAATGCAAACAGCATAATGAATGCTCCTTTTCGCCAAAATTCCCCCCTTTTTTGACGCATAAGGGGGGATTGCACTTTTTTATTTTACAAGACGAATTTTGCAGTCCTGACGGGAGTATTTATAAACCCGATCAGAAAGGATATCCTCTTCAGGAACATCATTTTTATTTACTAGGCCGACCGTTTCCTGCATCTGTCTGTAATCCAGATCTCCTTTATCAGGAAGCAAAATGACTTCATGCAGACTGGATGGAAGAATAATGACATCAGCATTTTGTGCTTCGGCAAAGCTCTTTAAGCAGCCATCGTATAAGATGCATCCAGCACCATGAATCTTTTTCTCGTTTGACAGTACATAAAGCGGAGGATATTCTAAAATACCTAAACCATCAAAAACATCGGCTAAATCCTCCATCGGGAAACTCTCCATCTGCTCTTTCAAAAGATCACGCATAATTTCTCTCATTGGCCGGATCAAAGGGGGGAGCAGCATTGGTGTATTTTTCATTGCCAATTCATGCAGTTCCTCTTTTGTCACCCCCCAGGCAGCCATATGAGGATTACGAATCAAAGCTGTCATCTGACCGCCCTCATTCTCATCCAAAATCAGATAATAGACTACCGCCAAATCCAGAAATTCACAGGAGGGAATGTCCTTTAACAAGCTCTGGTTGGCTTCTCTCTGTATCAGCTTATACGCGACAAGGTCTCTAATGGCATTAAAATCCGAAAGCTCTTGCGCATTTTTAAAAGAAATGTCCTTATTTTCACGATACAGAGATATAATCTCTTTCAAAATATCCTGCAGTGATTTACCCTGCATAAAACTTTTATAAAATGGGTTCAAGTATATAGTCGGAGCAATGTTTTTATCAATTTCTTTGATGATCAATCCATCCAGAACAACTCCATTATTCTTTGTTATTTTTTGAAGTTCCACATCATATCCAATGCCCAGCTTATCCTGAATCGCTCTTTTGATTAAATCCGAAAATCGTGCGTAATTCATTTTATTTTTCCTCCACTACTTTCTCTGTTGTTTTTCATTAAAATAATGAGGAGCAACTAACCGAATATATTCTTTCGGTTAGGCTCCTCATATTTATGTTATCTCAAATATAACTTCAAGGCTGTTGATTGCCGCCCTGAATGCTTTACAGTCTCTTTATGCACACGCGGCCAGTCTCACGGGGAGAGGACTGATGGCCGCCAGGGGAAAAGGGAGCATGGACAGATGATACAGGGAATTGAGCGTTTCAAAAAGAATGCTCTCTTCGGTCTGTTCATGGATCGCCTGCACCCGGCTGGTATGGTACACCTTACCGTCAGTCTGTATCAGTGCGCTCTGTCCAATGGCAATGGGACGCAGTAAACTGCCGTTCATATAAATTTCTTTTTTCTGTTTCTTCATTTGTCATAGCCTCCAATCATTTAATATCGTCCTGTACTGGCTGTGTTTGACGAAAAACACAATCACAGTTATGGCAGGAGTTGGTTCGATAGCAAGGTATATCCTCTTCATAGTAGGGGTAGCAAGAAGAAAAGGACCCGTCCTGTAAAATTTTCTCCGCAGTATCCAGCAGCGGTCCAATCAGTGCCATGTTCCAGGGGAATTCCGGGGTCTCCGGGTTATCTCTGTCACCGGATGGCTGATGCAGAAGGGCCAAAAGTGAAAATGCGGCGTTGCTTAAATCATCGTTGCGGTTTTCCAGAAAGGTATGAAAACAGTCGCTTGTTTGTTGGATATCAGGATTCATAGCACAGCTCCAGTAAAATAGTATGGACTTCCTCCAGCAATTCCTTGACCCGGTTCATAGGTGTCTTCTGGTGCCGGGAAATTTCCCGCAGATTGTAGCCGTGGGTTTTCAACCGTACCATATCCATCTGCTGCTTGGATACTTTACTTGCCAGTTCATGAAGTAGCAGATCAGTCTCCAGCTGCTGCATCAGATCGTCTTGCCCGACAATAGTTTCCTCTAAGGGGTAGCTGTTCGGACCAAGGCCGATGTGGATACTGAAAACCTCAACATTTCGTTTTTTCCTCGCTTGTGAGCGAAAATAGTCATATAAACAAAACCGCATTCTACGATTTGCAATTGTTGTGAAAGAGTATTTTTGGGCAGTTGGATCAGTAAAATAATCACGTACTGCTTTGAGATATGCAAAAATCACAACATCATAAAATTCATCCTCCGGCAATCGGTTGTTATTGAGAAATTTGTAGACCAGAGCATGATGCTCTGCGGCAAAATCACGTTGTATTGCGTTCAATGGTCCTTCATATAACATAAAAAATGTCCTCCTTATAAATAGAAAAAGGGATGCCCTGGCAAATAGCCGAAGGCATCCCTTTGTGAACGTGTCATGCGGCAAAACACCGCAAAAGAATTATTTAGGCAGGCAGAGCCTCATGCTCTCCGTCAATTTCGCCGGAAATGCAGAAATGCTCACTTTGATTAGAGTCCGGAAGTACCGGCCCTTCGTAGTCACAGCTGGTATCCTTCTGGTCTTCCTGTATAGTGGCTCGTTGTAACAGCATGGCCTTGATCTGCTCTTTAAAACTGCTGGCGTAGGCTCGAATCTGTGCCAGATCTTCCCCTTCAAAATCATGTAGGCGTTTGAAGGTAGCGACGCTGTAATCATTGGTACCGTTGTTGGCTTTCTTCAACCCAATCTGCACCACACTGCCATAGCTGGTACGGCGGCGCAGTACGAACGCCTGATTCATAAACTCACGGAATGGCGTCAGGCTGGTAGGCGGTAACGTTACTTGCATGGGCATATATTCTCCACTGCTGAGCAGGTAGAGCTGGCGCATATTTTTGCAGGCTTTTCCTGCACCTTCCTTAGCCGATCCAAACTGGTTCATCGGGCAGGTGGCGCAGAGGATGCCAGGATCGCCAATACCTATTTTCCCATCTACAGATGAGCAGAGTGGTGTTGCATCGTCGTCATACTCACTTCCTTCAGGCCAGTAGGCGCAGGAAGCATGGTGATAGAGGATGACGCCTTCCAGCGTCTTAACATAATCCGGATTTTCCGGATCATCAGAAGGTGTCTCAAACTGCAACATGCCACCGGAAGGAATCTTAACCCGCTGGAAACTCATTTGCAGGCCGTCCATGTCCTCGGACAGTTCCTCCTGGGAAAAGTCACCTTCCATCATTGCTGGAAGTAAAAATTTTTCCTGTACTTTCAAAGCAGTGTTTTCGTTATTCATAGTAAAATCCTCCTTTTAAAATTCATGTGGCTGCCGGTATTAGGCGGCCAGAGCTACTTGGTTGAGCCGGTTCCAGATTGCAGGCTGCATAGACAAAATAGTATAGCCGATGCTTTCCAGTTCCGTAGCACGGTCATAACTCTCCACATCTTGACTGTGGCGGGTCACAGCATTGGAGAGGCCGTAGAGTGTCAGATCATTTCCTTCAATCAGGTGTTGCAGGATTCCGGTACTTTCCTCATCGGTTATACGAAACTCCCGGCTTGTCAGCTTGACGATCCCGGGAATGTCAGCCGTGTTCATGTGGGCTCCCTTGGCTTGCTGCATCATGCCCACGACGCGGGAAAAACGGGTCTCCTCCACGGCGGAGCGTACTGTGTCTTGGATTTTCAACACAAAGGCGTGGTCGTCGGCGGCCAGCGTTTCATCCGAATAGAGCAAAATGTTTTCTTCAGCATTATTGATCCGGCCCACATGATTGCGGCGGGTTTGCGCATCGTTGATAACCATGCCATTTTTGCACACAAGACGGTAGACCAGTGGTTGAATGCTGACTGAGCCAAGTCCCACCTCACTGTTGCTGATAATCACGCCGGCCTGGACAATATCACCGGGGGTCACCTCGGCCTCCAGCCGGGGATTGACTACCTTTAGATACATCCGGCTTTCCGTAATCTCACAGCTTTCAAAGCGTGCGTCCTCCATCGACATGAGGATGGGCAGCACTGCCTCCGCAATTCCCAGATTGTCGATACAGCGATAGCGGTTGCTCAAGAAGGCTCTTGCTGTGCCTCCCAGTGTGCGAACCAGCCGTTTGGAAGGCTCTTGCTCAAACCAGGCGTTGACATTTTCGGCCAACAACTCCGGGTTCTGGTTCTGCATCCGATCATAGTAGACGGCCGGGATTTTCAGATGCGTTCCGATTTGGCGGTGTGCAATCTGATTGAGGCCCAGCGGTTCAATGTGTTCGACGCCGTTGTCGTACATATGCAGATAGAGGTCGGAGTCATAGGGCTCCAGCTTCAGACAACGTGTATCCACCAGATAATCCTCTTTGAGCTTACTCTGGCGTTCAATTTCCGTTGCCATTTCCATCAGGGATAAACCTGTTTTCATTTGTCGTATTCACTTCCTTTCTTTGTGCAAGAGTCACCACGATACCTGAACACCTTTTGCCGTAATTTCAGCAGCAAGACCATTGCGCTCAAATACCTGTACCAGCCTGGGCCAGTAAACCTTAGCTGGGAAGCCGGATAGGTGTTCCTGGACCACATCGTCCTCTCCCTGTTCCACATGAATGTCGCCCTCCTCAGAAAGCGTAAGACTACTGTGGCCACGGGAATTTAAGTCGGCCATTAAAGCCTCCAGAACTTTGCGTCCCTGTATTTCATACCATATCTGCGGATCGACTGGCTGTTGATTGGGTGGCAGTTGGGCCTCCCCACCGTCAGGGTATCCAGCCTTGGCGAGCGGGACGATTTTTACCATATCGCAGCTGATATTAGCCTTCTGGTCCAGCTTAATGTCTGCATGGTCAAAGTCCTCCACACCAAAGACACGGATGCGGCCTACTCCACCATGCAGAATCAATTTTTCCGGCTGCTTTTCGCACCACTCCCAGGTCACTTTCGGATAGGCTGCCTGAAGGTAGATGGAAATACGGTGATTTACATGACGAAGCAGGAGAAGTTCAGTAGGCTCACCACCTACTTCCGGCACATGGAAAGCGGGGGAAATGCCTTCTGCCTGACGTTGCTTGATCTGCTGCTGGCGCACTTTGCGACGCTTTGCCTCTCTCATATACGGCAGAAGAAGAAATGCCACGACCCAGAGGCCCCAAAGGGCGAAGATGCCCAACAATAGCCAGATTTGCAGGGGGCCACGCACAAGGGCTAAAATGCCGATGACTGTGCCAATTAATATACTGATGCTGCCCCAAAGGGCTTTGTCACTGTTCATTTTTTGATACCATCCTTTCTTTTCTTGCATTTTCTTTTGAAAATAAAAAAAGAGGGACCGCACCAAGTTTCAGTTCATTCTGAAAACTTGATACGGTCCCTCTGTGCGAAGCCGAAGTATTCTTTTACTCCGGCAGTGGTTCACGGTCGCCGTTGAGTTCCCTTACGGGAGCGGTGTCCGTGTCGTCCGGTTCGTGAAGTTGCTGCGTGGAATCTGGTTGGGTAACCAGCCTACAATCCTGCAAAGAAATTTTAAGCTGTTTTATCCGCCCGGATTCTTTGGTATAGGCATCCACCAGCTTTTGTTTGCCGGTCACGGTTACCTTGCTGCCTTTTTTCACGTCCAGTCCCATGAGTCGGTCTACATCTGCTTTGCCCCAGGCCCATACCTGATAAAGCTGCGTCCATTGTTTCTCCCCATGGCCGGTCTTTTCCAGCAAGTTGAAACTGATGTAAGGACGCCCAGACTGGCCTGTTTTGGGGCATAAGTCCGTAACGATGTAGCCGGTCACTTCGATCAGTGCCATAACACTCCTTTCTGCCATTGGCATTAATATCTATATAAAAAAGTGCCAGCAGACAAACCGGCCAAAGGGCGCGGTAATTCCACTGACACTTGAATACAAACTTAACAGCGTGTGCAATGCAGAAAGTAATTCTGCTATACGGAACAAAGTCCATACCCCACAAGGGAAACGCACAAAAATCAATTACAAGGACAGTATAACACTGTATTTTGTGGCTGTCAAGATATAAAACACAATATATAGATTAAATCCAAAAGCAAGCGCTATATTTTGTAGTTGAGGTGAGAGAAGAGTCATCTTTCCAGCAGTCGGCTGATGCTTTCAACAGTTGCTAGTACATCGGGGAAGGAGAAGATAGCTGCATAGGCATTCTCCCTGGCGTAGTTTTTCCATAAGGTGGACAGAGCCGGTTCCTCCCGTATATCGGAGAGAATATCCAACCATTCTTCCAGTTCGGCAGTAGAACCTCGCTTCTCGGCTGTATGGCGGACGGCCTGCTGCAGAACATCGGGGCGGATCTCATCATGGCGCTGACGGAACAGAATATGTAAATCATAAAAATCCCTTGCACGGGTGGTGCCGATATTACGGCGCAGGATGGTTTCATATTTTTCGGCAAGAATAGTCTCCAGCGTATATGCCATGATGGAGATGCTCTTTTGTTCAAACAGTAGCGGGTAGTCATAGCGGATGGCGGCAGGAGTGATTTCATCCCCAGTGGTAATGTCGATTTTCATGGGACTGTTGATTTTTCCATACCGGGCATCCATGTGGACACGAAAATTGTTATAGGTGTCGCCCTCCCGGATAGGCTCAATTCGCTGATACTGAAACTGGATGCCGTCATCCACATCAAGGGATAGAATCTCCAGGATAATGTCGGCAATCTGTTCCTCCTCCATCGGCAGGCCGTGGACGGTGGTGTCCATGTCCATGGTGGTCCGTTCGCTGATACCGATCATGGAGGAAATTAAAAGGCCGCCTTTGAGGATAAAATTGCTGCTGAACCGGGAGGCTGCAAGCCGGTCCAAAATGCGCTCAAACAGGAACATCTGCAAGACTTCCTGCGGCCGAAGGTTTTTGGAGGCGGCCATGTTGCGGATCGCCCCCTTTAACTGTTCCGGTGTTTTCATGAAAGTACCTCCATATAGGTTCTGATTTGTTCCTCCACACCAAAGGTTTTTCCGTATTTGAGCAGACGCCTGGCATTGGAGCCGGTGCGGAAATAGTCTTTGAGTGCCTGGGTATAAAGTTGCATATCCATCTCTTTTTTATCCCGGATCAGGTCACAAATGCAGCGTTCCTTGTCATAGAGACGGACTGTGCCGCCTTGCGGGGAGACGGTTTCCGTTTTTCCAACTTCAAACATCGGCGCCTGTACATAATGAAAGCGCACCTGGGGATTATCCCGCGCGATCTTGCTCACATTCGTCCCATGGGGTACGGTCAGGTCGATGATATGAGGGGTCCGGTCAGACAGTCCCCATAGAAAAAGCGCTGTCCCATAGGAAAACAGGGCCTTGCCGCTCCGTGCCTGCAAAAGCACATATTCATCTGCCATACTATGTTCCAGGACATACAGGCCTTTGCTTACCCGGACAAGTTGTTTTTCTTCTATATAGCGTTTCAGCACAGTACGGCTGATACCGGCCGCCTCCACCTGTGCGGTTGTAAGGATGCCACTGTTTTCTTCTGCAATGTGTTCGATTTGGTTCCATATGCTATCCATGTGCGCCACCTCCAAGCTTGTTACAATCGTACTTCAATTATAGCATTTATGAAGTGCGATTGTAAACAAAATGCTTAAAAATTAGTATGCGCAAATAAATAGATTTTATACAGAAAACCGGGATACTATTCTGGCAGATGGTTCATGTAGCAGTAGTAGTCGTCTAAAAGGTAAAACCGTATTTCATTAGCGTTGGGTTTTTCATAATTCCGGATTAGCCCATAAATGTTTCCGGTGCCGTCCAATCCCAGCGGACCGAGCCAGTGATTTCTAAAATTCCCGTTCCGATACCAGAGCAGAACATCAAGATATTCAGCTTCAGTTACCAGCCCCTTTTCAGCCAGCTGGTATACGGCTTTGTCCTCCAAAATAGGGTGGGTCAGGAAGTGCTGATACAGGTCGTCCGGCAGATTCAGGGCCATCTGATAGGTCAAAGGATTGGAATGGTTCATCCACCAGACCGTGATGTCGTCAAAATCCTTCATCCGGGGCGGCGACTCAAGGATCCTGAATTGCTGCCAGAAGGTACGGACGGCATCCGGAGCAGGTGGCGCAGGGATTTCGATTTCCCGGACATCACCATCCTGAAAGGCAAAGGCAAGTTTGTCGCCGGTGCGGTCTTCCAGCAGCAGCGCCGAACGGGAAAGGGGCGAGATTAAAAAATGGTCAAGGGCAAACCGTTCCTTTATAAAACGGTACACCTTGAACTGGTTGACGGTGCGGGGTTTAAACATGGGTACTTCCTCCGTTTTTCGCTTTCTATCTATTGAAATAGAAAATTACAAAGAAACTTCTGCAAAAAGCAAAAATTATTTTTCTTCCTGCTCTGGGCTGCCGCTGTCTGCTGTTTGTATTTCTTCATAGCCAAGGAAAGCGTTGGTGGACAGGGAGGCGTCCAAATAGGCATTACCCATCAGCGGGCGGGCATTTTTCTGAAAATAGAAGCGGTATGGCGTGCCAATGGTAAGACGGGCGCTCCGATCCAATAACACCGTGAACTCTGACCCGTTTTCATCCAGCAGATGAATCCTGCGGTAACGGCGAAACGGCGGCGAGGTAATGCCAGTGCATACCCCTTCCGCCGTTTCATAGTTGTCGTTGGATATCAATCTCCAGATACTGACGCTGCGGAAAACACAAAAGACCAGCAGGATACCGCCAAGCATCAGAAGAATGCGGTCACCTGCCGCAATGAAAAAGATAAGACTTACAATGACGGCTCCGATGCCGGCAAGAAGCGTCAGCAGGAATTTCCGCTTTAGGATTGGTGGAGATTCATTCCATCGGTTCATTCCCATCACACCCTTTCAAAAATAATCTGCTGGCGCAGATATAGATTTGCCACGGCTAAAACAACCGGTTTCGTGCTGGCGCTTGTTTTCATCATGCTGGCAATATTGTCGCTGGTCGTATCGCTGTCATCGTAAAGTGTATCAAGAAGAGCCTTTTCATTATGCAGACGGTGGATGTCCTTTTCCACACATTTGATAATCTCCGCGGTAGACAGCAGAGCCTGCCGGGCAAGCTGCATTACCTGTGTTTCCTCTGACGTGCGGTTGTCTTTTTGGAATAGTTTACGGGCAGCGGAAAAAGACACATGTTCAAGAAGCGTCAGTTTTAGGAAGGTCAGACAGCGTAGGCCGAAGCTGCCGTCTGCCGGTATAATATTGAGAGAACCCAACAGATCATAAAGGGCATCGTATTCCGTCTCTCCGCTTCCGGAAATGAGCAGACCACGGGTCAGCAGGCGTTCTACACACATCTCCCAAGACCGATCTGATGAAAAACAGGCACAGGCCGCCGTCTTTTCATAGGCTGCGCCGATTTCCTCTCGTTTTGAGATGCGCCAGTTTAAACTGGTCCAGAGAACCATTTCCTGCATATCCATCAGATACTCCTGACCGCCCAGCAGGATAACCGGGCAGGAGCGACCACAACCGTTTGTCCTGCGGACAAAGCGGCCGATGGCGGTATAGAGTGTTTTTCTTGTCATAGATGAAAACCTCCTTTTCTATTTATCTTTTACGATTTATACCGGCCGCTTTTCAACAAATCAATACAAACCTGCCAGGAAAGCCGGGTCATTCCGCAGCTTTTGCGCCGAGCGGGAGATCCAGGCTCCCACATGGGAGGGTGGGACATCATAGAGAGCGGCGATTTCTGTAATGCTATAGCCACGGATTTTTAAAGCCAATGCTTCGATGCCTAGCCGGGCAACGCCGTGGTATGCCGCTTTTCTGGAATCCAGAAGATCCAGTGTCTCCAAAAAAGAGATATCGAAAGCGGAACCATCCATTGTACTGCGCTCAATCGCACCCTGTAGCAGTTCGCCGTTGTCGCCTACATCCAAATATACGAAGTGCTTTTCCTTGTCGCATCGGCGGCGGCAATAAGAAATCAAGCCGTTCCGGATGACCTTTTTAGCGTAAGTCGGAAACAAGGAAAGGGAGGGATCATAGGAGCTTGCCGCCTTGCACAGCCAGATACATCCTTCCTGATACAAATCTTCGTAGGACATCCCTAATATGGTGCAATTGACATGGATGTTCTTTACAATAACCCAATGCACAATCGAAAGGTTGGATTCTACTAGACATTGCTGTTTCATCGTTAATTTCATGTTTTTTTGCATTTAAGTTCACCTCACTTTCAGGCCGATAATAGCCGGGGCAGCTTCATGGCCTGCCGGCATGCCGCGATGACCTGTTCACACTGCTCTGCGGAGAACCGGCCAATGTGGGCCTCTTCTCGGCTAAGGCCAAGCTGCATTTGGAGCCAGAGATAGACCGCCCATGTTTCCATGTGGCCGTGTCGCTGGAATGCAGATAGTGCCCGGTGGGCCATAATTCGCTTGTGGCGCAGGTCGCCGTTTGCCAACGTTCCCATGGGTAGCAGGCTGGACTTATGGGCACTTACATAGGCATCGCAGGCTGGCCAGTTGGTACACAGATAAAGATGCCGGCCTTTTTCTTTCAGGGTTGAGCCATAGACTACGCTGGCAGGGCGCAGGATGGCTTTTGCCTTGCAATAAGGACATTCAATTTGGATTTTCATCTTTTTCATAAATTCATTCACCTCCATTACGTACCGATTACGGCAGAATTACGTCTTATAAGCTATTTGAAAGATCGTTTTGACAGCAGAAGACGTTACATAGCTGCATAAGCGCACATTCCCGGCTGGATTCGGTATGCCACTCGACGTATTGGCAGTAGGCAGCTTCAAACGCTTGACGTTCCAAAATGCCACGGCATTCTGTGGCGTCTACGGTTTCTCCGGTAAGCCGGGATATTTCGGACACCGATGCCAGAAGGGGCTTTCCCTCTGCGTCTGCCGCCAATAAATAGCCCTGACAGGATTGCGAAACTTCACAGGGACAAGTGGCGCAGCGGCACTGGATAAACAATGCGTTGCGCCAGTTCCCCTGCACAGCTCGCAGGAAAGGATAAAAACTGCACGGATGCTGATTCATGCTTTCACCTCCATTAGTCGTTTTTTGAAAATGTAAAAAAGGGGACCAGCCGCAGTGTGCGGACTGATCCCCATTGGATGGTACTTATTTGAACAAGCTCTCAATTACCTGGGTGATGCGGGGGATAACCGTATCGTTGAAAATCAGGGTCAGGGCTGCCAGCAGCAGGGCGCCCAGAACCACGGCAATGATGATTTTTACCGCGTCGCTGATATAGAAGTTGCCACGCTGGTTGGACAACGCAGTGCGGGCACGCAGGCAGAGCAGATTGGACTTGTTTTGGATTCGATGGATCATTTTCTTCATGGTGAAACCTCCTGTTATTGATAAAATTTGATTATAAAAAACAGCCTGACACACCGTCAGGAACGTCTGGCGGGGCGAATCAGGCTGTTTTTTATGGAACGTGGCCGGTCCGGATAGGGCTTGGGACGTTGGCGCAGGAGCCAGCGAAACCGCTGTTTTCCTTCCTTCTTGGAGCCGGGCGGAAGATGATTCTTGTTTTTCTTCATAAGCATCTCCTAAAAAAAATACCGGTCTAAATATGCAGACCGATACATGGCTGTTTGTGGTATGATACGTATTTTTTATGAAAAGCCGCTGCAGTACAAGCAGAAATCACCTCCTTGTGCGGAAACATTCATCACCTGTTAGGAACAAATATATATAACACCTTGGGTAGGGGTGATTAGCCGAAGAAGGCCCCCAGGCTGCTTAGAACCTCCACGCAGAGAACGACCAGATAGATGATCATAATGCAAATGAGCATCATCATGGAATAGCGCTGGATCTTCTTAGGTCGTTTGGCCGCTTCTTTCTTCAGGTTATTTTGTTCGATTTGCCGCATGTCGAAGCAAATCATCTTGAAATACATCCGCTGGTCATCACCCCGCAGGACACCGATTAATCCTCGTATAACATCGGAAAGCATAGGACTTCCGATGCGGGTTTCAAAGTGTAGCAGAGCGTTTTCGTAGTTTCCAGTTTTCATGTCGGCTATGGTCTGATCCAGCTCTGCACCGAAATCCTTGCCGGCGACACGACGATAGGACGTCAGAATTTTCAGCACATCCCGGTCATTCTCCAAGTTTTGTCCGATGGTCAGGGCGAACCGGGGAATCTCGGACTCAATGAGCTTTCGGCGTTTTTTGACATAATCAAAAGCTGCATAGTAGGTAGAAAACCAGAGCGCCACGGCAAGACCAATTAGGATTGGTACAAACAGCGGCATGATAAAAGCTACCGGCAGGGCGCATAGGCCCACACCAGCCGCTGTGACCCAGGCTCTTGCGGTATAGATTTCTGGGGTTAGTTCCAGCCCTGCAATGGTGATGGCACGGTGCAGCTTGTTGCGTTTGAGCCGGTCCAGTCGAAGGAGTGGTGCCAATAGCCCTGCAATTTTTGTAATATAGACATCCAGGAGTTTTTCGTTTTTGATACCTTGCTGTCTGCGGGAGAGAAGCATCATCCGGGAAGTCTTTTTGGTAGGGACGTCCACAATGGCACAACTGAGGTTATAGACAGCGAAGCCCAAAAAGATGATGGAAAGAAAGGCAAGCAGGGTCATACGCTATCACCTCCGTATTCAATGGGCTTGCTGAGTTTCATAATCTGTGTCAGTGAAAACAGGATGATGGCTGCACAAATCGCCAGAGCAATCTTGCCCGGTGTGGTGAAGATTAGTGTATGGAACCAGTCTTTATTCAAAAAATACAGGAGCGGAATATTGGCAATCACAAGAAACATCATGGTAATTGCCTCCCTGCGTGGCCCCTGCATCATAGCCTCCAGTTCCGACTGTACTACACGGACATCCGAAAACTTCTGGGTGATGGTGGGCAGAGTATTCTTCATTGAGCGGTCTGACTGGCACTGAATTAGGATATTGCACCATTCGTGGAAGACCCGGTTTGGAACTTTCATTTTCAGAGTGTTGATGGCACTGCTGATGTTGGCGTTGATCATTTCTACTTCATATACAAACGCTTCAAAATTGGCTCGTACCGGTTCATTGATATACGGCAGGTTTTCCCGTACTGCCCGGATTAGGTCCTCGGTTCGCAGATACGACGTAGTAATGATAGAGATAGCCGTCTCCAGTTCCTCGTTCAGGTGCTTTTTGTAACTGGCTGCAGTACTGCGAAGATACCAGATGGGCATGAGTGAAAAACCGATGCCCATGATAGGCACCATATAAACATTGTCAATTAGAAGGGCCAGGACGGCACCCACGGCAAACAAAATCAGAGAGAGCCGCTTGACCGACTCATAGCGATCTGCCCGGCCAGTGTCCTGCAAAATCCGTTTGAGTTCGTAATCCTGATTGAAAAAGCCTTTGGCTGGCGTGCCCATCAGCACGTTCAGTTCGTCGGTCAACGTGGCGGCCTTGCGCTGGGAGTTAAAAATGGCGTCAACAAAGTCACCTGGCTGAACGCCAAACAGTGTCAGCAGTCCTGCGGAGAGCAGGCAAAAGCAAATAATATAAATCCACTGCAACTATTCCACCTCCTCCATGTGCATGAATTCTTCCAGTTCCTTATGGGAAATACCGTTATCCAGCAACCGTGTTTTCAGTGCGTCGGAAATCATTCCCATCTTATTGTGGCGGCCTACTACACAGGTTTGTCCCTTGGCATCAGTCACGTTGTCTACCACGTCATAGTTGTAAAGGGAACGGTACACCAGTTTCCCATCCTCGAAAGCCTCGCCCTCGATAATTTCCATGATTTTTCGGCTTCGATCCTCCAGCTGTTTTGTGAAGACAATTACCGGATAAGCCTCCACCATAATCTGCATGAGGACGGAATCATCCATGTTGAATTTTCGCTTGGCGAGGGTCATCATTCTGCCGTAGGTGGAGGCACAGCCGTTGCTGTGAATGGTAGTGCATACCGTATGTCCGGTCCGGGAGCTTTCCGCCGCTGAGAGACTCTCTGCTGCAGAGCGCATTTCACCAACGCCAATTACATCGGGATGCTTGCGTAGGACGCGTTCCAGAAGAAAATCCTGGTTGATGTTCAGTGAAGGATTGTCGCTGGGCCGGGTAAGTAAATGGACTACCGAATTGAGTATGTTGCCGTTTTCGTCCCGCTTGACTAAATCAAATTCCCGGCTGCCTTCCTCTATGGTTATCAAACGCCGGTTGTTCGGTACATTGGAGAGCAGCCATGCCATGACGGTGGTCTTACCAGAGCCGGTAGAACCCGCAATGCAGACAGAAACCCCGTAACGGATGCAGGCTTTTAGAAAATGCAGCATTTCCGCTGTGGCACTGCCGGAATCCAGCAATTTCTGTTCGGAAACTGTCTGTTGGTTGACGATACGGATAGAAGCATTTATCCCCACATCCGGGTCAACAATGGGTGTTTTATCCACGCTGATACGGATGTTTTTATCCAGAAATCCTATTATGGAGGGCATGGTATCATCAATTACCATGCCGCAGGCCACCAACATACGGCGGATCACATCAATGGCTTGCTGAGGGGAAGAAAACTTGTCCGGAATTTTGATGCTGCGCCCGCTGGACTCAATGACCTCAATATCATTGTAGGCGTTGATGTTTACCTCCTCCACGCCGGGCATATAAATCCATTTTTTTAAAAAGGAATAGCCGGCCATATCCTCGTACAGCTTAGCGCACAGTTCCGCAGTTGTAAGGTCCTCTGTGGCATATTTGCGCTTGACGAGGTACTGTACCATCAGTTCTTTCAATACAGTGGAGGCACGCTCGGTGTTGGTTTCACCAGCCTCTGCAATGACGGAAGCATGATTCTCAGCAAAATATCGCTGCACATCCTCCAGAATTTGGTCATAAGTCAGGCCCTCGGTAGCGACTGGGGCAAAGAATATATCGTTGAGATTATTCATCGGCAGAGTCCTCCGCGCATCCCTCCGCACCCGAGCCGACATCTGCCGGTTCAGATGCTTCCGGTTCGTCAGGGACCTGCTCTGTCTGAGCCGGTTCTTCAAGCATCTCCAGAACTTTGTTCAGGGAGGCGGTGTACTTGGGGTTGCAGTAATTGATAGCCCTGAACATTCCGCCCTCGGTGGCGCAACGGTCGATTTCCTTGCCGTAGGGCAACAGCCCATCAAAGCCGCCAATGAGATGCCCCATTTCGTCCAGAGCATGAAAGGGGCGGGCCATGCCTGCAAAGGTAATGTGTTCGTTATACTTGAAACGCGCATCGGTGAGCAATTGCTGGTGAGCCTTGAGATAATTGACTCCCTTGAGGTCGGGCGTTAGGATGCGCACAACAACGTCTGCGGAATCAATCGCTGCAGGCGTAAACACATTGGTCATGCTGGAACTGCAATCCAGAATCACATAGTCCACCAGCTTGGCGGCGGCATTGATCAGCTGAAGCACCATACCATACTGGATTTCTGGATAACTAAGAGGATTTTCCCCGGCACTATATCCCATCAAGCCGATGAAGGGGAAGCTTTTGAGAACTGTCACATGACTGGCAACCAGAGTGGTGTCGATTTCCACGCTGCTCAACACCTGACCGATGGAGGCATTGGTCTGAACGACCTGTTCCGGCAGCCATACCGGGAGCATGGGTGTGCCCAGATCAGTATTGACAATGATGGCCTTTTGCTTGTTTTTGGTGAGGGCTTTTGCAAGGATGCAGCAGAACATGGATTTGCCGCTGCCCGAGCTGCCCCACACCGCTATGATTTTTGACATAGAATGGAACCTCCTTGATCTTGAAAATAAGGAGGGAGGATACCCAAAACTGAGCATCCTCCCTGAAACAGGGTTATTCGAAGTAACACTCAACGGTATAAGTGGTCTTTTTTCATAAGAAGTATTCCTCCATATTATTCTTGCGGTTCTTCGGAAACGTCTTCCGAATCCTCAATTGTGATGCCGGCCACCGGAGGATAGAGTGCAATCAGAGCCTCATCCTGCATGGCTAACAGCTCCTCCGCCGCTTTGGTGTTGTTTCTGGATATGAGAGCCACATGAGCCACACCGTCGTTTTCCAGAGCAGTGATGATTTTGGCCTGCTCAGGCGTCGCCAGTACGGTGATAGTGGCAGACTGCTGCTTTTCTTCATCTTTCACGGGGTCCTTGGTATTGTCCACGTTAATGCCGTCGGCATCGGTGACGGACAGCACCTTTACGAATTGCAACTCCGGAATATCCTTTGCGACATCCAAAAAATGATAGATTCGGATGATATCACTCGGCTGCAGCTTGTCGGAAAGACCGGAGGCCAGTGTTTTGACCGTAAGGGAAATTGCAACCTTGCCGGAAGGAATGTTGTTGAGCGCCACATCTGAGGAAACAGGGACGGTACTGATCTTGCTGGTCAGGATATAATCGCCTGGCAATAGGTCAGCTGTAGCATATAGGCCGTCCACCTCGGACAGCTTGTGCGCCACATTGGAAGGCAGATTATAGCCACCCACTTCCATGGCCTCCGTATTATCAGAGGAGAGCTGTTCGCCTCGCAGAACTGTCTGGGTAATGCGGACGATCTCGGTTTTGCCGTTGGTCTGACGGGCAATGGTGGGCAGTGCCACAAAGGCAATGACCGCCGCCAGTACCAGGCTCAAAACGCCGAAGATAAATCGGTTGTTTACTTTCATACGCAAATTCTCCTATCATAAAATTAGTTGGGCAACGGTTGCCACAGAGCAGCCGCAGGCCAGAAACGGCAAGAATGGAATGGAGAGCATCTGCTTTCCAACCATCCTACGCAGAAGCAGCGACACTGGCATTGCCAGCATCGCTGCGACAAGAAAAATCAGGGCCATCCCGGAAACGCCGTAGATTAGTCCCAGAATGCCACAAAATTTGATATCTCCGCCGCCTATGCCGGTGCCACCGCTTACCAGAGCAGCCGCCAGCGGGACGGCAAAACCGAGCAGAGCGCCAAGAAGAGCATCTGTCACAATGGGAAGATACCATGCCAGCTCTGTGCCGGTACCCGATAGGGCCAACAACCGGAGCATGGGCGCGAGCGCCGCAAAGGGCAAAAAGAAAGCGAGTGCCCGGTCGGGCACCCGTCTGGTCTGGATATCGTAGATGGCAAAGCAGGTCACGCAGAGAAAGACTGCCAGCTGATAGGCCATCAGAATATTATTCTCGGTTGGTGTACCAGTCATCATAGAGACTCCCTTGGATGGATACATAGTCATTCAGGTTCACAGACAGCATTCCGTCCGGGGTCCATGTGTCCCACACTTGGGTATAGACCGTATACTTTGTTGCGTCAGGGAACCAAAGTGGAGTAAAATGTACGGTTCGATTGTAGGTGGAAAATTCATTTTCCCGGAAGGTAAACCGTGCAATTTTCCCGCTGGAGGTCCGCTTTAACAGCCGGAGATAGGTTTGATAGTTAAATTCCGGAAAGACGGAAAAGGCGGTCTGTGGATAAGTAATATGGCTGGCAGATGCATTGGTGGATAGCGTGGCAGAAACCTCCGTTTTCACGCCATAGCCGCTTTTCATGGTTTTGCCCGAAGCAGTAGGAACAATATCATCCGGCATCAGCGACATGGAGCCTGTGATACTAGCCGAATAACCGGTATATTCAAATTCCCAGTAGCCTTCATCCACCCAATGGCCGGCATCCGGGTCTTCGTCTGTGCTGTGATCGCACCACACCCATACAGGTACCCAATAGCAGCTCCATACTCCCCAATTTGCCGTTGTCTTCTGTGGATTGGTTGGGAGCGGCGGCACCGAATAGCCGGGATTGGTATCAGTTGCCAGAGGATCGGGCGGGATATGCTCGTTCAGATCCACAATTTTCGCCACAAAGGTATCCTTTGCTGTATAGGCGCCGCTGACGGACACTGTAATGGAGATGGTCTGGGGTGTGGATGGCGTATGCCATTTGACCCAGACAATCTGAGAATCGCCTGCTGGAATCACAATATCCCGTATCCGGTAATTGGTACCCATAATATGAAAGGTCACCGTAGCAGGATTGTCCGGCGTCAGATTCCGATTGGTTGTCAACGTAACGGCGGTTATTACATCCGTGTCCGTTCTGTATTCCACATCAGGTGCTTCAATATCCCCCTCCGGCTGCTCTGGAATTTCTGTAAACCAGACAATGCCCACGCCTAAGGTACTGATGATGTCGGCGTTGCTCTGCTTGTCCGTGGTGTTGCCGGTCCATGCGGAGATGCCCAGATCACTGTACTCCAAAAACATACTGAGGGGCAGGTTTTTGTGGGTCAGAGAGGTCATCGTTTTTCGCAGGGCACCTCCGGAAAGTTGGTCGTACAGGCCCGCCTCCGTGGCGGTCATACAGTAATACTGCGAGTTATGCGTGAAGTAGGCGATTGGTTCCACCAGAAGCTTGTATTGCCCGGCGATCATTGCCTCATAATTCACACCGGCATGCTGCGCCACCATCTTGCAGGCGTATTCACTGCAGAAATATCGCTTGATGGCCTCGATGTTGTTTCCTCCGCTACTACTGACGATAGTTGGCATGGCCGTGGACGGTTTGATGTAGCTATAGGCAACGCCAGACCTCAGAGAAAGAGCAGTGCCAGTTTTATATTGCAGTTTGTTTACCTTTCCAAAGTGCAGAACATTATTTTGGCTGTGGTTTGTAAAGTCCACAGGGGAGGATACCGCAGTACCAGTTTTTGCATCTACTACAGTAATCCGTACTCCATCATTCCCTGGAGTCCATTTATTGGCGGAGGTGCCTTGGCCCATACCTCCGCCACCTCCGTCCATATTGCCATTTGGGTCAGTGGCGGCAAACACCGTACCAGGAAACAGACCGAGCAGCAGGACAAAGCTGCATACAACGGCGAAAAATCGTTTCAAATCGCATCACACTCCATTCATTTTGATTTTTTGGACAGCAAAAAGCCGCCACCTGATGAAAGTGACGGCTTTTGCCGAATATACTGTTCAGTTGTGGAAAATCACTCGCCCATGTTGCCGACCATCTTATCAATGTCGCCATCACTGTCACCGACTGCCTGCTGCCCCTCTCCGGGAACGACTGGACCAAAAACAGGATCGTAAACAGCTCCGTTTCCATTGGTGGAACCGGCTGCCGGCGTATTACTGGCCGGTTTTTGGGGTTCCGGAGTGGTTACCTTCGGATCAGGATTGACCTCATGTGCGGGACCGGTATCTTCTTGAACGGTCTTTCCCTCCGGAGCGGGCGGTGGTGTGGTTTCAGATTTCTCCGTGTCAGTGAAGTCGATAACGACTTCATCCACGGATTCCTCTACCACCTTGGGATATTCTTCCGCTGGGGTCGTGGGCTGCGGTGAGGTATGGGCGCTTGTGCCGCTGCCATTTCCGGTTTGTGAACCATTCTCTGACCAGTCGCTGGCAGTGTTGGAGGCAGGCGGCGATTCATTCGGCAGAAACGAATCGTTCTTATCCCGGCTTATATACCAGCATACGCCCAGGATGGCGATGCAGAGGACGACTAATGAAGTAATGATGAAACCTTTAGATTTAAAAAAGTTCTTCATAGAAAAACCTCCCTTTTATTTATTTATAAATATCTTACGGCTTTAGAGTCCATTTTTCAACAGCGGACCTAAAACTTTGTGTTGTGATAGCCGGTCAACTCGATCCGCTGGGTGATGGTGGGATAGGAACGTCCAAACATTCTGATGAAAAATTCCGCATCACAGGAAAAAACATATTCCACGCGGTTTCCAACCACATGAAATTCCAGTTGGATATCTGAAATATGATAGTCATCGGTAGAGAGAGGAATTTTGTTTGCCAGACCGTCCTGCACTGTTTCTTCCAGAGCAGCTGTATAGGAGTTGCTGGAGTAGAGTGTATTTAAGTATTCGCTAAAATTTGTTTCCCGTTGGGAGCGGTAGGTGTCGGCATAAATCAAGGCGCTTAGGTTGTTCAGCTCCATCTTGGCGCCGTTGCGGATGTTGATGCAGTTAATTCGGATGGAGGCATACAGCAGCAGGAACGAAATTAACATGACGATACCCACCACAAAAAAGCAGGAGAAGAAAGTAATCTCTCCACGTTCATTGCGAAGCGGCCGGCGCAGCCGCAGTAAAATACGGTTCATAGGCCACCTCACTTCCAATAATGTTCGCTCACGCCGGCGCCTCTGGACACCACCGTGATATGCACCAAATCAAAGTTCCAAAATCCGCCCAGCTTGGCATCGCCCTCAATGGTGATGTAGAATGGACTGCCTAGCTGTATGGCCCGGGTCATGCCGGAGGGGGCAGGTGTCTTGTAGGAGGCATCGATGGAATAGCTGATGTTGTCTGCTCCCTTGATCTGTGAACACAGGAACAAGAACAGTTCTTCTGTCTCCCGGTTGACACCGCCCGATAGCTGTATCTGTTTTACCATCTGATCCGCTGTGTGGTCAAGCTCTTGTTTCGTGGAAATGATGGAAAACAGGTCAATAATGAACGCCAGCAGTAAAACAGCGATAAAAATGAAGACCACCGTACTGAAGTAATTGGCCTCGGCCCGGTCATTGCCCAGGGACTTTTTTATTTTTTGAAGCAAATATATCACCGCCTTTACAGCAAAGCGGCCGTTCCAATATGGAAACGGCCGCCTTACAGATTTTTAACTGTAATCAGTATAGCAGATATGGATTTACACCGAAAGAGCAAAACCGTGCCAATCTAATGCCGATTTACGCCAATACTCTGCCACTGGATCATTTAAAGATTCTGTCGGATAATTCGGGTGATGATGCCCACAGCAACACCATGCTCCACGTCCAACCGGGTCACCGCAAAGCTGACTTCATCCTTTTTCCCAGGTGTGCGGTAGTCGTAGCATGAATGTGCGATGGCATTGACACCATTTGTGAGTCGAATGTAGACGACACCTTTGTGAACATCCGTGACCTTGCCTACATACTTGCTCTGGATGCGGCATTTCTGCAGGTTGTCCTGGCTGGTGTTCTGGGAAATGCTCTTGATGTCCACGTGGACGCTAATCTCTTCCAGGGAATCACGGCGTACCTTTTGTACACGGACCAGCACTTCATCACCCACGGAAAAACGTTCATGGGCATCGCCAATCCAATCCCACGCCAGATCTCTTGCCATGATGGAAGTCTCCACACCGAAGACCTCCACGCGGATGACCTTTTCTGCAACTGCGATCACACGGGCCTGAACAACGCGCCCATCATAGACACGGTAGGAGCCGGAGAGGTCGGTGTCCAGATAAAATAGCTGACGCTTGCGGAGCATGGCTTCTTTGCGGCTTGCGACCACACTGAAAGTCTTGGAGTCAATGCCCTTTGCAATAAAGTCAATGTCAGCCCCCAGCATATTGTTAAGGATCTTATTCTGGCGCAGCATGAGTTCGTTGTATTCCTGCTCGGAACCGGTATGAGGAAGCTGAATCATCATTTCCTTCAACGGGATAATGACGCGAAATCCCTTATAGTCTACAATGGCAATGGTTTTACGGTTGTCCAGCTGCTCAATGCCGCCCAGCTTACCGGTGAGAATCCTGCGGGTGCGATAGGCGTTGCGGATTTCATGCCAGATAATATCTTCCCGTTCATCGTCGGTGGTCACATCCTCGCGGTTTCGAATCGTCAGCACAGGAGCACTGCTGCGAGGCGATGTTTGTGAAGTTGCAGGGGCAGGTGCCATATCCGGAACAGGCGTCGGAATATCTTCCGGTGCAGGAATATCCGTTGCTGTTGGGGCGTCAAGATTCAAAACGGGTGATTCTTCTACAGAATCAGACACATCATCCTCATTAGACGAAGAATCCGGTTCGGGGGTCGGTGTGTCATTGGCCGTTTTCTTTCTGGATGCCCGCTTCGGTTTGACCGGAGTTTTGTCAGCAGGAGCAGGTTCCCCCGCAAAATCCTCGTGGACATCACTTTGAAGGGCCGTCGCATCACCAGGATTCTCAGCATAATCTGTAGAGCCAGATTCCTCCGGCATCTCGCTATTGGAATGCGCCATTAAGATATCACCTTCCGGGGTATCGCTACTGGGGAGTTCCTGATCCATACTGACTAAAAGTTCATTTAAGTCCATGTCAGCATTGTCGGCAGAGTCCGCATGTCCGGAGTTTGTCTCAGTGGTTGCATAGGGTTCGGGGAGAATCATGCCGTTATCTGTGGCCTCTGCAATTTCCGTAGTCTGTTTCTCGTTTTCAAACAGCTCATTCTTTCTGGTTGCCATAAAATTGTCCTCCTTTAATCGTTGTTAAAATTAAGATAGGATAGAATCCTTATCTGATGGAATAATGCCCTCCGGTGCCATTTCCTTTTGTGGGAGTGGGGCCGATTCAGAGGGGGTAGCCTTTTTCGCAGGCTTGGGAGTTGGGGGGGCAGGCGTTTTGCTGGTTCGGCGGGATGCTGGTTTCTTTGCTGGTGAAACGTCTACCTTTGCGGCGGCCTTCTCCTCATCTAACTTGCGCCATTCCGGTATATAGGTGGATGCCTTGCAGGAATGCAATTTATCGGCTTCTGGATGTTTCGAGTAATCCATCTTGGACACTTTCAGCACCTTTCTGCCGCGTACAATAACGAGGGCTTGTTCGATGGGGAGGCGCAGCACTTCATCCGGTGTAAGTACGGGACGTTTGCCCACGCCGCTGGTTTCCCGGTACTCCGGTGTATAGTTGGAGATGCGCCATGTGCCGAGTTCCTTGGCCTTACTGGTAACGGACACACTGGCAAGGCCTGTCCGATCCGATACAAATTCTGCTGTCAGCGGATCGGTACAGCCCAGAAATAATTGAATATCGCAGTTCCCGATGATTTCCTGCCAAAGATTAAGCGGGTAACGGTTTTGCAGACCAGCAAGGTTTTGGAACACACAGGACATACTGATATTTCTAGAGCGAATAACGCTCAGTCGACGAGATAGATCAGGAATGGTTCCGCATGCGGTCAGCTCTTCAGCCAATACATGGACCGGCACCGGCAGCTTACCACCCTCACAGTTTTTGTCCGCATACCGGACCAGCTTGATGAACACAAAGGACAGGAACAATGAGGAAAGAAAATCAAAGGTGCTGTCCTGGTCGCTGGTTACGAGGAAGTAGGCACAGGGTTGTTGCCCCGGCAGCTCCAAGTCAATTTCATCACGGGCAGTAATTTTTTTGATAAGTTCAGATTGGAACACCTGTAGCCGGCTGCCCAGACCGATGATGACGCCGCTGCGCACGGTTTCGGAAGACTGCTTGAACAAACTGAACGGTGCTTTGGCGGGATGGGTAGGTGCCAAGCTTCCAAAAAGGCTGTTCAGCTCAGATTCGGAATTCAGCGTTAACATCCGATAAACCTCACCAATGTTTTTGTGTTCCGCATCATAGCTTTGGTCCACATAAAGCACCAGCGCTTTGAGCAAATTCATTTCAGCAGAATCCCAGAAGTGATCACCCTTACTGCCGTTTATAGTATTCTTGATGATGACATCTACAAAAAGCTGCGCCATCAGTTCCTGACCTTCGATTTCCGAAAGACAATTCCAGGAGTCGCTGTTTTCGGGCGACACCAAATTAAAGACACGAACGCAATACCCCTTGTCCCGCAAATAGGAACTGGATTTTTCATAGAGCTCGGATTTTGGATCGCTGATGATCAAGGATTCTCCACGGGCAGCACTCTGGAGGATGCGGTTCATACAAAAGGACCTAGTTTTCATTGATCCAGGAGCACCGTATACAGCCATGTTGCTGTTGAGTCGGGTTTCTTCTGGTACGCATACCACCTTGTTGTCCAGAAGACCGAGAATGGTTCCATGGTGCCGGCGCAGGTCGGGTACCAGATCCAGCACTCCCGCCATTTCTTTGCTGGTCATCCAACCGGACGTACCATAAGTCCCTTTGGCTGAATACGTAAAATTGCGGTCTTCATCGTATTGGCCACTATCGCTGTAGCCCATACGCATGACCATAATAAGCAGGATTGCCAGCAGGCCGATGCATATCAAAGCACCGTAAAGCCCATAGGGCGGTTGGAATACGACAGTGATACAAGTATAAAAGTCAGGCGAGGCCATTACCGGAGAAGAACCGTCCCCAGGAATACCTCCGCCTTGTTTCCATACTGCATAATTGCCAATAAACTGGGCCAGATACCCTCCTGCATACAAAATCGCAAGAATGGCTGCTGGCCCTGCTAATATGGCTTTTAAGATTTTGCGTTTATCTATGGGAAGAACCTCCTTTCAAATTTTTCAAAGCTGATGGTCTGGAACTGTACCCGGTTTCCGCAATAGCGTTCTAACACCTCACGCTGATAATCAAAGCAGATGAGCGTGCCATCTTTATCCTGCAATTCCAGTGCGGTATTGAAGCGTGCAATGCGGGGCATATCACAGGTGTAGCCAAACAGTACCGGATTGCCGCCCTGATCGATGGCGTCGTTTTCAATGCGCCAGTTTGAGACTTGCTGATTCAAGTCCAGAGAAAGTACACGGTCCAGCTCCGCTTTTTTTACGGTGTCACATAACAGGGATAAAAGTGTTTCACCATGCCGGTCATTGCTTATATAGAAAAAGTGATCGTAACAGCCGTCCAGCATAAAATAATCATGTCTTTTGCCACCATTGCTGGTAAGCATCTGATAAGCTGGCTCCATTCCATCTCCCAGAACAAGCCCATAGATGTCTTCCGGTTGAAATTGTGAGGATAAGCGCTGCTGGCAAAGTGAGGTACGCATCAGCGTTTTCATGCGCAGCTCGGATTTATACTGCCATTTCATTAGGCCGGCTCCGCAGTTGTAGGTGATGAATATTCCGCAGGGTGCAAGCAGTGTGCCTACGGAGCGGGAGCTGCGAACTTTTGTAAAGTCAATGCCCATCTCCTTGATCTCTCGGGAATTATAAAACGCCGAGGCTTCAATTTTGCTGACCGGTGAACCTTCAGGAGAAAAAATGTCCGGCTTTTCCTCACGGAAAATAGCTGCGTCGGCATTCTCCATCGTTACATAGGCCTGTGCGATATGGTGTAGACGCAGGCGCCGGTTAACTTCGCTTTTCAAGCGATTGGTATCTGTATCTCCGGTAAGATAAAATGCAAACTGATGGGGGCGTTCTGACAGGAGAGTGGCTTTCGCTTTTGTTCCAAGACGGTAGCCCCGGAGCTTATCACGGTAGTAGGTGCGCAGGAGACCATTTTTTTTCAGGGAGGTAATAATGGATTCCTTGTAGTAATCACTGCCACGGAGCCTTTTTAACTGATCTGCCGGGAATTCGCCAGAAATAGCGGTTAAGGCAAGCAGGTGGTAGGGCAGTGTGTCGGGCTGAGGAAAAGTGCAGTTGCATTTCCCAATAGCAATCCCTCCTTTCGTGAGCGGTTTCTACCGAGACTGAAAACGACTTCGGTAAAAACGGGTGGCGTCAGCTGCCAAAAAACCCTGAGGATAAGGGGATTTTGGCGGTGCGTGGTTAGGTCGGGGAAAAATCACCCCAAAAGTATCAAAAATCCGAGATGGATTTCAGACGTTTTTCCTGTTCGGCAATCCACCGGGGAAAGCGTTCTTTTTCCATGATGGAGACCATGGTACAATCCTTTTCTCCCAGGACGGCCGTGTTGTAGGCATCACAAAGTAAGCCGCAGTCATCCACCATGACGAAGGTGGCAAGTACATCCAAAAGCTGCTTTTCTTCCAGATTGTCATAGTCCCGTACCCGTCTTGTCGGAAGGGTTTGATCATAAACCTGGGTAAAGCACACCACACATTCCCGAAAGTGGGGAAGAGTATTTTCTTTGGAATACTGTTCCATGGCAAAATAAATCGGGTCAAGTAAAAATTCCGTGTTTTGTCTCTGCCTGCGTTTGGGGAGCAGACTGGGAAGCGATACCGCCAAGATGCCATCCTCATAAGAGATTTCAATGCCATGTACCGTTTGAGCTGAGGTAAGGTATTCCGCTTTCTTGACACCAGTACTGGCATAGATTAAATGACGCAGCCGGCAGGCAATGGATTCAGCCCGCAGTGCGGCGTCAATAGATAAAACTTCGTAATTATCGGGGTAACGCTGGATGTCCGTGGTGTCCATGGCATACAAAGCGTTGTTAAGACGGGAAAGATCATCCAGGATGCCCCCGATTCGTTTTGAGATAATTTTACGTTCCAATCATGTCCCTCCATTTGTGCGTTGATAATATAGAACCTGCCCAGTGGAAGATACCGTACAAAATCCGGCGATATATGGAAAACTCAGAAGCGGAATCTGTTCCGCATCCTCCACCAGAACAATCCGGCGGCAATCTTGTCTGGAGTCCTGTTTCATTGCATGAGTGACAAGTGCCTCCTGCCCGACAGCCACATAAATAATTTCAAAGATTTCTCCGTTTGAAAAAAAGATCAGTTTTGCAGGAAAACTACCCGGAGAATGGTATTCCACACGGTCTATTACATCCAGAAGTACCCAGACCGACTGCATTAGGCCGAAGTCAGCCTTGGGCGTTTTGCCGTAGGGGAACCATGCATCATTACTGTCTGGCTGAATACGACCCTGTCGTTTAAGATGAGCCAGTAGATTAGTGACCACAACACCTTCTTTGCCGGGGAAGAATCTCTCTAACTGTTGATGCACCAGCCCGGGATAAAGAGAAATAATGCGTAGCAGTTCTGTGGCTTCCTGCCCATAAATATCGGATCTGGTCTTCATGTGAATCACCTCCTTTCTGCTGTAGGCGTAATCTTGACGTAATTGGTGCATTGATCGTGAAAAAGACGTAATTCAGACGTAATCCAGACACAATCCATATTATCCGGCATTGGTCTGCCCGTCCTGTTCACGCAGACGATTTACGATGTTCCGCAACTCGCGCCGATCGGTGGTAATTAAGTCCTTTTCCAACGGACTTGCTTTGAATTCCACCATGATGTTGTTATTGTTCGTGGAGATCAGACCATTACCTCGTTCAAAGTGGATAATCTCCATGATTTCCGCATCCGACAGGTGCAGCGTGTCCCTTACCCGCATCGCCTCGTCATCTTCCAGATTGAGAATGATTTTGGTCTTGGAATTGTTGATGATACCCTTACCAAAACGTCCTTCATCCAGATTGAAAAAGTCGTTTAGATCCTGGCTGGCACAGACAGCACTTCCGCCGTACCCTCGAATTGTCTTGAATATCTCAAGTACGAAATCACCGGCAAGTCTGGTTCCGGTAGCACCGGCACCAGATAAGAGCTGCCAGCACTCGTCTATGAAAATGGTCTTTTCCTCGGTCCGGTCTTCTTTGGCACGATCCCATACAAAATCCAAAGCCACAAACATTCCCACAGTGAGCAGGTCGCCGGTGAGAGAGGAAATATCCAGAACGGTGTATTTGTTGTCCAGCCGCACGTTAGTCTGCTGACTGAATGTGCGGGCAGAACCGTTGACAAGGCGATTTATGATGTGCGCCATTCTCAGCGTATCGGGGGACTGCTTCAGCACCTCGTGAAGATCACCCAGCACAGGCATTTCCCGATATTGACCGGGGTGATCTGGGACTTCCAGAGAGCCATTGTCGTGGGTAATCCCTTTGGCGTTGTAGGTGCGGATCAAAGCTTCGTCCAAAAGTTGACGCTCTTCGTGGCTCATATCGGGAATCAGCAAACTGAAAAAGATGTGCAGTCTCTGAATTTTTGCAGCCAGTTCGGATAACTGGATGTTAGGGCCGTCCAAAAGTTCGCTTACTGTATGGTCAACCCGCCTAATCTCCATGACATTGATACAATGAGGACTGGCAGGGGAAATCTGTATAAATTCACCGCCTACATTGGCACAGGCACGATGAAATTCATGGCCTTTTAACGGCGCGATAATGAAAATGGGGATTCCTTTGCGCCTCATGCGCAGTGCCATTAGCTGCATGGTGAACGTTTTGCCTGCACCGCTGGTTCCCAAAATCGCCATGTTGGCATTTTTATAGACGATAGAATTGAAGATATCCACGATAATGAGAGAGCTGTTGTATTTGTTCACACCCAGGAGGATTCCGTTATCATCGCACATTTCGTAGGAAGTAAAGGGATAGCAGCTGGCAGCACCACCTGTAAGGAGGTTGCGCTTACTGCGTTCATACAGCTTTTTCTCTGGCGCAATCAGCGGCAGAGTAGATAAAAACGCCTGCTCGCCACGAAAATGGCAATTACAGACGTTCATGTCCTGCGAAAGCAGGAGCTTCTTCATTTCGCTGACCTTCCATTCCAAATCATCTTCGGTGGGGGCAGTAATGGTAATTAATAGACTTAAATAGTAGAAATCCTCGTTGTTGGCAAGGCCCTCCTTCAAAAAATAGCCGCTTTTGATTGCACCGTCGATGTCGTCAAAGTCCGTATTGGTGTCACTTGCGTCCTTGATTTTAGAGCGGTTAATACGAAGCTGCTGGCCGACCTTTTGAATAATGCGCTCTTTGGGCTGACGATTCAGGAACATGTCCATATCAATCCCATCGCCGGCATTGACCATCAGACTAAGCCAACCTGCTGGTACCTGGGTTTTGTAGCCATCGGAAGGAATGAGCAGGTATGCATAATATAGGCCGTCGATGCAAATATAGCGGGAATGGGTATAATCAATACTTTTGGGAGCGAAAAATTCAGTGGCCGGGATTTTGTCCATTTCGCTTTCCCGTCCGGCGGAGCTGTATTGGCTGACGACCTCCCGTACCCGCTCCGGCAGCGACTTAACGGCGCTCTCATTCCGACACAGCAGGTTATACAGGATATCTACGGCAAACTCATCTTCGTTTTGCGGTATTACAGCTTCGTTCCCGCACTGGCGCAGATAGGTGGCAGCCGTATGGACAGTCCCCTGCAGAGAGGCAATTGCTTCTTTTTCTTCATCGGTGCGACGGGTATTGCTCCATGGTTCATATTCAAAGACCAGAAAGAACCGGCGTGTCACCGCTTCACGGGAGCCAATCTGCTGTACGAACTGTAAATAGTCTTCTTGCATCAGCCGACACTGCTCATTTGTCTCCTGGGCCATCTCATGGCGTACCGTGTCCAAATGACGTCCAATATCCGCACGGCGGGTCAATACCTTAAACTGTAGTTTGACCGGGCTTATCTTTAAATAGGAAACAAAGGAGTAAATAATGCTTCGTTGTTCCCGGGCACTGCGTAGCAGAAAGTTGATGGGTATGATCTCTACCACCTTGACAAAACGGTGATCCTTGGTGTAGATAATGCCATTATCTATTTTTTCGATGGGCAGATAATCCGCTACAGGATTTAAGCAGGGCGGCTTCTGTTCCTGAGATGACTTCTTACGGCGGGGTGGACGCTGTGCAGACTTCTCCTTTTTTTGTTTCTTTGCTTTATTGGAGATCTTTTTCGGCTTTTCCTTTTCAACCTTACGTGCGGGCGGCCGTAGTTTTTGCCTTATTTCATAGGTTTTTACCTCATCAAACTCCGCAGGGAAATCCTCCATGCCAGAACGCAGTGCTGCTTTCCGCGGTTCCCTCTTTTTCTGAGGTCGATCCTTTCGCCATTTTTTCGTAGTAACGGGGGTATCCTCTTCGGCGCCAGCATCAGGCGGCTGATGTGATATGCCCACCACACGACGGTTCCTCAAATATTTTAGAAAAATAAACAGGAAAGAGGACAAGCTTTCGCCTGAAATACCAATCAGAGCCAGCAATGCCAGCGGCAGTGCTGTCAGGCACAGCACAATGATGCGTGTCGTCAATCCAAATGGCAGGCAAGTAAAAACCGGCACCCCGACCACAACTGCAAGGATGCCGGCTTCAATTACATTGCGAGCCTTGAACATACCACCGAAAAAGGTGCCTGTTTCCACGAAATTCGGCGGTATGATATAAGTATCGTGGTCGTTTTTATTGTTCATGTATTACCTCACTTTCGCTGCCATGAGTGTCAGCCGATAATCCAGAATGGTCCACCGGCACCTGCCCCCCGGCTGGCTTCGTTTAAAAAGATAGATAAATCCCAGAGCTGTTCGCTTCGGGAATAGCTTGCTGGATCTGCCACCATGATTTTTCCGTCCTTCACACCTCGCAAAACGATGAAGTGACCGGAAGAAGTAAAATGGCCTTTCGACATAATCGCTACCACCAGCTTGCCCTCAGACAGCGAATCAACGATACGCTGCGGCTCCGATATCGTACAGCCGGACACTGGCAGACCCCAAGCTTTTGCAGCTTCTGGAATCAAGGAGTGGTAGGAACCACTGCTTTTGCACCAGTAACCGTTCTGATAAGCCCATTCCGCCATTTCCACAGGGTCAACCATGTCGTTTGTAAGTGAGGACACAACAATAGACATAGAAGTAGGTCCACAGCCATAGCCGCCGATATTGTCTGTTCCATAGGACTTATTTGCATAGCGTTCATCCAGTTGGTTGAAATAGACCACCGGCGTAAGACCATCGGAAAAGGTTACGTTACCAAGAGACGTTATGCTGTTACCGGACCAGCCCGTAAGGTTCTGCAGCAGGCCGTCGCCTAAAAACAGGCTTAGGTTCTGGGCGTAATAGTAGGCCAGTTCGTTTTGTTCTTCGGTCAGAGCAAATACGGTATCGGCAAAATAAGATTCGCCATTGTAGATGATGGTATAAATGCGCCATGTTTCGCTGGAAGTGGTTTCTTCCCCAGTTTCAGGGTCTATCTCGGTAGTTTTCCTTATTTCTTCTTTACAGGTAAAGGAGTATAGATGCTCCTGATTGGTTCGCAGAACGGAAGCCATATCTTCAATGGAAATTTTGGCAAAATCCTCGTTTCGGGCGGCGCAGTATTGAGAAACAAACAGGGAACTGTTATAGACTGGTCCGGAGGAGTAAGGATTGTTGATTTCACTGCCATCTGCACCGGAGGAGGCAAAATCTGCTTCAATCCGGCTGGTCACGTTTTCCAACGCCTCTCCCAAGATGCCGTTGATGGTGAAGGTAATTTCATTTACGGTTTCTGTAATGACTGTATCGCTGTTGAGAATCGGGTTTGCTGTATCGGAACTGGAAAAAGCATTGGTAAGTCCGCCAAAAATTAGCCCGGGAAGCATTAGGACGAACAGAACCGGAATCATCAGTAAGGCGATAATAGCCGCGATGATTTTCCCGATGTGTTTTCGTCCGGACCAGAGCGCACCGGCGACTGCCCCATAAGGACCGCCTACGGCTGCACCTTTTGCTGACGCTGCCACTGCTTTTCCAGCTTTTGCTGCACTTTGAATGGTATGTGCTACGGAGGCCCCGGTTTCCACCGCGTCGGATAGTCCGTTTCTTTCTTCCTCTGCCATTTATATCCTGTCCTTTCTGCGGGGCGTGGGCGGCAGCTTTTTCACGATGGACTCGTTATAGGCAATGGAACCGTCCGGTGCCATATAGGGTGACTTGTCCACTGCGTCTACTGCGTACTGCTTGTACCAGGCGGAACCATCCGCTGCATGGACAGTAGTGTGAGCGCCATCCGGTGAGGCATATTGGGCGGTATGATACATTCCAAAGGAGATCCCCTCAGGGTGTTCTTCGGAAGTTTCTGTGCCCGTAATCCGTCCACCGCCAATTTCCACATTGGAAAAGGTAGGAATATTTTTTGCTCCCTCTTCCAGCGCGGAATAACCCATATAAGAAGAGAGTGCTTCTGATGCTCTGTCTCCCGTGATCGAGCCATTGGCTCCAATATTGCCAGTGGCGATGGAACTGATGACGTTATTTGCAAAACTACCACCCTTGCTGACAGAGCTGGAATAAATCTTTCCACCGATACCGCCGACACCTCCGGGTGTCACAGCACCCATACCGCTTGAAGGCTTGGCATCAGGCGGTGTTGTAGCCGCCTTGGCGGCACCATTAGCAATATTCCTGCTAACTACACCGGCCAGACCACCACTCATAAAACCGCCGCCAAATCCAGCTCCGCCGTTACCTCCATTGGCATTGACATTGGTTGAATTACGCGAACCGCCACCGCTAAAATGTTGACGGGAAAAGTTTCGGATGCCACCCAGGCCTTTGGTAGCAATCATTGCTTCGGTCAGCATACTACTGCCTGTATGCCCAACATTGACACCCAGACTTGCCATAAATGAGTCTATTTTCTGAGATACTTTCAAAAAGGCAATGGCACATAAAAACCAAATCAGCACATTGCCGGATACGGTTTCTTTGCCTACTGCGTCTACCTGAGCCTGCACTTCACTTTCAGAAATGGCAAAGGCAGGTTGGCAGAAGAGGCAGGATAAACAAGCGACCACTAAGGCCGCAAGGAAAATTTTCTTGAACTTTTTCAATGACACACCTCCGTTACAGTGAGAGTGGATTGGCAATAAAAGAACCAACCATGGACGTAAACAGCCGCAGACACCAGGCGTTCATGACCAGAAGGAAAATCTGGCCTCCCAGCATCCGGCACCAGGCCTTCCATATATTCGAAGTGCTCTGGGATGCTCCCATGGAGATCGCTACCGGGGCGGTATATACCAAGACTCCCAGCAAGACGTAGCGTTCAGCGGCTTCAAACAGTAGCTTGAGATAGTTCCATGCCAGAATCAGAACCAGAGCCAAGGCGATGAGTGCTACAGCACCATTTGCACAGACTCCGATAATGGTCAGCATGACAGAATTGAAATCTGAAAACTGCAGCGGGGGCAGTTCGGAATCCATGATCCATCGATAAGGCGTACCTCCGATGGTCAAAGCAATATTCACAATTTCATCTGAAAAATAAGCCAGCAAGATAAAAATGGTCGAGCGAATGCTTAATTTCACCGGGTCTTCGGCCTCAATGCCTGCGCCAAGCCCAAAGTTCTTAAACAGCTGCCAAACCCAGTTTAATAAAATAATACCGATGGACAACGCAACAAAGACGCTATACATCGTCTCTGCCGCTGGGAAATATCGCAGAAATACGGCCATATCACAACCCAAGGCGCCCAAAACCGATGAGGTTACAAGGTCAAGACCAGCCATAACCTGCTCTGCTATCCATTCAACAATGCCATCTAAAATGCCCATGCGATCACTCCTTTCTTTTGAGTATAGGCGCGGACAATTTCATCACCCAGCCCATTTGCCGTCTGAGAAAAATGGCGCAATGTAGGCCATGATAAAGCCCAAACTGTTCAGTATCGCCCAGGTAATGCAAATACGTTTGAGCCAAGCGCGGCTTTCGTCTACGGTACGCCCGGAGCGCGAAAAATTCATCATAAGCAAAGCGACAGACGCCGTAACGATTGCGGCCACTGTGGAAATCAACAGAATCTGGTTATACACATCCTGCATGACTTCTTTAGCCTTGCTCCAGACATCGGTGGCAGCGAAAGCCGGCTGGCAGAACATCATGGAGAGCATCACACATAGAAAAGCGGTGTAAGCAATCCTGGCGATGGGAATGTGGGGGTGCAGCCGGGTCTTAGGTTCCGACTGCTGCGGGGATTTGGGAATCATCTTTTTTTTCAATTTGCAGACCTCCTGTGTTTTTTTCTGCTCAAAGAAATGAAAAAGACCACACCGCATTGGATGTGATCTTTCAGGCCGTCAGCCTTGGGGCAGAAAAAAAGCACCCTGCTAAAAAGGTGCCGGTTTGCTGCCCGTATTCGGTTTTGGGTATAAATTTGAGCATATTCAGTTTAACACAGAAGGATTTACGCCGAAAGAGCAAAACCGTGCCAATTTCATTTCTGTCCTGCGCCAATTACTTGCCACCCTTATCAGCGGGGAAAAACTGCTCCAAAATCTCCATGCTGTCCTTGGAGGTGTAGCCCCACAGGACGGAACTCAAAGCATCGATGGCTTCCCGCCGTCTGCGGTAGTAGGTGCGGAAAGAGATGTCCCGGATATGCGGACGCAGTTTTTCGATGATCTCTTCCACATTCCGCATCTGCTGGGGGGAGAGGAAAGAGTAGTACAGTAGCCAATAGTAGGATTCGCCGTTTTTATGCTTATTCCGTAGCAAATCAATAGCTGTATCCAGCAGTTTCAGCATCTGATGACTGCGCTCAATGCACTTGGCATGATGCTCAATATCCGAACCTGCCAGATCGGCACCGGCGAGGTAGATAGAATCTAAAAATTCCTCGATGGAACTGCCGTACTCGATTTCAAACTTGCTGCGGACCTGCTGAACGGAAAGCTCCAGACTCCAGACCACATCGCGATATTTTTTCAGCAGTTTCCATGTGTCATGGTACAGAGGATTTTCTGTAATATCAATCATTTCATTCTTTTTCTTCATCATTTAGCCCTCCTTATGGAATTCTCCCGGCTGGGGGAGAGTGTCAGTTCAAAAGTTGTGACCGGCTTATCAGTGCCGCAAAGGATGGTCAGCCCCATGCGGCTTGTGGACGCATCTTGCGCACGGGGTAAATACATTTCCCCGCAGGCGTTTGATAAGGGAAATAACTTATATGTGGATTTGGAGCATCCAAAGCACGAAATCCCTTGTACCATCAGGATTTTCTCCATCTTATTAAGAATCATTTGAATGTGCGATTTTGAAACGCTGTCAAGTCCTTCTGAAACGTATACTTCATGTTCGGCAGTCGGCTCCAGGCCCGCTGCTTTTTCATCTTCCGGCAGCTCCAGCTTGATGTTCAAAACCATTGCGACCTCCTCTTTATCAATCATCACATCGGAAATCTGGAACATGGTGGACAGGTAACTTTGCAGATAAATTACGCTACCATGCCGTCCGGGGAAGGTCATAAGGGAAAGGTAGCCGGCATCGGACAGCTTTTTCAGCACACGGCCTACGGTGGCTTTGGAGAGACCCCATCGAGACCCCAGTTCGCTGTAAGTCACCAACGGGTTGCCGGTGCCGTTACGCAGATAGATAACCGGACCAATCTCTGAGCCCTGTACTTGCGGGTCGTTGTAAATGGCAGACAGCCATAAATCCAATACGATGTCCATTTCTGAGCAACGGCTTGTGCTAATCAGTTCCGTAGCAAGGGATACCGGCAGGAAGAAAAAGCCGGTGTTCTTTTGACAGGGGGCATTGTACTCCAGAACCGTGTTGTGCGTTTGCCAGCCCCGGATTTTATACTTGATGACCTTCCCGCGTCCAAGGGCGAGAAAGGATATTAAATGTTGCTTTTGCAGTTCCTCCAGAATCTCCAGAGCCTTGCATTGAAAGCGGGTACGGAACCATTCCGACAGTTCCTTTAAGGTGCAGACCCATTCGCCGGGGTAGACGGTGTAACTGATGCCGTCAATGCGCCGATAGGAGGTGCGGAAATTAGCGTAGCTACAAAGAGCCGTAAAATAAAAAAGGCCGGAGCCTCCGCTTATGCGAATGCTCCGGTCGTTTATCAGACTTTGAATAAATTGCCGGTAGATCCGGCACCGTGGATAGTCCACGATTTGCTTAATCTGTAGTTGGTATTCTGACATAGTACCTCCTTAATATATAATGTATAAAACCTTCATATAAAATAGTTGACTTGAATCTCTGGCGGACGTATGATATACTTACCTTTGTTTAAAGTTGCAAATCAGTCGTTTGGCGATCTGACAATTACTATAACTTGGTATAATTTATTACAACTTTTGTTGGTCGGATTCGAATGTTTTCATAGGTAAACAATGAAAACATTTGTGTTTGAGATGTATTTCATTGTTCTACAAATTTGAATCCCTACAACTTATTACAAATTTTCTACAACTTTTGCCGCAGCAAACACGGAAAAGGACGAAGCTCTATGAACTACAAAAATTTCAAAAACCCAGTAAAATCGGGCCTTTTGGCGGTGGACGAAGCGGGATGAAAGCATATAAAATGACTTACCCGCAAATCCCGACCTTGAAGTCAGCAGGCAAGTAAACCCTAGTAAAATCAAGGGTTTCGAGTGGTAAAAGGAGCTTAGGTACCACAAAAGTACCACAATAGTTCCAATGGTAGATGCAGGACAGTACATGATAATGCATTTACTTCTTGGGTAGTCAATCAAATATTTGCAAAATTAAGGACACTTTCTAAAAGAGAAATCTTTTGAGAGTGTCCTTTTTGTTATGGTCAAAAACTATTAGCAAGGAGGAAATGCCATGAAAACAAGTACAGCGATAGGTGCAGGCAGAGCGATTATGAGAATAACCGTTCCCGAAATGAGACAGAGATTATACCCAATCAGAGGAGGAATGAACGAGTATGTTAAAAGTAAGAGTTTCGGGACCGACCTACGAGCTGAAAGATTATTTGGAACACATGGAAAAAGACAAGGTGTACCAGGTCACAAGCCAATCCAAGCCCTTAAAGAATAAGGGAACCAACAAGATCTTCCGAGTGTTTTCGGATGTGGACAAAAGAACAAAAATAGAAGCCCGCAAAAGGCAGGGCAACAGATAAAAAAGAACAGGAGGAACGGTTATGGCTAAAGTAATCGCAGTAGCTAATCAAAAAGGGGGAGTCGGGAAGACAGCGTTGGCAAGCAATTTAAGCGTTGGTCTTGCCATGAATGACAAAAAGGTATTGGTCATTGATGCTGATCCCCAGGGAAATTTAACATCCAGTCTCGGTATAGATAATGCGGATGAACTGGAGAACACTCTTGCTTCTTTCATAGAGCGTGAGATAAATGAGGATCCGATAGATCCTGCGGAGTATATTCTCCATAACGATGAAGGCGTGGATCTCATGCCGTGCAATATAAAGCTTGCCGGTATGGACTACATGATAATGAACGCTCTCAGCAGAGAGCATCTGCTGGATGCTTTTGTATCAAGCGTCAGGGACGAATACGATTATATCCTAATCGATTGTTCTCCCAGCCTTAATCTTGTGACAATCAATGTGCTGACAACTGCGGATTCTGTGATCATTCCGGTGGAGGCATCGTATCTTTCAATGGCAGGTCTTCAACAGCTACTTGCTTCAATAGGCTCTACAAAGAGAAAACTCAATCGTAAGTTGGAGGTTGAGGGCATCGTTATCAATAAAGTAAATACCCGTACCAACCATGAGAAAGATATCATAGAAAAGCTCCGTGAAGCCTATGGCAGTCAGATAAAGGTATTTGATGTGATGATACCGGAGTCCGTAAGGGCAAAGGAATGCACTGCATACGGACACAGCATATATAAGCATGATCCTAAGTGCAAGGTCGCAAGGGCGTTTGAAGAACTGACAAAGGAGGTGCTGGCGTATGGCTGCTAAGAAACCACTTCCGGACAGGGTACAGCTAAAAGGTCTGGATTCTCTTTTTGGTATTGATCAGGAGCAGACCGGACAGGTGCTTGATGTTCCGATCAGAGAGCTTTTCCCATTTCAGAATCATCCGTTTAAGGTCTTGGATGATGAAAAGATGGCTCAGACAGTTGAAAGCGTCCGTGAGAACGGTATCCTCGTACCGATCATGGTTCGTAACAGACCTGAAGGCGGCTATGAAGTGATATCAGGTCACAGGCGTAAACATGCGGCTGAGATAGTCGGACTGGAGACGGTTCCTGTTATCATAAGGGACCTGACAGATGATGAAGCCGTGATCGCAATGGTGGACGCTAACCTCCAGAGGGAAGAGATTCTGCCGAGTGAGAAGGCGTTTGCTTACAAGATGAAGCTTGATGCAATCAAAAGACAGAATAAAGCGGGAAGACCAGAATCAAATAATTCTCGCCAAGTTGGCGAGAATTTATGGAGCGTGAATCAACTCAGCGAGGGTAACAGTGATAGTGCAAGAACTATTCAGCGGTATATCCGTCTCACAGAGCTTCTGCCGCAGCTGTTGGAAATGGTTGATAACAAGAAGATAAAGTTCAACCCGGCAGTTGAGTTATCATATATCACTCCGAGTGAGCAGTTTCTTCTTATGGAAGTCATGGAAGAGGATAATGTTGTTCCGTCTCTTTCGCAGGCACAGCAGATAAAGAAGCTCTCACAGGAAAAACGCTGCACAAAGGAAGCGCTCCACGCTCTGCTGGCCGTAGCAAGTATTAAGGAAAGAAATGTTGTTATCAAACATGAAATCATCATGCAATACTTTCCTGCGGAAGCAAGTGATGCGGAGATTGAAAGTCTTATCGTAAGACTTCTGGATGATTATCGTAAGAAGCACGGAGGTGTGTAAAATGCCAAAGTATGATTACGAGTATTACTCCGGTGCTGAGAGTGATCAGTTTCGATTTCTACGGATCCCGAAGGTCTTTTTTGAGGATTCTGACTACGAAGATTTAGGGCTGGCAGAATATGTCTTGTATGGGTTTTTGCATGAGTTGGTGGACTACTCACATAAGAAAGGTTGGGTAGATAAAGACGGGCGGACATATGTAATCTGGACGGTGGCATCTATGCAGAAAGTACTCAGATGCAGTGAAGATAAGGCAAGATCAACGCTTAAGAACCTTGTTGATTTTGGGCTTGTAGAAAGGAAACGCCGGGGACAAGGAAAATCAGACATATTATATGTCAAGAATTTCATTACCAAGAAAGCGGAAATATCCGGTTCTGAAAATAATGATGGTTGTGGAAAACTTTTTTCTGAAACCGAAAATAACGGAGTCTTGTCTGTGGAAATTACGGAATCCGGAGAAGGCAAATTCCCTATTCTTGAGTCTGCTGATTCCGTGCCAAAAGATAATAATAATTATTTAAAAAATATTATTGAGCCTAATCATAATCTTATCCAGGTTACTGGTAATACTACAGGGGCGGCTGAGTCTGTGGATAACTCAGGATGGGATGAGGATGTGATACGTGAAGATATTGCACAGATCAAGGAGAATATCTATTACGACGAAATGTCTGCAAGGTACAGAGCAGAATATAACAGTCGATTTGACGAACTGTTTGAAGTTATGGTTGATCTTGTAGCCGGGAAAAGAGAGTCGCTGAATATCGGAGGAACAGAGTATCCCCAATGGCTTGTTCGTAAAAGAATCTTATCGCTGACAGCGAGTCATGTTGAGTATGTTATGGGGATGATAGCCGAGAATCTCGGTAAGATACACAATATGCGGAAGTATATGATTGCATCACTCTTTAATGCGCCGACAACGATGGATAATTACTTCACACAGCTTGTCCATCACGATATGCACACAGAGGAATGGTACGAGATGTCTCAGAAGATGGCTCGTCAAAGGGAGGCTGAGAGAAACGCAAAGATACAGGAGCTTGAAGAAAGGCAAATCGGTCAATTATCAAGTGACGAAGAAAACATGAGGAGGGCAGCCAATGAGTGAGAGATTATCAGCGATGATATTTAAAGTTATATTGCCGGTACTGGCAATCAGCTTTATGGTGCTGTTCTGCTATCCGGTCTGCAATAAACCTGAAGGATTTGATTTCTTTTTGTTCTGGATCCTCGTAGGATTTCCATTCGGCATCAGACGGATGTGGTTGTGGTTGATACCGAGGAATTACGGCATTGCAGGCTCTCTTGGTGTGATAGCCCTGGATTGTATCGTTGGAGGAATCATAGGCGGTTTTATGGCTATTGTGGCTGTGATAAAAGCGGTAGCAACGACCGTACAGGTCATAACGGGGAGGTTGTGATGCATGAAGGAAACGGTGTCTGAGAAATGTCCGGAGCTTGCCGCACAATGGAGTAACAGAAATCTTCCGCTCATGCCATCTGATGTTACGATTGGATCACATAAGCGTGTGTGGTGGAGAGGCTCCTGCGGACATGAATGGCAGGCAATAGTGAAGAATAGAGTTAATGGTTCAGATTGTCCGTATTGCAACAGCAATCAGCTCTTAAAAGGCTTTAATGACCTTGCTACGATGAAGCCTGAGCTTGTATCCGAGTGGTCAGATAAAAATCATCCGCTTATGCCGGATATGGTTTTATCCTGCACCAACAAATCCGTATGGTGGAGATGTATCCAAGGGCATGAGTGGATAGCAAAGATAGCTGACAGGTATTATGGGAGCCAGTGTCCGTTTTGTGAAGGACATATGCTTTATAAAGGGTTCAATGATCTTGCCAGTAACTATCCTGAACTTGCCAAGGAGTGGTCAGAGAAAAATGCTCCAAAGAGGGCTGATGAAGTATTCCCGAAGTCCAGGGAAAATGTCTGGTGGAAGTGCCGTGTATGCGGATATGAATGGAGGGCTGTGATAGATAGCCGTGTGAAGGGTTCTTCCTGTCCGGTATGCTCTGACAGAGTTGTTGTAGCCGGTGTGAATGACCTTGCTACCACGGATCCCGAACTGATATCTGAATGGGACTATGATCGTAATACGATGATTTCCCCGGAACAGATGCATCGGAATTCTTTGAGGATAGTCTGGTGGATATGCGGTCGTGGTCACAGATGGCGGGCAAAAATAGCTGACAGAGCCATTGATAAGGAGCCTTGCCATATATGCAGAAAAGAATTTGATAAGGAGTTCCCCGATATCCTTTTGCGGCATTACTTAAAGCAGGCAGGATATACGGTTATCGTAGATGAAGAGGAGTTGATCGGGATTCCTCTTGCGAATTTCATAAAGGAAAAGAATGCGGTTATTGAATTTTCAAAACCGTTTTACAATACAAAAGACGGATACAGATGGGAGTTTGCAAAGACGCAGCTATGCAAAAACGCAAGAATAAAATTGATCCGTATTCTAAGGCAAAGAGATAGGGAGTTTGAGGACTGTGTATGCATCACAAGGCTCAATGACTCAGATGAAGCACTTGCGGATGCCATAGAGCTGGCGCTTCATATATTGAGGATAGAAATAAGCATTGATGTAAAAGCAGACCGACCACATCTATTTGAAAAATATACAGCGATAGGGCAGTTATGAGAAGAATCTTGTAGCTGCCTTTTTATTTGAAAAAGGGAGGAAGGAATGGCAAAGAGTATAGAATCGCTTGTAGAAAAAGAAATTCAGAAGGGATCGACACCATTAAAACTTGATAGTGTTATGGTACCGGCAGAGGGCTTCAGGGATATAGACAACAGAGAGCGTCTTATCAATATCCTTCAGTATCTTCTCCGGGTGAGAGAGCATAAAAAGCTGATATGGAATGATACACTGTCTGCCAACAATGTCTATATGGATGTATTCCTTGGCAAGACAGACTTTCACAGAGCTGCGCTTATTACCGGGCGTGAGGAAATCTATCAGCACATCAACTGGTATGGCGGAAAGCTTAAGCCGGATTATAACGGTAAAACCGTGATAGAGACTGATGTATGCGCTTTTTCCATAGCAGAGGATGAACTGGAGAAATGTAAAAAAACCTATGATGGGAAAGAAGCCTATTCTTTCTATTTTGGAAAATATCAGATTCGTTCTCTTTATGCGGATTGCCTTGAGTACAGAAAGAATATGGCACGGGATGGAGATACACTCCATGCCACCGATGCAGGTACACAGCAGGCGGCTTATGGAAAATATAGTGAGCTTTTCAGGCTGAATGATGATATGATTCGGGCAGTGCTGTTCCAGTGCCTTTTACTGGATGATCTTAAGGTTGAAAACGGCATGGTATTTGCAAATCTGTATACGATATATTTACTACGGTAGGAACAATAAAACAGTAGATACAGCGATAGGAGCAGTTTTTGTATCTCTTCGGAGATGTAAAGGCTGCTCCTTTTTTGCGTTATGGAGATTATTATCCGGCATGAGACCGGAGGAAAGGAACAACATGAGAAAAATATATTTGCGGAGGCTGCTGGTGCCTCCCTGGCTGTGAACATTACCAGAGGATAAACGAAAGACAGGAGGATGATGATGCAGGAAGAAGTAACACAGAAATCTATTGCCCTTGTGATCAGAACCTCCAAACTGACCGCCGATGTGCTTAAAAAGGCTATGATCGCCTACTTAAATCATCTTAAGAATAAGCAGGCTAACTGGCATGGGAAGATTTCCGTAAAGAAGCTCATGGGCAAGGATCAGGGTGCGAATACCATGGAAATAACGGAGAATAACATCAAATCTTTTGAGCGTGTTGCGAAGAAGTACAATGTTGATTTTGCCGTGAAGAAGGATAAGACCGTGGATCCGCCAAAGTATGTTGTTTTCTTCAAGGGCAGGGATGCCGACGTTATAGCGATGGCATTCAAAGAATTTGTGCATGGAAACGAAAAGAGGCAGAACCGTGAATCCGTAAGGGATAGGCTGAACCGTTATAAGGAACTCTGGACTCAAACAATGAACAGGGAACGCGCCAGAGAAAAAACCAAGGATCGGGGACAGAGCCTATGAGTAAGGTAGTAGACGGAATCATAAAAGATTTAAAGAACATACCCGAATCCTTGCGGAAAAAGATGAAAGGCACGGATAAGAATAAGCTGATCCGTATGAGCATCCCCTATGTTATCGTAGGATATTTCTGTGATAAGTCAGCGTGGATGTTCAGACAGGTCGAGGGAGATCTCTTCCCAAGGCTTATGGATACGGCTTCAAGGCTGGGAGAGGCTTTTACCAATCCTTTGCCTAGTTTCAATCCTATGGATCTGCTTTTTGGAGTAGCGTGCGGAGTAGGCTTTCGCCTGATTGTGTATTTCAAGGCGAAGAACGCCAAAAAGTTCAGACATGGAGTGGAGTATGGCAGCGCAAGATGGGGAAATGCAAAGGATATCGAGCCTTATATGGATCCGGTATTCGAGAACAATATCATCTTAACAGCATCGGAGAGGCTGATGATGTCGGGGAGACCCAGCTCACCGAAATATGCCAGGAATAAAAATATACTGGTCATAGGTGGAAGCGGAAGTGGTAAGACCCGCTTTTTCGTGAAACCAAATTTGATGCAGATGCATAGTTCCTATGTAGTTACCGACCCGAAGGGTTACAATAATATAGGA
>NZ_QOHO01000058.1 GCF_003432035.1 Lacrimispora amygdalina
AAGAATCACCAGAACCGGCATCTGTCGGAACTGGTGATTCTTAATTAAGGACTTTTTTTACAGCCCCTATTTTTTATTCTTGTATGGAGGTTTCACTTTATGAATAATACAAATTGCTTTAAAGATTTTATAAAATATTCATCTCTAAACGTACTTGGTATGGTGGGTCTATCCTGCTATATTTTAGCAGACACTTTCTTTGTTTCAAAAGGACTTGGAACAAATGGCTTAACTGCATTAAATCTTGCAATTCCAATATATAGCTTTATTCATGGTAGCGGGCTAATGATTGGTATAGGTGGTGGTACTAAATATTCTATTTTAAAAAGTCAAAATGACAAAGGGGCGGCAAATCGTACATTTACAAATGCTGTTATATTAGCACTTGGTTTTGCAATTGCTTTTTTTATAATCGGAATTTTTTTCTCTGAAGCAATTGTAGAAATGCTTGGAGCTGATGAAACGGTTTTTCATATGAGTAAAACTTATTTGCAGTAATCTTACTGTTTTCCCCTATGTTTATATTGAACAATATTCTCTTATGCTTTGTAAGAAATGATGGCGCTCCACATCTTTCTATGACTGCTATGATTGTGGGGAGCCTAAATTTTTTTCTAAATCAGGTTCCGTTTCTTCAAGAAAAAAGTCAGGGCATATAGAGGGAGGTATAATCCTTCCCTATGTTCCTTGGCAACCGAATATACGGTATTTTGAGTACGAAACTTATGTGGCTGAAAAGCAAAGCGACATAATGAGCATCGCCATGATGACTGCTGTAACACACTTGCCAAAACAGGAAAACAAATAATTGATTCAACCCTTTATGAGCATAGGTATTACAGCAGTCGAAGCGATAAATGCAGCCATTAGACCGAACGGTGGCACGTCCGCCGCAATAACACACATAAGGGATAATGATACTTTGATAATACTACGACTGCTGAACCGTCTAAATCCTATGAGAAAACCAAAGCATATCAGGATTTTATCAATGTACTTTCTCAGATTATAGAAAAACATGGTGCAGAGGTCTTAGATGAAATCAATCGTGTTGTCTAAAAGAGCAGTGTATGGATTGATGTTTTCCAATCATTGATTGGAGGTCAGCTACTATGAATAGGAGCGGAAAAAATGTGTACTTTACCCTCGTGTAAGTACCGAAATGCAGGTTGATGGGTTCAGCTTGGACGGGCAGAAAAACAGCTTAAAGCGTTTTGCAGACAGAGAAGAAATGGAGATTGTAGACATTTACGAAGATGCTGGTAAATCGGGCAAATCCATAGAAGGCAGACCCGCTTTTAAACAAATGCTGTGTGATATTAAAAATGGGTTAGAAATTGACTATATCTTAGTCTATAAGCTCTCCCGCTTTGGCAGAAACGCAGCCGATATTTTAAATTCTTTGGAACACGTTCAATCCTTTGGCGTAAACTTAATTTGCATTGAAGAAGGAATTGATTCCTCACAAACAAGCGGAAAGCTTTTAATTTCAGTGTTGTCTGCCGTTGCTGAAATAGAGCGTGAAAATATCATTGAGCAGACAATGAACGGGAGAAAAGAAAAAGCCCGTCAAGGTGGCTGGAACGGTGGGTTTGCTCCTTATGGCTACTACCTTAAAGATAAGCAGCTCTATATCCAAGAAAATGAAGCAGAAGCAATACGAATTATCTTTGATAAATATGTAAATGGCAATATGGGATTTTATAAAATTGCTAACTATCTTAATTTGCAGGGTATTCCAAAAATCAAACGTGCCAACGGTACCCTTTCACAGTGGAGTACTCATTTTGTCAAAATGATAATCGACAATCCTGTGTACACTGGAAAAATTGCTTTTGGCAGACGGACAAGAGAAAAGGTCAAAGGCACAAAAAATGAATACCGCCAAGTACACCAAGATGAATACATTATTGCTGACGGTCAGCACGAGGCTATCATAAATGAAGAACTCTGGAACAAAGCACATGAAAAACGAGCATTAACAGGCATTAAATCTCCGTCTAAAATTGGTCGGGACAGGGCGCACTTATTAAGTGGTATTTTAAAATGTCCGAAATGTGGTGGCCCGATGTACACTAATAAACACGCTTGGACAAATAAAGATGGTACATATAAAGAGGTTTATTATTATGTGTGCAGCAAAGCTAGAGCAACACGGAGCTTAATACTTGCAAAAATCTTCTATTGCAACTAATTTTAGACGCTGGGCAACCGGACGATTGAAAGAATATATGATTAAAGGCTTTGCAATGGATGATGAACGCCTGAAGCAGCTTGGCGGAGGCGGATACTTTAAAGAACTGCTTGAGCGGATCAGGGATATCAGGGCATCGGAAAAGGTATTTTATAGGCAGGTGCTTGAAATCTATTCTACCAGTGTGGATTACAATCCAAAAGCGGAGGTTTCCATTCAATTTTTCAAGAAAGTACAGAATAAAATTCACTATGCTGTTTCTGGAGAAACGGCCGCTGAGGTAATTTACCATCGTGCGGATGCTGAAAAAGACTTCATGGGATTGAAGACATTTTCAGGAGAGTAGCCAACGTTACGAGAGGCGAAAATTGCCAAGAATTATCTGAATGAAAAAGAGTTGCGGGCTATGGGACAGCTGGTTTCCGGTATATAAGAATTTCACCATAATTATCCACTATTTCAATCTCCTCTGGTCTGATTGTATTTGCTTTTATTCGCATTCTTCATAAGCACACCTTATTCTATACACATTATCCTTAAAGAACACATTGCAATACTCTAAATTAAACTTTCTATAATCCCATTCATTTTCTTTTCCGGAATACATATCTGCGATTCGGGGTAAAGTACCATCATGGTCTGTTTTTTCAACTATTTCAGCAATTTCATATGGTGATGTATCCTCAATAATTCCTTTTCCTTTGCCGTCCGTAACATATGGATAGTGTGTTCCTGCTCCGCGCTTCATTTCAGATACGGATAATAATTCTATCTCAAATTCCCAACCTGCACCATAGTCATATTCCATACTCAGCTTATCTCCTGCATTAAGTTTTAACGCAGAAAGCTTAGTTATAATCGGATCAATTGCAGGCTCCTCGTTGAAGTCATCATCTTCAAATATGATCTCATAACGCTTCCCTTTAAACTTTATATTAAACAAATGACTTGCTGTACTTTCAAATGCTGCCAATACTGCATATCCAAGTTTAGCAACACTGGAAACAGAGGTGATTTCTATATCTCGCCACATAATACTTTCCAGTTCACAGAGCCTTACTTTAAATTTATATATATCCGCCATGATAAATTTCTCCCCATCTATCTTTTTACATGGTTAATTTCAATGTCCTATGCAAGAGCCTCAGTATTAAAATCCCTCTTTTCTAAGCTCATCCATCATCGCTGAACGCCTGTAATAACAGGCCCTCCACTCTGATACTACATTCCCAGCTATTTCTTTTCCATTCGGGTATTTTGTTATTTTTTTCAAATACTTAATCAAGTCTTTATACCTTTTCCTGTCTGACACAACATCGACCTGCTTTTTTATATATGTTGTATATGCTTCTCTCATCTGTTCCGGGAATTTTTTCTTCAACACTGTTTCGTATTGATCCAGCAAAACGATTGAACCATCGGCAACTATTTCCTCTAATAATCGATTATACATTTTTTCCGCTTCCAAAAGAGGATATTTAATTTGCCACCCTGTTCTTCCTTTTAAAATCTTTTCCCTGTGATTTTCCCATTCTACCTGCTCACAAACGCTTTTCAATCTGTACACATAATCCAGTTTGTCCTGCCGGCATGAAAATACCTGGAAAATCAATTCTTCTTTATATTCTTTATCCTGTTTCCTTATTTTATATAAATCGATCAGCTTGGCGCTGTATTCAGCAACCAGATCAGGATATTCTTTGTCAAGTACCTTACTCTCTTTCAATATGCAAATTGCTTGATCAATTTCCGTCTTTTCCAAGCATTCTTCAATTTCCAATTTTCTTACTACTGAAAACCTCCGATTTATTCTTTTGTACTCCAGAATTTTTTCTTCTGAAGAATCCAGTTTTCTCATTATCTCTAAGCGCTTTAGTATATTATTTTCATATCCATAATGAGCACTCCACCAGTCACCGCAGTCGGTTTTCTCTCCCGCTTTGGTTATCCTCTCATCCAGCATTTGAAGCTTTTTTTCCAGTAATCTCTTATCCTGAAATTCATTTAATAAAAAATCACTGATATAATCCTCCATATAATCGATTACAGTCCCGTCCGCCTGATGATTTTCAAACCACCGAAACATTTGTTTCTTATCCGATTCATTACAGTTCTTAAGAATTTGTTTCCAGAATTCATAGCAGCTATTCCCCACTATGGTCGTACCACCGTCTGAATCATCTATATCCAGGTTTCCTATTTTAACAAATACATCATTTGTTAGTTCAAAGGCCTGCATACAAGCTCCCTTTTTAATTAATTCGTTTATATTACCATACAGAAAACTCTCCATTGCCGCAATAAAGTCACCAGAATTCTGCCAGTCAACAAAACCGCTCCGGTCAGAAAAGCGGTATACGATATCGTCTATCTCTTTTTTTAATCGTATCATCTGTCTTGCACTTATAGACGAGGAATATTTCGTCATAATGTGATTCCTGAAGCTCTCATATTCCTGAGCAAGCTGTGCCAAGATCCCTCGGAACTCAATCTCCGGAATTTTACCAATCACATCTAACAATTCCTGTTCAGATTCCAAATACCTTGCCTCCCATGTTTTTTCTCCTTCTTCTATCCCATGGGCAGACTCATCACTCTTAAATAATACTGCCGCCATATGTTTACAGTTGTTACCATCCTCTGCATAGGGACAACTGCACCACATATCAGAAACTCTTCCATCCGTTATTTTTATTTCTACCTCATAATTTTCATTTCCCACTACAGTAGCACACAACCCCGTCTCGGTCTTCTGAACGTTCAAAACTGCTCCCATTTCATAGTAATTCAGTCCACGTTCTAAAATGTGAGGTCTGAATAAGACCTTCCAATTCTCCATATCAACCTCCCATAAAGTACAATCGCATGTTCCTTTTAATCTCTGCTTGTAATACAAAAACAGACCCCCAGAATGTTCTACTAAGATTCTGGGAGTCAATACATCTTAAATATATCCTATTCATTCGCTTTGAATATCTCTTTTAAAATGTAAGTCTTTATCGGCATCGCCAGAAATACAATTCACTAGTTTCATATAACATCAACTACTTTGACACTAGTTTTTAGTAACTATCTTTTCTTTTATTCTACCATATAGAGGATATAACGTACATTACCATTTGTTATTTTATGCGACATATTTCGACACAAATCTCACAATGCGTTGTCCAAGGAAACATATCCACCCCCCACGCCTTCTTCGCCTCATACCCCTTTTTCTTAAAATACTCCAAATCCCTGACCAATGTTTCCGGCCCGCAAGACACATATACCACTTTATCCGGCCGCATTTTCGAAACGGAGTCAATAAACTCCTCCGTGCTCCCGCTTCTGGGCGGATCCATAAACACAACATCCACATGCTCCCCGGATTCTGCCATATTGACCATAAACCGGCCAGCATCATTACAATAAAAGCTTGCATTCTTTATATTATTTATTTTTGCATTTTCAATTGCATCATGAACCGCATCTTTATTTAATTCCACGCCAATCACTTCTTTTACATGGCTGCTGGCAACAATTCCGATTGTGCCAATACCACAATAAGCATCAATGATTCTCTCTTTTCCAGTCAGTCCCGCTGCTTCAACAGCCTTCTTATAAAGAACCTCTGTCTGTACGGGATTTACCTGGTAAAAAGACTTGGAAGATATACGGAAACGGCATCCACAAAGAACATCTTCTATATACCCTTTGCCATAAAGAACATGTTCCTTATCACCCAGCACCATGCTGGTCCCCCTGTTGTTCACGTTCTGTATCACTGTTGTAATTTCCGGATGGCGATCCCTCAGGGCTTTAACAAAATTATTCTTTGAAGGAAATATTGGGGAAGCAGTCACAAGCACAACCATAATCTCACCTGTCACAAATCCACGGCGTATTAAGACATGACGCAGCAGACCATATCCTGTATCCTCATCGTAAGTGCGTATTTTAAACGATTTGAGCATCCCCCTGATTGTCCCAATAATCTCATCAGATTTCTGATCCTCAATCAGACAGCTTTCCACAGGTACTACTATATGAGAATTAGCTTCATAAACACCAGAAATAGGGTTTCCCTTTCTGTCGTGGTCAAATACGGCATGTACCTTATTGCGGTAATGATAAGGATCACTCATCCCTATCATAGACTCCAGGCGGCAAAAAGGCTTTAACAATGTTTCCAGATTCTTTTGTTTCTGTTCCAGCTGTTTTTTATAAGGCAGATGAAGCAACTGACAGCTTCCGCACCTTCTGTAAACCGGGCACTGAGACGCACTGCCTTGTCCCCTGCTCTTATGCATCCTATTACCTGGTCTCTCATCATTTTTTATCTTATCATCCCGCATCTTGCCAGCTTGGGTCTTATCACTTTGTGTTGTCCGGGTAAACGGTTTCCCGGCCTGTGCATTCCTATTCTCTGGCTTCCCATTCTGCGGCTTCCCATTCTGCGGCTTCCCATTTTTTATCTTCTCACCCTGCATCTTATCACTACGCGTCTTACCGTTCACTATCTTCCCCTTACCTTCTTTTCCAAACTCCTTCTTCTCATTTCTTCCCGCCGTCGTTTTCCCATCTATACGAAACGTTTCCTTCTTCAATCGATTATCTATCATCTCATTAATCCGCCTTTTCTTCTCTATTATCAAAAGCTATTATAGTATATTCTTCCCCATAAAACCACCGAATTCCCTTGTTTCTTGAAAAACTATTGCATTTTCGCCATCGAAGTTTATAATAATTCAAAAAAGAGAAAAGGAAGGAAACACTCATGATTGATGCAGGCACCAGCTTCTATATAGACAAAACACTTTACAATGGACGTCCGGCAAACTCCTCTGACAGACTAGCCAAAGAACTTTGCACCTACGATCTCTTAGACCGGCTTCAAATTCCCTACCAGCGGCTCGACCACGCTCCGCTTCCCACCATTGACGCCTGCCGGGAAGTCGACTCCATACTGAACATCGACATATGCAAAAACTTATTTCTCTGCAACGCAAAAAAGACGGAATTTTACTTGCTCCTGCTTCCTGGGAAAAAGAAATTCCGCACTGCCAGTCTTTCAAAACAAATCGGCTCCTCCAGACTCTCATTTGCTGATCATGATTTTATGATTCAGTTTTTAAATATCACTCCCGGCTCTGTCTCTGTTCTCGGGCTTATGAATGATAAAGATAACAAAGTCCAGCTGCTTATTGACAAAGATGTGCTCTCCAATGAATTCTTTGGCTGCCACCCCTGCATCAATACCAGCAGCTTAAAAATGAAAACAGCTGACTTAATTAACCGGATTCTCCCTGCCATAAACCATAGCTTCATCCAGGTAGATCTTCCTGGGGAACCAGATTCCATTCAGTAACAGTTCAACCACAAAAAGGGCAGGATTTCTGTCTCCTGCCTGGTCTGAACTTATTCTACGTGACCTGCCAGATATTGCCGTGGTAAGAGGCAATTCTGTTCTTACCTGCCTGCTTGGCATAATACATGGCACGGTCCGCCTGTGAAAAAAGCTTCTGGTAATTTTCTTCTCTTTTTCCTGAACTGGAAACAATGCCGATACTGACGGAAAGGCGCCCTTCTCCTTCCGGTACCGCTTTCTTTGCACGCTTTAAGAGCTTTTCCGCCCGCTTGTAGACATCGGAACCGGCCGTAAATACCACGAACTCGTCACCGCCTACTCTGCCTACCAGGTCCGGCTCCGGAAAAAGATCGCAGAGCATTCCGCCTACCTTCATCAGAATCCGGTCTCCTGTGGGATGGCCGTAGCAATCATTGATTTCTTTAAAATTATCAATGTCGATCATGCACAGCCAACTGTCTGTTTCACTTTTTAGCAATTCATCAACCCGGTACTCAAAGGCTGATTTGTTGTAAACTCCGGTCAGTCCGTCTTTTATAGACTTCAACAGCAGCTGCTCTTCTCTCGCTTTTGATCCGCTGATATCCTGAAGCTTGCCGATCAGTTTCAGCGGGCCTGTCTTTTTGTCTTCCCAGACAGCGGTTAATTTACAGCTGCACCAGTGGAATGGCTCCCCGATCTTTCCCATACTGAATTCAAAAGACCGCATCTCTCCCTCTTTTGGTGCATTGTCTCTGTGCTTTGAAAAAAATCGCTCAAATGCCTGTAAATTAATATGGCCTTTCGCATTAGCCGAAAGACACAGCTGCTTTTCCAGATAGGAATACTCGAACAATACAGTGTCAGTAAAAAAACTCATATTCCCGTACAGCTGTTCTGTCTGGCTGAAACGGAACGACTCCTGTCCGATTCCCTTACTCTCACTTTCTAATTGTCTTCCTGAATTTCCTGTCATGATACTTCCCCCTGTACCTCATGGAATCCTTTATTTTCCGTCTTTTCTATTCGTATATCATACATGATAACGCTTTTTACCCGTATATGCAACTTGTTTTTGGAGCATTATTACGCATATAATACGTAATGTCTGGTTAGAATATCCTTTATGATAAACCAAGAGGTGATAATGTTGGATGAACAATTTGTCAGGAACCGAATCACAGAACTCCGCCTGAAGAAAAATATTTCAGAATATCAGATGAGCTTAGATCTGGGGAAGAATAAAAGCTATATACAGGGAATCTCTTCGGGACGTTCTATGCCTTCCATGAAACAGTTTTTCGAAATCTGTGATTATCTTGAAATTACTCCCATTGAGTTTTTTAATACAGAAAAAAAAGAGCTGACTCTTTTCTGGGAGGCCGCCGCGATTATGAAAGAATTAAGCCACGAAGATCTGGAAGCAGTTTTTCCAATTTTACTGCGGCTCAGGGCGAAAACAGGCAGTCAAAAACAGGCAGAACCTTAATCAAGGTCCTGCCTGTTTTTTTATATTGCTCTGGTCTGTTCTTTCAGCCAACGTGCTTCTTCCTCCGTAAGATGAGGTGCCACCGCATCATAAACAGCTTTATGGTAATCATTTAAGAGTGTTCTGTCCCGCTCTGTCATCAGTGATGGCTCCAGTGCCTCCAGATCGATGGGGACCATGGTGAGAAATTCAAACTCCATAAACTGGCCGTACTCATTTAATTCCGCTTTTTTACATACGATCAGGTTTTCAGTTCTCACTCCATGGCTTCCCTCGATATAGACTCCCGGCTCATCGGAAGTGATCATTCCTTCTTCCAGGATACAGTTATCCTGACGCTCCGGAACCATACGCCAGCGGATTCCGTTGGGACGCTCATGAACATTGAGCAGATATCCGACTCCATGCCCGGTACCGTGATCAAAATTGATTCCACGGCTCCAGAACGGCTCTCTGGCAACATAGTCAAGTGTCAGTCCTCTGCAGCCATGGAGGAACTTTACAGCCGCCAGGCGGAGCATACTGATGACTGTGAGTGTAAAATGCTCCCGTTCCTCTTTGGTCAGCGGACCCACCGCAACGGTTCTTGTTACGTCAGTGGTTCCCTCATAGTACTGGCCGCCGGAATCCACCAGATAAAGGCCTCTTGGTTTTATCTCGGCATTGCTTTCCAAAGTTGCTTTATAATGACACATGGCGGCATTGGCGCCGTAAGCAGAGATAGTATCAAAGCTGATTCCCAGATTTCCTTCCTGTTCGGAACGGAGATTATCTAAGTATTCCTGGGCGCTGACCTCAGTGATTGTTTCCTTTCCCACATTCTTCTTCAGCCAATAGATAAATTTCACCATGGCTGCTCCGTCTTTTACATGAGCTTTTCTCATGTTTTCCACTTCAACAGGGTTCTTCATGGCTTTTGCAAGTACAGTCGGGTTCATGCGGTCAATGATCCGGTTAGAGGAATCAATGCCTTTTACAATGGCATAATTGGTTCTGCCTGTCTCCAGAAGAATCCTCTGATCTCTCAGCTGGCTGACAGAAACATAGATGTCATTATAGGGGCAGATTGTTACGGATAAGTCTTTTAAATAGGCCTTTACCTGATCATTTAACACTTCTTCATTAATGAACAGGTAGAAACGCTCCATCGTTACCATTCCATAGGAAAGAACAACCGGATTGCAGCTCACATCATTTCCTCTGATATTTAAAAGCCAGACAATATCGTCCAGTGTGGTAAGGATATGAACGGTTGCCTTTTCTTTTTTCATTTCTTCTCTTAAACCGCTGATTTTCTCAGCTGCTGATTTACCGGCAAACTTCTCTTCAAGAATCCAGACCGGCTCTTTTGACAATTCAGGACGCCGCTCCCAGATCTGGTCTACAAGGTCCTCTTCATAGGCCAGAGTCACATGCTTATCTGCCAGTTTCTCTTCAAAATCCTGCCCCTGCCGGCAGTTTACAACACGTCCGTCAAAGCCCAGCTTCCCGCCTTCCGGCAGTACTGCCTCTAAATAATCCAGGATATCAGGGACTCCCGGGTATCCCATCTTTCTCAGTTCCACGCCGGTGCCGGAAAGCTGCATTCCAGCCTGTACAAAATATCTTCCGTCTGTCCACAGACCTGCTTCGTCTTTTGTAATCACTGCGGTTCCTGCCGAGCCGGTAAAACCTGTCATAAATTCTCTGGCTTTAAAATATTCTCCGACATATTCTGATTCATGAAAATCAGAGGTTGGAATCATATATGCGTCAATATGGCGCTCTGCCATTAAGTCTCTTAACTGTTTCAGTCTCTCACTTATCATTGCCTTGATCTCCTTTGGTTTCAAAATAATTTTCTATGGCTGCCGTTATGCCCTCGCTGTATGTGGGATGGGCTCGCATGGCCAGCCGGAGCTGACTCGCCGTCAGCCCGTTGGCAATCGCAGTTGCCATCTCGCTGATCATGTCTGTTGCTCTGGGACAGACAATCTGGGCTCCAACCAGTGTACCGGAATATTCTTCAAATACCAGATGAACAAATCCATTCTGCCTGCTGGTGATAATGGATTTCCCGTTTCCACTCATGGAATAATGGCCGCAGCGCACATTCATATTGTTAGCGACAGCTGATTCACGGGTAATTCCTACCGATGCGATCTCGGGTTCTGTATAAATGCAGCTGGGAACTACCGGCAGTTTCACAAACATTCCGTTTGGCACAACAGAAAGCCGGATGGTATGCTCCACTCCTGCGATCTTTTCCACCACATAGGTTCCCTGTGCAGCTGCAACGTGTGCCAGCAGAATATCCGATGCCACATCTCCGATGGCATAAATCCCTGGTTCACTGGTCTGAAATTCTGAATTCACCTTTAATCGGCCGTGTTCCATTTCCAGACTCACATCTTCTCCCAGAAGGCCATCCAGAAAGGGCACTCTGCCTGCTGCAATCAGAATATGTCCTGCACGAATGGTCTGCTCTTGTCCTTCCATCTCAAAAACGCAGGACAACCCGTGATCTTCCTCTTCCCTGATTTCTTTCACATTCACCATGCAGTAAACTGTAATTCCTCTTTGCTTCAGTTCTTCTTCTAACGCCTGGGACACTTCAGAATCCATAGGTCCAAGTAGATGGGCTTTCCGTTCCAGAATGGTCACATTGGAGCAAAGTGCGCTGAAAATGGTTGCAAATTCCACACCGATCACCCCTCCTCCAATTACGAGAAGCCGGTCATAATTCCAGGTATCCGACGCCAGCAGACGCTCACTGGTCAATACTCCCGGCAGATCTGCACCCGGGATATCCGGAATTACACATTTCGCCCCTGTTGCTATGATAAGATGCTCTGCTGCATAGTAATCCTTTCCTTGCGGACCATTGACTTCCACCGTTTTATTTCTTCGAATGACAGCCGTTCCGGTAAGGACTGTGATATTTTCCGCTTCAATCAGGTCTGTAATACCTTTTCGGTAGGATTTTACCGAACTTTTCTTATATAGCTGCATTTTCTTAAAATCAAAGGAAATAAAATCCGTAGATACGCCAAACTCATCACAGTTTTGCAGTTCTTTAAATTTACTGGCGGCATGAAGAAGAGATTTTGTGGGGATACAGCCTTTGTTCACACAGGTTCCCCCCAGCTTTTCCTTTTCCACAATAGCCGTCTTAAATCCCAATGAAGCAGCTTTTAAGGCAGCCGTATACCCGCCCGGTCCTCCTCCGATAATAATGATATCAAAATGTATCGCCATTAAATCTCCTCCTGCCGGATCATTTTAAAATGAAGGCAGGCGTTCTTAATTCCATCCTGATCGATGGGATCTGTAATGTAATCGGCTGCTCTCTTCAGTTCTTCCATTGCATTGCCCATGGCAATTCCGATTCCTGCTGCCTTCACAATATCATAGTCATTCATACTGTCTCCAAATGCCACCGTCCTGGAAAGAGGAATCTTATAATAGTCGCAGAGTCTGGCAAGCCCTACTGCCTTTGATGCCTTTCGCTCCACTACATCTGCACCTTTCTTATCTGCAAACATATGAACGTGGATCTCCGGGAACTCCTCCTCCATCTTTCTTGCACCATCTTCATCTCCGATATAGGCCATGGTTCTCACATCAAGCTGTACAAGCTTTTCGGCATCTGCAAAGTTTCTTCTGCATTCTCCCCACAGCTTTCTGTCATGTTCCGCCACTGCTTCCGGGTTTACATAATAGTCATATTCCCCCACGGTAGTACCGACACTGTAGGGTGTGCTCTTTGCATAGGAAAGAATCTGCTTTAAAAGATTTTTATCAAAGGTGTGCTCATATATAACAGTCTCGCCCACAGTCACCTTGGTTCCATTGAGGTGAATAATTGCATCCGGCCGTACCTGGTCCCGTATTGCAGTACTGAATATGGAATCCATGTCTCTTCCGGTTGCCAGCACTATGGTGTAATTTTCTCTCAGTTTTTCTATTGTCTCCATCGCACTTGCAGGAATCGACCAGTCTTTATGATCAAGCAGCGTCATATCTACATCAAAGCTAACGATTGGTTTCATCTATTATCACCTTTTTTTCTTCCTGATTAGTCTTGTCTGTTCCATCATATATTAAATTTTGAAATTTTTCAACAAATATGCTTTACCAATTGGAAATTTTCTGCTATAATGTCTGAGTGTCAGGAAACGGAGTATGGCGTAGCTTGGTAGCGCGCTCGGCTGGGGGCCGAGAGGTCGCAGGTTCAAATCCTGTTACTCCGATTGACAATTGTGATATCAGTACCGGCTTTCCAATCAGATAGGAAACCGGTGCTTTTGGTTTACTGATAAATGTATGGAGACATAGCTCAGCTGGGAGAGCATCTGCTTGACGTGTAGAGGGTCGCAGGTTCGAGTCCTGTTGTCTCCATTATTTTAAAACCCTGGTATATACAAGAATTCCTTGTATATACTGGGGTTTTTGTAATTGAGGTTAATCTGCTATATTAAAGGCGGGTCCCGAAATTTAGGTATCCGCCTTGATTCTTGCAGGTACAGTATGCCCCCCAATTATAAGGGTACGTTTTGAACGTTTTTAGTATAATATGGTGACTTTTCCATATACATAACAGGGGTGATATATATGAGTTATTGTCGCGATGTATTATTCATTACTACGCTGGCTTGTCAAATAGCAGATTGCTTAAATGATGATGAATTATCGATATTAGCTGCAGACACTGAATTATTTAGTGATTCACTAAATGCTATTGCTGTCAGACGTTCAATTTCTAATACATGTACAAACAATAATACTCCACTAAACACCAACTGTTCCGATAAAGCCAGCGAAATATGATAGCTAAATTTCAGTTTTGTGAATCTAGATATTACATTTTAAGTACAAAAAACTACCAGCATAATACTGATAGTTAGTAGTCATAATATGAAGATATGAAGTGTCTATTTTATATCTGATGATATTATTCCGTAATAATTCACATCGCGATATCTTTCACCACACTTATTAAAGTGTTTTAAGACTCCTTCGCATTTAAAACCCGATTTCTCCATTACCTTACACGATGCTTTATTCTCTGCGAGCACCAACGCCTCTATGGGCTCAATTATAAGCTTTTTATTTACAATCGGCCGCATGCAATTGGGCAAGTGCTCTTGGTGTGCTCTGTGAATAGCTACACATTCTTTACAATTCCCATGATATCTGCAAACCTTCTTGCATGAGCAATGATCCTTTTTTTTATATTCTTCCCGGAATTGTGCCGCAAATTATTCCTGAAGCTTCAAGCCTTCTTCCCTGTTTCCTTGATGAAAAGCTTTCATAGCTTCCTTCTCTATTTTTGAAAATCATAGATAATTATACTGTAATAATTTGTTGTTTTATGTCATATTTTCAGATACTAACAATCTATCCACATATATTTCCACATTATTGTGGATAACTGTCGTATATAAAAAAAGAGACGGGATTGACCGCCTCTGTATTTAAATTATCAATTTTTAATCTTTTGAGGCCCTATGTATTCGGCGCTACCAAATCCAAGTATTGGAAAAAAAATTAATGGCAGCAGCACTAGCCCAACAGTAAAACCGGAACTTTTACCAAAAGCCTTGGAAATCTTAGTGCAGTATATAATATATAATATATAATATATAATATATAATACCAATGAAAGCGAACTTACGAGACTTCTTAAAATACCAATTTCAGTTATTCTCCCGATAAAAACCATTACCCACAAAAACATAATTGCAATAAAATAATTGGCATTTCCAAAAGCTATATCAGACATTATATATGCATTGTAAAAAGGTACCAATGCCGCCCAGCCAGGTTTACCCGCTTTGGAAAAAATCCTCCAATTTGTAATCAATAAAAAAATAAGAACTGCTAAAACAATTATAAAAAGAATAATACCGAACACAGCAAAAACACGATATAGATTATACATACTCAGTCCCCTTTATATTTTCTTCCATCATACACCATATTCTTTCAAAATAAAACACATATCAGCCCAAATCGACAAGCGTTTTTAAATAGATAATCTCCGGGGGGGGTTGCCATATTAACCATTAAAATCACCTTTCCGTTATAATTTGGCTTGAACAATCTTATTATAACAGAAAGGTGATTTTTTTTGTATAACAAACACCGCGCACCTGCACACATAGTGAAAGCTAAACTTTGTTGACAATTGGCGGCTTTCATATTAATAAAACTTACATTCCAGACATTTTTCTACACTCATCTGCACATGTCTGGCATTCTTTTGCACAGTCTTTGCAGTGCTGATCCTTAAACATATTACACTCCCTTGCACAGCTTTCACAAATCATTGCACAAATTCCACAATGTTCTTTTGTGTATTGTCCATTCATCGACATCATAGAGACTGACATCTGACACATCATTGCACATTCAACCAGCATACTGACACAATTCTTTCTTTCATTTAAATCAGGTTCATTTAAGCATGCATGAAAACATTCATAACATGCCTGTGCGCATCTTGAACATGCGTCAATACACGATTGATTCTTCTTGGCTTCCATTGTTAACATAGCTGTTACCTCCAATTATTTTTATCAAAAAATATTATCTGCAAATTCCAGAAAAATATTATGGAAATTTTTTGTTGAATTCACAATCTCATAACATCGTCTATAACTTTTCTACACAACTAATTGGTATATTAATAATTGTATCACATACAGCGGACAGGATCCTCTGATCTTTCCGTTTTCTCCTATTTTAATGATTTTCTTCAGCCTGATTTCAGAAATAAGTGTTATTCTATTTAAGAATAGACATATCATGTTCCTACTTAAGCCGATAAAATTCTCCCCAGATTTTATCGGCTATTCTCTTTTTAGCGTAATCTTGAAAAGATAAAAGTACTTGACCTTATAATAAAATTGTAGTAGATTTAATACAATTAAATTCATATTTATACACGCAAACTTTGCCGCCGGGTAAAGTACAACACGAGCGTTCAGTTTTCATACCGTTAGGCCATTGAAGGTATGATATTCTGGACCTTTTTTTATGAGGAGGAAATAAAATGGATTTGCAGATTCTTGACAGGAAATTTTCAGTATGCAAAGTAAACGAGGTAAGCGCTGAGCTATTAGAACATGAATTCACATTTATCAGTAAGACTGATAACGAGTTATCGGTGATATGCGAAACGAATTATGTACCAAAAATCAATATAACCGCAGAACATGGATGGAGCTGTTTTCGGATTGCGGAGGATGCATCATTTGAAAAATACGGCATGATTGCATTTTTATCCAGAATTATAGCGGATGAGAAAACCTGTATTTTAGTTGTGGCTACTTATGATACCGATTACATATTTTTAAAAGAAGAAAAATTAAGTGATGTGATAAAGGCTTTGCAGGAAAACGGCTGTAAGTTTATCTGATTCCGGTGATTTTATTTATTGAAACGAATACAACGCTCCCCGCAGCATACTATGTAACATATGTTATAAATGGATGGGATGCTTGTTATGCAAAAAATATTAGATGAAAATTATTACGATTTTATTATCGATAACTTTTTAGCCCCTGCATATAACACGGGAGATAACATTACATTGCTGAATGATACCCACTCACTGCTGCATATCTCCAAAAGTGTCATGGGCGTTTGTGATTTGGGCCTGACCCCATATTACGCCTTCCCATCTGTCTATACCCTTACTTCTTACGCCAGTGAGGACGATTCGTCCGACCAGATAACCAGGCCTGATGTTAACTATAATCTGCTTGGACAATGTACGCTGGTTGGTATAATTGATACCGGAATTGATTACCAGCATCCTGCATTCCGGAACGAAGATGGCAGTACACGCATCTACTCCATCTGGGATCAGACTGATCAGAGCAGCACCCCGCCCGAAGGCTTTAGCTTCGGTTCCGAATACAGCAGACAGCAGATTAATGCAGCACTTCTTTCAAATGACGCCTTATTTCTGGTTCCCACTTCAGATACTGACGGGCATGGAACAGCAATTGCCAGTATCATTTCAGGCAGTATCCATTCTGATAATTCCTTTAGCGGGATTGTTCCATACAGCCAGCTGGTTGTGGTGAAGCTGAAACAAGCCAAACAAAACCTTAAAAATATTTTCTTTATACCAGAAGATAAACTCTGTTTTCAGGAATCCGATATCATACTGGGAATCCGTTATCTCATTACCATAGCAAAGAAAATGGCCCGTCCCCTTGTCATCTGTCTTGCAATGGGAAGCAGTCAGGGAAGTCATGACGGGCAGGGGGTAATGAGCGAGTATTTAGAAAATCTTGTACGATTATCCGGTATTAATGTTTCCATTGCTGCCGGGGATGAGGGGAACCGGAACCGGCATTATTTTGAAAACGTTAGCTCAGCTCCTTATAGAGCTGATTTTCAGCTGAATGTTGGTGATAATAAGTTTGCAATGGAAATCTGGCCCAGTGTTCCCGGAAGGCCTACCATCGAGATCATTTCTCCAAATCAGATGACAACGGGAAGGATTGATCCTTCCTTTGAAGATTGTATAAAATTCTCTTATGGACAAAGTTCTGTCTGGGTAAATAATATTGTATTTGAGGAAGAAACGGGGGATCAGTTAATTCTCATACGCTTTGAAAATCCTGAACCGGGAATCTGGTCATTTCTGCTTGAAAGCACGGAAGGCCAGCCATTTTATTTTAATTCCTGGCTGCCATCCGGTAATCGGATATCGGATAATACCTATTTTCTTAATGCAAGCCCGGATGTTACCATAACAAATCCCGGAAACTCATTCAGTACCCTGACTGTCTCCGCTTACAATCAGTTCGATGACACCATATTAGAGCAATCCGGAAGAGGCTATACCAGCATCGGGCTGGTCAAACCTGATGTTGCGGCTCCCGGCTACCGGATCCCCTGCGCGCTTCCAGGAAACCTATACGGAACAATGACCGGAACGGGGGCTGCTGCTGCCCATGCTGCAGGCGGAATTGCCATGGTCATGGAATGGACCCTGTGCAAGGGAAATTACACCCGGCTTACCGGAAAACAGATTAATCGCATGATTGTCCGGGCCGCCCGGCGCAGCAGTTCCTATCTCTATCCCAATAACGTATGGGGCTATGGGCAGTTAGATGTCAATGAGATCATTAGCAGGCTTATTAAGATTTTATAATTTTCCTGTGAACTTCTCCATGACATATTTCGCCCGGACCATACTTTATCCGCAAAAAAGAGACGGTAACAGCAACCGCCTCTTTGGAATGTTCAAAAATTTTAAATCTTTTGTGGTCCTATGTACTCATCGCGTCCAAATGCCAGTATTGGGAAGAAAATCACTGGTAACAGGATTAAACCAACGGTGAATCCGGCGCTCTTTCCAAACGCTTTCGAAATATTAATACAGTAAACGATGTGCAGAATGAGTGTGCACAACGCTCCAAGACTATTTAAGCCTCCGACTTCAGAAGTCTTTCCAATAAAATTTATTACTGCTATAACTAAAAAAGCAATAAAGTAAACCATATTTCCGAAAGCGACATTTGATCTGACGTAAATATTGTAAATCGGAATCAATGCTGCCCAGCCTGGTTTGCCTGCCTTAGAAAAAATCTTCCATTCAGCAGCTAATAATAAAATGAAGATCGCTAAACCAATTAAAATAATGATCATACCAAATGCTGCAAATGCAGCGTAAAAACTACTATCCATACTCAATTCCTCCATATATTTTTAAATATTATACACTATATTACAATATTTGACAATATTATCCATATAATCATCCTTTCCAACTTTAATTAATTAGATTATCCTGCATTATTGACTCATTCGAAATTCCTATTGACTATTATTCTCTTCTATGCTATACTAAAACAGTATTTTAATAAAGTTTTGATTTCGCATATATTTGTAAGTCATTATTCTATTGATGATTTACAAGTATATGCGATTTTTAGTTTTAGGCAGAATACACAATAATTTTAAGGAGGTATCTTTTCATGAAAAAAGGTACAGTAAAATGGTTTAATGCACAAAAAGGTTTTGGTTTCATCTGTGATGAAGAAGGCAACGATATTTTCGTTCATTTTTCCGGTCTTGCTATGGAAGGCTTTAAGTCTTTAGAAGATGGTCAGTCTGTTGTATTCGAAACAATCAATGGCAACCGTGGTCTTCAGGCTGTTAACGTTCACGTCGCTTAATCTCATACAGATTGTACGAATCACGTCTAATTTTTCCTTTTTCTTCAAATACCAATTTGATAATGTGAATCTGATAAAGTGAAAATGTACCAACTATCTGTATTTTAAAAAGTCAGAGCTATTTTTATTTATTACAGCTAAGCCAGCAGGGTTTATTCCATATTCCCGGCTGGCTCAAACTAATTTCAGGTACTAAAATGCAAAAATGGCGGGTCCGAGATAACGGAACTCCGCCATTATTAATATTATCAGCAATCATCATCATCATGATGATGATGGTGGTGGCAGCGGGGATCATTGCATCCTGCTCTAAAACCGGCCCAGTATGCTCTTCTTACCTGCTCTGCGCATTCCACATCATCACCGTTGTTGTTACCATTACCATTGCAATTGCAGCGGCAATTATTGTTGCCATTACAACCGCAATTATTTCCACAACCCCAGAAACATCCCATATAAAATACCCTCCTTTTCTTAGTTGTACTGTATTATATGGTACAATAAGACAAGATGTGAATGGGATAGATGAGACATGTCCGGCTTGTTCACACAATATAAGAACATGCATATATTATTATTACAGAACGAGATATCAAAGATCCGGAGATAACGGATACGGGCGCAAGCTGCCGCATAACCGCCTTTACCAATGTAAACAACTCATTTTTCGCGCTGTCAGACTTTATATTTCCGGTTGATGATGAGTTCTGTAAACTGCCCGATCATAAGTATGAACCTCATTAGGGCGAAAACCAACGCATCCTGGTTTTCGCCCTTTTCATTAATCTGACCTTCTTTTGGTGTTCGGTCCCATACCTTCCCTGCGGGAATTATGGGTCTGATTCTGATTTTTTACTTTCCCTTTATCTTCTGGATAATTTTCCACTGAATTGGTTTTCTTTGTATCATCTCTTGACATTGATCTCACCTCGTAATTAATATGTCTGCTGGATCTATATTTTATTCAGTACTTTTTTAAATGTATAATTCATTATTCCCGGGTACATCCTAATTGTGAGGTGATTAAAATGTCATATATAGCTCCTGCAGTCCAGGCCAAATTTGAAACTCTTTCCATCGATTTAAAAAATCAGATCCTGGAACGGAATGTACAGATCAACAATATTTACGACCTAATCCGTGTTCTGGAAGAAATCGTAAATGAAGGGGGCTGACCCCTTCCCAGACAGCCATGAGCCGTTTAAAGGCCTGTGGCTGTTTTTATCTGCCCCACCCACGCAAAAAGAAATAAGGGCCGAACCCCTGAGGAACGACCCATGAAAAAATGATATTCAATTATCTGCAGCTTCTTAAGAATGAGGAAAGCTGACGGGTATTGCAGGAACTTCCCGTATTACAGCTTTTGCCAGTACAGGATGCACCTTTCTTGCCAGTGGAAGTATTGCAGTTTGAGCTGTTGCTGTTGCAGCCATACTTGCTTAACAGGCTGTTTAAAGACTGTCCTTTGCAGAATGAAGAATAACTGTCAGATGAAAAACAGTTAGGCAATGAACGGGAACAGGTCGCTGCCTGTGCTGTCATTGGTGTTCCTGCTACGGTTAATACAGCTGCTGCTGCTAAAACAAATGCTGGTAATTTTCTCATGGTAATATCCTCCTTATTTGTTACACAATTGTTACATTTCCTTTACAAAATGTATCATATCATACATAAATTGGATTTACACTAGGAGAAAAATGGCAATTAACCCATTATTTCCAGTTGATATTTATCCACTGCCAGCTTTAAGGCACCCATGATTCCCTGATTGTCATTTAAGCTGGGCAGAACAATATAATGCTCCATATCTTCCAGTTCTTTTGTCTTGATATAACCGCCCAGCTGTCGGGTTACTTCTTCTCTTACCAACGGCATTAAATGCTCCTGGTGCATCACACCGCCTCCAAGGATAATACGCTGGGGCGACAGCACCATAATATAATCTACAAGCGCCTGGGCTATATAATAAGCTTCCAGCTCCCAGACCTCTTTCCTGTCGGCCAGCTCTGCCCCCTTCATTCCCCATCGTGCCTCTATGGCGGGGCCTGCTGCCATACCCTCCAGGCAGTTCTTATGGTATGGACACGCTCCCTCAAAGGAATCTTCTGGGTGTCTGGCAAGAAGCAGATGCCCGCCTTCCGGATGAAGCATACCGTGAAGAAGCTTTCCATTGGAAATAATGCCTGCTCCCACACCCGTTCCGATGGTAATATACATACTGTTCTCCAGACCCTTTGTAATGCCCCAGGTAGCCTCTCCAAGGGCAGAACCATTGACATCGGTATCAAATCCCACCGGTATTTTTAAAGCATCTTTAAATGCTCCCACGATATCGTAATTCAGCCATGCAAGCTTTGGAGTTGTTGTAATATAGCCATAAGTCTCTGAATTCCTGTTAAGATCAATCGGACCAAAGCAGCCGATTCCCAACGCTTCAATTTCCTTGTCCTTAAAATATGCAATCAGTTTTGGCATGGTAATCCCAGGTGTTTCCGTCGGTATGGAAACCCGCTCAAAAATCTCGCCGTTCTCATTGCCTATGGCACAAACCATCTTTGTACCTCCTGCCTCTAATGCACCCAGTCTCATAACTTCTCCTCCTGTTTTATTCGGGATTGGAACAGATGACAGACATCTTTCCCTCAAATCTGCACTCTCCGCTCTTTGCCGGTATAATAAAATTCTGACCTGCCTCCATTGGGATTCCATTGATACAGCCTTTTCCGCTTATTACACTTACATTGGTAAAATACCTGGAAAATTCTTTTGTAAACACTCCTTCAATATCATACTTGTCCACTGAGTAGTACTTACAGGTTATCAAATGAGTATGCACGGCTCCCGGCAGTTTCCCGGTTACAGCTGCCACATCACATTCTTTAAATGGAGCTCTGATTGTGGCAATACTCTGTTCCACATGGAGCTGTCTCGGTTTTCCGTCTGCGAGACGGTCATAGTCATAGACTCGATAGGTGATATCGCTGCTCTGCTGTGTCTCAAGGATTAAGGTACCGCCCTTGATTGCATGAACGCATCCCGGATTAATCTGGAAGAAATCTCCTTTTTTAACGGGGACAGTACGTATAAATTCCGACCACTGGTGGTTTCTTATCATGGATTCCATCTCATCCCGGTCTTTTGCGTAGTGGCCGATTACAATTTCAGTATCCGGTTCACAGTCCAGAATGTACCAGCATTCGGTCTTGCCAAGAGATCCATTCTCATGAATTTTCGCATAACTGTCATCGGGGTGCACCTGAATGCTTAAATCATTCTTTGCATCGATAATCTTAACCAGAAGGGGAAACTGATCTCCGGGATAAAAGCCGAATATCTCCGGTTTATCCTTCCATAGGCGGCTTAAAAGCTTTCCGTCATAAATCCCTCCGGATATCTTGCAGTCCCCATTCTTATGAGCGCTGATTGCCCAGCATTCCCCTGTCGTATCACTTGGTGTGTCATATCCAAATACCCCCCGAAGCTTGTCACCGCCCCAGATGGCTTCCTTAAAAACCGGTTCCAGAAATAAAAACTCCATCTTACTTCCTCCTTATGTGTCAACCCTGTATGCTTACTGCCTATATTTTACATGAATATCAGGAAAAGGAAAAGAGGTAATTGAAGTTATAGAGAATCTTTTCCATATACCTGGATCTGGGTAAGTGCCGGAAATGGAGAAGGATCATCTGCTTTTATTAAATCACTCAGCTTCAGCCAGGTAATATTCTTCTTTTTCAATGTAAATACGTGGGGTTTTACACTTTTTTCCATTTTCACAACTTCTCTCGATCCATCCGAGAATGTGATGGCGGCTTCCACCCACCAGTTATCATGAGGAAAATCGGCTCTTGTATATAATACGATCTGGTCAAAATCCACTTCCCGTCCAAAATCCAGGGTTATTTCCGCATCATCCTGACGGTTAATACCCCAGGACTCATAGGGCCACTCTCCATGGGATTCATTGGCAAGGACTCCGTCAATGGCATTGCGAGCCGCAAAAACAGCTTCACCTCTTGTTTCCACATTTGCAAATGCATGTGGAAAACAGCCGGTATCGCCATGCTGGTCCATGACATTGACTGCCAGGTTGCGGTATTGCTCTGTCTCACCCGCAGCTGCTTTGCGAATAGTAAGATAATGTCTCTCTCCGGTAAATGCCTTCGGATTGTAGGATACTTTTTTATCTCCGAATGGTATGGTAAAAATCACTTCCTGCTTTGTCAGATATACAAAAGATTCATCCATGCAGTCATCGATCCGGATCACATAATGGCCGCTTTTCTGATCGGTCTTACAGACAATGGCATCTCCTTCTTCATATCCGCCTTCATACACCAGGACCGCCTGATCTTCTCCTGATGCAGAAGCTTTTATCGTATTATCAGATCCTTTTACAGCTATAGAAACACTGGTCATCATTCGTCCTCCTGCTCTTCCTGTTCAAAATAGTCTTTATACTCTACCTCAATCTGGTGCTTCATACGTTTCATACTATAAGTCAGGTGTTCTCTGAGTGATTGCTCCAGACCTTCAATGTCCTTTTTTTCCAGCAATTCAAATAGTTCCGTATGTTCTCTGATGATTCTTGTAAAATCGGTTTCCGTTACAAAATCCAGCATCCGGAATCTTGTATAATGCAGCTGCTGTGCCTGTATCATATCCCAAAGCTTGCGTTTTCCCGTAGCCCGGTACCAGATGGCGTGCATCTGTGCATCCATGCGGTAAAACTGCTCCGGCTCAAACCCTTTTTCCAGTATCAGCGCCTGCTGCCTGCGGATCATATACCGGACCTCTTCCATCCACAACGGAGTTGCCATATTGGCAAAATCGCGCATAACCATGGTTTCCACAGCGACACGCATATAAATCATCTGTTTAATCGTATCCAGATTAAGAAGCGTCACCTGCGTACCGGAATAGGGTACGGATATGACAAATCCCTGCTCCTGCAGCTTTCTTACCGCCTCTCTTACAGGAGTCCGCGATACTCCAAACCGCTCGCAGATCTCATTCTCGCTTATGATCTGTCCGGGCTTTAATTCCAGGTCCAGAATTTCCTGCTTTAAAGTTTCAAATACCAGGTCGCCACGGTTTTTATAGGTTTTGGTCTTTCCTTCCATTGAACCCTCTCCGTCCTTTAAATTTAAAACATTATAAAATATGCCATGACTCCCGCCTTTTAAGGGCGGGCATCATGGCCATGTTTATCCCAGCCGGGACTTCCCTGTCAGGGCATTTAATTACTGTGGCTGTTTACCAATGTAAGCTAAGATACCACCGTCAACGTAGAGAATATGTCCATTGACAAAGTTGGAAGCATCAGAAGAAAGGAAAACTGCAGGACCTGCAAGATCCTCAGCTTCACCCCAGCGTCCAGCCGGTGTCTTGGCAATAATGAACTGATCAAACGGATGTCTGGAACCGTCTGCCTGAACCTCACGCAGAGGTGCAGTCTGTGGTGTGGCGATATAACCAGGCCCGATACCATTACACTGAATGTTAAATTCGCCGTACTCGGAAGCAATGTTCTTTGTCAGCATCTTTAAACCGCCCTTTGCAGCTGCATAAGCAGATACGGTCTCACGGCCAAGCTCAGACATCATGGAACAGATGTTGATAATCTTCCCGTGTCCTTTTTTAATCATTGACGGGATCACTGCTTTTGCTACGATAAAAGGTGCATTTAAGTCTACGTCAATTACCTGTCTGAACTGTTCTGCTGTCATTTCACACATAGGAATACGTTTGATAATGCCTGCGTTATTAAACAGGATATCGATTACGCCTACTTCCTTTTCTATCTGGGCAACCATGGCATTTACGCCTTCTTCGCTTGTTACATCACAAACATATCCGTGAGCAGTAATGCCCTCTTCCTTATAAGCTGCGATTCCTTTGTCTACTAATTCCTGCTTAATATCATTAAAAACAATGGTAGCGCCAGCTGCTGCAAGAGACTTTGCAATAGCAAAGCCAATACCATAAGATGCGCCTGTTACAAGTGCAACTTTTCCTTCAAGAGAAAACTGGTTTTTTAAGTAATCCATATTCATGATTCTGATTCTCCTTTGCTTTTATTTTGGTCAGTTATTTCGTCATTAGAAAATTAGTTTGTATTCAAATATAAATGTTTGTATACAAATTCAATGACTTGTATTTATGTTAACATAGTGCAATTATTTTTTCAATATACATATTAGACAAAGTACGCCATTTTTATTTAGTTATAATTTTCCAAATACTGGATTTTAGAAAAATCATGACCACCGGCTT
>NZ_QOHO01000059.1 GCF_003432035.1 Lacrimispora amygdalina
CATTATTTTCTACTTACTATCAATTGATTTATCAGGTTAATTGGTTGACGTAATTTATAATCAGGACACCCGGTTCTCATTAAAGGCATTCGATTCAGCAAGTTGGAACATAGCTCTCAGGTCACTCACGAACATAAATAGATAGGCCGGTCAACCGATAACGTAATGAAAATCATATACCGAGACATATAAATGAAGAATCAAAAAAAACGAATCATAAAATTAAAGTCTATGCAACACGAAAATTAAAAAGCCTAGTATATACTAGACTTTTTTGAGTGGAGCAGACGGGATTTGAACCCGTGTCCAAAAACCAATTCCCTGTTCTTCTACTATCATAGTTAGTTCATTGACATTCCCTCCACAGCCCGGGAACTAACACCCTGACTGCTTCAGTAGCTTCATCATACACCCGTATGCTCAAAGCTTTGCATACGTCGTTTCTCACATAGTCGATGCCGGGATCTTAAAGTGTGAGTGCTCTAAGGCCGACAAGCTGCATTAAGCAGCTAAAGCTAATTTATTATTGTTAGCGTTTATATTTAGGTTTGCCATTTAACGCATCGCATACGGATAGCTTCACCAGCTGCATAGCCCCTGTCGAAACCAGTACTGCCCCTGACTGGTACTCTTCAAGAGAGCATTATCATAGTATCACGAAAAAAAACAAAAGTCAAGATCCACTGCTTTCCATCTACAGATCATCAATCAGGGCGCTGCTTTTTGCATAAGCGGTGCTTCTTGCTTCAAAAAAATCAGTTTTTATTAAATTTGCATTGCTGTACTGGCTGACCCAGGACATACTCTCCGGTTCTCTCTCATGCCCTTCGTAAATCCGTTCCCAGCCCAGACTTTCGCAACGGAAATTGCCCAGGTATTTGATATAGTCGGTAATCATTTCCTTTGTTAATCCAGGAACTTCATCTCCGATGGCATAGATTCCCCACGCGATTTCCTGCTCACACCCTTCTTTGATCATGCTTCGGTACTCATTGACGCATTCCGGCGTAAACAGCTGGGGTTCTTCCTTTTTCAGCTCCAGAATGATGTTGCGAAACAGCCATAAATGGGTGTTCTCATCCCGGTTAATATAACGGATCTCCTGGGAAGAGCCTGTCATTTTGTGATTTCGCCCAAGATTATAGAAAAACATGAATCCGCTGTAAAAATAGATTCCTTCCAGAATAAAGTTGGCAACTACTGCCTTCAGAAATGCCCTGCTGCTTTTATCCTTCTGAAATTCGTTATATAAATCTCCGATAAAAGTATTGCGGGCCAGTAAATGAGGATCATTCTTCCATTGATACAGAACCTCATTTCTCGTCTGGGGTTCGCAGATCGTATCCAGCATATAGCTGTAGCTCTGGCTGTGAACCGCCTCCTGAAATGTCTGGATTGCCAGACAGAGATTGATCTCATTGGCTGTTACATACTCACTGATGGCAGGTAAATTGGCAGTCTGAATGCTGTCGAGGAACACCAGAAACGATAAAATCTTATCGTACGCTCTCCGCTCACCCGGACTTAAAAGAGGATAATCCTTGCTGTCCCTTAAAAGATTAATTTCCTCCGGTATCCAGAAATTATTCATAGCCTGACGATACCAGTCACTTACCCAGGCATACTTCATGTTGTTAAAATCATTTAAATTAGTGGTATTGCCGTTTATCATCCGGCGCTCTCTTACTTCCACGGATCCTTCCGGGTTAAAAAGAGGTCTTTTCTTTAACTGTTCCATGAGATATGTCCCACTCTCCTTTTTTGTTGTCTCGTTTCCTTTATTCCTTAACTGGAGCATGCCTCACAGTCATCCACCTCCAGGCTTTTGGACCGGATGTAATAAATGGTCTTTACTCCCGATTCCCAGGCCAGAATATAGAGTCCCAGCACCTGCCTGAGCGTATAGTCATTGGTAATATACAGGTTCATGCTCTGAGCCTGGTCCACATGGCGCTGCCTGACACCTGCTGCCTTCACAGACCACTTCTGGTCAATGTAATGAGCATTTTTATATAACCAGAACGTATCCGGCGCAAGTCCCGGCGCAACCCTGGGAACAAGCCCGTTCTTTTTCTCTTCCAGATAGTACCGGTTCATAATGGGATCAAGTCCTGCCGTTGTTCCTGCGATCATGCTGGTGCTGCTGGTCGGCGCAACCGCAATCAGCCAGCCGTTTCTCATTCCCCATTCCTTTACTTTTCTGCTTAAGTCCGCCCATTCATGTGATTCATAGCCACGCTTCTTAAAATAATCCCCTGTCTGCCAGTCACTTCCTTCAAAAAAGGAATATCTTCCTTTTTCCCTCGCAAGATCACAGCTGGCTTCAATTGCGGCATAGTTTATCGTCTCAAAAACCTTGTCTGCAAAGGCCAGATGCTCCTCCGATTCCCAGGCAACTTTGTTATTTGCAAGCATGTGGTGGTAGCCGCTGACTCCCAGACCGATGGGGCGGTAACGCTCATTACTCACCTTTGCATAAGGAACCGGAAAATAATTAAGATCAATGACATTATCAAGCGCACGGACTGCACTTCGCACCAGCTGGGTTATTTCTTCCTTGCTGTTTACATCTATTTTTCCAAGAGACAGGCTGGCCAGATTACAGACGACAAAATCCCCCGGCTTTGTCACCGTCACTACCACGGTTTCTCCATCCACAGTCTCCACACTCTGTTTCACCTGTTCCACTGCACTCATGTTCTGGGCAATTTCCGTACAGAGATTGCTGCAGTAGATCATCCCTTTATGGCTGTTGGGATTGGCTTTATTCACTGCATCCCGGTTAAATGTAAACGGAGTTCCTGTTTCCACCGCACTCTTTAAAACCAGCCGGATGATATCCTTAATGGGAACCACTCTCTTATGGATTCTGCTGTCATTCACGCACTGGAAGTAACGTTCCTCCCACAAATCCCCCCAGCAGTCTTCCAGGGCCCAGCCCTTTACAGTGAGAATCTCATGAGGACACATTAGATACCAGTCACTTTCTATGTCTTCCTTCGCCTGCCTCCAGAAAAGGTCTGGATAGCATACTGCCGGGAAAACATCGTGTGCCTTCATGCGGTCATCTCCATTATTAGTCCTGAGCATTAAAAATTCCGGGAGATCTTTGTGCCACACATCCAAGTATACCGCTACCGCACCCTGACGCATTCCCAGCTGGTCCACTGCAACAGCAGTATCATTGGCAAGCTTGATCCACCGGATCACACCTCCGGCCGCCCCCTTAAACCCGCGTATAGAGCTTCCGGCCGCCCGGACCTTACCAAAATAAAGGCCCATGCCGCCGCCAAATTTGCTGATCTTTGCAAAGCTGTCAATGCTTCGGTAAATCCCATCCAGGCTGTCCGGCACTGTATCAATAAAACAGGAAGAAAGCTGATGATAAGGCTTTCTTGCATTGGATAATGTGGGGGTCGCCATAGTCACCTTTAAGGTGCTGAGCATATCGTAGAACCGCTTTACCCAGCCGTCCCGGTCCTCCTTTTCCAGCATGGCAAGATGCATGGCAATTCCTAAAAACATCTCCTGGGGTGTTTCAAGAGGGACGTTTTCCCTGCTATGGATTACGTAACGGTTCAGCACCAGTTCCAGACCGGAATAAGTAAACAGACGGTCCCTGGTATGATCGATATAAGATTCATACCGGTCAAGTTCTTCTTTCCTGTAGTTTTCAAGAATATAACTCCCGTAAAGCTTCTCTCCTGTTAAATAAACAACTTTATCATAAAAGCTTTTTATGTTATACCTGCTAAGCTCAGCTCTCCGGATTATCCCAAACCGGACCAGATAGATTCTGGCGCTGATATATTCCCAGCCGGATGCTTCCTGGGTTGTGAGCTCTACTGCCGCCTGAATCAGTGCAGAAAGCTTTTCTTTCAGCATCATGTCCTCTTTAAAAAATGTCATAAACTTTATATAAAGTTTATCCAGACTGTAAGACGGAAGAATCCACTCTTTCTCTATCTCATCAAACACCGCACTTAATTCAGGGACTTCCTTAAAATATGCCAATATCTCATTTTTACCGTATAATTCATCCATTCTGATTCCTGCCATTCTGTCACGTTATAATAATATCAATAACTGTTATTAAAAGCTATATTCATGAATATACCACAAGATATTGTTAATTTCAACCATCCAATCACAAAATATTCGTTTTTTACTTTTTTACCAAGATCATTCACACTGGGAATCCGTAGAGGATTTTAATTCCAGATCTTTAAAAAGTGCCTCCACAGCCGGGATATAATCGAAAAGATTCTGGGACTTTTGTATCTTTTTCCCATGCTTTTCTCCGCCTTCAAAAGACGGAAGCATGTAAGCCCAGAGTTCTTTCATTTTAAACAGCACATTCCGGTCACCGGAAATAGTCTCCTGGTATCCGGAAAGGATCTGGTCGTGAAACGCCTTTAACTGTTCCTTTTGAAGACACCCTTTGCCTTTTATTTCCCCCGCAAGCATAGGATTGGACACAAGCCCCCTCCCAAGCATAACCCGCTTCAGAGACGGAAAGGTCTGAATCAGCCGCTTATAATCCTGGGGACTAAAAATATCACCGTTGTAGCAGACGGGATTTTTACTGGATGAAAGCGCCATCTGAAACATGTCCCAGTCTGGAGTATTCCGGTAAAAATCTTTTTGGATTCTGGGGTGAATAATCAGCTCTTTTACCGGGTATTGATTATAAATTTCCAGGAGCCGGTGAAATTCCTCCCGACTGTCCTTTCCAATTCTGGTTTTAATGGAGATTTTCATATCTATAGAAAAGATCCGGTCTAAAAACTGGTCTAACCGGTCCGGTACTGCCAGAAAACCGGAGCCTCTTAGTTTGGACACAACAGTCTTAGATGGACAGCCTAAATTTAAATTTACCTCTTTATATCCATATTTTTTAAGTTCCATGGCGGTCCAGACGAAACCCTCCCAGTTGTTGGTCATAATCTGGGGGATCGTCTTTATCCCCTCATTATGTTCCGGAAGTATATCATTTTTTTCTCTGGAAGAAAACTCACGGTTCTGGTTGGGGACAATGAATGGCGTATAGTAAACATCCACATCCTTAAAAAATTTATGATGTGCATTCCTGTAAATGTATCCTGTGATCCCCTCCATGGGGGCAAAGTAATAGTTCATAAGCAGTTCTCCTGTTCCATTTTTACATTCCCCATTCTACCACAGGAGATGGAAAATTCATAGAATACCATTTGCAGAATATGACATTTAGTGCTATAATATTGTGAAAAATGCCATTGCTCAGGAGGATTTATCATGATTCGTTTCAACAAGATTCTTAAACGCACCGCCGGTACGATATTGCTTGCAGCACTGTTTTCATCTTCTATTATTTCCACATCAAAAGCGGAAGAAGAAAGCGGGCCTGCTTTCGCTCCTCCGGTGAGTAAAACTACTGTGCCTGAGATCGGTCCTGGAATGAGTCTAAGATCCAATTGTGTGGTTGTACTGGACCCTGGGCACGGAAAAACAGAAGGCCATTACTCCGGCTGCCATTTCGACTACAACGGAACTACCTATTATGAAGATATCATCACGATGAAAATAGCCAACTATACGAAAGAATATCTGGAACAAAATTCCAATTATACGGTGTATCTGACCAAAGACAGCTCCGAAGTCACGGTTCCCCTGGATCAGCGTGCTGCTTTTGCTGCTTCCGTCCGCGCAGACTTATTTGTCAGTCTCCATGTGGATTCCATTGCAGGCAACGGCACCACCAGGAACGCTTACGGCGCCAGCTCCATGTCTCCCAGAACCGGACGCTTTCACAACGACATCGCCATTCAGTCCCAGGAAGCAGCAAATACGATTTTAAACCAGCTCACTGGTCTCGGGCTTCACAACCGGGGGCTAATTCTTCAGGATTCTAAAAACGGAACCTTATATCCGGATGGAAGTACTGCTGATTACTATGCAATCCCACGTTATTCCCAGATGTACGGTCTCCGGGGCTTTATTATTGAACATGGATACATCAACTGTATCAGCGACTTAACCGGGTTTCTCTCCACAGATGAGCAGTTAAAAAAACTGGGAGAGGCTGATGCCAAAGGAATCATAGAATATTTAAATAAAGCTGGAAAATCCACTTTTGTCCCTGACGGTAACAGCAGTCAGACACCTCCCACTAACTAAGAACTCATAATCCCTGCCTCCCTGCATAAAATGTATCATACATTACGGCCAAAGCCGGCAGGGAGGTATTATTTTGTCAAAAATTCTGGATAACAGCTATTATGATTTGATGATCAGCACTGCCCTGGCTCCAACCTATGATACCGGTGATAATATCACCTATTTAAACAGACAAAACTCTCTGCTTCATATCCCTGCCGGCAGCGGAGATCCCTGTGACCTTGGAAAATACTCCTACAGCAGCTTCCCTACCATCTATACCCTTGCCTCTACCATAAGCCTTGAAAAATCAGGAGTTACTACGGTACAGACCAATCCGTATCTGGCTTTATTCGGGCAGGGGGTACTGGTGGCTGTCATTGACACCGGGATTGATTACCGGCACCCTGCATTTCTCTTTAACGATGGTACTTCCCGGATTCTTACCATGTGGGATCAGACCGATCAGTCAGGCACGATTCCGGACGAATTTACCTTTGGTTCCGAATACAGCAGGGAGCAGATCAATGCTGCACTTCAGTCACCCGATCCCTTATCCGTTGTTCCCACTACAGACGTGCTGGGGCACGGAACTGCCATGGCCAGTATTCTGGCTGGTTCCCCCAATGAGCAGCAGGGATTCAGCGGCGTTGTTCCACAGGCTGATCTGGTTATTATCAAGCTGAAGGAAGCAAAACCTGTTACAAAAAAGGTGTCTTTTATTCCCGAAAACGCTATCTGTTATCAGGAGTCAGATCTGATACTTGGTATCCGCTATGCAGTTACAGCTGCCGCCCGTTTTAACCGTCCTGTTGTCATCTGCATCGCCCTTGGAAGCAGTCAGGGGGGGCATGACGGCAGAAGTGCAACCAGCGCTTATTTAGATCATCTGGCTCTTCTCCCCGGCAATGGAGTCTCCGTAGCTGCGGGCAACGAAGGAAACAATCAGCGTCACTACTACAACGCTACCACCGCTCCCCCTTATTACAATGACATTGAACTGAGAGTCGGCAGCAGTGACACTTTGTTTGCCATGGAGATCTGGTCTTATGCACCTGCCAGACTTTCCATAGATATCTCCTCTCCCAACCGGGAATCCACCCAGCCGGTCTATCCAGGTCTGAACCAATGCAGAAAATTCAACTTTATATTTAATCAGACTACAATTTATGTAAATAATATCATTTTCGAAGAGGAAACGGGAGAGCAGCTGATTCTTCTGCGGTTTAGCAATCCACTTCCAGGCATCTGGTATCTGCGGGTACAGAGTCCTGAAAACGAATCTTTTTCCTTTCATTCCTGGCTTCCCTCCGGGGATCTTTTGTCTGATGATACGTTTTTTCTGGACTCTAACCCGGATACTACAATTACATCACCAGCCAATGCAAGACACCAGCTGACTGTAACTGCCTATAACCAGCTTAATGACAGCATTCTTGCGGAATCAGGGAGAGGCTATACAAGAATCGGGCAGATAAAACCAGACATTGCAGCCCCGGGCTTTGAGCTGACATGTGCAGTCCCCGGAGGCCTTTACGGGACTGCAACCGGAACAGGAGCTGCTGCCGCTCATGCGGCAGGTATCATTGCCATGGTATTTGAATGGGCGATTGTAAGGGGAAATTACCTCAGAATCACCGGTAATGACGCCAACCGGCTTATGGTAAGCGGTGCCATACGAAATCCTGCAAATACATATCCCAATAACATATGGGGTTACGGGCAGGTTGAAATTAACCGGCTGTTTGAGCGTTTTACCAGCACCTGAAATAAAAAAAGCCTTCAAGCCGGGCGAAAAAACGCCTGTGGCTTGAAGGCATGGCGGCCGGCCAATGATGGCAGCAGCTTTATTCTTCAACAAACATATCTTTACCAACTCCACATACCGGGCAAACCCAATCCTCCGGTAAATCTTCAAACGCAGTGCCTGGCTCAATACCAGAATCAGGATCACCGATTTCCGGATCATATACATAACCGCATGGTTCACAAACATACTTTGCCATCCCTGTCACCTCCTTTAACTTCTCTGTGCTTCTTTTATAGCATATAATATGGTTTTTATCAATAGGTTTATTATGATTTGTCCTTTAACTTACAGATCTGCTGGGTCATGGTTCCCATGGGGCAATACACACACCAGGATCTGGGTTTATATAATATCATGGTAATAATGCCAAGCACTGTAGAAGTCAGCATGACACTGTAGAATCCGAAAGCAAACTGGGCAATCCAGTCCGCTGCTATGGTTCCGTGATAAGCAAAATGCCAGGGTAGTTTAAAGGTCCATAAAAGCTGCACTGCCTGTTTTAAGCTTCCTGCATCCGAAAAAACCAGATAGGTGGTAAACAGCATATTGGCAAACATCGTAAGAAAAAAGATGAGAAAACCATATCGGAATACACGGCTTTTTAAAAATGCAGGAATATCTTTCTTCCGTGATAATTTCAGTCTGTTTCCAAGGAGATCTAAAAGCTGTCCTCTGCCGCAATAATGATTGCAATAGGTTTTATTTCCCTTAACCGCGGATATTCCCAGTGGAATAAAGAAACAAAGAAGACCCAGCCAGGCAAAAAGTATGTTGAAGAATCCGAGGATTAAATAGAGCAAAGATGTCAGCCACAGATAATCATACCAGTTTTTTTTCCTATTCTTTCTCATTTTCTTCTCTCCTCTTAAGCATTTCAATGTGTATGACAGATGCAGGGCAGGCCTTTGCGCACAAGCCGCAGCCAACACAGCTTTCTATATCCACTTTTGCTGCAATTCCTTTTGGTACTGTAACAGCTCCTTTCGGACAAACTTTTATGCAGCTGCCGCAGGCAACACAATGAGCCTCATCTACGACCGCATACCTCTTGTTTTTTTGTAACGTCATTGCTTCCTCCATGTTTTTTTCATGATCTTAACAGGTATTTTTCATTTTTTCCGTGACGATGTCACGTTAACTTCCATTCAGACCATTTAAAAAGAGGAAAAAGATCTGCATCTGCCGTGGTTGTCCGGCAAAATACAGATCTCTTTTGACATGATTATGATATAAAGTCTTCTCTCATTGGAGTAAAAATATCTACCAGAATACCCTTTTCCAGGCATACACAGCCGTGCATCACTCCGTCCTGTTTTAATAAGGTATCTCCGGCTTTTACCGTCTTTGTCTCTTCACCGATGGTGAACTCAAATGCTCCGCTTGCCACATATGTAATCTGTGTATGGGGATGATTATGCATCTTACCGATGGCTCCCTGCTCAAAATGATTCTCCACACACATCATTCCGTCACAGTATGCCAGAACTTTTCTGACAACACCGTCTCCCGCTTTCTCGCCTTCTATCTCCTGATTCAATACCCATCTTTGATTTTTTTCCGGTCTTTTCATCTCGCGCCGCTCCTTTGATTTTTTTTAATTTTAAGTAATTTTTTCGATTATGTCAAGGTTAACCGGCTGCCAGGCAGCCGTATCTTCCGGCTGTTTCTACTTCCAGCCGTTCCACGTATCTGGCTGATAACCGATGGTTGCCTGTTTTCCGTTCCTGACAATGGGTGTTTTCAGTACTTCCTGGTTTTCTAAAATCTTGTCATCCTTATCCTCAGAAGCAATGTATTTAATAAGTGCCAGAACATCCTGATTTCTGCACGTTTCATCAAGCATGGCATCGGTTCCGCCTACAGCCTGTCTGACGCTGTTATATTCCCCTTTGCTCATCCCTTTTTCCTTCATATCAATGAACTGATACGGAATTTTTCGTTCTTTAAAATAACGCTCTGCTTTTTTTGTATCAAAGCATTTTTTTGTTCCAAATATCTGTACATTCATGGTCTGCCCTCCTTTGCCAGTCAAAAATGGTATTGCTGTTTTACTGTACCAAACAACAATACCATTTTAATGACGATTTTACCAGACCTCTTCTGAAATTTCTTTTACCAGTTTTATTTTTTTCCACTGTTCTTCTTCTGTCAGTTTATTCCCCTCTTCGGTTGATGCAAAACCGCATTGGGGGCTTAATGATAAGCGTTCCAGCGGGATATAGCGGGAGGCCTTGCGGATTCGTTCTATGATTCGTGACTTTTCTTCCAGATCCGGGGATTTTGTTGTAATCAGCCCAAGAACCACCTGCTTATCTCCATCTACGTAATGAAGCGGCTCAAAATCTCCGGAGCGTTCATCATCAAATTCCAGGTAGTAGGCAGAGACATTTTCTTTTCCAAATAAGTGGGGCGCAATGGGGGCATATCCGCCGGAGGATGCCCAGGTGGAATGATAATTGCCCCTGCATACATGTGTATTGATTACCAGATCCTGGGGCAGATTTTCCATGGCCAGGTTGTTTAACCTTACATATTTTTCCGCCTCGGAAGAAACAGATTTTGATTCTTTCTGTCTGGCTTCCCAATATTTTGTGTCGCAGAACATCCCCCATGTACAGTCGTCAAACTGAACATTTCTGCAGCCTGCCTCATACAGATCCAGAAGTACGGTATGGTAGGCAGTTGCAATATCCTGTATCAGTTCTTCTTCATCCGGATAGTAAGATTTTGTCTGTTCCAGATTATCGCCCCGCTCTAACTCCGCCAGAAACTGGGCGGGTGCCGGAATGGTCTGTCTCGCAGTTACCGTATCATCTTCAAACAGCTTAACAAATTTAAAATGCTCTACAAATGGATGATTTTCTCCTGAAATCTTCCCGCACAGACCGGCCGATTCACCTCGGGTAACTTCATCATGAAAGCGGTAACCCTGTTCTACTTCCAGTTTTTTAACGCCCTGAAGCCCCCACATAAAATCCAGATGCCACCAGCTTCTGCGAAACTCTCCGTCTGTAATGACTGGAAGTCCTGCATCTTTTTGCTTTTCGATCAGTTCTGTGATGGCGCGGTCTTCTGTTTTTCTTAATTCTTCGTCCGTGACCGTTCCCTTTTTCCAGCCCTCTCTTGCCTCCTTTAAATATTCGGGACGCAGAAAACTTCCTACTATATCAAACTTAAAAGGTGCTCTTTTTTTCGCCTGTGCCATGATTTTATTCTCCTCTCTTTTTTCCTGTATTGTTTTTCTTTATTCTAACGGAAACATATTTATCTGTAAAATTCTATATTTTTATGCCATGGTATAGTTTTAAACTATATCATTTTGTGTTAGAATAAAAAACAGAATGAGAAAGAGAGGAATTCATAGTAATGACGCTTCAGCAGCTTCGCTATATTATCACCATTGTTAACTGCGGCTCCATATCAGAGGCTGCAAAACAGCTTTTTATCACCCAGCCCAGCCTTTCAAACGCAGTAAAAGAGCTGGAACAGGAATATGGTATTACCATATTCAACAGAAATCCCAAGGGAATTTCCCTTTCCTTAGATGGCAGTGAATTTCTTTCCTATGCCAGGCAGGTGCTGGAACAGGCTGATTTACTGGAGCAGCATTATCTGAAGAAAATGCCGGCAAAGCGGATCTGCTCTATTTCCACCCAGCATTATGCATTTGCTGTCAATGCATTTGTTAATCTGGTGGAACAGCAGGATCATGACGAATATGAATTTACACTGCGGGAAACAAGAACTTATGAAATCATTGAAGATGTGAAGAATTTCAGAAGTGAGCTTGGAATTGTGTATTTAAATGATTTTAATGAGAAGGTACTGGGTAAGCTTTTCAAAGACAGCGGACTGATTTTTCACCCTTTGTTTGAAGCTTCTCCTCATGTATTTATCAGCTCATCACACCCTCTTTCCGGTCATTCATCTGTCACGATGGAGGAGTTAAAGCCCTATCCTTTTCTGGCTTTTGAGCAGGGGGAGAATAACTCCTTTTACTTTTCTGAGGAAATATTAAGTACTGTTCCAAGGAAAAAAATCATTTACGTCAGTGACCGTGCTACTCTGTTTAATTTATTAATTGGTTTAAACGGCTATACCATCTGCAGCGGTATTTTAAACAGCAACTTAAACGGAGATAATATTATTGCAGTTCCTCTTATAACCTCTGAATATATGAGAATCGGCTGGATTGAGAATCCAAAAATACACTTAAGCATATTCGCAAGAAATTACCTGGAAGAGTTAAAAAACCTAATCCAGAAGGACGGTCTTGAGGTTTATACAGAAAAATAGGCTGCTGCCTATGGCAGTTTAAGGATGATTTTATAATGAAACCTGCTCCTTGGAATCATCCGTAGGAGTAGGTTTCATTTAATATCTTATAAGCATGATGTTAGACAACTTTGGAGAAGTTCTACCTTAATATTTGCAGTTGCAGGAAGATTTTCTGTGCCCTCATAAACAAGATTCTCAATATCTTTCGGAGTAATATTTGTTATTGTGTTAACAACAGACGTCACATTCACTGAACTTGAAACAAGAGTATAACTGATTGTTTTTTCAAAACTTCCATTGAAAGGAATAAAAGCATCTCTGCAAATGATATCAATGCCGGCGGGCCCGATAATATCAGTATTTAAAGGAATCGGTTTGAGCGTATCAGCAAAATATGCTTCACAACCGTTGAAGCTTGAGAAATTAACCGTTAGCCCGGCGGGTATCTGCATCCGATCAAATATATCAACTACTGCATCAGGCGAATTACCCACACTTGAAATTGTCAGTTTAAAGGTTCCTACATTTCCATTGACTGAGCAGCATTTTTCGGCTCTGAATTTTACAACATTTAAATTTGTCCCACACAAATCTCCTGAATCAGTACCTTCCGCAGCGGCACGTGCAGTATTGTTTATTATATAACTACCGGGACTACTGATCCCAATACATGGAATAGTATAAGTTATAGCAACTCTTCCGCCGGGTTCGATCGTTCCGATGTTTCCGAATATTTTTACTTTTCCTGGTATATTAGTATCTACATTGAGAGAAGACGGAGATACTGTAATAGTACCTATTGATAATTGTAAAGGAATTGTTATTATATCTTCAAATTCTACAGGGTTCAAGGGGGCTTTTCCAACATTATCTACATGAACCTGATATTCAAATGAAGGCTGATTATTACTAATTACAGTACGGCATACTTTTGATACAAGCAGTTTCCCTCTTTGCACACATCCAGGTACAATAAAACAGTCGGTGCATGCAAACTTATAAACAACATTAGCAGCTTTGACACTTATTGGCTGAGCTGCTTCAGGATAATCTCCGATTATGCGTATTCTGTATTCCACGCAAAGTCCCTTATCATACCTGTCATCAGTTACAATCTTCAGAAACTGAAAACCAGCAGGGGCCGGACCAAAATTCGGATCATTCTCGATAAGTTCAAATGGTACGGTTTGAAAGATTCCGCAGCCATCGATTTTTTCTTCTACGATAATATTTGCTGAATTAATTTCAAGACAAATAGGAATTCCGATTCCGCTTATTCCTCTCGTTGTACTATTGCAATCAGTCAAAAATTTATACGTCCAAAATGAAGCGTTAAGATCAAGAACATAGGCAGGGTTGTTAACCACCAAGCCATTGGGCAGGGTTTGACACTCCGGTTGAACGACAGTTATGCCGGTTTGCGTACCACAACAACATTTATTTGAATATGGCAAACATTCGCACGGCTGTGCTGGCAAAGCCATAATATCACTCCTTAAAATATTTTATAGCTAAAAATCAGCTCAACATATTATATGAATCTTGTTAGGATATGCCTCTTAGTGTCAGCCAGCAGGTGGTTTATTAAAAGACAGCCTTATTAAAAAGCGGTTCTGCTTCATTTGATTGAACAGAACCGTTTTTTTGCTACCTCACTGTAACCGCACAGGTCTTATACTGTAAATCTTCATGAAAGTATTTAATAATCTCAATTACCGCAGTTTTTACTTCCTCCAAAGGTCCGGTCAAAATCAGAGTACCGCTGAACCGGTCCAGAAATCCCAGTTCCACGTACCCTGTTTTTACAGCAATATCCGCTGCAATAACCGTCGCTTCAGGTGGGGACATATGAATCGTGCCGATTGACATACCCGTAAAGTCCTCTCCTGCGTGGGTTCCTATATCCAGGCCCAGATTTTTATATACGGAAGGTTCGGAAACTCCGATGACATGGGCCATTGATATCTCTTTCCCGGAAACAGAGACTTTCACCACACGCAGCGGCTCATTGCCCCCATGTCTGTGTGTTTTTCCTAATATCTCCTGCAAAGCTTCCTGATCAGGCTGCTTTTCTGTCATTTTAACACACCCTTTCTGGGTTTATCCCTATTTCTCGTCACTTAAATACTCCTTAAGCTCTTCAATCCCTTCTCCGGTAATACTGCTGACTGGAAAAATTCTCTCACAACCGGCTTCCTTAAGCCACTGCCTCACCATGGAAACCTTAGCCCCCGGAGAATCTATTTTAGTTATAATACCAATCATGGGACGGTTACAGGCATTGATAATTCCCGGCGGGAAGAGATTAAAGGGTTCATCTGCCCCGCACAGCAGACCAATGACATCTGACTCATAAGAAAAACAGCAGAGGGCCTGCATGGATATGTTCTTATTTTCCACATATTCTCCCGGTGTATCAATGGTAATATCCCAGTGATTGACATACTGGGTCTTATGATAAACCACCGGTTCTCCCTTTAAAGCCTGGGTCAGTGAAGTCTTGCCTGCTTCACTTCTTCCGCATAAAAACAATTTTTTCATCTTATCACCGCTTTGTAATCTGGCAGGTCACATACCCCAGTTCATCATGAAAATACTGCACAATTTCAATAATCGCAGTCTGAACCTCTGCTATTTCACCAGTAATAATCAGAGTGCCGCTGAACCGGTCAGCAAAGCCCAGATCGATATTTCCGCTCTTTACCGCGATATCTGATGCAATGACTGCTGACTCAGGAGGTGTCATATTCATAATTCCTATGGCAGACGAACGATAATCAATTTCCGGATTCAAGCCTAACTTACGATATACGACTGGCAGCGGTCCCCCGATAATGTGGGCCAGAGTGATTTCTCTTCCAGCCACTGTTTCCTGTACGATACGGATCTGCTCCCCCTGTTCGGGTGGGGCTCCATATTCATTTCCCATTAAAATCCACCTCGATCCATGCAAATATAAACGTTACCAGTCAATTATAAGCGTTTCCCTCTAGGGCAATGTCAATGTTTTATTGTCAAATGATAGGCATGACCATATTTTCAGTATTTTAACCATTCCAGCTTTCCGCATGTAAGTTTTGGAAGCAAAAACCTTTCCCATTAGGTCAATGCTGCCTGTTCAGTTAAAATGCGAGAGAAAAAACAGCTGACACAAAAAGGGAGCGTGGCTCTGTCGATGAAAATCATCTTCAAAGCCACGCTCCCTCACACATACAGACTTATTATAGTCTGATTTTAATATCTCATAGGCATAATTTCAAGATAATCCTGAACCGTAGCCCCCTTCATGAACATCTCGATAATCTGCTTTCCTAACGGATTTAACTCATCTGTATTATATTTCACCAGCTCCTGCTTAAAGAACTCAGTTAAGATTGCAGCACCTGCATCGTAGCCTTCAATTCCCACTTCCTGCTGGGTTTCCGGTCTTAAGAATGCTCTTCTGATATATTGTCCGTCAATCTTCAATGAATCAAGACCAAAGCCTAACAGAGGACAGCGTGCTTCCACCAGATGCTCCGGCTTGAATTTCGCGCTTCCGCGGCGGGCGATGTATTCTCTGGAAATCCACTCAGGCATAAAGCTAACCTCATAAGCTCCGATATGCTGATTCGGAATCAGGACATAACGGGTATTGGTAGACTGTAATATCTGATCCAGAAGAAGATTGGCCTGTGTTACCATCTTACCTGTTGCAAACGGCCAGTAGGATCCCACTCCTTCGCTGGTCATTCCCTGGGAATCAATGATACTTGGATTGTTGTAGCCTCTTGGTGCAACCAGACGCCACAGCCATGCCAGAGCAGGCGGAAGGATATGCATGATACCCATAATTCCGTATGACGGATTGGCCTTTGTACACGCAGGCGTTCTTACACCAAAGCTTCTTACATCAACCTCAACCGGCTCATCGATGGAGTTTGGCACCAGTTTTCTTGGCATGATTACTCTTGGATTGGGGCAGGGCTTTCCGGTGCTGTCCATGGTATGCTCCCATGGAAGACAGGTGGCCTCCGGCACTCCCTGAAGGTTTAAAAAGATTAACGGTTCTTCCGGCTGAATGAATATTCTTTCATACTGTGGAGAAGCTCCGTAGCGTTTAATATTATCCACTCTTAAAAACCAGGAAGATTCCGCATCCTTTACAACCAGCTTCTTACTGCCCTGCTGCATCTTTGGATGGCACAGCGCCATATCATCCGTTACAGGAATTAAATCACAGGTCTCTGAAAGATTTAAATAGTTCTTCTCTCCTGTCACCGTATTTCTTCCTAAAATGACTCTTCCATCCATCTCTTTATGGATATCTTCCAGCATTTCACTCTTTCCGCCGCCGGAAGCACCTTCATGCATAATCACGATTTCATTGTCGTAGGGAGTAATAACTTTTACTGCAGATGCATGTGCGGTTACCCAGCCTTCTTCCTCACCAATATCCAAAAGCACGCCATAAATACCCTTCTTCGCGCTTGGACCTGGATAAAGATTATATGCATATACCTCGTGTATTCCTTTCAGGCGGTTATGAACTACTACCTGTTTTCCATTGAAATGCGTATGACGGAATGGGGGTGCTAGAAAAACAACTGCTCTCGGCTTAAAATCATATGTGACTTCGTCTATGTTTAAAAATCCCTGGAGATCCGCAAGGCCTGCTGCAAAAAATCCTGCATTGGCCGGAGCTACTAAAACTGAATCATAACCGTACTCCAGACCGCCGGACTTAAATGGGAAAAATATCAGTTCCTGATTTTTCAGCCAGTCAAAGGTATCCATTCTGAGAGATTCGAAATCTTTATGATAAACGTCCTCATATCTGGGTTTGTCCGTCGGATTCTTATCTGCGATCAGCATGGAATTGGGATCACGTCTGCGCATGTAATCTTCCATATAATTCACTACTATACCATTTTTACATTTGGTTGCAGTAGCCTCTAAAACTCTCCCCTTGCCTTCCACTTCGTAATCAATATCAAATGTAACATTCTCATCGCCGCCCATAGCAAGAGTCAACAGCTCTTTACGTGATTTTGGAATGACGACACCCTGTGACTGATTTAAAATATCCTGTACATACTCCGGTAAATTTAATTTACGTAAACATTCTAGCATATTTTCCTCCATTCCTGTGCATAATTATGCACCTGAAGTTTGTACCGAAGACCGCACTGGTACAAACTATGTAGTTTAAATTCCCAAACATTAGCATTCCATTACATAGTTTATTTTAGACATTTTTCATCATATTACTCACCCAGCATTTATTGCTAAATTTTACCATCCCCTCAACCCTTAACAGTAACTTTCCTTTTCCTGCTCCTACCGATCAGCCTCCCTTTATCAGGCATTATGGAAAAAGCCGATACCCGTAACCTGGATATCGGCTCAGTTACACCTTTATGCAACCCGTTTTATAAGTCTTCGGTATTATGAAACTGTGTAAATCCAGTCTTATCCCATGCCGTCTTAAAATAGTGGTGTAGAAAAACACTTTAAAAGATCAAAGTCCTACTGTAGAGATACAATATCATGAAAATTCTGTCGTGTCAACGTTTTTTTATGCAGGAAACCCGCTGACATAAGACGTTTTTACACTTCATCGATTGCCTTGCCGATATCATGTCTCATATATTTATTTTCAAATTCCACCCATTTTACGGCTTCATAAGCGTTGGCTCTTGCTTCCTTTAAATTGTTTCCAAGAGCTGTCACACCAAGAACTCTTCCTCCATTTGTAACAGGGATGCCCTCTTCATCAAACCGGCTGCCTGCATGGAATGCATAATAACCAGCCTGTCCCTTAAAACGTTCCAGTCCTTTGATTGGAAACCCTTTTTCATAATGTTCCGGATACCCATCAGAAGCCAGGACAACACAGACTGCCGCATTGTCTTCAAATTGTAAGTCAATCTCATTTAGTTTTCCGTCTATACAGGCCTCAAACACCTCTATAATGTCATTTTTCATTCTTGGAAGAACCACCTGTGTTTCCGGATCACCGAATCTTGCATTGTATTCTAAAACTCTGGGTCCCTCTTTTGTCAGCATCAGGCCGAAAAAGATAATTCCCTTAAATTCCCTGTTCTCAGACAGCATCGCATCCACAGTTGCCTGATAGATGTACTTTTTACAGAATGCATCGATTTCTTCTGTATAGAAAGGACTGGGAGAAAAAGTACCCATTCCTCCGGTATTAAGACCTTTGTCTCCATCCTTCGCCCTCTTATGATCCTGGGCTGAAGTCATGATTTTTATGTTCTTACCATCTACGAAAGAAAGTACAGACACTTCCCGTCCAACCATGAATTCTTCCACTACAATCCGGTCACCGGCAGATCCGAACTGCTTATCAAGCATCAGCGTCCGTACACCGTCTTTCGCCTCTTCCAGTGAATTACAGATTAAAACACCTTTGCCAAGAGCAAGGCCATCTGCCTTTAGAACAACCGGCATTTTAGCAGTTTCCAGATAAGCAAGAGCTTGCGATGCTGAATCAAATGTTTCATAAGCAGCTGTTGGAATTCCGTATTTTTTCATCAGATCCTTAGAAAAGGATTTGGAACCTTCCAGACAGGCAGCCTTCTTCTCCGGACCAAACACCCGGATTCCTGCTTTCATAAATGCATCAGCAGCCCCTGCCACAAGGGGATCATCGGGGCCAACAATTACCAGGTCAATTTCTTTCTTCCTGGCAAAGTCCACCTGCCTGTCAAAATCCATCACTCCAATATCAACGCATTCTGCGATCTCAGCAATTCCGGCATTACCCGGAGCGCAGTACAGCTTTTGGACCTTAGGGCTCTGGGCAGCCTTCCATGCAATGGCATGTTCCCTGCCGCCGCCTCCTATGATCAGAACCTTCATGCTTTTTCCTCCTGTTCCTTTGCAATCAGCGCAATCGCCTGGGGAAGAATAACCCACTCCGCTTCTTCCATCACTCTTTTCTGTAGTTCTCCCGGCGTATCGCCTTCCTTTACTTCCACTGCCTTTTGCAGGATAATGGGACCCGTATCTGTTCCCTCATCAACATAATGGACCGTAGCCCCTGTGATTTTCACACCTCTGGCCAAGGCTGCCTCATGGACCTTCAGCCCATAATAGCCGGTCCCGCAAAAGGAAGGGATCAGGGAAGGATGAATATTTATAATGCGGTTTTGGTACTTCCGGATCATAGCTTCCGGAATGGTAACCAGAAAACCTGCAAGTACGATTAAATCAAGATGGTACTCATCGATTCGGGATAAAAGTTCATCGTAGAATAACGCTCTGCTTTCATAATCCTTAGGGGAAATGCTAAGTGCATCGATTCCATGGTTCCTTGCACGTTCCAGCGCATAGGCATTGCGGTTATTGCTGATAACCACTTTGACCTCAGCGTTTTTAATCTCCCCGCTGTCAATGGCATCCAAAACAGCCTGAAGATTGGTTCCTCCGCCGGACACCAGAACGCCGACTCTTAGCATAAGACCACACCCTTTTCACCGGCTTTTGTGCAGCCGATTACATATGGGATCTCTCCTGCAGCCCTGATCGCCTCCATGGTCTTGTCCTGATCAGCCGGATCAACCGCCAGCACCATGCCAATTCCCATATTAAACGTATTGTACATGATTTCTTCCGCTATCTCACCCTTTTCTTCCATGAGTCTGAAAATGGGAGGAACGTTATAGCTGTTTTTCTCCACTTCGGCACAGATTCCATCAGGAAGCATACGTGGTATGTTCTCATAGAATCCGCCTCCGGTAATATGGCTGCAGCCTTTTATGGCCACACCGTACTCTTTTACGCCTTTTAATGCTTTCACATAAATTTTGGTAGGCACAATCAGGCTTTCTCCAAGAGTAGTTCCCAATTCATCGTAATAAACATTTAAATTTTCTTTCGTCACGTCAAATACCTTGCGGACAAGAGAAAATCCATTGCTGTGAACACCGGAAGATGCGATACCGATTAAAATGTCTCCTGCTGCTATATTCTTACCGGTAATCAGATTCTTTTCATCTACCACTCCAACTGCGAAACCTGCAAGATCATATTCATCCTCAGGATAAAAACCAGGCATCTCTGCGGTTTCCCCTCCGATCAGTGCGGCGCCTGCCTGTTTGCAGCCTTCTGCCACACCGCTGACGATATCAGCAATCTTTTCCGGATAGTTCTTTCCACAGGCTATATAATCAAGGAAAAACAGTGGTTCTCCTCCTGCACAGGCAATATCATTGACACACATGGCTACACAGTCGATTCCAACCGTATTATGTCGATCCATAAGAAATGCAAGCTTCAGCTTTGTTCCCACTCCGTCGGTTCCGGACACCAGAGTCGGCTTTTCCATTTCTTTAAAAGCTGACATGGAAAATGCTCCTGAAAAACCGCCCAGTCCGCCAAGGACTTCCGGTCTCATGGTTTCCTGCACATGCTTTTTCATTAATTCAACCGATTTGTATCCAGCTTCAATATCCACTCCGGCATTCTTATAATCCATCTCTTTTTCCTCCGCTTTTTCTTCCTGTTATTTCATCTGGGACAAATATTCCCGATACCCGATCTGCTCCAGCTTTTCTGCTTTTTTCACAACATCATTCTTTAATTTCTCAGAATAATCCTTCAGTCTTGCCAAAAGTTCCCCATCTCCTGCAGCCAGTATCTTTGCTGCCAGAATTCCTGCATTGGTACCTCCGTTAATTGCCACAGTTGCTACCGGAATACCGGAAGGCATCTGTACAATGGAATACAGGGAATCCACACCGCCCAGATCTGAAGTTTTCATCGGGATACCAATCACCGGCATTGGAAATAATGCGGCACACATTCCAGGAAGATGAGCTGCTTTTCCTGCTCCGGCGATAATCACTTTAATGCCTCTGGCTTCTGCTGTTTTTGCATATTCAAAAAATATATCCGGTTCCCTGTGTGCAGAAATGACGGTCATTTCAAACTCCACTCCCAGTTTCTCCAAAACCTCTGCAGCCTGTGCCATAACAGGCATATCTGAATCACTTCCCATAACAATTGATACGTTTGCCATAGTAATTTCTCCTTTTCCTCTTCCAAACATGTGTAATTCATTATCAGGAATTATGTTATTAATAAGTTTGCCTAATATTAACCACTTATTAATTAATTAGCACTTATTAATTATAATACTAGCTTTTCCACATCTCGTCAATAATTTTCTTTATAATTTTAAGTATACCCTGTATTAAAAAAAAACAGGCACAAAAAGCCACAAGGATGCAGCATCCCGCGGCTTTTCACACCTGTTATGTATTTAATATTTGCTGTTATTATAAGGAGAAGTATCTTCAAAGTAAACCGGGTCAATGGCTACAGGTTCAGGATCCGCTTCTTCTTTGAAAACAGGTACAAACTCCTGGTCAGGCTCTACTCTGCCAGTATTCAAAGGTGCACTGCTTTGCTGAGTCTTCCCGTTATGAACCTTGAATTGCTGAACAAGACTTTTCATAATCTGTGCCTGACCTGACAGTTCCTCACTGGCTGCAGCACTTTGCTCCGCTGTAGCAGAGGTTGTCTGAACCACACTTGAGATCTGGTCAATTCCCTGGGTAACCTGATTAACAGCAATTGCCTGCTTATCAGAAGCAGCGGCTATTTCTTCTATAATCATGTTAATGCGGCGGCTTCCTTCCACAACATCCTGCATGGCTTTCGCTGTTTCTGCAGTAATCCTGCTTCCGTTCTCCACTGCCTGTAAACTTTCCTCAATGAGAATTGTAGTATTTTTCGCTGCTTCTCCTGATTTGCTGGCAAGGTTGCGCACTTCATCGGCAACGACTGCAAACCCTTTTCCTGCTTCCCCTGCACGTGCAGCTTCCACTGCTGCGTTTAATGCAAGGATATTGGTCTGGAATGCGATATCCTCAATCGTTCTGATAATCTTACCAATTTCACTGGATTTGGTGTTAATCTCTGTCATAGCCTGATTCATTTCCATCATCTTCTGATTGCTCTTTGTTACATTGAGAGCCGCTTCTTCTGATCTCATACGCGCTTCTTTTGCACTCTCCGCGTTTTTATTGATCTGATTGGAAATGTCATTTATCGTAGCTGCCAGCTCCTGTATGGAGGAAGCCTGCTCAGTCGCGCCCTGGGACAATGCCTGCGCCCCGGAGGATACCTGCTCAGAACCGCTGGCAACTAAGTCTGCCGATTCATTAATGCGGAAAAGAGCATCACTTAAATTATCCCTGATATTCCTGATAGCCAGCAGAATGGGCTCATAATCCAGAATATACTGCTCCTGATTCTTTGACACAACCGTAAAATCTCCGGCTGCCATAGATCCTAACAGGTAGATGATATCATCAATAATACTGCCGATATTTAATATGGTGGAACGCATACTGTTGCCAAGTCCGCCAAGCTCATCTTTTGACTGATAGCCCAGTTCTACATGGAGACTGCCTTTGGACATCTCTGCGGCTGCCTTTTCAATCTCCTTAACGGGTGCTACAATACTCTTTGTCATGTATACAGCAAGAAGCAAGGTCACTCCGGCTCCAATTATCTGAAACAGGATCACGATAATCTGAGCAAAACTCATAACAGCCTGTGACTTGGTAAAATCGCTGTCAGCATTCTTCTTTGCAGTATCGCTGATTTGCATCAGATCCGTCTGGAGCTGATCAAAACATGGTTCCAGAGACTCGAAGAAAATCTCTGTCGCCTGTCTGGTTTTATTTTCTTTTGCCAGAGTGAACACTTTTTCTTTAAAGGGCTCCGCTTCCGTCAGCGTCTTCTCGATATTCTCAACAACTGATTTGTCCCCTTTGTAATGCTCTTTCAGAAATTGAACATTTTCTTTCAATTTATTAAAATCTGCTTCCGATTCATCAATATACTTCGCTCTGGTATTTAAATCCAGGCTCATGGTTGCATACCCCACGTTTTTTGCAGCCGACTGTATATTTTGTCTCATCTCTACAGTCATTAATGATACCTGGTGACCGTTGTTATAAAATTCTACAAACCTGGCATTGTTTCCCACCAGACTGTATAAGGAAGTACATGATACAATCAAAAACAAAACAAAAACCATTCCAAAAGAGACCGTAATTCTTTTGCCAATCTTTAAATTCTTCATAGGTATCCTCCATTTAGCCCTTTTGTAAAAAACACACTCTGATAGTGTTTTATCGGCAATTATATACATTACTTAATGATTTTCTCTAAATTTTTGTAAATCTAAAGTTTATAACAGAGAAAATGGCAAATTTAATTCTTCTGTTCCTTTTAATATAAATTTTCCGTCTTCTATAATCAGAGTCCGTTTCCCATCTGCACAGACAGTTTCAATTCTGTCCAGTTCTGCATAAGGTATTGTAATATCCGTATGACAGTTAAAATATGCCTTGGAAGCATCCTCTTTTCGGAGAGCAGAAATCTCATTTTCTTTCGCAATAATCTCTTTGCCATTGGGGTTATAAAACCGGCTGTCTTCCGACCAGCTGTAACACGTATCTCCAACTGCAAAATGAGGTCCCATTTTCTCCACAATTAATATTGGAAGCTTGTCAAGAATATCAAATTTTCTGGCCATGGCGTAAGCAGTTGTATTGGTTCCGATGGCAAACTCTCCCATGGGAAGTGTGTCATGGTTCTTTAAAATCACCTGCCTGATCAGTTCTTTTCCTTCCTTTGGATCTTCAAAATTACTGCAGGAATAGTCTTTAATCATGCCGTTTTCAAACGTCATAACCAGATCCTTAAACTGGAAATCAGTTATATAAACCGTGCTGACCTCTAAAACACCATTGGTTCCGGCAAGTCTTGGTGACGTAAATACTTCCCCAAGAGGAATGTTCACATCAGCCACGCAGTTTTCAAAATTAGTCTCTTTTTCTTTATCTTTTAAATGATGAAGCGCTACTGTCAGGCGGGTCTTATTCGTCCCTTTCCCTGTGATTTCTACATATTCTGCTTCATCCAGCGCATCAATTATGGTTTGCTGAAGACCTTTGTACTTTTCATAATCCAGGGTGTTGATCGCAATGGTCTCGTTAAATATTTCTTCAAAATTATCACCGATCTCAGGAACGGGAAATGCAATAATGGTGAAGCTGGTCTCATCACCGGGAACATATTGATTCAAAATTCCAGCAGTATCACCTGCCATTTCCACTGCAAGTTTCTCCTGTTTGGGATCCAGGCGGCAGGCTTCTCCTTTATTAACCGGATGAAAGCCTTCTCTGCCAAATGTCTCAATGACTGCAGGTCCTGCATAGCCGGCTGCCAGGTCTTTGTACATTTCGTATGCAACCTTCAGCACCGATGCTTTTCTGTCCTTAAATGCCTTGTTGATGTAGATGGCATCATCATAACGGTGGTCATAATCATACTGGCGGTTTGGAGAAGTCGAGTAATAACCGGATTTTCGTCCGGCATTGGTATTTACCGCCCAGACAGCCGCACGGCATAAAATCACGTTAAGCCCCAGCTGTTCAAAATTCTCCATGGCATATTTGACCATACGTTCAAATCCAAGCTCATAACGGATCTGGACCACTTTTTTCTTTGATAAATCTCTGCCCATTACCTCAAAGCCCTTTTTGTAACCTTCCGTGTAAGTATCCGCCATCAGACGGACGGTCTCCTCCGGAAGAGAATTTAAATAATCCGCAACTTTAACTTCTGTTTCCGAAATATATTCACCAAAGCGGTAAAGATAACGAAGATCGGTTAAGTCACTGTCCCGGATAATATCTGCTGCAAAGGAAAGGGAAGGGTCTAACCCTTCTCTGACACGATAGGTCACTGTATGATCGGTGTAATCACTGACGAACCAGTAAATCACCTCTTTTACAGAAGCCACCTCCGGCACTCCTTCTTCAAACATATTATAAATTTCGATTAAAGTTTCGTTTAAAATCGTAATATCCGTCAGCCTGTTTTCATGAACAAAAACAATATCGCCTCTGATTTCCTTATACAGGTAGCAAAGAAGCTGCCCGTATCCATCACTCAGTTTTTTCACAGCATAAGCCGGATTTGCATAGCTGGTTTCATAAGCATCCGGAAGAATGTCCTCATAAAATTTCCTGTTCCATTCTTTTAACTCTTCCAGGGAAGCCGTGTTGTGCTTTCCTTCCTTTAAATAATCCAGGTACTCACCCATAACACAGATAAATGCAGCTGTCCTTGTGAAATAATCATGAAACGGCTGTGCCACTGTCTGTTCTGAGGCTATCTGGCCGATCCGCTCCATGGAAAGCAGGAATCGTTCCATAATTCCTTCATTTTCCTGTTTAAACATCTCTCTATAATCCATTTTTTTACCCCTTTATGCCTATAATAAGAAGAACTGCCCAAAAAATAACCAGTAAAGCGCTGATGCCAATACCGATCTTGGACAATATGTACTTTTTTTCTTTTTCAAAGAAAGACAGAACACCATAAAACAGGGAAAAGATAGAAATCAACATGCTGCAAAAGCAGACAGCCGCAACATTTAACTGCGCCTGCCCGGCAGTAATTGCAGCGCTGGATATTCCAAGAACCCCTAAAGCCAGTGCTCCCAAAGCCAGTCCTAACGATAGAAAACTTTTTTTAGCATAAGGCTTTCTAATGTAGGACACTTTTTTCTGCTTTCCCACGCCTCATCCTCCTTACTCTTATGTGCTGTACTATTTTATACAGGATATATCCCAACATTCCTCCCAGCGAGTTTAAAATCATGTCATCTACATCAAAACTTCCCACCCTGAAAACAAGCTGGGTGGTTTCAATGCAGAGGCTGAATAAAAAACTGAGCAGCATTGTATTGAAAAAACGGCGGCTCCTGCGGCTTATGACCGGAAGGAAAAAACCAAAAGGCATGAAACCCGCTATATTCCCAACAATGTTTAAGAGGAAAGCCCGAAAGCCAACTACACGTCGGTAAATAATGAACCGCTTAATTTCCTTCAGGGGGATCAGGTTATAAGCGTATTCCTCCCGTATATGACCACCTCTTCCAAAATAATCCGAGAAAAACAGAAAGTACGCCAAAAAGATCAGGTAAATTATAAAAATCACCCAACCAAACTTCTGCCGTTTCGTCGCATTTTTAATCATAACAGCTCCATCTTTATCCAGAAAGGAGAGAGCTGCCTAAGATCCATGGATTCAGACAGCCGCCACTCCTGAGATAACGGTTAAAATGTAATTTCAGATTTTCTTTTCAGTAATATTGCTCCGTTAATGATTGATATAATACCGGCAGCAAGTCCCACAGCAGTCACTATAATTCCAACAACAATGTTTAATGCACCTGCGTTTCTCATGGTTTTATATACTCGTTCCATATCCTACTCTCCTTATTTTACGCCATAAACTTCATAATAATCATCAATCGCTTCTTTTAATGCATCATCAATGAGGATTCTTCCTTTGTATTCACGGTTATGAAGATGTCCGGTCACTTCCGCCATGGTCACGATAGCAGATGCCTTAAAACCATATTTTTCACGGATCTCATCAAGTGCACTCTGCTCTCCTTTTCCCTTTTCCATACGGTTCAGGGAAACCATAAGCCCCAGAATTGTCACATCCCCCTGTGCCTTGATGATCGGAAAAGTCTCCTCAATTGACTTTCCGGATGTGGTCACATCTTCAATAATGACTACCCTGTCTCCATCCTTAATGGGACTTCCAAGAAGGATTCCGGCATCTCCGCCATGGTCTTTTTCTTCTTTTCTGTTGGAACAGTATTTAATCTCCTTTCCATATAATTCATGAAAGGCGATTGCAGTTGCAACGCTTAAAGGAATTCCTTTATAAGCCGGTCCGAACAGCACATCAAAATCTGTACCAAAATTATCATGAATTGCTTTGGCATAATACTCTCCCAGCTTCTTTAACTGTGCTCCTGTTACATAAGAACCTGCATTCATGAAAAACGGGGACTTTCTTCCGCTTTTCAATGTAAAACTCCCAAATTTAAGAACATCGCTGTCCACCATAAATTCAATAAATTCCTGCTTATACTGTTCCATTTTGCTGTCCTCTCTATTCAAAAATCGTTCTGTTACCGTACGGCACCGATCAGTTCGTTTATGTCTTCCACCTGATATTTCATCATATAATCTTCCATCCCCTCAATGATTTCCACAGTTGCATAGGGGTTTACAAAGTTCGCAGTTCCAACAGAAACCGCTGTGGCACCGGCAAGAATAAATTCCAGGGCATCCTCAGCAGTCATGATTCCTCCCATTCCAATAATCGGAATTTTAACTGCACACGCCGCCTGATAAACCATACGTACTGCAACCGGCTTGATTGCAGGTCCGGATAACCCGCCTGTCTTATTGGCAACTGCAAATGCCCGGCGGTTTACATCAATCTTCATTCCTGTAAGCGTATTAATCATAGATAAAACGTCTGCTCCGCCAGCTTCGGCTGCTTTTGCCATAACGGTAATATCAGTTACATTGGGACTCAGCTTCATAATGACCGGCTGCTTTGCATACTTTTTTACTTCTCTTGTTATGGCTTCCACTGCTTTTGGATCCTGGCCAAATGCAATTCCGCCCTCTTTCACATTGGGGCAGGAAATGTTAATCTCCAGCATATCCACCGGCTCATGGGAAAGCCGCTCCACCACTTCGATATAATCTTCCGTAGTCTTTCCGCAGACATTGACAATGATTTTTGTATCATATTGCTTTAAGAAGGGAATATCACGTTCAATAAATACATCCATTCCCGGGTTTTGAAGACCAATGGCATTAATCATTCCACCATAGGTTTCTGCAATTCTGGGAGTTGGATTGCCTGTCCAGGGAATATTGGCCACGCCTTTCGTGACTACTGCTCCCAAGCGGTTTAAATCCACAAGCTCGCTGTATTCTTCACCGGAACCAAAGGTACCTGAGGCAGTCATAACCGGATTTTTTAATTCCACACCGGCAAGATTTACTTTCATATTCATCTAGAATTCAACCTCCTCAGCCTTAAATACCGGACCGTCTTTACAGACTCTTTTATTATGAACCATGGAATGTTCATCTCTGTCACTGCTTTTGCAGACACAGGCAAGACATGCACCGATTCCGCAGGCCATCTTTTCCTCCAGGGAAAGATAGCATTCGATATGATTTTCCAAAGCATATGCCTTTAAGGATTTTAACATGGGAGTAGGGCCGCATGCAAAAATCACATCGCTTCGTAAGCCATGCTCTCTGATCGCATCCATAACATTCCCCCTGGTTCCGGCAGTTCCGCTTTCTGTGGCAGGAAATGTATCTCCATAAGGCAGAAACTCTTCATTCAAAAACAGCTCGTCCCTGTATCCTAAAACCATCTGCTTTGTACAGGAAAGATTTTTCGCCAGTTCTAACATAGGCGGAATCCCGATGCCTCCTCCGATTAACAGCGCCTTCTTTCCCGAAGTCCCTGCTTCCAGAGGAAATCCGTTCCCCAAAGGCCCCATGACAGTTATGGGATCGCCTGTCTTATAACGGGAAAATTCTTCTGTTCCTCCGCCTGCAATGCGGTACACAATTCTTAAAAGCCCTTTATCCCGGTTTGTTTCACAGATACTGATGGGACGGGGCAGTAACTTTGAACTGTCCCCGGTATACACGGAAATGAACTGTCCCGGCTTAGCCTGGTCAGTGATTTCCTTAGCGTCGATCCACATGCTGTATACACCGTCTGCAAGCCTGGTCTGGCTGGCGACTGCTGCCGTAATTTTTATTTTACCCATGTTCTCCCCCTATAAAACCCGGTTAATATCAGAAACCATATCAATCACGGCCTGTCTGGAAGCTTCTCCAAAATGCTCGGGACCGAATTTCTTATATGCATCCTGTTTATAGGCAGCAATGATACCTCTTGAAGAATTCACGATTGCTCCAAGACCATCTTTATTAAAACATGGCTTTAAATCCTCTGCGGTTCCTCCCTGGGCTCCATAGCCAGGCACAAGGAAATAGGTGTTTGGCATCAGCTTTCTTAATACAGCGCTCATCTCAGGATAGGTGGCTCCTACCACTGCACCAATATTGCTGTATGTGCCATCCATACAATCCGCTCCCCATTCCACGACCTTTTTCGCAACGTGTTCATAAAGAGGTGCTCCGTCTATCAGGCGGTCCTGAAATTCTCCGCTGGACGGATTGGAGGTTTTGACCAGAACAAAAAGACCTTTGTCCTCTTCTTTGCATACATCAACAAAGGGAGCAATGCCATCTGTTCCAAGATAGGGGTTGACTGTAAGAAAATCTGTATGAAATGCCGTAAGAATCTTAGAACCCACCTTCACTTTTCCGATATGCGCCATAGCATAGGCTGCAGATGTGGAACCAATATCCCCTCTTTTCGCATCTCCTATGACGATAAGTCCCTTCTCCTGGCAATATTTAACCGTTCTGTCGTATACCTTTAAGCCTTCAATCCCGAACTGCTCATACATGGCTATCTGCGGTTTTACGGAGGGAATCAGATCATAAACATGATCCACAATTTCTTTATTGAACTGCCAGATTGCTTCTGCAGCACCCTCTAATGTCTCACCCAGTTCATGAAATGCCTTCTCTGTTACGTGATCGGGAATATAGCTTAGCATTGGATCAAGTCCCACACAAACCGGTGCATTTGTTTTTTGAATTCTGTCAATTAATTGCCTGATCATGTCTTCCTCCTCGGTTCTCTTCGCCCTTATTTTTCTCTATTCTTACCAATTCTATCATAAGAAAGTTACAGCTTCAAGCCTTTTGCCAAACTGATCATAAAAATCCTGTTCTTTCTCATAAGGGGTAAAATAAAACATTTTCAGAACATTCATGCTCACCTGACTGGTAAATGTTGGATCATTCTTCTTTTGAATCTCATTTTCTGCTTTCTTTAATAAATCATGCCAATCTGCAATAAATTTGTAGTAACGTTTTCCATCGGGATTGTCCATCCAGCTGCGTACTTTTACCTTGGTTCTGTTTTTCTTCGGACATTCATAAATCTGGAGAAAATACCGGATTCCCTCATCTTCATAAATTCTTCCCAGAGGGAACAGACGGCAGATGCCAGGGCGGAACGGGTGAACGCTGCACCGGCCCAGGCAATCCAGAAATCCGCATGGTTCTCCTTCTCCCGTCATGCGGATGTTGGGAAGAACAATTCCGTCCACAACATTTAATTCCACGTTATCCTGAAGCAGCACTTCAAACGTGCAGTTAAGCCCCTTTGTGAGCCGGAACACATCAAGGGGGTCGAGCACAATTGAGGTGCCCATTCCCTTGCAGCAGGCAGAACAGCCGCTGCAGTCTCCACAGTCAGCTTTTACCAGGTCGTTTAATTCATACATTTTACCATCTGAAATATCTCTTATATCAATTTCCCGCTTCATGATTTCTTCCTCACTTCTCCATAGTAACCAAACAGTGTCATTCTATCATCTTCTGACATTTGAATAAAGTCATAATGCGAAAAAAAGAGAAGATTTTATATAGCATATCTTCTCTTTGGTTCTGTCATGAAGCTTTCTCATAATTTATATTCCTTTAAATATGCAGTGGCAACATACGCACCGCTTTTGTATGACTTCTTTTCCATCGCTTTATCCGCTTCCAGACTGACATTGATCCACATCTCTTCCGCTGCAATGGCCAGATGGGAAAGCATAATTCCCACACTGATCTCCCTCAGAGAAAGCAGATATGGCGAAGGCAGAAATTCTCTGCAGGAAAAAACATATATTTTGTCATGATAAACAATGAACCGCCATGGCTGGGTATTCATAACAGACGGAGCAAGCCGTACCGCCTTTAAAATATTCTTCACAGACTCTCCTGCTTCCTCCTTAAACACACACAATTCCTTTAAGGGCAGACGTCTGGCCGTTGCAGGATCACGATAAAGCAATGTTTTCGGATAACCGAAAGCAATGGCAATTACCTGTTTAAACCCTGCTGGAGCCGGCTTAACTGTCTTAACACTGGCAAGGTAGCATGTTCCCAGACCCTTTCCTGTCATATATAATAAAACCGGCTCCATAATGTATCCGGCATTGACAAGATATCCCTCCTTCTCCTCCGAATAAAGCACCAGATAATAGGGGGCCTCCACCTTCCATAACCCCTTTGGCGAAAGATCCTCTTGTGTATTGTCACATATCTCCATCTTTACTTTAATGTCGCCGTACAACCTTGAAACGCAATCCCCAAAATAAAGAATATCCCTTTTCAGCTGCTCTGGAACCGGTTCTTTCTTATACTTTTTAATGGATCTTCTCTTAAATATCATCTGATACAGATTCATACCTGCTCCCCTCTCCTCTATCCGGAAATCAGTTTTAAATAAGCTTTTTCATTTCTTCCAAAAGGCCTGAAAATACCAAAAGGGCGTCTTTAACCGGCTCTGCTGTGGACATGTCAACACCGCACAGTTTTAAAAGTTCAACAGGAGGCATGGAACTTCCTCCGCTTAAAAATTCATAATATCCCTTAACCGCTTTTTCATCCCCCGTTAAAATTCTGGTGCTGATGGCCACCGCAGCCGAAAATCCGGTGGCATACTGGTAAACGTAAAACGGTGTATAAAAATGGGGAATTCTGGACCACTCGTAATCAATTTCAGGATCCACCACCATTTCCGGACCAAAGTAATCGGCATTCAGCTGATGATACAGTCCACACAGCCTTTCCGATGTCAAAACCTCTCCCTCTGCCGCAAGGCGGTGGGTCTTGTCTTCAAATTCGGCAAACATCGCCTGACGGTACAGGGTGCCGCGGAAACTATCCATAAAGTGATTGAGAAGGTAAGCCCGTTCCTTCTTATCTTCTGTAATCGCAAGAAGATGTCTGATTAAGAGAGCCTCATTGCAGGTACTGGCGACTTCGGCAACAAAAATCTTATATCCTGCATCCACATAGGTCTGGTTCTTGTCAGAAAACCAGCTGTGAAGCGCATGCCCCATCTCATGAGCCAGCGTAAATACACTGTCAAGGGTACCGTTAAAATTCAAAAGAACATAAGGATGAACTCCGTAAACCCCCCAGGAGTAGGCACCGCTGCGCTTTCCTTCATTCTCATACACATCGATCCAGCGGTTCTCAAACCCCTCCTTTAAAAGAGACAGATACTGGTCTCCCAAAGGCTTTAACCCATCAAGAACCATGGTTTTTGCTTCTTCAAAGGATAGTTTCCGTTCTTCCCTGGAAACCATGGGCACATAAAGATCATACATATGAAGGGTTTCCACTCCCAGCGCTTTCTTTCTCAATGATACATACTCATGAAGATATGGAAGTCCCTCATGAACTGCCTGAATGAGATTATCATAAACCTCTTCTGAAACTTCGTTCTCTGTCAGCGAATGTACTCTGGCTGAGGTATAGTTCCTTGCTTTTGCGTAAAACGCAGCCTGTTTTACATTGGAAGAAAATGTAGCAGCCAGAGTATTCCCAAACTGCTTATAAACCCCATATAGACCATAAAATGCGGATTTTCGAACTTCCCTGTCCTGCTTTTCCATAAGAGCAACGTAATTGCCGTGGGTGATTTTCACAGGATTTCCGTTTTCATCTTTGATCTCAGGAAATTTGACATCTGCATTATTAAACATATTAAAAATTTCTGATGATCCTGAAGTTGCTTCCATGGAGCTGGCAAGCAGCGCTTCCATAGATGCCGTCAGCGTATGGGCCTTCTTTTTTAATATGATTTCAAAAGTCCGGTCATAGCGTTTCAGTTCCGGGACCTTTTGCCTGTATTCCTTTAAAAGATCTTCCGGTATGGTTATAATCTCCGGAATAATATAGGCTGACAATCCTGCAGCCTGATATGACAGTGCCCTCGCTTTCGATGACAGTCCCTGATATCTTGAGTTTCCGGTGTCTTCGTCAGATTTCTGCCTGCCATACACGAATAATGTCTCGATCTTTAATGATATCTCCTCATCAAATTTGAGACAGGAAAAAAGCATCTCGCCGGATTCGGCCAGATGTCCTTCAAATTTTTTATAACCTGAAAGCGAGCGTTCTGTTTCGCGGAATAAATCTTCCCAGGCCTCCTCAGACGGCAGTATGTCCGCCAGATTCCAGGTGTCGCAAACCGGTATTTCTTCTCTCTTTTTCAATGTGATCCCTCCAACTGCTTTACATGTGTTTATTCTATCACCCATATTTCAAAGAAACAATCAGCAATATGGAAAATATTTGATTGAATTTTACTGTTTTATTGTATTATACTATACGAAAACAAATCAGGAGTAAAGCCATGAATCTAATCCGAACAGCCAGTCCAGATGCCCGCCTGTCAAAAGACCTCATTCTACTACAGGAAGCCTGCAATCAGTATGATCATATTTCTCTCTCTTTTCCCCTGGAAGAGGACTGCATCTGCTGTTTATTATATGAAAATGAACGCCTCTTATCCGCTCTGATTACTTTTTTTACTGATTCTGATACCATGGAATGCTACGGCTGTACCCTTCCCGGCGAACGGCAGAAAGGACATTTTACCTCACTCTTAAAAGACCTGGTAAATGATTATCCGGACTGCGATTTCATCTTTCCTGTTTATGAGAACTGCCAGGATGGGTTAAAGGCCATACAGGCCATGGAAGCTACTTTCTGCTATAAAGAATATTTTATGGAACTTTCCATACCAGAGTCAGAGAAATCCTTTTTTTTGAAAGGAAATAAAGATGGGAGCGTTTTAACCATTTCCTCCTTCAAAAACCCGGATGGTTTCCAATGCTATGAGTTTTTAAAGGACAACTCCGTAGTAGGAACGTGCAGTCTTGACATCCAGGAAAACAGTGCTTATTTATTCGGATTTGAAATTTCCAAACCCCTGCGCGGGCAGGGCCTTGGAACTGCCTGTCTTAATTTATTCTTAAAGACATATGTTTCCCTTGCCGGTGATCAAAGAAAGGATATGATTTATTTACAGGTTTCCGGTGAGAATTCTGCCGCTGTGTCCCTGTATAAAAAAGCCGGTTTTCACATCCGGGAGAGCCTGTCCTACTATTTGTACTGATCTCTAGCGCATCTCTCTTATCATACAGTACTGTTTTAAATGAAAATGCTTTTCCACCACACCGAAAAGCCGGAAACCAAAATGCTCGTAAAAGCTTACATTGCTGTGTTTATGGGTTTCCAGTGATATCATCAGATGATTTCTGTCTGCAAATTCTATGGCCTCTTTCAGCAGGCAGGCAGAAATTCCATGATGCTGCATACTGGGCCTTACTGCCAGATAGATTATATGAAGCCGCTCTTCCTGGTGGAGCTGGTCGGTCCATCTGGAATTCAAATAATCCCTGCCATGAAAAAAATTCCAGAACGTCTTTAAGGTTTTGTCTTCCCGTATTAAATAACCATCTGTTTTCAAGGTCGCTGCTGCTTCTGCCAGGTAATAGTGAACCGGATCATAGACCTCAGATTCATCATCCACAACCATAATTCCGTTAATATCCGGACTGTCTGCATATATTTCACAGGTCTCAAAAAATTCTTCCATATCGCATTCAAACAATTCCGGGAGAAGTCGTTTTCTTGTATCCATATCCGGGATCAGATTGCAATAAAGCGGATCTTCCTTAAAACACTCCGTCAGCAGCTGCTTCAATTTCTCAATATCCTTTTTTTCTACCCGGTACAATCGGTCACTTTCCATAATCCTGCCTCTTTTTTATCTTTTTCACGGTGATTGTAGCACAATAATCCGTAAGCTTCAATGGATTTTCGCAGATATGGCTGCTTACTTCCCTGCTTGTATTTATCTTACCATTATTATATAATAAGAATGATAAAACGGTACCGCAAATACAAGAGAGGGGCATGCATCATATGATCGATATCAGAAAGTTCGTTGATTTGAGCGCATTGCAGTCGATTCAGGACCAATTTTCAGAAGCGACAGGGTTAGCAGCAATCGCGGTGGATACAGAGGGTAAATACATTACAAAAGGCAGCAATTTCACTGATTTTTGCATGAATTACACAAGAAACAGCGAAGAAGGGGTAAAACGATGTGAAACGTGTGACAAAGATGGAAGGGGAACTTATTTCTGCCATGCGGGGCTTATGGATTTTTCCTCTGACATTGTCATTAAAGGTGAAAAGGTTGGGGCAATTATCGGCGGACAGGTTTTGCCTGCACAGCCGGATGAAGAAAAATTCCGTTCTATTGCCAGAGAACTGGGGATCAATGAAGAGGAATATATCAATGCACTGAGAAAAGTGCCCGTACGCCCGGAAACTACCATCAAGGCGGCAGCACAGATGCTTGGCAGTATTGTCAATCAACTGGTTAATTTAGAATACATACAGGCAATCTCAGGAAAAAGAGACAGCGTACTGGATTCAGAGATTGACAGCATCAAAAACTCTTTAAATGAAGTAACAGCAAAAACCCATGACTTGCAAAAGGTAGCCTCCATGGAGAATATTCTGTCTATTAACGCTTCCATCGAAGCAGCAAGAGCAGGCGAAGCAGGAGTTGGATTCGCTGTCGTGGCAAGAGAATTCGGGGAAATCTCCAAAAGCTCAGGGGAAGTTTATGAACGCATCCACGAGCTGGTGGCGGATATCCAGAAATCAGTCCGGAATTTAACTGAGATCGTGTGAACTTTCTGATTTTTCATGATAAAAGGGCCTGCTCCGATTTCCGGTGCAAGCCCTCATTTTTATTCATCCCAGTTATGATAAGTCGCCTGTACATCGTCTTCCGCATCTAAAAGATCCAGAATCCGGTTCATCTTCTTTAAGGAATCTTCATCCGTCAGTTCCACCCAGGTCTGGGGAATCATCGTGACTTCAGCCTGAACCATGGGAATTTTAGCCGCTTCCAATGCTTCACGTACTCCGCTGAACTCCTCCGGTGCCGTGAGAACTTCGTAGCTGTCCTCTTCCTCTGAAAAATCTTCCGCACCTGCATCCAGAGCAATCATCATGAGTTCATCTGCATCCATATCGCAGTCTTCTTTATCTATAATAATCTGGCCCTTCTTATCAAACATAAAGGATACACAGCCTGGAGTACCAACATTTCCGCCGCCTTTTGTAAACGCGTTTTTTACGTTGGCAGCAGTCCGGTTTTTATTGTCTGTCAGAGTATCTACGATGATCGCCACTCCATTCGGGCCGTATCCTTCGTATGTAATTGTCTCATAGTTAACAGAACCGGCATCTCCGGCCGCTTTTTTAATGCCTCGGTCAATGGTGTCATTGGGCATGTTGTTGGCTTTCGCTTTTGCTATTACATCACGGAGCCTACTGTTGTTTGCAGGGTCTGGTCCGCCTTCTTTTACTGCTACTGCAAGTTCTCTTCCGATAACAGTAAAAATTTTACCTTTCGCAGAATCGTTTCTTTCTTTTTTGTGCTTAATATTTGCGAACTTTGAATGTCCTGACATCGTTTCCAACACTCCTTTTCTTTCTCTATTTCGTCCTCATTCATTCAAAAAAATAACATCTTTTCTATTCTATCACTATTTATATCATCTTGCAAGAAAAAACAATACACAGCCGCCATATCCTTCCTGTCTTATAACAGAAAGTCCTGGCAGCTGTGTTTGCTTATGATTCTTTTTCTAAGTCCTTGATCTCGGTTTCCATCTTTCTGACCCCTTTTTCTTCCTCAGAAGGGACATCGGGATCTTCCTTCCATACCCGTACAGTCTGGATCATTTTATTTTCCACCTGAAGGATCTTAAAGCGGTAACCCATGATGGAAACTTCCGATTCCTCCCCTTCCTGGGGAATCCGGTCCAGTCTGGAAATCAGCAGGCCATTTATTGTATCATAGGAGTCATAATCCTCCTCATCAAGCTCAATATTTAACGCCCGTTCCACATCTTCCAGCGTCGTCATGCCATTCATAACGTAAGAACCGTCATCTGATGGCACAATAAATTCCTCATCCATATCATACTCATCGAGAATATTGCCTACGATCTCTTCCAGAATATCTTCCATCGTTACAATACCCGAAGTCTGACCATATTCATCAACCACAATTACCATGTGGATCTTTCTGGACTGCATTTCTTTAAACAGCGTATCAAGATTTCTTGTCTCAGGGATGAAATGAGCCTCTCTTAAAAGCCCTTCGATCTCCCAGAGCTGCCGGCTGCCATTGTCTTCTATCTCAGCTGCAATCAGCGCATCTTTCATGTGAAGAATCCCAATGATGTCATCCACATCTTTTCTATAGACCGGATACCTGGAATTATACCCTTCTGTCAGGATAAATTTCACCGCTTCTTTCAGAGTAATCTCACCATCTAAGGAAACCAGATTCTTTCTATGGGTCATGATATCTGCTGCTTCCTTGTCGTTAAGTTCAAAGATGTTGGTGATCATCTCCGCTTCCCTGGCTTCTAAAACACCCTGCTCATGCCCTTCATTTACCATGGACATAATATCTTCTTCGGTTACGTTCTCACTGTCTGATGCCATATCAATGCCCATAATTTTAAGAACCATGAATGCGATTAAATTGGCAACCCACGCAAAAGGAATCAGGGGAATCATAATAAAGGTCACTGCAGGAAGCATCCGGTATCCCCACTTCTCAGGATTCTCAGCTGCACAGCGCTTGGGGATAATAATTCCGAAGCTGATAAGCAGAATGATTAATAAGGCGCCTACAAGGAAAAGACTGAAAAGGGATATCCACCGGTTGGGGCCGTCACTCCCCTTTCGTAATATCGCCTCCAGCGTAATTCCAAACTGCCCTAATACAAACGCTCCCGTCACCATTCCAATTAAGTTGGTTGTTATCTGAATGGTGTTAACAAATCTGGTCGGTCTGTTAACAATGTGCAGCAGCTTTGCCGCCTTCTCGCTGCCTTCTTCCATCTGATGCTCCAGTTCTGTCGTATTCACATTCTGGATTGCTGCACCAAATCCATAAAAAATTGCATCCAATACGATAAAAGCAATAAAAATAATCACGCGTATAAGCGGATTGCCATCGTCCATCTGAAAAATCTACTCCTTTTGTTCATTTTCTTTCGTATTTTTTCTCACAACTATTTAAGAATATACCATTTTATCAGCATTCCGTCAATGGTGAACTATGTATTCAGTTCTAAGCTGACCCTTAATGCACAGTCCACTTCCTGCTGCAGTTTCTCATCAATATGACAGATCTTCTCTTTCAGTCTCTGCTTGTCAATGGTCCGCAGCTGTTCCAAAAGAATGACAGAATCTTTGATCATATCGCACTTTTTTGTATCCAGTTCCACATGGGTAGGCAGCTTTGCCTTATTCATTCTTGAGGTAATAGCTGCACAGATCACAGTGGGACTGTGCTTATTACCGATGTCGTTCTGTATAATAAGAACCGGGCGGATTCCGCCCTGTTCAGAGCCTACTACCGGTCTTAGATCGGCATAATAAATGTCTCCACGTCTGATTATCACATTCTCACACTCCGTCAATTTATTTAAGTCTATTATTGACCTACTTTGACTCGTGTATTCACTTAAGTTTTTCCGCCGCATACCTTATCATATGATACGGACATGGAGATGGTTATCACGCCTTTAAAAAGGAGCTGTAACAATCGTTAAAATAATCTTTGGTTCCCACCACTTCTCCGTGTTCTATATAAACCCTGGGCACCCGTTTGGTGATATCACATAGAATTTCGTAATGGAATCCGCCGCACCGTTCAGCCAGTTCTTCAACCGTAATCTGTTCCTCCCCCTGTCTGCCAACCAGAACCACTTCATCCTCTTCCTCCGCACCCTCAATGAACGTCACATCAACCATAAACTGATCCATACAAACCCGGCCAAGAATTTTAGCCCGCTGTCCTCTGATTAAGACCTCCCCTTTTCCGGATAGATTTCTTGGATATCCATCTCCATATCCCACCGGGACTGTAGCGATCGTCATCTCCTGACCGGCAGTGAACGTTCCTCCGTAACTGACGGAAGTTCCCGGCCCGATTTTTTTTATGTAGGAAATGGTGCTTTTTAATTCCATGGCAGGTTTCAGCTTTACAGGTTCTTTTTTTACTTCCCCGGAAGGATAGAGACCATAGATAGAAATCCCTGCCCGTACCAAATGAAAATTAGCCTCCTGCAAATCCAGAATCCCTGCGCTGTTGGAACAGTGGAGAATCGGGATTTTAATTCCCTTTCTGTCCAGCATTTCAACAAATTCCCGGAATTTTTCTATCTGGGCTCCTGTTGCTTTCTTATCCTTCTCATCTGCCTTGGCAAAATGAGTGAAGAGCCCTTCTGCATAAATACCAGGCAGTCTGCAGATTTCTGCAGCCTCCCGGGCCGCCTCCTCTGTCACCGGATACCCGATCCGGCTCATACCGGTATCAAGCGCCAGGTGCACCACAGCTTTCTTTCCTGCTTTCTCTGCCAGCTTCGAAAGGCGGACTGCTTTATTCAGCTGAAATACAGCAGAACTGATATCGTAATCCACCAGAAGCTTAAATCCATCGTAAGGAACCACTCCCAGAACCAGAACCGGCTTTGTGATTCCATGCTTTCTCAGTATGACACCTTCTTCAACTGTAGCCACTGCATATCCCCACACATAAGGATCAATTGTCAGCGCCACCGGAACAGAACCATGACCATATCCATCGGATTTTACAACTCCGATCATCTTTGTGCCCGGCTTTAAATTTAATTTCATGGCTTCCATGTTATGCCGGATTGCATCTAAATCTACTGTTTCAAATACTCTTCCATATGTTTTCATGATTCATTCCCTCATCTGCTCCTTCAATATTATATCGATCTCATCTGCCAGCTCCCTGGCAAGGAGACTGTAATCTCCGTATTTTTTCTTTCTCATATCTCCCGCAAGCCCGTGAAGCCATACCCCCAGTGCTGCCGCATCCGGCCCCTCCAGTCCCATTGCCAGAAGACCTGCAAGGATTCCGGTCAGAACATCCCCTGCTCCTGCCTTTGCCATGGAGCTGTTCCCGCTGCTGTTTACATAGGTTCTCTGATCATTAAGCGCCGCAACAGTCACTGCATCCTTTAATATGCAGGTGATACCAAACCGGTCCGCATACTCCCTTGCCGTCTGTATGAGATGTTTTTTTATTAATTCCACTGCGCTCCCGGTCAGCCTGGCCATCTCTCCCAGATGAGGAGTAATGATGATGTTATCTGTGTAATAACCGGTGAGCTCCGGATAAGAAGCAATGGTATTGAGCCCGTCTGCATCCACGATTACCGGAACGTAGGCATTTACAAGAACGGATTCCACCAGATTCTTCACATAATCTGCCTGCCCCAGCCCGGGACCCAGGACAATCACACTGGCCCACTCACACTGTTCAATCAAAAGCTGCTCAAAGTTCTCCGTCTTCTTTTCTGCGTCTGATGAATGATAGGAAACGATAACGGCCTCAGGAAGTTCTGTCTGCAAAATCTCCCTGTTTTCTTCCACTGTAAAGATCTTAACCAGACCGGCTCCTGTACGGTATGCTGCAAGTGCACTTAAAAATGCCGCACCGCTCATATTTTTAGAACCGGCAACCAGAAGCACTTTGCCAAAGCTCCCCTTATTGGAATAGGCGGGCCGTTTGGGAATCAGCGCCGTATCTGCCTTATGAAAGGTAAAATACTCTGTTTTTACATAATTGATGCTTTCAGGAGGAAAACCAATATCAGCCACAATGACTTGTTTGCTGTATTCTTTTCCAGGGTACAGCATGGTGCCAAGCTTTTCATAGCCAAATGTAACAGTTACGTCTGCCGGGATGGCAGCTCCCATAATCTGGCCTGTATCAGAATGAATGCCGGAAGGAATATCCACTGCAATTGTAAATTCCGGCCTGCACCCGGTTATGGATTTCATAATTTCCAGATGTCCTCCGAGAATCTCCCTGTCCAGACCTACGCCAAACAGCGCATCGATCAGCAGACTGCATTCTCCGGCTTTAAAACTGAATCCTTCCACCACGTCTACTCCTGTTTTTTCTGCAATGGAAAGCTGGGTTAAATATTCACTGCTTCCTTTCTCCTTTTTGCCGGCCAGAATAACCAGAACTTTATAACCGCTTATATGAAGCATTCTGGCAGCTGCAATTCCGTCAGCTCCGTTGTTGCCGCTGCCGCACAGCACCCAGACAGGATCCGTCTGTTTCACATGATTTACGGCTTCTTTAAAAACGGCCAGGGCTGCCCGTTCCATCAGTACCAGTGAGGGAATTCCAATCTGTTCTATGGTATATTGGTCCACACGTTTCATCTGTTCTCCCGTTACCAGATATCTCATACTGTACCCGCCTTTCACGATAGCAAACAACCGGCAGCAAAGAGGACTTCTCTTTGACTGCCGGCAGGCATATTAACTGTTTCTTGCTGTTTGTCTGTGCTTTTCTTCTTCCGTTTTCTGATCCTGCATATTGCAGACCCGGTAAGACAGCCTCATCAGACTCTCTGATAAGTGTACATTCTCTACCACAACATCATCCGGTACTGTTAAGTCCGTATGAGCGAAATTCCAGATAGCCTTGATGCCTGCCCTTACAAGACGGTCTGCAATTTCCGGTGCCTTGGTCTTTGGTATGGTCAGGGCTGCAATCTGAACATCATTATCTTTTACAAACTGTTCCAGATCATCCACGCTTCGGATCTCGATTCCGCGAACAACCAGACCGATCAGACGTGGATTGATATCAAACATTCCTTTGATTAAAAAACCACGCTTTTCGAAATTTGCATAATTTGCAATCGCCTGTCCTAAATTGCCTGCGCCAATAATCACTAAATTGTGCTGTCTGTCAATTCCTAATATCTTCGCAATCTCTGTATATAAGTATTTCACATTATATCCATAACCCTGCTGTCCGAATCCGCCAAAATTATTGAGATCCTGGCGTATCTGAGAAGCGGTCACTTTCATTCGCAAACTCAGCTCATTAGAGGATATCCGTTCCACTCCATCCTCCATAAGTTCTCCCAGATGACGATAATATCTGGGAAGCCTGGCAATCACTGCTTTTGAAATTTCTTTATCTGCCACATCTTCACCTTCTTTTACTTAGAATTAAACTAACACCATTATAACTGCGTGATAAAATAATGTCAAACGAGTTTTACGATTGTATCCTTGAAAAATAAATGGACCTATATTATACTGGTACTATTGTCCCATTTTATTCAGGAGGAAAGAAACCATGATTCTCTCATGCAGTAATATCAGCAAGGCATTTGGCACCAACGAAGTGATTAAACATGCTTCCTTTCATATAGAAGACCATGAGAAAGCCGCCATAGTAGGAATTAACGGAGCAGGCAAATCCACTCTGTTAAAGATGATTATCGGTGAACTTGCGGCCGACGAAGGAGAGGTGGTCATATCCAAAGGGAAAACCTTGGGCTATTTATCTCAGCACCAGGATTTATCCGGGGACCGGACCGTATTTGAAGAAGTTCTGGAAGTAAAACGTCCCATTATGGATATGGAAGCAAAGATCCGTAAGCTGGAGATGGATATGAAACACGCCGCCGGTGATGAACTGGAGGAGATGCTCACCGTTTACAGCCGTCTAAATCATGATTTTGAGCTTCTAAACGGCTACGCCTATCAAAGTGAAGTCACCGGTGTATTAAAGGGTCTGGGCTTTACGGAAGATGAATTCCAAAAGCCGGTATCCGCTCTCTCCGGCGGTCAGAAGACCCGTGTTGCCTTAGGACGTCTTCTCCTTACAAAGCCGGATATCATCCTGCTTGATGAGCCTACCAACCATCTGGATATGGATTCCATCGCCTGGCTGGAGGGATACTTAATTAATTACGACGGAAGCGTAATAATCGTGGCCCATGACCGGTACTTTTTAAACCGGGTGGTTACTAAGATTATTGAACTGGACAACGGCATTTTATCCGTATACCAGGGAAACTATACGGAATACAGCGGGAAAAGGGCCATGATCCGGGAGGCAAAGATGAAGGCCTACTTAAACCAGCAGCAGGAAATTAAACATCAGGAGGAAGTCATTGCAAAATTAAAATCTTTTAACAGGGAAAAATCCATACGCCGGGCAGAAAGCCGGGAAAAGATGCTGGACAAGATTGAACTGTTAGAGAAGCCTGCCGAAGTCAATGATGAGATGCGTATTCAGCTGGAGCCTAATGTAATCAGCGGAAATGATGTTTTGACAGTTAAGGACTTAAAAAAGTCCTTTGGAGATAATCTCCTGTTTGATCATATTGGATTTGAAATCAAACGGGGAGAACGGGTTGCCATAATCGGCGGCAACGGAACCGGTAAAACCACGATACTTAAGATATTAAACGGGATTCTTAACCCCGATCAGGGTGAAGTTTCTCTGGGCTCCAAGGTACATATCGGCTATTATGACCAGGAGCACCAGGTGCTTCATATGGAGAAGACTTTATTTGATGAACTTCAGGATACCTATCCATTCATGAACAACACCCAGATCCGCAACATTCTGGCTGCTTTCCTCTTTACAGGAGATGACGTATACAAGCGAATCAAGGATTTAAGCGGAGGCGAACGGGGACGGGTATCTCTGGCAAAGCTTATGCTTTCCGAAGCCAATTTTCTGATCCTTGACGAGCCGACCAACCATTTGGACATTACATCCAAGGAGATACTGGAAGGTGCTCTTGTCAATTATACGGGTACTGTTCTTTACGTATCTCATGACCGTTATTTTATCAATAAAACTGCCACACGGATTCTGGATCTGACTAACCAGACTCTTGTTAATTATATCGGTAATTATGATTATTACCTGGAGAAGAAAGATATCATGACTGGTCTGTTAAAACCGCCGTCAGAAGCCGCTCCTGAGACCAGTGAGGAAGTATCCGGGATAAAGCTTGACTGGAAGGCCCAAAAGGAAGAGCAGGCCAGAATCCGCAAGCGCCAGAATGAATTGAAGAAAACGGAAGAAGAAATACACAAACTGGAAACCAGGGACGGGGAAATCGATGAATTGCTTGTAAAGGAAGAGATTTTCACAGACGTTCCAAAACTTATGGAATTAAACCAGGAAAAAGAAACGATCAGCAAACGTCTGGAGGAACTTTATGAACTGTGGGGCGAACTGGCTGAATAAAATAACGGGAAAGCTGCTAAAATCAGCTTTCCCGTTCTGTCTCAGTTCTGTCCGTATAATATCTTTTTTAAAATTTGGGTCACTTCCGGAGCTGACTCTTCCATCTCTGATCTTGTTGAAGCACTTCCCAAATATGCTGCAGCCAGCTTTCCGAAATAAAATTTCATATCGTCTGCATAATAATCAGGTATAGAAACATATTCCTCCACCAATGCTTTACTCATTGATAAATCTGTGGCTTCCTGGTTTTTCCCGTCATAGCAGCCGTATTCATACCCGATAAATTCACAAAATGCTTCTGTGAGTTCGGAAGGATTGCAGATTTTTATTTTTTTATAGGTGGTATCAAGCGAATGGCAGACATAGTAAACTCCGCTTCCGGTATTGGGCGCAGAAAAATAACGCTTGTCCGGATAATATAGAATCTCCCAGCCTTTATCCGTAAAACGCTTCACCCAGTCTCTTGGAAGATTCTTGGACGCCTCCGTAAAAGCCTCCTTTACCTCAGCAGATACCGTAGAACTGCTTTTTTTGCTTTCAATTACTATATCAAAATTTCTGTTTCTGTTACCAGTTTCATCCATATAAGAAAGGCCTACATACTGATTGGCAGCCATCTGCCCGTTATCAAAGAAATAATACCTTCCTCCTGCAACATACTTATACCCGGAAGAAGCCATCTCTCCTTTTGTGGAAAACCAGTACCAGCTACCGTCCTGATCCTGAAACCAGCCTTTTTGAGGCGTCCCATCTTCATTATAATAATGCCATTTTTCCTCTTCATCGTTATAACACCAGCCAAGCTGAAGTTCTCCGGTTTCTGAAAAGAGATAATCCATACCACGGATTCTTGTCCAGTCCGTACTTATATAACCATCAAAGCCGAAATAATACCAGCTACCGTCAATCTTCTCCCAGCAGTTCTTTTTATAGGTCCCATCCTCTTTTATAAATTTCCAGCCTATGGAATCTTCCTTCCACTGCCAGTCCTTAGAGGCTTCCTGCTGATTACAGGCGCCGCTTTGCTCCTGCCCGTTTTCTTCTGCAGCCATGGAACTCGTCACGGTTCCCATACTCAGGATGATTCCTGCTGAAATAACTGTTAACCATCTTTTCCTCAAGAATACTCAGCACTCCTTCCACGCCGTCTGTAAATCTGTAATCTATTAAAAGTTTACTATATTTTCTGCAAAATGTACAGTTTACAATATCTGAACTTTTTGTGAAGTTTTCCCAAACTTTTCTTCCCATTCCTTCAGTTTTGGGATATAATAAAAATCAGTATGTTTTTTCAGAAAGAGAGGTTTCCCCATGAAATGGAAACGCACCCTGGCGGTTATCGGTCTGGTACTGATCTGCTCCCTGTATCTCATTGCACTTATATCTGCATTTTCTCATAGTGCGGATTCAAAAAAATGGCTGATGGCGGCGATTTATTCCACCGTTGTTGTTCCAGTATTTTTATATGCCGCACAGCTTGTTGTCAGAATTATAAGGCCGGAAGATAAACACAACAACCAGGTATAAAAATAAGCAGAGACAACAGGAATATTAATCCTGCTGCTCTGCTTAGAGTAATTATCATTTTTAGTTCAGTCCCAGTTGTTGCGGCAGTATGGCTGCAAATGATCCTAACGATAGATGATATCGTCTCTTCCCGGTCCGTTGGAAACCATGGTAATCGGAGTCTCAAGCTCTTTCTCAATAAATTCAATATAGTTTCTGCAGTTCTCAGGCAGATCCTCATATTTTTTAATTCCTCTGATCTCACATTTCCAGCCTGGAAGTGTGGTATAAACCGGTTTTGCCTTATTAAGTTCCACTGTATTGGGGAAATCTTTTGTGACTTTTCCGTCAATTTCATACCCAATGCAGACAGGAAGCTCATCCAGATAACCAAGTACATCTAAAACAGTAAGCGCTGCCTCGGTAGCCCCCTGGATTCTGCATCCATATCTGGAAGCAACTGCATCAAACCAGCCCATACGTCTTGGTCTTCCTGTGGTTGCGCCATACTCACCGCCGTCACCGCCTCGGCGTCTTAACTCGTCTGCTTCATCTCCGAAGATCTCGCTGACGAATGCACCTGCACCAACTGCGCTGGAATATGCCTTTACTACTGTGGTGATGTTCTTGATTTCATATGGAGGAATGCCTGCGCCGATGGCTCCATATGCCGCCAATGTGGAAGAGGAGGTAACCATAGGATAAATTCCATGATCTGTATCCTTTAAGGATCCCAGCTGGCCTTCCAGTAAAATATTTTTGCCTTCCTTAATAGCATCGTGAAGATATTTGGAAACATCACAGACAAACGGTTTCACCATCTCACGGTATTCAAGAAGAGTCTTAAACAATTCTTCCGGATCAATGGCCGGTTTATGATATAAATGCTCCATTAAAACATTCTTCGTCTCACAAACGCGTGCAACCTTTTCCTTCAATGACTCTTCATCAAACAGCTCACTTACCTGGAAACCGATTTTTGCGTATTTATCTGAATAAAATGGTGCAATCCCTGATTTAGTAGAACCAAAGGACCGTTTTCCCAGACGCTCTTCTTCATACTGGTCAAACAGAATATGATATGGCATCAGAATCTGCGCGCGGTCAGAAACCAGGATGTTCGGCTTCGGAACTCCCTTGCTCACCAGATCTTCCACTTCCTTAATTAAATAAGGTATGTTTAATGCCACGCCATTGCCGATAATGCTGGTTGTATGGTTGTAGAATACACCTGACGGAAGAAGGTGAAGGGCAAACTTGCCGTAATTATTGATAATTGTATGTCCGGCATTGCTTCCGCCCTGATACCGGATAATGATATCAGACTCCTTTGCCAGCATATCTGTGATTTTACCTTTTCCTTCATCGCCCCAGTTGGCGCCTACGATTGCTCTTACCATTCGATTAATCCTCCTATGAGTGAAAAAATACCTTTTACTTCCCTATGATAGCGCAAAGATTCGCATAAGTAAAGTCAATAATATTTATATTTGTCATAAGTTTAAATTATATCACTTGTCATAAGTTTCAGAATCTTCTTCCCTGCAGGGGAAACAGGAGTCTTACTGTCCGTGATAATGGCAAACTGCCGCCCCGGCATGGACTCTTTAAACTGCAGTTCTATCAGAGTTCCTTTCTCAAGCTCCATCTTTGCAAATCCCGACATAACGCAGCCAATTCCTAAATTCCGCATTGCAAACTGAACGATCATATCGCTGGTGGAAAGTTCGAATTCCGGCTCCAATTCCAATCCCCGTTCCTTTAAGAAATCATCCATAAATGTACGCGTACTGGTATTTTTTTCCAAAAAAATACAGGGAAGCTCCTTCAGGATATCATAACTCAGTTTTTTCCCCTCCAGGTGCTTAAACTTCTCTCCTGCAATAAAAACATTGCGGACTTCCTTTACCGGAGTGCTTTTTACCTCACTTCTTGCCTCAAAAGGCGTGCTCACCACTCCGAAATCAATTTTTCCGTCATAAAGAAAGCGAAGTGTTTCCGGTGTGGGACCGTTGGAAACCGTTACTTTAATTCCAGGATAAAGCTCATGAAATTTTTCCAGATAGGGAAGCAGATAAAACTGAAGTGTCATATCACTAGCTCCGATTCGCACCTCTCCCGTTTCCAAATCCCTCATCCGCCTTAACATATTTTCCCCGTGCCAGATATTTTCTAAACCGGATTTCACATATTCAAATAAAAATTCTCCCTCTCTTGTCAGCTTTACTCCTTTTGACATCCGCATAAAAAGCTGACAGTCCAGCGACTGTTCCAGCTGTCTTACTGCCTGGCTGACAGCCGGCTGGGAGATGCAGAGCTTTTCTGAAGCCAGTGTAATACTCCCTAAATTTGCCACATAATAAAAAACCTTATAATATTCCAGACTGCTGCTCATGGCTCCTCCTGACAAACGAAAAACTGCAGACAGACTCATTGACAAAAATCAGTCTGTCCGCAGCTTTCTTATACATTGATTTCTGCTGTCATTCCAAGAAGTTCCTGGTTGTCCTTAAGAAGAGGACGAATCACCTCATCAAGGTATATGGTAACCTGAGCCGGGGCGCAGCCTACATATTTCTTAGGGTCCATGCTCTTTTTCAGTTCTTCTAAAGAAAGATTAAAGGAAGGGTCTGCTGCAATGAGTTCAAGCAGATTGTTATCCAGTCCGTTCACCTTAACATTCTTTCCGGCTTCCATGGAAAGCTCACGGATCCGCTCGTGAAGTTCCTGTCTGTCGCCGCCAGCCTTCACTGCATCCATCATGATGTTTTCCGTCGCCATAAAGGGAAGTTCCGCCATCATATGCTTTTCGATAACCTTTGGATAAACTACAAGACCATCCACCACATTTAAATAGAGATCAAGAATTCCGTCTATTGCAAGAAAGCCTTCCGGCACACTCAGACGCTTGTTGGCGGAATCATCCAGTGTTCGTTCAAACCACTGGGTGGAAGAAACAAGCATGGGATTCATCACATCTGCCATTACGTAGTTTGACAGTGATGCAATCCTCTCACTTCTCATGGGATTTCTCTTATAAGCCATGGCTGATGAACCGATCTGGCTCTTTTCAAACGGCTCTTCCACTTCTTTTAGATGCTGGAGCAGGCGGATATCATTGGAAAACTTATGGGCGCTCTGGGCAATACCTGCCAGAACGTTAACGACCCGGCTGTCAACCTTACGGGAATAGGTCTGCCCAGAAACCGGATAGCAACCCTTAAATCCCATCTTTTCAGCAATCATGGCGTCTACTTTTCTCACTCTGTCCATATCCCCGTCAAACAGTTCCAGGAAACTGGCCTGGGTTCCGGTAGTTCCTTTGGATCCAAGAAGGCGAATGGAGTCAACAAGATAATCCAGATCTTCTAAATCCATGGTAAGATCATGAAGCCATAACGTGGCTCTCTTACCTACCGTCGTCGGCTGAGCAGGCTGAAAGTGGGTAAATGCAAGAGTGGGCAGTTCCTTATAGCTGTCTGCAAACTTTGCAAGCTCACTGATTACGTTAATCAGCTTTTTCCGCACCAGCAAAAGCGCTTCTGTCATAACTATAATGTCTGTATTATCCCCCACATAACAGGAGGTGGCTCCAAGATGAATGATTCCTTTTGCCTTAGGACACTGTACTCCATATGCATATACGTGAGACATTACATCGTGGCGGACCTCTTTTTCCCGCTGTCTGGCAACATCGTAATTAATGTCATCCTGAAATTCTTTCAGTTCCTCTATCTGTTCATCCGTGATGGGAAGTCCCAGTTCTTTTTCTGCTTCCGCCAGAGCAATCCACAGTTTTCTCCATGTTTTAAATTTCTTATCAGGAGAAAAAATGTACTGCATCTCCTTGCTGGCATAACGCTCAGACAGCGGGCTTTGGTATCGATCTGTCATGTTCCTTTCATTCCTCCTTGGGTTTCGTTGTAGAGCTATTTTAGCATATTTTTCTTACTATGGGAAGAGCAGGCAGGGACCGTCCGCCGGTTATACGCTGTAAACCGGCCTGACAGCCCCTGATCTCTTTGTCCTTTTTATCTGCTGTATTCTCCCCGGATATCTTCTTTCGGCGGCTCGATGGGATAGTTCCCGCTGAAGCATGCCGTACAGATAGGCAATCCTTCTGCCATTTCCTTCAGACGTTCCATGTTTAAATAAGACAGGGAATCCGCCCCCAGAAGATCCCGGATCTCTTCAATGCTTCTGTTATGGGCGATCAGCTGATCTTCATCAGGAATATCCGTTCCGAAATAACAGGGGTGGAGAAAAGGAGGTGCACTGATCCGCACATGAACCTCACTGGCACCAGCCTCCCGCAGCATGTTCACGATCAGTGCGCTGGTTGTTCCCCTGACTATGGAATCATCGATCATGATTACCCGTTTTCCCACAACCGCTTCTCTTAACACATTCAGCTTAATTCTGACGGAAGATTCCCGGTTGCTCTGTTTCGGTTTAATGAAGGTTCTTCCCACATAGGAATTCTTCACAAAAGCCGTACCATAGGGGATCCCTGACTGAAGGGAATATCCAAGCGCAGCTGCATTTCCGGATTCCGGTACGCCTACCACGACATCGGCCTCTACAGGAGAATCCACAGCCAGCGCCCTGCCTGCACAAAGTCTGGAATGATAGACACTCACTCCGTCAAAAACGCTGTCCGGTCTGGCAAAATAGATATATTCAAAAATACATCTGGCCTCCTTCGCTTTCTCCTGAAAGCAAAGGCTGGTATCCGATACAATTCCGTCTTTTGTTATGGTTACAATCTCTCCCGGGAGAACATCACGGACAAATTCCGCACCGATGGTATCAAGGGCGCAGCTTTCCGATACAATGATATAAGCATTGTCCCGTTTCCCAATGCATAACGGCTTAAATCCATATGGATCCCTTGCCCCAATCAGTTTACGCGGGCTCATGACAACCAGAGAATAAGCTCCCACAATTTTTTTCATCGCATTGGCAACCGCTGCCTCGACTGAAGGGGTCTTAACCCGCTCTCTGGCAACATGATATGCAATTACTTCGGAATCAATGGTGGTTTGAAAAATCGCTCCGCTGTACTCTAATTCTCTTCGAAGCTCCGGTGCATTCACCAGATTCCCGTTATGAGCCATGGCAAGAGTTCCTTTTACATAATTAAGCACAAGGGGCTGGGCATTTTCCCGTGTACTGCTTCCAGCCGTTGAATAACGAACATGACCTACCCCGATATTGCCATGAAGACCTTCCAAAACCTCGGGAGTAAAAACCTCGTTACATAACCCCATCCCCTTATGGGCACTTACTTTTCCTTTCGGACCTTCGGTATCGCTGACAGCGATTCCGCAGCTCTCCTGTCCTCTGTGCTGTAATGCAAACAGACCGTAATAAATGGTGGAAGCAACGTCACCGCCGTCGAAATCATAGATGCCGAAGACGCCGCACTCCTCATGTAACTCTTCCTCTATGTTGAAGTTCAATTCGTTACTCATGAAATGTCTACCCTCTCTATGCTGTTTACTGAATTCCAAGGCGGCGGAATATCTCCTCGTATGCGTCTTCCACACCGCCTAAATCTCTGCGGAAACGATCCTTATCCAGCTTTTCGTGAGTATCCTTATCCCACAGTCTGCATGTATCAGGAGAAATCTCGTCGGCAAGTATAATCTGTCCGTGGTAACGGCCAAACTCGATCTTAAAGTCAATCAGATCGATATTTAAGGTATTAAAGTACTCGATAAGAACTTCGTTTACCAGAAATGCATACTTTGATATGGCTTCAATCTCTTCTTTCGTTGCAAGATTAAGAGCCAGAGCATAGTAATCATTGATAAACGGATCTCCTAAATCATCATTTTTATAGCTGAATTCAAGTGTAGGACAGGCAAATTTAATTCCCTCTTCCATTCCCATCTTTTTCGCAAAACTTCCGGCAGAATAGTTTCTGATGATTACCTCAAGAGGAACGATCTCCACTTTTTTCACTGCAGTCTCACGGTCGTTTAACTCTTCAACCAGATGAGTCGGAACACCCTTGGCTTCTAACTTTTTGAAAACAAAATTGGTCATGCGGTTATTTATCGCACCTTTTCCAACAATTGTGCCTTTTTTGAGACCATTGAAAGCTGTGGCATCATCTTTATAAGAAACAATTAACACGTCCGGATCTTCAGTAGTATAGACCTTCTTTGCTTTTCCCTCATACAGCATTTCTTTTTTCTCCACGGTATCCACCTGTCCTTTTCTGAATTAATTTATAAGTTTTTCAAATAAAACTCTGGTGTTTCAGTAGAAATTATAATACAGTAAAAATCGGATTGCAACTGGTTTTATTATTATAAATACTAATGACCAATATACATATCTGTTTCTCAATCTGACTTTTTAAGGATCTGCCGCTCCACTCTCTGCCACAATTTTAATTCTCCTTCTTTTAAATCCAGAGAAAATCCGTGCTCTCTCACCTCTCCATCTGCCGCTTTCAAAAAAGGCATGCCGGCTATCGTTTCTTCCACATATTCCTCCCTGACAGCATAGAGCTTCCTCAGTTCACTGCAAATCTGTTCTCTCTGCCGGGGAAATAAAACGGCAGCTTCAAAAAGCAGGCAGCAGTACAAAAGATAAACCAGCTCCCTCCGTCTTTTCCTGGGAGCAAATGCCCACGTTAAGCTTCTCCATGCCTTTTTTCTCTTATTAAAACTATGAAAGCGATAATTTTTTATAACTGTATTCATAAATCAGCTCCTGTCCTGGCCAAGATATAACGGTTCGGCAAATGGGAAATTTAAAAACAGATATCCAGAAATAAAGAAGTGTCTGACCTTATTATATACGATAGTAAAAAAAGCTTCAAGCATTACTTTCTGCCCGAAGCTTTTTGTTAAATAATTATTTTGCTGCTGTTGTACTCTCTGTGGTAGGCTGGCCATTGCTTTCACCAGTAATTTTATCAACGCCTTTTTCCACGCCATTTACCGCATCATTGACAACTCCTGTGCTGCTTTCCTTACCTTCATCAGCCTTTGTTGCACCGCCTGTAGTTGTTGAACCGCCTGTAGTTGTTGAACCACCTGTACCACCGCCTGTACCACCACCTGTAGTCGTACCGGCTGCTGTCGTAGCCGTTCCAGCTTTAGTTCCGTCAGTTCCATTGGTTGTGCCGCATGCTGTCAGACACATTACTGACATAATGACAAGAATTGCAAATACATATGGTTTTATTTTTTTCATAATAATCTCCATT
>NZ_QOHO01000006.1 GCF_003432035.1 Lacrimispora amygdalina
TAACTTATGGGGGTCAGTTCACTTAGCATCTGTTTTTAAATTTATCCCTGTATTATTTACTACAACAATTTCTTTACTGATTTTCTGATAATAACGGAACATGGCAGTGCAACTTCACCAGACTGGTTTTCTGTCTGTTCTTCGTCCCCGTCTAATGACCGGATCAGTAACTCTGCCGCCTTTTTTCCAATCTCTTTTAAAGGGAGTGCTGCAGTGGTCAGCGAAGGACGGAAATACTGTGCAATCACCTGATCGTCAAATCCCACCACGGAGATATCCTCCGGGGCTTCCAGTTCATTCTCTTCCAGATAATCATAAACTCCCCCTGCAATCACATCTGATAAGCAGAAAATCGCCGTAACGTTCTTTTTTATCAGTATTTTTGCACCCTCATAACCGCATTCCCGGTCCCAGTTTCCATAGCATACCAGGTCCGGATTGTAAAAGATCTGCCTGTCAAACAAAGCTCTCTGATAACCGAGAAGCCGCTTATCCATATGGATGTTGTCTTTCCTGCCTCCGATAATACCAATCCGCCTGTGTCCCATTTTCAGAAGATATTCCGTCATATCATATCCCCCCTTCTCATCATCGATGACAACGGAAGGGAACTCAGGCGTATGGGTATAGCCGTATGTCATGACTGCAGGGATTTTAAAATCCCGGGCAAAACAGCGCATATTTCTGGCATGGCCGGGTACATAGATGATCCCGTCTACTTTAATTGACAGGAGTTCCTGAATCGCCGGATTTAAAACAGAATTATATTCCTCTTCATCATGATACCATTGTTCATTCCATCTGGCATACAACCGGAGATTCACCATAATTGTTCTGTAGTTTTTGGCTTCGCAATAAGACATAATGCTTTCAATAATTATGGGCGTGGAAAAAAGTGAAATGTCCTCGGCTATAATTCCGATTAATTTAGTCTTCTTTTTACGCAGTCCCTGGGCTATATAGTTGGGCTGATAACCGGTTTCCCTTATTACCTGTAATACCTTCTGCCTGGTCTCCTCGCTCACTTTTGGTATCCCGTTTAAAATATTGGATACCGTCGATACGGATACGTCACATCTTTTTGCAATTTCCTTTAATGTCACCATGGCTCGTTACCCCTTTTAACAAAAGCTGGCACTTAAATTATCCTGTTATTTTTTCCTGCATCGCTCTGCAAGCCCCTTTAAGAAAACTCTGACATAACGATCCCCGCAGACCTTGTAATTGCGCTGGCCTTCTCTTCTTAACAGGGCACTTAATTCCCCGTTTGACAGTTCCGCTCCTCCGGCTTTAAAAACTGCAAGCATATCATCTCCGGTAAAGGCCAGTGCTATTTTAACCTTTTTAAGAAAAACGTTGTTCACATTCCGGTCGTCTTTTATCATAAAATTTGAGTCCTCGGATTCCCCTGGTTTTGGTTCCTTTTTTCCTCTTTTAAAGATGATAAAACCATTTAAAAATGATTCCAGCATATGATTATTACATATATGATTCACCGGGGATTGGCTTTCTTTTTTTAACGCAGCGGCATCACTGCTGTCACTGGACTTTAACAGTTCCTGCACATCCGCTTTTGTAAGCGTAACTCCTCCCATTTTAAAAATCTCCGCCATATCACTGTCTTTGATATCCAGTGCATATCTTAATCTCTTCAATATATCGATATTTTCCATAAAAACCCCTTTGTATTTAATTTATATTCATGCTTTACTATAACACGCCATTAATATTTATCCAATGCTTTTGTTACCTTTAATTGTTTTCCATTTACCGTGGTATGGCTCATGGCTTCCAGCACCATTGGTCCTTTACCGTTTAATATTTCCACATAGGTAAGTGTATCCTGAATAGTTATGATTCCGATATCTTCCGCTGACATGCCTTCTAAATTGGACAGGACCCCCACAAAGTTCGTTGCTCTGAGTTTCTTTTTCTTACCGCCGTTAAACCGCAGTTTCATAATCCCTTTGTTTAACTGATCGCTTTTCAACTGTCTGATCTCAGGCGCTGTTTTAATTTTTTTATCAAAAATGAGCCTGGCCTTTGATACCTCGGCTTTCTCATAGACTGCCCGTTTGGTAATCTCAAATCCAATGAATGCTTCAATCTGCCTGACGAACCGGTCCTGGGATGGAGTCGCCAGCAGAAACGCCTTCCCTTTGTGCCCTGCCCGCCCGGTTCTTCCTGTCCGGTGCACATAAGTTTCCGCCTCCAGAGGAATATCATAGTTAATAACAAGGGATATCTGATCCACATCAATGCCCCTTGCCGCCACATCCGTAGCAACCAGATACCGGTACTGCCCTCTTTTAAACCGGCGTATGGCTAAGTTCCGGTCTGCCTGTTCCATGCCGCCGTGCAGCTTTTGCGGGTGGTAATTCATCTGTTTTAACCGCTCCCATACCAGATCCACCCGGTCCTTTGTGCTGCAGAAGATGATACAGCTGTCCGGATTTTCCATAATCGTAATATCAGTAAGCAGTTCAAATTTATCTTCCTCTGACGTAATAAAAAGGGAGTGATCGATATCCGCTGTCATATTCTTTTCCTCATGAATATCGATCTGGACTGGCGTCCTGCTCTCATTCAATGACAGATCTTTTATTTTATGAGGCATCGTGGCAGAAAACAGTATGGTAACCCTGTGCTTAGGAAGCTCTTTTATAATTTCCTCTACCTGGTCAATAAATCCCATATCCAGCATCCGGTCCGCCTCATCTATGACCAGGCAGCTGATCATACTTAAAGGCAGAGTCCCTTTTCTTATATGATCCATCACACGCCCGGGAGTGCCCACTGCTACATGCGTTTTTTGCTTTAACTCTGTCTTCTCAACAGCAAACGGATGGCCGCCATAGATTGCTGCTGCTTTTATCCGTTTGAACCGTCCGATGTTGGTAAAGTCCTCTTTCACCTGAACCGCCAGTTCTCTTGTGGGAGTAAGAACCAGTGCCTGGGGTTTGTTTTCCAGCCAGTCAATCATCTCACAGATGGGAATTGCATAGGCAGCGGTTTTCCCGCTGCCTGTCTTTGCTTTCACAATAAGGTCTTTTTTTTCTAATGCCAGTGGAATGACACGTTCCTGAACTTCCGTGGGTATTTCATAATCCAAAACACGAAGTGCCTTTTGGATTTCGTTGCTCAAAGAAAAACTGCCGAATTTATTCTGAATCATTTTTGTTCCTCTCGTTCCGTTAATACGGTGCAGTCATATAATTTCAGGACTGCATGTGAACATTCTATCATCTCATTGGGCAACTAACAACCGTAACTTGATTTTACTGCCATTTTTCGTACTTTATGATTATAAATTCGGTCTTTCCTTCAGTTTCCTTAGGGCTTCTTCCATATTTCTGTTATCTGTTTTCTCTTTCAGATACGTTATTGCTGTTCCTGATAAAAATAAAATTCCAAATCCAGCTAAAAACAGCGCCCAGGGCTGCCACATATTCACCGGAAACCACCCAAAGCTATAAATAAATACAGCAATTACTGCAATAACCGTGATCAGCAGCATAGCCGTGCGGACCGCAATGGAAGCCCTTTTTACAATCACATCATTAAAATAGAGAAATCTCGCTCCTGTTATCAGCAATGATACAATAAGAAACTGTAACATGGTATCTGCTGAAAGCCCTTTGCCCCCCAGGGAAAACATACTGGAAATTTCTTTCGCACTATCCCCAATCATAACACATATCAGATTTAAAATAACCACTGTAACTCCGAACAGGCAGAACCCCTGCGCCAAAAAATCAAAAATAGTTTTCTTATTCTGCATTTATTTAACCCCCAGTCTCTTCTTAAATTCATCCGCATACTGTCTGGATACAATTAACTGTTCTCCATTCTCCATCGTCACTTTTATTCTTCTGTCAAATTCTGCTTTCAGCGACTTAATGTGTTTTAGATTCACGATACATGACTTTCCTGCCCTGAAAAATCCAAATTGTTCAAATTGTTCTTCCAACTCGTAAAGTTTCATCTCCGTTTCATATACATTATCTGCCGTGTATACAAACGTTTTTTTATCAACCGTTTCAATATAAAGCAGCTCTAAAATATCAAGAAAAAATGTTTCATTTCCATTTACCGCTGCCAGCTGGTTCTCTAATACCTTTAATCTTGAAATAATTTTTTCGACCTCAGGTGTTATTGCACTGCACACAATCGTAATTTCCGTATCCTTTACCGTTTCATTTGTCTGGATTGTAATTTTCAAGGCTGCTCCCCCCTTTCAAATTCAATATATCAAATTTAAATGAGAGGTACAATATGGCAGGAAGCAAGTTGCCGGTTTTTAAAACCATCATGCCAGACAGGGCACCCTGTCCAATATCTGACAGGGTGCCCTATTCATGCTGCTGCTCCTATTATGGCGCAGTAATCTGCCACTGCTGGTTATACCCGTTGTTGCTGCTCCACTGGATTACATTTCCGCCATCAGCCCCGGAGCCCTTTTCTACATCCAGAAGCTTGCCGCTGTTTACATTTACAAGATTGTAATAGCCATTTCCCAGATCAATTAAGTTCCATCTCTGATTATTCTGTCCGTTGTCCATCCACTGGATTACGTCGGCTCCGTCCTCTTTTGAATTCTTATAAACATCCAGAACCTTACCGCTCTTTGTATTGCTCAGTTTATACCCATTCCCTGTATCTGTCAGGATCCATTTCTGATTATTCTGACCGCTATAACCCCACTGAATCACGTCAGCTCCGTCTGCGGTGGATCCGTTGGCAACATCCAGCGCTTTTCCGCTGCCCCTGTTAATCAGTTTATAAGTCTCTCCGGAAACAATCCCCGTATCTGTTCCAGTTCCGGGAGTAATATAGATCCGGTAACCGGAACTATTGTTGCAGCCGGATAAATTTACGGAAATCTGCCCGTTTACAACAGGATAATTGGAAGAAGACAGTACAACCGGCCCTCTGGATACGGTATCTTTGCTCACCCAGTCTATCTTTTCCACTTTAACAGATGCAGTGGAACCGATAAAGGAAGGCAGGTTTTTGAAGGTTGTATTCACAGTCCCGTCATTGGGACCTCCAAAAATAAAGCTTACGTATCTCGCACTGGAATCAACGCATGCTGCACCATCTACAAGATCGCTGTCATCGCCTGGCGGAGTAACGAAAACCATGTTTCCCGTCATATCTCCATACCATTTATAAAAATACCATCCTGCACCTTTTTCCGTATTGGTTGCAAGAAGACTGCCAAGCCTTCCGGGAGTGGGTACAAACCACCAGGTGATACAGGCGCTTTCCACCTTATGGCGTTCAAACTTTGCAATAAAGCGGGCGGATGATCCCGGCTGGCCTTCCAGATCGTGATTTGGATCGCAGTATTCATTGATACTGATTGGCAGCGGGTTAATTCCCAGTGAAACCTCCAGAGCCCGGTAAGTTCTAAGGTTGGGGGCAATTGTCTTCGGTCCGCCTGACAACTCATGCCAGCTCATAATATCCGGAAGACAGTGATTGGCTTTGCAAAAAGTCAGGAAATCTTTCATGCGGGAATTGTTGTAATAGCTCTCACAGGGTCCTATAATTTTGGCGCCTGGGTCATTGGCACGGATCACATCATAGGTCTGTTTCCACATGTCATTAAAACTTCCGTTGGACGAATTCCAGGTTCCCCCTGGCTCGTTCCAGATTTCATAACCATAATAATTATTACGGCCCGATGCTTTCTTATCGTTAATAAAAGATTTCACCTGATTCAGCCAGCTGGTCATTCCCGGCCAGCGGTACGGCCAGCCAGGCAGCATATCAGCTAAATCAATGGATACTCTTGCACTGGGAACAGACGCAAGCTTCTGTGATACCAGAATCGCATCTCCAAACGGATGCTGATTTCCTCCGCCGCCCCTGGCAGGATTTCTCATAACATAGGGCTTTAAGGGTGCTACAAGGCCGTTTATATCAGCCGGAATACTTTCTGTCATTCCGTACAGAGAGCCATTGGCACAATGTGTCACTTCTCTGAGTACATTGGCACAATCTACTGTCATTACATTTGCCGCCAGTGCCGGAATCTCAGGCACCATGGAAAACCCCAACATAAAGCTGAGTACAAAGGCCAGCACTCTTTTAATTTTTAGCATACATATCCTCCTCAATAATTTTGTTTGAATGCATTCAATTAATAAAAAGTAATATGGCCTGAATATGTAAACAGATACCGGATATTTTATTTAATCTCACTACAATATTTTTCTAAGGCCAAAACAGCCTCGTCACTGATAAAATGCTCTATTTTACAGGCATCTTTACTGGCTGTCTCCTCATTAACCTTACAGCATGCAACCAAAAATTGTTTCAGCAGCTGATATTTGGCTGTAATCCTTTTACCCTGTGTACGCCCTTCATCAGTGAGACAGATTTCACCGCCTAACGGTTTCACTACCAGTCCTTTCTCCTGCAATATTGTTATGGCATTATTTACACTTGGCTTGGAAACTCCTAAATAAACAGCAAGATCAATGGAACGTACTGCCTCCTCCTTCTCTGATAACAGGAATATGGCCTTTAAATATTCCTCCTTTGATGGGCTGAGTTTTTTCTCTGAACTATAATGCATATTTTGATACATCACAAATCCTCCTTAGTGCAAAAATGAGTATAGTTGCCATACACTTTCATACAAATTTATTTATCACGTTTTTTTGGTTCCCATTCAATATCAAATAAATTCATCGGGGGAAAAAGGGGGAATTCATATGGATTAAAGCAAAAAGTTCCATATGAAGTAAATGCCTGATAAATAGTTCGTAAAGCTCTTTCGTCTGCTGCTAATTTTTGTTTATACCCCCGCTCATCAACTTCACTGGCTCCAGGTATGCTATATGGTTTTGATATTTTTTTCCTTTTAATGTTAGTACCTCCTAACTCAATCACGCAAAATGTGTATGGGTACCATACACATTGTCAAAATTTTATTCCCCAAAATTATCATTAAAACGTTTTACTTTACTGATCATAGATGAAAAAAAGTCTGATAAAAATTTTAAATCGTGCTCTGAAGCATCTTCCAGCTGTTCTTCAACCATACTGTTTAAGATCGTATGGTAATGCATATGATTGCCATGAGCCTTTTTGCCCTTTTCAGTCAGATACAACGAATACCTGGACAAGTTAAGATCATCGACTTCCTTTATAACCAGAGCCTTTCTCTCCAGCTTTTTGAGAATTTCAGAAACAGCTCCTTTCGTCACTCCCAGGATATCGGCTAATCCACCTACATGGACACCCGGATGCTCCGCAATAGCCATTATTACATGTATCTCAGAATGAAAAATCGGCACATCTGTTCCGTAGTAACGGGTCTTCTTATCCAGTTCAATCAAAGCAGAAGCAAAATGAAGCGAATCGTATGCAATTTGATGTTTATTTGTTGTGATTTTATCCATACCACAAGTATATGGTTACTATACGCTTTTGTCAAGTCATAATCTATGCCTTCATACTCCATACAATTCCAAAACAACCTGATCCAGAAAAGCAGAAATATTATTCCGATCAGTCTCTGACCCAAAAAGATTAACACTCAGTACAGGTTTATTATCAAAGGTAGAAACCGCCAGTTGAAAATAAGGGCTGTATTTCACGGAACCGGTCATGTATGCATTTTTAATTTTCAGCTTATCAAAATAAAAACGGTTTTTTTCAATTATTCCAATATTGGTAAAAGCAATTGGTGCATTCTTAAAACTTTTTTTCACAATACTTTCTGCCAGTTTATAAGGCAATACATCAAATACTTTTTCAAGCATAGATATACTTTTCAAACAGGATATACTGGATTTTTCTTTATTCATGCTATCCCTGACCTTCAGAAGGGTTTCTTCAAAGGTTATTCCGATGTCTGATCCGATGCCGCAGGTAAGATTGGTGCATAAATTACAAATACCCTCTGCTTTATGACCGGGTAAATACTTTCTTAAATCAACCGTGCTGGGAATTGCAAAAACATAACCAAAAGTTTTATAAAGAGTACGGATATATGCGGTAAGTATCATATCGTTTATCGTAGCATTATGACGCTTTGCATATTCTTTCAGTCCCAGGAAAACATCTTCCGGGATGCTTCTGATCTCTATCAATGGATTGTTTAAATCTCCTTCCAGCTGAAACCTGGCCGGATCATGGGCAGACATGTCATTCTTACTAAACAGAATTTTCATTCTGTCTTTTAAGGAAAACATCTGATTGATCTGAGATAATCTCCGGCTTCCTGAGACCGGAGGATGGAAATTGGCATTTTTCCCGATATTGTTGTAGATGCTGCTAAGCAGATACAGATAATCTTTATACCCGGCAGCATCACACAGCATGTGATTCATTAATATTACAAGAGTATCTGCCTTTGTATTACGAATCACACCCAGTTTTATCTGAGGTCCTGTAAATGCATCTACCTCTGAAACAAGGAACCGTTTCACAGCATTATCAACATCTTCCGTCTCAATCAAAGTCAGTATTTCATCTGCCGTAAAGCTGCAGTTCTCCCAGTATGGCCGTCTTCCGTTTTCATTAAAGCGGCATTTGAGTAAAGGAAAAGCCTCAGCTGACACGGCAATAGATTTCTTCAAACGGCTATAATCCAACTTACTTTCAAATGCTGCAAGAAAATGTAATGTATGATCATTGATCTTTTTCACTTTAAATAAATGCTGTAAGCTGTCCCATGCTTCAACTTTATACCGGATATATGAATTCCTCATTGATGTCACCTCATAATTTATGCTTCCAGAATCCGGACTTATATAAGTCCTTCTTTCCTCGCCTTTTCCACAGCAAGCATCCTGGATGATACTCCAAGTTTACCAAAAATACTGAGTACATGGGTTTTCACCGTAGCCTGGGATATGCAAAGCTTTTTAGCAATCTCCCGATTGGTAATGCCCAGAGACAACTGGCTTAATACCTCATATTCACGGGCTGACAGCATCTCGGTCTTACTCTCCTTAACAGTCTGGCCTCCGCAAATCACAATGGTTTCACCTAAAAATGCTGTTTCCGCGGCGCTCATTAACTGACTGCCAGATAATTTTTGATGCAATTCCTTCAGTATAGGCAGCAGTGTATTCCGATCAAGATAAAACGGCATAAGAATGCGGTCTTCCTGCGCATAATGAATCGCTTCAACCAGCAAATTGTTGATTTCCCGCTGGCCGGCTGCCTTCACCTGCACATGCGAAAGCATATATATTTTCAAAATACCGGCTTCTACAAGACGAAGCTTATTATGTTTAAGACGGGATGAAATCAGTATGTCTTCGGTTTCTTTCAATGCCTCAGCCGTACTGCCAAGCTTAAACAGAATCCGTGCACGCAGCATTTTCATAAGGGGCTGCTGGTTATATTTCTTCGCATCTTCCAGTTCTTTTAAAAACTTATCAGAAAGATTTTCTGAGAGTCTGTCAATACAGGCAAGTTCATAGAGCAGACGTCCCAGAGTGAGCACGCTGTAATTCGGATACTCAGACAAAATCCCTTCAACATAAGAGACCGCTGTATCGTTATCTCCCCGGAGGAACTTCATCTCAGCCAGATGGTAAGCCAGCGTCATGTCAGTAATATCCACATGAATATGACGTTCCTCCAACAGCTTCCTTGATTGCTCCAGCACATCTTCCGCCTGCTCCAGTTCCATTCTGCGCATATAAACTCCAGCCAGACCGAAATAATAATTGGTTTCTATTCCCATTAATCCATTAATCGGTTTCAGTACTTCTTTTGATTTGTCATAACAGGAAAAGCTGTCATTAAACCGTCCCATTTCTTCATAAACCTGCCCCAACTGATTATAAGCAAAAAAGTCGATAAAAGGATTTAAACCGGAAGCTATCTTAATCCCTTTTATAATGCAGTTTTCCGCTTCCTCATACTGCATCTTTTCCAATAATGCGCCGGCATTTTCAATCAGCAGCACAGCTTTTACCACTGGTCCATAAGGAATCTGATCAATCTGTTTATCTGTCAACGCAGGATATTGAGGCAAAATCCCATTCTCATTGGTAAAATAGATCTGAGCAAAGTCAACAATACTAAGCAAATCTGAATCTTCATACAATTCCTTAAACTTTTCATAAATAACGCGGCAGCGTTCCATATTTAGATTTCCCAGATTATATATAAAGCATTGGGCGGCCAGATCCGTATCCTGAAATAAAAACTCAATCGGAACCTTATCAAGATAATTCCACGCCTCTATCCTGCCTTCCATTGCTTTTGCCACACGCAGAACCTCTTTATAATTGCCTGCCTCACAATACTCCTGTAGGGCTTCCTCAAAATCCCCTTTTTCTTCAAATGCTCCTGCTGTTATTTTGCAGTATTCTGCTTTTTGCTCCTCAGGGAGACAGCTAAACTGCTGCTTTAAATATTCCGACAAAATATTGTGATAGCGGTATATTCCGTTTTGTTCGTCCAGGCAGATCAGAAACAGATTTTTTTCCATGAACCGTTCCATCATCTGATCGAATTCCTGTTTTGTAAAGCCCTGGAATAACTTATTGCAGATGTCCGCATCGAAATATGAAAGATATCCTGTTTTTATCAGAAAATCCTGTTCTTTTTCTGTGAGAGCATCAATAATTTCACGGGTCAGGTATTGGGAAGCAATTCCGCCCCCGGCACGCAGAAGCTGGCCTGAATACTTTCCCGCCGCTTTGGCTGCCGCCGCAAGCTGCAGGCCTCCAATCCATCCTTCCGCAAAGTGGTTTAATTGATTCAGTTCTTCATCGCTGCCCCCCAGCTTCATCGTTTCTTTAAGAAAGGCAATCCCCTCTTCTTCAGTCAGCTGCATTTGTTTTCCATCAATAAACAGCAAACGGCCGGATACTGCCATCGGGCCTAAATATACAGGCGGGTCTTCCCGTGAAAGCATAAAAAAATGGAAGTTGGATGGCATTGATTCAATAAAAAATTCAAAGGTTCGTATGAGAGCTTCATCACGGATGCAATGGACATCATCTAACACCATGTAATATTCTTCGTCTCCCCATAACCGGTTAATCAGCGTAATCAGCAGATTCTCCAGATATTTGGTGTCCGGATTGGTTCTCATCAGATTTAGAAGACTTCCTTCATCCTGTAAGAGAGCGCTGACTGACGCAGTGAAATAAAGCCAGAAGGAATACACATTGGTATTTGAATAATCCAGCGACAGCCAGCATACATTTTTAAGTTCCTTTTCATGAATAAATGATGAAAGTAGCGTTGTTTTGCCAGTACCGGCACCGCCGCTTAGAAAGATAATACTCATATCCCTGCATTGGGACAGCTGTTCAAACAATCCATGGCGTACAATATAATTTTTACGGGGTGCCGGTATTTTTAATTTTGTAGTAAGAAGTAATATATCTGAGGAATGCTCCATCGTTTATTCACCTGTCGTTTATTTATTACTTTCATTGTAATGCAGGCAGCCGGCTTTTACAAGAAGTGTATCGCTTTTATACCCTTTTAATATATTTCATTTGTAATACGCAGCAGGAAACTGCAAACATAACAATGGAAAGCGCAATTACATAAATAATGCTGAGGCTGTGCTGCCACGCCTCTCCCCGTTCCATATACTCAACAAAATTCATGAGCTGTTTTTGCGGCAGCACCTTAATAATCAGATCCAGCAGAATATTTTTTTTGGTGAATAAGTAAAAGCTGCCTGCAAGCATTGATGTTAAAACGATGATGGATCTGCCAAGCATGGAAGCATTATCCGGTTTATTAATCAGTGTATTTAACAGCAGTGCAAATGAAATACCGAATAATCCCATGACTGCAAGTAAACCGGCATACTGCAAAAGTGTGAAGCCAATATCAAATCCACAGTATTTTAAAATAATAAGCAGAATATATTCCGGCAGAAACATGGACAGGCAGTAGACGCAATGCGCCGCAAGATAACCCAAAAAAGAAACCGGTGCTGCCGTAATCCGCCGCAATTGTCCCTGCTCCTTGTCATCTGCAAAGGCGAACAAATTGGCGAAAACCTCCATGAGAAGAAACATCATCATGAAACCTATAATATTTGCGCCAACGCCCCGGGCTGTTTTACTATCTTTAAGAATGGCATCCGGGTTTTTAAGAAGTGCCAGCACCATGTTTTTATAACTGTCACTGCGAAGGGTCTCAATCTGATATTCACCGTTTTCGCCGATTGTCGCATAAGCATCATATTTTTGTTCCACAAGTGCAGAATGAGGCGGTTTTTCCGGGGATACCGTGATATTAAGTCTTGCTGAGCTTTGAGGTAAAGTCTCAGCAGATTTGTCCGTTACCAGAACAATCCGGCCTTTTACCTGCTGTACCTCCGTCAAATGAACTGCCAGTACCATAGAGGCAAGGGTAAATGCTGTTAACAAAATCAGCGTAATAATGCGGGGAATGGTCCGCTCATATATGTTAGTAATAGTGGTTGTAAAGGTCCTCATATATAATCCTCCGTTCTGAAAAATAATCCACAGCCCAATGTCAGCAGCACAGAAAGAACCGCCGCAGTGATAAATACCGGCCAGAAATACTGGTAACTGTTGTCACAGGACAGAGTAAAGAAAGCTTCATTCAGCCATTTTACAGGTGATATCTTCGTGGCATAGGCCATCACACTGCCCATTCCATCAAGAGAAAAGAAGGTCCCCCCCAGAACACAAAGCAGACTGATTACCGTACTAAGCAATGTACTGGTGGTTTCTTCACAGTGGAACACACAGCAGAAGAATATTCCAAGAGCTGCTGACGCAAATTCTACCGGTGCCATCAAAAGAAGAAAGAAGACCGGACTGCTCCCAAGACTGACATGGAGCAGCGGGCACAAAATTACAAGCAGTAGTGAATGCAGGATATAATTAAAAAGAAACGACGCGGTCATTTTGGAAAAATAAACTGAAAAACCTCCCGCCGGGGAATAAATAATCCGAAGATTTGCCCGTTTGATATCCCGTTCCATAAAACAGTTGGAGGCAGTCATGGCTCCATTTAACATCCCATAAATGATAAGAGATACTGTATAATACTGATATGCAGTGTTACTGTCAGCATAATCCCCTCCGCATAAATAACCCAGAATCAATATTAATAAACCTGCAAATGCTGAATTGTATCCTACAAGAACCGGATTTTTAAACAAATTGCTGAAATCCATTTTAAAAATTGTTATAAAACGACGCATATCCAACTCTCCTTTCTCAGTCACGCAGCTTGCGTCCTGTCAGCTTTAAGAAAACCATCTCAAGACTTGCAGCCTCGCTTGTAATATTCCGTATTTTTTCACCATGATCGCTTAACAGGGAGATGATCCGGTCAAGATTTTCTATCCCTTTCAGCGACGTGATCTCAAAGGTATTACCATCTATTTTTACTGACTTAACACCTTCCACCGCAAAAAAGTCATCGTGCCCGATGGTGCCATTTTCCTCTACCTCTATGATATACCTCTTTTCATTCTGAATATCTTCTTTTAAACTTTCCTTAGTTCCTTCTGCGAGAACAGCGCCGTGGTCCATTATAATAATACGGGATGAGATCACTTCCACCTCTTCCATGTAATGAGTCGTATAAATAACTGTCATGCCCTGATTCTGCAGCTTTTTAATGGAAGAAAGAATATGATTACGGCTCTGGGGATCAATTCCCACCGTGGGCTCATCCATGATGACCAGTTCCGGATGGTGGGCAATGGCACATGCAATATTAAGACGCCTCTTCATCCCGCCTGAAAAAGTTTTCACCTTATCTTTTCTGCGGTCTTTTAAGCCTGCAAATGCAAGTGCCTCCTCTACCGCTTCATTAAGTCTGCTGCCGTAAAGTCCGTACAGAGAAGCGAAAAATCTCAGATTGCATTCTGCGCTTAACTCTTCATATAGAGCTATATCCTGGGGAACAATGCCGATGGACTGTTTATAGGTACGAAGTATCTTACTGATTTTTGTGCCTTTAAAACGGATATCCCCCTCATCACTCCCCAGTACAGCGGTGAGAATATGAATGGTGGTACTCTTTCCTGCACCATTAGGGCCCAGAATGCATAACACTTCTCCCCGGCGTATCTCAAAGCTGATTCCTTTCAGGACAATATTTTCTTTAAAACTCTTTTTTAAATTGCTGACTGTCATTAGATTATCCATCGATTTTATCTCTCCTTATTTGTTTGCTATGGATATCATACTGGATTTTATAAATAAAAAAATCAACCGTTTGGCTGATTGTAATGGTTGATCTTTTATTGTCGTATAAGTCTTAGTTTCCTGCAAGTCTAAGCCAATGGGTTCCACCCAAGGTTGAATATTATCTGACGCAGAAAGGCGAAAGCCTTATTCCCATTGTCCTCGCTATGTGCGAATGGGGAAAAGAAAATATAACCAAACAAATGAATGAATTGAAATAATGTATGAAAGATGGTATGCTACCAATGGCAAATTAATATACGGAGGAATTGCATGATAAAAATAGAAAATCTATCCTTCTCATTTCCACAGAAGGATTTGTATCATAACATTTCGTTCACTTTAGAAGAAGGTCAGCATTGTGCGTTTATCGGCACAAGCGGCAGCGGGAAAAGTACGCTGGCCGATATCCTTATGGATCCTGAAAAATACATGTTTGAGGGAAAACTGGAGATATATCCCAATTGCAGAATTGGATATGTCAGCCAGTTCTCTCAAGTGGATGATGCAAAGGAAATAACCGTATCCGAATATATCGGTAAGGAATTTATGAAACTGCAGAATGAAATCACATCGATCTGCACTGAAATGGAAACTTCATCGGACATCGATACTCTTCTGGAAAAATATCAGCAGGCCCTGGATGCCTTTCAGGCGATTGACGGAGACAATTTCGAAAGCAACATGAATAAGCAGTTAAGCATGGCAGACTTAGGCAAACAGGAAAATCTGCCTGTCTCCCAGCTCAGCGGCGGAGAATTCAAGCTGGTTCAGGTAATAAAGGAAATGCTGACCCAGCCTGACTTAATTATAATGGACGAACCCGATGTGTTCCTGGATTTTGAGAATCTGAATTCTCTTAAGAATCTGATTAATTCACACAAAGGAACCATGCTGGTTATCACACACAACCGGTATTTATTAAACCACTGTTTTAACAAAATCATCCACCTGGAAAACAAACTTCTCCAGGAATTTGAAGGCCGGTATATTGATTATAACTTTTCCTTACTTCAAAATAAAATTGAATTACAGGAACTGGCTGCCGCTGATACAGAAGAGATCCAGAGAAATGAGATTATAATCAATAATTTAAGATCACTGGCAACCACACATACGGAAGCAGCCAGAGGAAAATCCTTAAAAGCAAGAAAGAAAATCCAGGAACGGTTAATAGCCCGAAGAATCCAGGCTCCATTTGTGGATATCAAACAGCCGGAAATCCACTTCACAACTGCCAGTGAACGGAATGATGAAACCGTGTTAAAAGTCAGCGACTACAGTGTTGCATTTGATGAAATGCTTTTAGAAAACGTTAATTTTGAGATCAAATCCCAAGAAAAAGTTGCCCTGATCGGTCCAAACGGAACGGGAAAAACCACACTACTCCGGGATATTTTTAAAAATAACCAGGACTCCATAGAGATAGCGAAAAACGTTAAGACAGCCTTTTTGTCCCAGCTTCAGGGTGAAATGTTAAACGAGTCTGAAACAGTATTGGATGAATTTTTTGGTCTGGGCTTCAAAACGTGCGATGAAATCAGCTCCTATCTCTCAAATTTTGCATTTGATGAATCAGTCCTTCATCAGAAAATAGGTGCTCTGTCCGGCGGCGAAAAAAATATTCTTCAATTAGCCAAAATTTCTGCAGGCAAAGCAGATTTACTGCTCCTTGATGAACCGACCAGCCATTTAGATACTTATTCTCAAATAGCATTGGAAAAAGCGATTGGAGATTACAAAGGAGCAGTTCTGATGATATCTCATGATTTTTATTCTATCGTAAACTGTGCAGATCATGTCTTAATCATTGATGATAAGACAATCCGGAAAATGAGCATGCGCAAATTCAGACAAATGACCTACGCCAGACATTTCGATAAAGATTATTTAGAATTAGAACAAAAGAAAAAGGCAGTCGAAACCAAAATAGAACTGGCTTTAAAAAATACCGATTTTGAGCTGGCAAAAGTTTTATCCGAAGAATTGGAAACTATTATTCAGCGGCTCTGAATTTCTGTAATACCACACGGGGCGGTACTTCATTGTATTGCTCCCTGTGGTGCGGAAACAGAGCTTATCCATTTGTATGATATAAACTACAAAGGCTGTACCAGCTGTTTTGTCTGTAAGAGAAAGGATGGTCCCATCCAGAGGACTGTCTCAAGGCATATGATATGGGGCAGCGTTTTTCCGCATCTAATATTTTAACCCATATCCCACTGGAAACAGGACTTGATCTGTTCTGATATCCTCAACTCTTGAGTAATATGGCATAGGCAGGGTTCCTTTAAAAATTTTCTTTCCAGTAAGCACATTAGCTATCCCATCCCCTTCACTTCCTGGCAGATAGCACATTACTATACCGTCCCATTGCTTCATGTAATCGCTGATAATAACATTTCTTCCAGCTACAATTAGTGCAACGGTAGGGTGACCTATACTTTTGGCAAGATCGATGGCTTTGGTATTGCCAGCAAGGCCGAGACTGCCGGTTATACTGATGTCCGCACTGTCACCCTTCCATTCCGTGTAAGTCTTTTCTCCCAGACACAATAAGGTCATATCGGCATCAGCGGCTTTTTCCTGGTCAGTGATAATCGTCAGATCATATTCATTGGCAAGTTCATTCAGACCATCCAATATGGTCTTTCCTTCCGGTATCCATTTGTGACCGTGATTTTCTGCATCCAAACTGCCAAGCCAGGTAACGGTCCAGCCCCCGCACTGTACTCCCACGTCATTTGCGGCAGGTCCTGTAACAAATAGTTTAGTTCCTTTTTTAATTGGCAGTATGGCGTTGTCATTCTTTAATAATACAAGGCTCTCTTCTACCAACGATCTGGCTAAATCCCTGTATTGCTGCGAACCGGCACTCTTCTCCTTAGACGTCACCTTCTCCATCATCGGATCATCTAAAATTCCCATTTCCTTTTTCACCGTTAGTATCCGGCTGACAGCATCATTCACACGGTCCATTGGAATTTTGCCTTCATTTACCGCTTCAACGATATATTTGCGGCACTCCTCGAATTTGCAATCTTCCATCAGCATATCAATACCTGCATTGATTGCAGTTATTGTCTGATCTTTTAAATTGTCACCTGGTATATTATGTATGGAATCCCAGTCGCTAACGATAAAACCTTTAAAGCCCATATCATTTTTTAACATTGATATATATTTTTCATTGGCATGCATCTTTGTACCGTTTACACTGCTGTGACTGATCATGATCGTCTTAACACCAGCATCGATTTGTGCCTGATAAACCTTTAATAAATCCTGAATTTCTCCATCTGAGAGTTTCGCATCACCACGATCAATCAATCGCTTTTCTCCATCTGATGTTTCACCTGTTCCATACAAAACATTACCGTCTGCAAAAAAATGCTTTGCACAGGGGAGAATCCCCCCATCAATTAACCCCTTGGTAAAGGATGTTCCTAGTTCTGTAACCATGCTGGTTTCAGAGGAATAACTTTCATAGGTGCGCCCCCATCTGGGGTCCTGTGCCGCAGACAAGCATGGAGAAAAGCTCCAGAGCATACCCGTCAGTTTTGCTTCATCTGCTACTGCTAATCCCATCTGATAGGTTAATTCTTTATCATTGGCAGCACCGATTCCTATGTTATGGGGATATATAACAGTTCCTTCACAGGTGGCCACGCCATGAACCGCATCATTCCCGTATATATAAGGAACACCTGCCTCTGAACTCATGGCTTCTTTTTGATATTTCAAGATCATTTCCTTCCATTCTGATGCGTTTAAGGAATTTTCACCAAATGTGGACAGAATACTTCCATAGCAGTTCTCCTTCATCATATTATCCGGTATATTGTATACTGCTCCCTGTACCATCTGAGCTGCCTTTTGATCAAGAGTCAGTCTCCCAAGAATATCCTCCACCGATGTACTGCTAATCTTACTGTCGGATTCAGCAGACGTACTTACCTCCGTCTGACCAACATTATTCGTCTGTACTCCCATACATCCCGTTAATGCCAGCATGAAAGTCAGACATACCCCTGTCACGCCACCTCTCATCACTAAATTCCCCCTTATAATGATATAATCTTTCCAATTAGTTTACTCCCGTTAACAGTGATATGCAAGAACCAGTCACTCTTTTCCGGCCGCATAAATAATTAACTTTCGAAACGATTCTTCAAAACGTTCATCATCTTCTTTTGTTCTTTTTCCAGGCCCCTTCAGATGATTTTTAGATTTCGCTCTTCTTGCCGCTTTTGCGATGTGCCGTTCCATAAGGAGCTGATTGATATTATCGTTGGTATACCACTTTCCTGACTGATGAATTCCATACGCGCCTTTTCCCAGCGCCATCGCCGCTACTCCATAATCCTGTGTTACCACAATATCGCCGGATTTGCATAAGTTTATCAATGCAAAGTCCACAGCATCAGCTCCTGCGCCTATAATTCTGATCTCACTGTAATCAGACTGCAGCACATGATTGGTATCACATAGGAGGCAAACATTTATTTTATGTTCCTTTGCTGTTTTTTCTACAATACGAACTACCGGGCAGGCATCTGCATCTACGTAAATCGTCATTTATTTCCACCTCTTTCTTAATGATAAGTATTTATACTGAAAAAGGATTTGAAACATTGCGCTTCAAATCCTCTTTTGTTCCTCATTTATAAAGGAAAAACAGTCTTTTTAAATTCCTGGTTCAGAACCTGTCCCATAGAATTATAGATAGCGGACGCTCCGCAGAACATTCCCACATATCCGGCAATTGTATGTATGGATTCTTTTCCGGTAAAGTCAGCCAGTGACAACAGGAAGAATAAAACGGTAAGAGAGCCAAAAACCACCTGGCTGGCGCGGTTATGTTTTAAAGTTCCGATAAACATGAACAGGGTGAACACACACCATAGACCCAGGTAATATCCCATGCTAATTGGGTCAGCAGCTTCGATTCCTTTAAACGGGTTGATCCAGATTAAAATCAAAGACCACCAGAAAAAACCATAGGCTGTAAATGCTGTTGCTCCAAATGTGTTGTTTTTCCTGAATTCCATAATACCAGCTATGATCTGAGCGGCACCACCTAATCCAAATCCCATTGCAACGATTACAATGGATAAAGGAATAAATCCTGCATTGTGGATATTCAGCAGGCAGGTAGTCATTCCGAATCCTAAAAGTCCAAGAGGAGCCGGATTGGCAATGGCAGAAGGGGTTGATGGAGCTGTTGGTGTTGACTGAATTGATGAAGCTGTTTTGGTTGACATTGTTAAAAAAATCCTTTCGAGTGTTATATGCGAAAACGCACCTGGCATATAATATCATCTATTTTAACAAAATTCAACAGAAATCTGTTTTGTCTTCCTCTAGTCATACCCATTCATTTTTCCAGCAATTAAACTGACACCTGACACATACTGATAAATTTATATATTTCCACTGTCTCTTTAGCTGCTTCCTGATTCTCCTGCTGCTGCCAAAAGACTATAAATAAAAGTTCAATGCACTGCATCATAAGCGGAAGTGCATTTTTTTCCTCTTTTTCTAAAACAATAATAGTTTCATAACCACTGAGAAACTGGCTGATAAATATAAGCCAGTTATCCTTTATTGCCAAAAAATCCTTCTGACCTAATAATTGTCCCAACAGGAAATAAGCTATGTCAAATAGTCGGGCATCCTGTTTACCTAAGTCAAAATCCAGAACACCGGTTAATGTTGTTCCTTCAAACAGCAAATTACCATAATGCAGATCCCGGTGAATCTGCTGCTTCGGTAAATTGGGATAAATACAGCATAATGCTTCCATTGGCCCGGACCATTCTTCTTTTGTCAACAAACTGCTGGCGGAAAGCCCACTGCTAATCCAGCCCTGCAGTTCCTCATAAAATAACGGGAAATCTGTCCGGTTATCAGTAACTGTCATAAGTGCACTGTGGATTTTCGCAGCAATGATGCCAGTCTCATAAGCAATGGCCTCATAATCCTGTTTAAACACATCTTTAATATGGCTGCCAGCCAGCTTCTCCATTAACAGATAGCACCCCTCTTCTTCCACTATAAAATCTGTACCATCTTTTGTTTTCAGGATATGCGGCACAGGAACTCCATGAGCACGAAGTACTGCAGTAAGCTTTATATTACTTATTGCAGATTTCTGCGTGTTCACCAATTTTAGTATATATTTTCCTGCCAATTCCCAGGTTGTTGGCGTAGTGGCAACCGGATCTCCATTAATTCCCCAATTTACATTTATATCCACTGTCATACATATCAACCTGTAACATCAATGGAAGCCGCTGCGCTTCCATTCGCTGCCCCCTGATTTTCCCGGCTTGCTTTCGCCGCACTATTCCATGCATGATTATATATCCCCCAAAGCTCAGTTTCACGGGCATTTTCCGCTTTTGTTCCATAGGAAATCCATCTGCCATTGGAGTAAGAAGCTACCATTTCTCCGTTGCTGTCATAAAATTCGGCATAAGACACATCATCGTTTGCTTCCTTGCTGTATTTTACAGAACCAAACATATAATCCAGCAAATTAAAGGTTTTAGGCTCCTTTCTGATATTTTTATATACCGCCCTTAAACCCTCTGAAATAATACTTTTCCGATCAGGTGAAACAGCGGAAACATAGCTTTTTACCAGGTTTCGGAACCCGGCGGACTCTGACTGGAATTTCCCGGCTGCCTGATCCTTTTTGGCCTGTTCTATTATAGCTGTATGATATTTATCATCACTCATTGCCGGTGCTGTTTTTGTGTTAAAATGAAAATCGTTATAATCTGGTGACGGCACATTCCCCCGCTTCCCTGTTCCGCTAAGCGGACGGCTCTGTGCTATGGATTGGTCATTTCCAATTCGCATCTTATGTACTCCTTATCTTTTTTATCTGACGAAAGACTTCCATATGGGCTGGTCATATGAAAATCTTCCATGTAATGTCTTTTTATTTCGATAACAGAAAATTAAAAAGAGTCGTCCCAATAAATTGTAATGTATGGATTGGAGTAAGTCTTAGAACCAATATCCAGTATCATTCCGTGAGAGATTGCACCGCTTAAGCAAGTGCAGTTAAATGAAATTGTATACGTTCCATTAGCTCTTGAAGCTAAAAACCCGCTAGTTGTCAATGTTGTATTTTCCTTACCGTTCCAGCTCACCTTCTCTGCTGAGCTCCTGTTGCTGCTCGCTATGGTAAGGTAATTGGTCAGCATGGCTCCTGAATAGCTTTTCAGCGAACCCGGATTTACCTCAAGCTTTGTAATTACAGCATTTGCAGGCAGACCGGAAACCCGGAATGTAACTTCACTGGAATTGCCGGTCTGTCCCTTATTTAACACGATGCTCATTTTACCGGAAGAAGTTACCTTCTTAGTTCCTGTTGCAGCATATGCAGAAGTTGTTGTTGTAAATGCCATTGTCATAATTAATAAAGCGCTGAAAAGAATTTTTAAAAATTTGTTTTTACTCATAGAAATACCCCCTGTTCTGAATTTTTCAGAGACTGTCAGCAACCAGCCTGCTGCATCTCTTAGTATGTTTATCGGATTCTTTGGGGTATTTCTAAGATTATTTGAAATTTTTAATATTCCATTTCGGCATAACTGTCAATAAAGCCCAGAGGTTAGCCTATGAACATCTCTTCCCGAACTCTTCCGTCACAAGGTCCAATCTCAACGCCAAGGATGGCGGCCATTGTTGGAGCAATATCTACCATATGGATTTCACCCAGCTGGTATCCTTTCTTAATCCCTTTTCCTGACACGACAAAGCAGCAGCCATATTCTGGTTTCTCCGGAGAATATCCATGAGTCGCATATGTTTTATTCTCTTTTTTTAAATCCGTCACAAGGGGTCCCGTAATTCTGTCATCAAAACTATAACCTGATTTTGCTTCCAGCATACAGCCGGAAACCGGGAAGGCATGGAACCGTTTCAGTTCTTCTCCGGTATAGATTTTTTCAATACCTAAGGTTTCCTCTCCTGCCGCTTTTTGAAGAATCCGCAGCGCACGCTGCTTCGCCTCCTCATCATTATCCTTTACATGCAAATAGGCTGACCCGCCTGTGGACTGCAGATACGCCCTCCAATGCATGCTCCCATTACCTTCATAAATAAGACCGTCTTCTTTGAGTAATTGATTCAGCCTCACTTTATACCTGACATTTTTCTGACCATGGTCACCCAGCACCATGAAAACCGTTTCCTCTGAAATACCTGCCTCAGCAACTGCTTCCATCAGCTTGCCGATCCTTTCATCCATGCGGATTAAAACCTTGTCAATCTCCGGGCTGTCTGTCCCATGGTGATGTTTTGCATCATCCAGATCAATAAAATGAATCATCAATAGCTCCGGTTTTTTTCTTAATATGGTATCTCTTCCACACATGACTGTAAAATCATCCAGATAAGGCTGTTCAATCCCTTTTCTTATTTTTCCGTATTTAAGCTCAAGCCCCATACAAAAAAACGGATTTCCGTTTTTCAATATCTTCAAAGCCTGGTTCTCCTGTCCAATCGCCTTAATCTCCGGCATATTATAACGAATCGCTGCTTTACCGGTAACAGGCCACAGAATCCCAGCTGATTTCATCTTCTGCTTCTTTAATGCGTCATACACAGCAGGCACCCTGATATCTTTTCTAAACCAGAACCACGCCTGATCTTCTTCGTCAACAAATGGCTGAAACGGGTTATTATGATAGATTCCGTGCTTATCCGGATATACTCCGGTGACCATGGTTGTATGTACGACATAGGTAAGCGTTGGATACACGCTTTTTAATTTTGTGCTGGAAGCTCCGTTTTTTATTAATCGGGAAAGATTGGGAAGGCGGCTTGCTTTTTCCCAGTTATCTTCAGAAAATGCATCATAAGAGACCACGATTAAATGCTTTGCTTTTCCCTTGTTCATTTTCTATTTCACCATCCTTTACCTTAATTTTGTTCCTTCGGAAGTCTTATAAAAATCAGGAATCCCACCAGAAAGAGAGGAATAATCCCCAGAATACTCCACCTCGCATTGCCGGTAACTACTGTTGTAAGGGACATCAGCGTTGGTCCCATAATCGCTGAGAATTTACCAAATATATTGTAAAACCCAAAGAATTCATTGGATTTATCCTTTGGAATAATCTTCGCAAAATAAGACCGGCTCAGCGCCTGAATCCCGCCCTGTGCAGAACCGATCATGGCACCAAGAATAAAAATATGCCATACAGAGGTTACAAAAAATGCAGCAACACAGGAAATAATATAAGTAAATATCCCTGCAATAATCATGGTTCTTGCTGAATAACGTTTCGCCATAGTTCCATAAAAAATAGCACAGGGAAAGGCGATTATCTGTATAATCAGTAAAATTGCCAGCAGTGAAAAGGTATCCAGCGCATTATTTCCCATAACAGCGGTGGCATAGGGAATTACCATCTTAATTATGGTATCCACACCATCAATGTAAAAAAAATATGCACCCAGAAAGCAGAAAACTGTTTTATACTGTTTCATCTGTTTAAATGTTTCCGCCAGTCTTTTAAAACTATTCTTTACCATATCCTGCGGGGGTTCTACATAATGTACCTGTTTTACATCTCTGATCATGGGTATGGTAAAGAGTCCCCACCATAAAGCAGTAATGATAAATCCAATCTGATATCCGATTGATTTTTCCATTCCAAGAAGAAATATAAGCACAAGACTGATGCCAAAGGGTATCACACTGGATATATATCCAAATGCAAAGCCAAGGGAGGATATCTTATCCATTCTTTCATCACTTGCAACATCCACAATAAATGCATCGTAAAAAATATTGGATCCTGCAAATCCAATTGCTGATAAGATAAAAAACAAAATTAAAAGCTGCCATTGCCCGCTGGACGGAGGTATCAACGCCAGCGACGCTGTGGAAAGAACACCCAGACAGGTAAAGAATACAAAAAAGCGCTTCTTTTTGTCTTTATAATCAGCAGCAGCACCTAAAACGGGACTTAAGGCAGCAACCAGTATACTGGCAATAGAATTGAAGTATCCCAGGTCCATGCTGCGTTTCACATTGTCAAACATTCCAAACATAATTGGCAGTAATGCGGTGGTGACAGCCATGGAATAAGCTGAATTACCGCAGTCAACCAGTATCCATGACTTCTCTTCCCTGCTTAATTTTATCATTGAACCCTCCTATTTCCGGTCCATTCCTCCCTGTACTCTCCCTACTATTCCTCCTTCCAGCATTACTTTAATGCCTCTTGGATGATTGGGAGAATTAGTCAGTATTCTCTGGACCACACCTTCTGTCAGCTTGCCTGTTCTCTGATCCTGTTTTTGCACCACCATAACGCGGTCACCGATTTTAATATCTTTTCTTACTGTTCCGTCCATTTATGTTCCTTTCATTGCTGAAATTTGCCGGGGCTCCTCATACCCCCTAATTTAATAGCTGTTACATAATAATGTCTAAATGAATTAATAATAAGCAATAACTTAAAAATTCGTAGAGGAGATTTTGTGATGGATTATAGTTTAATATGGAAAACAATTGTTATTTTTCTCGCAGGTAAATTTATACTGCGGTTGGGAGGGCGTAAATCAATCTCACAGATGACAATCACTCAGACCATTGTTATGGTTGGCATCGGTTCTCTTTTAATACAGCCGATTGCTGAAGAAGAAATCTGGGGCACATTGCTGATTGCATTTATATTCACTATGCTCATGGTTATTTCGGAATATCTGGAAATAAAATTTGACATCTTCGAATCTCTTTTTTCAGGCAAAGCTGTCATTGTTATTGATAATGGTGAGATCATTCTGAAAAACCTGAAAAAATTACGGCTTACTGTCGACAGACTTGAAACACGCCTGCGCCAAAACGGTGTAAACTCCATAAAAGATGTAAAAACAGCTACCATTGAGGTAAGCGGTCAAATAGGCTACGAACTAAAGGATGATAAAAAGCCTCTGACAAAGGAAGATTTTATTACTATAATGGCGGAGATATCACAGAAAAATCAATTAATGGCAGGCTCCCAGAAAACACAAAAAAGCGATTCAGACAATATATTCCGGGAGGTTACCGCTAAAAACAAAGAGGGTAAAAATGAACCTTAACTTACTTTTATTTTAACATAGTTAAGTGTCATTTCCTGCTGCGCAGTCAATTGCAAAACCACCCTGTTCCTTTCCTCACCGAACGTAAACTTAAGTTTTGTATTCAGTGGTGTCTCATAATGCCAGATGCAGGCGGAAAACTCCTCATGACTCCACTCCCCATAGCAGACCGCTCTGTAAAAGGATTCTTCTTCCCAGAATGCCTTCGTGTTCTCCACCCATTTTTTCTCTTTAAAACGGACCACATATAAGGGCTGAGAGTTTTCCCCGTTATACAGAGCAAGCAGACATTCGCCATTTTCAAAATCAAATCTGATCTTTTTTATTTTGAAATCTTTCTCCGCTGCAGTATCCGAAGATAGCAGGTAGGTTGCTCGAAATACGGGATAGGATTGTGCATTTTCGTTCACCTTCAGATGTGTCTGGCCTGCCCCAAACTCAACCAATTTGCTGTAATCATCACTTTGAGGCAGAGCCGCTTCCCCTCCAAGTGCCGGAAGAAGGTCACTCCAGATCAGTTTCATAAATTTACCCATGTCCGCATTGCTTGTTACAGCAAGTACACAGTTATATTCAGGCATAACGATACAGTATTGTCCATACATGCCGTCTCCGCGGTATACTCCTTTGGGTACGCATCTCCAGAACTGATATCCATAGCCCTGGCACCAATCGTTATCCGCTTCATCTCCGTTATTAATCTGTTTGGAGGTTGCTTCCTCTATCCATGCTGCAGGTACGAGCTGCCGTCCATTGTATTCTCCTTTTTGCAGAAGCATCTGCCCAAAAACGGCGATATCCTCTGTTTTGATGTTCAGTCCAAAGCCTCCAAAGCTGATACCCAGATTATCTTCCTCCCAGACGGGGTCAATTCCCAGCGGCTCAAACAGCCTGGGCATAAGATAGTCTGCAAGCTTCTGTCCGGTTAATCTTGTAATAATTGCAGAACACATATAGGTAGCCATGGTATTGTAAAAAAACGCGCTTCCAGGCTCATTCTTTACATGGGAGCTTAAGAATCCCAGAATGTTATTAAAATTCTCATCATCCCAGTTCCAGTTTTCATATGTCATACCGGTTCCCATTGTCAGGAGGTTTTTCACGGTCATTTTCTTAATTTTCTCATCAACCTTTTCCCCCAGTTCGTTCATTTCAGCTGCAAAAATATCAGCAATCGGGGTATCTGTTGTCAGAAGGCCTTCCTCAACTGCCAGGCCAATTGCCATGGATGTAAAGCTTTTACTTAAGGAAAACAGCTGATGTCTGTACTGGGGCTCATAGGGCTTCCACCAGCAGTCAGCAATATTTTTGCCATTCTTAAGAAGCATAAATGAATGAAGTTCTAATCCCTGTTCATTTACCTTGTTTAAAAATTCCAGAATCGCCTGGGAATGGATTCCCTGTGATTCTGGTGTTGCTTTTTCAAGTCTCATACGCTACCTCCCAAATTTTAATCAGATCCTTTTGCATTTAACATCATTGTATGACAAATTATCAAATAATACAATGAAAGAATACCTCCAAAAATTTATCTGGAGGTATTCTTTCATCAAGTTATCGTTTCGTATAAATTTATTTCCCCTGCCCGTAGTGATTCTTAACAAAATTCTTCATGGCTGCAATATTCTCATCGGATATCATCATCGGTCTCCCGCCGGTTGCCTCTACCATATAATAAATCTGTGCAGTTACCTCCAATACAGTGGCAACCTTAAATGCAGCATCCATATCAGCACCAATGCATACAGCCCCATGGGAATTAAGAAGACAGGAATTCGCTTCTGTTCCCAGCGCTTTTGCACATTCCTCAGCCAGCTGCATGGAACCTGGCAGCGCGTACTTCGTGCATCTGCACACATCGCCAAGAGCCTGCGCAGCCTCATCAATAATCAACGGAATCATCTTTCCCTGGCATGAATAGATCATGGAATAGATGGGATGGGTATGTACAACGGCATTTACCTCATTCCTCGCCCTGTAAATTGATAAATGCAGATCCTTTTCTATCGTAGGCTTTCTGCTGCCCTGCACAACCGTGCCATCCAAAGCGGAGACTACCACGTCTTCTTCTGTAATTGTGTTATAACTCATTGCACTTGGCGTCATATAAACCAGGCCTGTTTCAGGATCACGGCAGCTTATGTTTCCCCAGGTTTCCACCGTTAATCCGGAACCCAGTAATTTAATTCCGCTGTCAACAATCAGCTTACGGTAATTCATATTTTTTCTCTCCTTTTTGTATGCACTATTTTCCTATGTATGGTGTAATATACTTTAACTGTGCATCAACATTGTCTGTAAAAATAAGCTTGGAACCGGTATCGATATTCTGCTCTACCGTTTCTCCATTCAATGCTTTCACTGCATTTTCAACACCAAGTTTCCCCATCTGAACCGGATCCTGGGCTACCGTTCCGAAAAACTTACCGGATTTTACCATATTTAATGCTTCAGAAGCGCCATCAAATCCAATAATCTTAATCTGATCCTGTAATCCTGCTTCTTCCACCGCTCTTCTTGCGCCAATTGCCATACTGTCATTGCAGCAATAGAACAGTTGTAAGTCCGGATTTGCCGTAATGATATTCTGAGCTGCATTATAGCCCTGGTCAACCTCCCAGTTTGCTGACTGCTCTGCAACTATCTTAATTGTGTCTCCAGCTCCTTCAACAAAGCCATCATGCCTGTCCCATGAATTTTGCTGGGTTTCAATGCCAGTAAGAATCGCTGTTTTAATTCCTTTGTCAAAATTTTGTTTTACGTATTCTCCTGCTTTGATACCGCCGGTTTTATTATCCGTTCCGTAAAATGGAATCTTCATCGATACTTTACTTGTCACAGAATCATCCAGCTTTGTATCAATGTTAAATACCAATATTCCCGCACTCTCACATTTTTTAAGCGCAGTCTCCAGCCCTTCCGAAGATGAAGGAACAATACAAATGGCATTTACTCCGGATGTGATCATATTTTCCACAATTGCCAGCTGATCCGCTGCACTGGCATGAGAATCTGCCGCCTGAACCTCCAGTTTAACCCCCAGTTCCTTTGCCTTTTCCTTCGCACCATTACACATTGCGATAAAATATTCATTGTTCAGCGTCATAGGAACAAAACCAATGGTATAGTTATTGGCTTTTGCCTCCGCCTTTGATTCTGCTTTTGTTTCTGTCTCTGTTTTTGTTTCCGCTTTTGTCTCAGTTTTTACATCATTTGCTTCTCCCTTCTTAGCACAACCCGTTAACACAGTCATTGCCATAACAATACCTAATACCACAGTCAGCGCTCTTTTTTTCATTTCTTATCCTCCTTGGTTTTTTTATTTTTATGCGTTTAAAAACGCTTGTACCCAATGCCTATACTCTTATTACTCCGCCTTTCTTTCATTAGCCTTATCAACATAAACAGCGAGAATAATCACAACGCCGATTATGACTGTCTGCCAGTAGGTAGCTACATTTAATATCTGCAGACCGCATTTTAGAATTCCTAATACCAAAGCCCCGATCAGTGTATTTCCAACATTGCCTTTTCCTCCTGATAACGCAATGCCGCCCAATACGGTTGCTGCTATGGCATCCATTTCATATCCTGCACCTGCATTGGGATCTGCATATGCAAGTCTGGATAGCAGGCAGACTCCTCCGATAGCTGAAAACATGCCTGCAATGGCATACGTTAAAATTTCAATCTTACGAATCTTCACACCGGAAAGCTTTGCCGCATTGGGGTTGCCGCCAAACGCATAGACTCTCCTTCCGAATTTCGTTTTAGTCGTTACAAATACCATAATGACATAAAGAATAAAAACGTAGTAAACCAGTGCCGTTATTCCAAACAGCTTGCTGCCGGTAAAAGCTGCCAGACTATCATCAAAACCGGAAATGGGCTTTCCATCTGTTAAAACCTTTGTAAATCCACGGAATATCTGCATGGATCCCAATGTCACGATAAACGCCGGAACCTTACCAAAACTGATAAAATACCCATTAAATATCCCGATCAGAAAACCGATTACGATACATAAAATAATAGTGACTGCCAAAGGTACCCCGCCCTTTAACATCATGCCTCCGGCAATTCCGACAAATGCGATTATGGATCCAACCGATAAATCAATTCCTCCCGTTAATATAACAAAGGACGCTCCTATTCCTGTGATTCCAATAATGGCCGACTGCTGGATAATGTTCATGATATTCTGCATGGAAAAGAAGTTTTTTCCGTTCAGCCGGCACAGGATTGAAAATGCCAGTAATATGACAAACCCTCCCAGATAAAGAGAACATGCATGTACATCTATCTTTTTGCTTTTACATAACTTCCACATTTTATTTTCCTCCCATTAGTGCATAGGATAATATCTTCTCCTGTGTTAAATCCGTGGTGTTTTTTACATCTGCTGTTATTTCTCCATTATTCAGAACCAAAACCCTATCGCACATTTTTTGTATTTCCGGAATATCTGATGAAATCATAATAATTGATTTGCCTTCCCCAACCAGCTTCCCCATGATCTGATAGATCTCGTCTCTGGCACCTACATCAATTCCCCTGGTTGGCTCATCAAATATAAATATCTGGGCATTTGTTAAAAGCCATTTTGCAATCACGACCTTTTGCTGATTACCGCCGGATAAATTTTTTACTGCTGTGTTGATCGAATGTGTTTTTATCAGCAATTTTTCAACCGATTGATTCGCCGTATCATCTATTTTTGTTTTGCTGAGAGCGAATTTTCCAAAAAGCTTCAGATTGGGAAGTGATATGTTATCTTTGAGTGAGTGCATCAGCACAAGACCCTCATCTTTTCTGTCTTCGCTTAAATAAACAATCCCTTCCTCAATTGATCTGCAGATATCTGTTCTGGAAATGTCTTTCTCATTTAAAAAAACTCTGCCGGAACTCTTCGTATATGCACCAATAATACATTTTGCCAGTTCTGTCCTTCCGGAACCCACCAGACCGGACATTCCCAGTATTTCTCCTTTATTCAAGCTGAAACTGATGTTTTTCAGCAGATTTTTGTAACATAAATCTTCCACCTTCAATACCTGCTTATGAACATCTAGAAAGGTGTTTTCAAATCTGTTGAAATTTACACTCCGGCCGACCATCATTCTGGTCAGTTCTTCCACAGAGGTTTCCTTAAGTTCCACCGTATCCACATACTCCCCGTCTCTCATGACGGTGCATCTGTCACCGATTTCAAACAGTTCACCCATACGGTGTGATATATAAATGATTCCAATGCCCTTTGCTTTCAGTTCTCTTATGATCTTAAATAACCGTTCCGTTTCCTTATCTGTAATCGACGCCGTAGGTTCATCCAAAACAAGTATTTTTACATCCATGGAGATTGCTTTTGATATTTCCACCATCTGCTTCTGGGCAACGCTTAAGTTCCCCACAAGTGTATCCGGATCACAGCCAAGACCAATCAGATCCATATATTTTTGGGCTTCCGCTCTGCTTTTTCGCTGATCTATGATTCCTCTGCTTGTATATTCTTTGCCCATAAATATATTTTCCCAGATTGATACATGAGGATTTAAATTGAATTCCTGGTAAATCACACTGATTCCTTTATCAATCACCTCTTTGGGAGACATGGCAGGAAGCTCTTCGCCATTTAAAACAACGCTCCCGGTCTCGCGCCGGTATGCACCCGAAAGTATTTTTATCAGTGTTGATTTTCCTGCGCCATTTTCACCCAGCAGAACATGCACTTCTCCCTTTCTGACCTCAAGCATGGTATCTTTTAAAACCGGAACTCCAAAAAATTTCTTTGATATCCCTGTCATTTTCAGGATAATATCGTTCATAATTTCTCAGCTCCTTTTCTGTAATTTTTTATAACTGTCAATCAGATACGAAGTGTCAGTGTCCGGCATATAGCTCTTGGTTTCTACGGAATTGCAGACAATTTCACGTATGGTTTTAAGCTCCAGATATGGTTCGAAATAGTTCAGCTGTGCGGCTATATTCCCCATGGCTGTGCTTTCTCCAAAACATGCAATTACGTTCTTTCCTGTACAATTGGCTGTCATCTGATTTACAAGTTCATTTTTTGCGCCGCCTCCGACAATATAGATACAGTCAAAATATTCCTTTGTAACTCTCTGTAAATGCTCAATGGTAACCGCATAACTGCATGCCATGGATTCATATACTGATTTAACAATCGTATTCCAGGAAAAGCCGCCCTCAGCCTGTTTGGTTTCTTTCAGATAGTTCCAGATTTCTTTTCCCATATGCACCGGATTAAAAAATCTTATATCGTTCATATCAATAAGCGGAATTTTTTTCCCCCTTTCTTCATCAGAAAGTTTAACAATTTCCTCCCAGGTGACTTCTCTCTTTGCATCTGTTTCATACTCTTTCTTAATTCTCTGTATCAGGAACATTCCTGCTCCGTTTTTAAGAAGTGTAATTGTACCAAATGCTCCCAGCTCATTTGTAAGCCCGGCTTCATATACTTCCTTTGACAGCAGCGGCTTTAAAAGCTCAGTTCCTACTAAAGCCCATGTCCCGGAACTGATAAATGCGAAATGCGTCTGCCGTGCAGGCACCGCAAGGACTGCCGCCGCCGTATCATGGGAAGGAACGCATACAACCGGAATATCATAACCGGCTCCTATTTCTGCCTTTATATCATCTGACAAATATCCGATTGCTTCACCGTGTTTTCCAAAATCATGAAACAAATTTCTGCTGATCTCCATTTTCCTGCACACAAAATCACTGATTGATTTTGTATTCACATCCATAAGCTGGGTCGTACTGAATTCACTTGGTTCATTCAGCATTTTTCCAGTCAGCAGATAATTTAAAATATCAGGAATCATTAAAAGCCTGTCAGCCGCCTGATACACATCCGGCATCTCCTCTTTCATACCTTTCAATAAGTACACGGAATTAATTTTATCGCAAAGAATCCCTGTATTCAGAAACATCTGTTTTCGTTCTGAATCAGTCATCTCTGACAATTGCTGTTCACCCAGTGCATTTCTGTACGCCAGCGGATTATTCAGCATATTCCCCTTCCGGTCAAACAACGAAAAATCCACTCCCCATGTGCAGATTCCAATGGAATCAATTGTTTCTCCCCGGCTGACCAGCCGCTTCAGGATGTTTTTAAAATCGGAAAACATCCGAAGAATATCCCAATAATAATAGTTTCCCGCTTTCACCATGCTATTTGGTATCTGATCAATGACCTCAGTCAGAATCCGCACTCCATCATATGTCCCCAATACAACCCGATAAGAGGAGTTCCCGCAGTCAAAACCCACGATTGTTTTTTTTGCCATACCAACACCCCAATTACTGTATTTTTATATCCAGTCCGTATTCCTTTGCAGTATCATACAAATGCACCATCTCCACCTTTTTTAAGGATCTTAATTCTCCCATTTCATAGGTTCTTCCCAGCCCCTGATACTTGGGAAGACCAAGTCTGTGATAAGGCAGAAATACGATTTCTTTGATATTTGTCAATTGTTTTATGTATTGAAAGAATCCTCTTATGGCATCGTCATCACTGTTACAGCCGGGGATATACGGATATCTCACTGCCAGATGTCCGGTGTATTCTTTGTCCAGCCATTCTAAATTACTTAAAATAAGAGAATTATCAAAACCTGTCAATTCCTTATGCTTTACAGGATTGTAGTGTTTAAAATCAAAATAGATATAATCCACCTCCTGTGATGCCTGTTTAATCCGCTCAAGGGGAACCTGTCCGCAGGTTTCAACCAGTGAATTATATCCCCTTTGTTTCATCTCCTTTCCAATCTCACGGATCATTTCTGCATAAAAGAATGGTTCTCCTCCGCTGAACGTTACTCCGCCTCCTGATTTTGCATAATATTTTTCATCCCTTAATATGATATCCAGCAGTTCTTCCCGGTTCATAACAGTTCCCATAAGCTTCCTGGCATCCACATAGCATTGTGTGATACAGTCCCCGCATGCTGTACACAAAAGCCTGTCTGATAAATATCCAAAGCCTTTCTTATAGAAAACAGCCTTATTAGGACATACGTTCATGCATTTACCACAGGAAATACAGGAATTCACATTGACAAGTACCTGAGGCTTAAATTCCTGGGATTCCGGATTTGCACACCATCTGCACCTTAACTGGCATCCTTTCAGAAAAATAACGGTACGGATGCCATACCCATCTTCTGTAGCATACCGTTCAATATTAAATACATTTGCCTCAAGCATCTTACCCATCCGCTTTCTTAACCCGTTTAAAATTCTGTCCTGCTGATTACATCAGCCTGACATGCCGGAGATAATGATGTAAACAATGCGCTGTAGCCGGATACCCGAACCATTAAATCTTTATAATTTTCCGGATGTATCATAGCGTCTTTATAAACCTCCGTATCAACTACATTAAACTGGATCTGCTCGCCGTAATTGTCAAAGAAAACACGTATCATATCAATAATTTTCTTCTTGTTTTCCTCTGTCTCCAGCGCAGCTTTACTCAGTCTCATGTTAAAAATACCGCCTTTTTGGATGTAAATTGTGGGAAGCTTCATAACGGAATTGCAGGCTGCTGTTGCCCCGTTTTTTTCTGATCCGTTAGCAGGAGAGACGCCGTTATTTACAGGTGCCCCGTTCTTCCGGCCATCGGGGGTTGCACCAATGCTTGAACCGAATGCAATATTTCCAGTAACCGGACTCTGGCTGTAAGAATAGCAGCAGGGTACCGGTCCCTTGCCATATTTTGAACTTTTGCATTCATACCTGTAGGTATGTCCGATGAACTCCTCCACCGCTACCACCCACCGGTCTGCTTCATCATCATCATTGCCGAACTTAGGCGCTTTGTTAAGTAATATTGCTCTGATCTCCGATCCGGCTGGCACTGTTGTTTCATCCTCAAAATTTGTTTTTAATGCATGCAGCAGCTGATTCATTGTAATAATCTTCTGATCAAAGACAATATAATTAATTGCTGCCAGAGCATCACCTGCACTGATGCTTCCTGCTGTGGGACCTCCGTCAGCGGAATAGACCGAGCCGCCTTCCACCAGATCTAACCCCCGTCCAATACAGTCCTCCACCAGTGATGCCCGAAATGCATTGATATCCATCTCCACATGCAGTTCATCGTTGATATGCTCTGTTTCAACCTGTAAATCGATAAAATACTTCAGTGCCTTCTTATATTCTTCATAAATTTCCTGTGTACTGGTACATGCTTCTATTTTTTTATCAACGTCAAAGAAATGAACCTTTGTCCGGGGATCGGTGCCATTATTCAGTGTAATCTCCAACACCTTTTCCACGTTCAGCCATGGTCCCTTTGCTGCAAAATCCCATTTACCCGGAATCGATGCCTCAATGCAGCCATCGGGCACCCAGTTATATCTGTCTTCTTTTGCAATTCCCATATTCTCCAGTGTTCTGATAAATGCCTTGTCGTTATAAAATGCAGGCTGCCCTCCTTTATGGTTTTCCATGGCATTAAGGGCTTTCATAAGGAATTCATCGGGAGTATCATCACAGCATTTAACTGAGATAGATGGAGTAAATAATTTCAGATCCTCACATGCCTCAATGCAAAGTTCCGATACGGTATTGACCGCATTACTGCCATCTGCCCGCTGACCGGCAACAGCCAGATTAATAAACATCTGGTAACCAAGGAAAAATTCTGTGTCAGGCCAGCTTCGAAGCTTATTCAGCTCATTGCATTTGATAAAAAACGCTTCAATAATCTCAAGAGCTTCCTGTCTTGTTATCCTTCCTTTAAAAAGATCTTTCTGATAAAATGGATATACATACTGATCGAATCTTCCCAGTGAAATTGCATGACCATTGGATTCCAGGTGCACTGCCAGTAAAATTAAATAAACAGACTGAACCGCTTCATGAAAGTTTCTCGCAGGATGGTAGGGTACATGTCTGCAGACTTCCGTTAAATCAGTCAGTTCCTTCCTGCGTTTTTCATCCGTTGCCGCCTGTGCCTGTTTTTCGCACTCATCAGCAATCCGGTAAGCGAAATTAACAACCGCCTGGTTTCCCTTTAGTGCCGCTTCTAAAAACCAGCGTTTTCTTACATTACCAGGTTCCTTCGGATCCAGAGAGTTTCTCTTATCCACGATCCGCCTCATAACATCCTCAAGACCTTTATTAATTACCAGCTCATAATCTACCACCTCATTGCCCAGACCAGCCGCAGATACCCAGGTATCATCAATTACATTGGCATCCCATGCTGCATTGATATAATCGGGCAGAGTCTTGCGCAGGCTTTCATAAAGTGATTTCCCCTTCCAGTAACATACACAATCCATTATTTTATTTTTATCTTCTTCATCATAATAGAACTTATCACCGGGCCTGTCGTATGGATAATACGGTTTGCCGTTTAATTCTGCTTCAAGCCATTCTGTAGAATATTCCGGATAAACAGGAGATGCTTTCGGCCACTTTGCCTGATTCCCTACAATCAGCTCATCTTCATTTACGCAAACTGTCATTTTATCCAGAACATCATAAAACGCCTGCGCTCTTCTTAACGCAATTGGCCTGCCTTCTGATTTTTTCATGGATTGTGTGAAGATAACACAACGTTCCGAACAGATTCTTGGTTTCTGGTCAAATAACCTGTTTCTCAACCTTAGAATTCTTGTATTCATATATTCCCCTCCTTTTCTGATGTAACTTGTTACATTTACATTTTATACATATATTTTTTATTTGTCAATATACATTTTATGGTTTATGTATATTTTAATATTATTTTTTTAAATATTTATGTGTCATTTTACTGTTTTATTGTGTAATTCATACTATTCCCATGTATATAGTCACTTTTTTTAATTAATAGCTTTACACTTGTTACATTAAAGATTATAATTGACTCAGTAACAGCTGATCACACTTTTGAACCATTCATTTTACTGACTTTCAAAACGTTTTATGGTAATATAAATTCCAGAAATTGTCAGTCAGATAAAAGTTCAGTGGAATTTTAAAATATTCAGGATATAATCATGCGAGGAGAGTAAGAAATGCAGAACCCGGAAAATCATAATGGCTTCATTGGCATAAGAGAAATCGCCAGGCTTGCTGGTGTATCTACAGCAACCGTATCCAGAGTCATTAATACGCCAGATAAAACCTCACCAAAAGTGAGGGAACGAGTTGAGGAGCTTATAAAGGAGTATAATTATATTCCTAATCAGACAATTAAAAATGTTTTTTCAAAAACTTCAAATTCCATAGCAATTTTTATATACGATATGGATAATCCATTTTTCATTACTTTAATAAAGGAATTAAATCAGATATGTCTTGACAATAAATATACTTTATTAATCATGGATACAGAAAACCAGCCTGAACGCGAGAAAGACTACCTGGAATATTGTATATCAAACAGATGTGCCGGCATTATACTGACAGAAGGCCTTAATTACAACATATTTGAACCGTACAAAAATCAGATACCGATTGTATCAATGGACAGACGAACCAAGGGGTTATACTCTACGGTACGGTCTAATAACAGAGAAATGATTCATAAAATTATCGACTACTTATATAATCTCAATCATAGAAAAATAGGGTTTATAGGCAGCGGGAAGAAGTTCGATTCTATTGAATCCCGGTTCCGGGGGTATAAAGAAGCACTGGGAAACAAGAACCTGCAGATCAGGAATGAATACATTTATCTTCCGGATAAAAACGGACTGGACTTTGAAACAGGCCAGACCGCTCTCGGTTATTTTATGTCTCTTTCAGAGCCGCCTACTGCAATTGTCTGCAGCTGTGATTTAGTTGCCTTAGGTGTGATCAACGAGGCAGCCATCAAAAATATACGTATTCCCGATACCTTCTCGCTGGTGGGTTTTGACGGCGTGCTGAATAAAATCCACTATCCTCAGATTACTACAGTAAAGCAGAATATTCCGGTTCTGGCAAAAGAACTCTTTGAGCTGGCTGTAAACCCGCCGGAAGTGCCCGTTGTAAGAACGATTGAAGCCACTTTTATACATGGCTATACATGTATGCAGATCGATGCAACATAAGCATCATTTAAGAATCCGCCCGGCAGCATTCATTATGCTGCCGGGTTTTTATCGGGAACAACTAAACCGGAACCTATTTTTTTTAAGTCCCTGCACAAGTCTTTTCTGTCGTATATGGAACCGCTGCGAAGACCCGTGACAACGGGAATCTCTTTCACTTCAAATTCGAGAGTTTTAAACATTTGACTGGTATAATCAATATACGGCTTAAACAGATCTGCATTGGGATTGCCCTGGTTAAAAGAAAGAACTATTTGTCTTTTAACAGCATTGTCTTTAAAAAAGGGAGAGAACCGAGGTGAACGCTGTGCGAACAGCCTGTCGGTAAATATCTTTCCCTGAGCGCTCATCTGGCCCATGTAGATCGGCAAGCCTAAAATGATAATATCTGTGTACTCCATTGCATTATAAATTTTCTGCATGTCATCCTTGATAACGCAACCCTGATCATTCTTATGGCAGGCCCAACAGCCTCTGCATGGTTTTATATCAAGGTCGCTGAAACGAAACGACTGGGTCTGGGCGCCATTTTCTCTTGCGCCCTCCAGCAATTTATTTACTATAAAGGCAGTATTGCCCTCTCTTTGCTGACTTGCAATGATTCCCATAATATTCATATAGTTTTCTCCTTTTTATCGGGTCATTTTGTGTCCTAGGACCCATATTGTTATCATAGTATCTTTTTGTGTCCTTGTCAACAATAATTTACAAAATAAAAAGCAGCCTCTTATTTTTAATTGGGGCTGCCTCTCATCCATTATAATTTATCACACCAGCCAGACGTAATATCTACCCCCAGCTTTTTTATCTCTGCATCTAAATGTTGGTTAAACTTTTCCGCAAAACCAAGCATATTGTCATACTGTTCCTCTGTTATTTCATCAAATACCGCTTTATCCCGCTCTTTATATTCTCTATGCAATTCCTCATGCACTCGGTATATCTTATCTCCCTGTTTTGTAAGCCTGAAATAAACTTCTTTCCTGTTGTCTGGTTTCTGATAACTTTCAATAAGTTCTTTCTCAATGAGCTTCTTTGTCAGCTTACTGATTGCGCTTCTTGTCATATAAAATGCCTCAGCAAGTTTTGTCACATTAGAATCTTCATTCCCGCCAATGTATTCGATACAATGCACTTCTGAAGGATTATACCCTTTTAGTCTGGTTTTCATTTTGAAGCTGTCAAGCCACATCTTCTTATTAAACAGATCCCAAAGTTCTGACATAACCTGTTCTTCTTTGTTCACAGCCTGTTCCTCCGATTTCCCTAAATTTCCCAATTTCCGGAAGCATACTCATTCATACATATGTCAAGCACCTATATCATCTATTCTAATGGACTGTTATGGGGGATTATCACCTTTTCATATTGAAAATGCCCCGCATCCACCGTCATTCGGCACATCGAGATCTCCAAATTAAAGCGCCTTTTACCACAGCTGCCAGGATTAAGATACAAAACACCATCTATAACTTCAGAGAAGTATTTATGGGAATGCCCATAGATCACTACGTCCACTTGCGGCAAACGTTTTGGGACATCTGTCCTGTTATGAACGATAAAGAATCTAACACCTTCAATGGTTGTAGAAATACTGGCCGGCAGATCTTTTGCCCAATCCATATCGTTATTACCGCGAACCATATAGGTCTCTCCCAACATTTGGACAGTATCAGCGACGGAAGGGGTATTGATATCACCGGCGTGGAAGATGCAATCAGCTGCATCCAGTTCAGCTATAACCTGTTCTCTCAGGATGCCATGAGTATCCGATATGATTGCAATGCGTTTCATAAGCTTAATCTCACCTCATCAGATCAGCAAAGCGTGTTATATTATTCTCATCGATTCTCGACTGACTCTGCTTGCAGCCAGTTATCTTTTTCATAATAAATTTCTCCATAAAATTCATTTTGTCATAATTGCATTCTCCACCGAAAAATCCCTTGGCTGCAGCCGCCGCCAAAAGTTCCTTAGGAAAAGAGGAGTCAAGTTGCTTTTGTGCATCATCTTCCTTTGCCATTCCACAGATAAAAAGCCCCAGTTTTTTCCCTTTAAGGATATTAATATTGTCTGAGCAAAAATGCATTACCGGCTTTCTTATCTTCCCTGCATAGACCGATCCGCCTATGATGACTTTATCATATTTCATCAGATCAGGAAGATTCCTGTTTAAATCACAGATATCCACCTTTTCACCCAGCTTTTTTGCGAGAATCTCAGCGCACGTTTTAGTAAATCCGTATTTGGTTGCATATGCTATTAATGTACTCATTTTTAATACCTCCCATATAATTAAATCGTCATCGGTTTCCATTTCATAAACTGCATTTTTACACGCCAGCCGCTAAACCTTTCATCGTAAAATCCGTGAGATAATCCAAAATCTCCGGAAAATACTGAAGTCCAATTTCCTCCTTATGGATCTCAATCGTAATGATTGATGTAAAAATGGCCATAATCATTGCGCTGTCAATATCGTTCCTTATTTTCCCGTCTTCCTGCCATTTTTTTATGATCTCAAAAAAATCCCGATACATGAAGTCAAGCCGGTCCAGCCCCTTCTGTTCACGAAAATACTTCTCTATTTTAATGGATACCTCCTTGTTATACCATTCTTTCAGAATCGGATTTGATTTCATACCTTTTAAATTTAACAGCATCAATTCCTTAACCACACTCTCGGGATCCTGTTCCATATTAACTGATCTCAGTATTTTTTTCTTAAGCTTTTCATTCTCTTCCAGATATATTTCCATGAAAAGTTCTTCTTTTGAGGAATAATAATTATAGAATGTACCTGTTCCTATTTCCGCAGTTTTCGTAATATCGGAAATATTGGTATCCTTAAACCCTTTCCGGCTGAACAGTTCCTTTCCGCAATTAAATAAAATTGTTTTTGTATCTTTCAATATACTGACCTCCAGAATATCCTTTCTCAAATAACGACTAATTTCTAATCCACCCCAGCCATTCGATGCCCTATGTAATCAAAAATCCGACCCATCAGCTTTTTAATTGGATTTAAGGATACATCGTAATAATAATCCGATTCAAACCAGCCATTTGTGCTATAGTACCGATAGTCATAATACTCATCGTTCAGCATTTCTTTCATGCTTGTTCTTGACATTCTAAACATCATCAGCCTGAATAAAGATGGGGCTGGAGCAGTTTGACGCATCAGCACCCGGTTAAACCTTACAGCGGCCTTTTTTATTTCGAGTGAGTTCTTTTTCTGTACATCTTTTGTGACCGGCTCCAGAGTCTTTAATACACAGCCTTTTGCAGTACTATATCCCAAATTCTCTCCCATATTTCCGAGGTACTTTATAATAGAGTTTCCCCCGTAAATTCCCTGAGTAACAATCGACGTAAATGCTTTCCCAAAAAAACAAGGCCGATGCAGGAAGAAAGCTGTCCGGTCCAATAGATTCTTCATGGATGCCGAAACATGAAAGGCATAATTGGGGGAAGCAAATATTACCCCGTCAGAATGGATCATCTTATCAATCAGCAGATCCCGGTCGTCGTGTATGGGGCAGAATTTTTTCCCTTTATTGAAACACAGCTTGCAGCCCCTGCAAAACTCAATTCGATAATCCTTTAAAAAAACATATTCAAATTCAATCTCCGTATGCGATTTCAAATTTCTCTCAAATTCACGGACTGCTTCGTAAGTAGCCTTTTTCTGGGCACTTCCTATAAATGCGGTAACCTTTTTCATATGGGGCCTTTCCGAAATTTACAAAATGTGAATGAAATTTTTATTATTCATTCACATTCTAGCATTTTCACTCCCGTTCGTCAAGTTTGATTTCTCGCATTTCAGTGCGTAACTCTGACTGTTATGGTTATTTCAGCACAATGATTCATAACACCATTTCGCAATTTCCGCGATCAAATCCAGCGGAAGCTGCCTGTCATAAGGCATCCTCCATGAAATACGCTCCTCGGCATCCGGCAATGCAGTTCGGAGCGTATCCCGAACCTGATGCAAAAGCGGCTGAACCTCCTTCGCCTGAGCTTCAATATAGGCGCCAATTGTATCTGGCGTCTCAATGCAAAAATGATTTTGATCCTGATTTTTAAATTCCCGTCCACATTTTGGGCATTGCCACATATTCCATTCACCTTGTCCTTTCCCGGATTACCTGACTCTTATCCTTCCATACCAAGAATTACTATACCAATAGCTGCTATGGCAATGACAAGATACTGTTTCCATGACAGCTTTTCCTTCAATATAATTCTTGCCCAGACAAGGGAAAAAATGCAGTAAGACGAAATTAATGGAGCAGCAACAATAGCATTATCCCCTAATGCGTAAATATAAGCGAATTGTCCTGCAGTTTCAAACACACCTGCCAGTACCTTTGGTTTTTCTGCGGACAGTCTGATTTTCTGTTTTTTTACAATTACAACATAGATAAAAGCAAAAACCGCCATCAGCAAAAATGTAAATTCGTATGCAATGTTGGCTGATTCCTCTCCAATATACCGGTCAAGAACCAATGCATCTGCAAAAGTACCAAGTCCGTCAATGATACAATAAAAAATCGGAAAGAAAATCGCGATAAAGCTGTGGGTATATTTCCTGTCCGGAACTATGCCGGACTGTATACGTTCTGCATCCTCCTGTCTCTTTTCGAAAACAGAAAGAAGGAAAATACCGATACATACCAGTCCCACTGCAAAAAACTGTAACCCGCTCATTGTCTCCTTCAGAATAAAGAAACACAAAAGCGCGGCAACTGCACCTGATGAATTACAGATGGGGGTGGAAATGGAAAGAACCACATACCGCAGACCGGCATAACCAAGTATCATTGCTAAAATATATAGAAATGATACCGGCAGATATGTAAGGATGTCCGAAAGCTGAAACTCAGCTCCACTGCAAAGTTCAATCACTGCGTGAATTCCCATGACAGTACCTACTGCCATGACCATTTTCCAATGGCTGTATTTATCATCTGGCTTTGAACCTATCTTGGAAAAAAGGTCAGAACCACTCCAAAATAAGATTGCTGTCAGCGAAAGTATAAACCACATCGTATTTCTCCTGTCTTTAGCATTACTAATTTCCGCCTGACTATTGTATAAATTTTATGCATTTCAATTATACAAATAAATAGCTTGTCATGGATAAGGAACCCAGCATGCAGCTATTGTTATATACCGTTATTTTATCCTCTTCATCGGCTGCTCCAAGTATATATAAGATGGGGTTAAAATGGTCGGGCGCAGGAACTGCTGATTTTGCTGCTTCTCCCTGACTCATATAGTGAATAACATTCTCATAATTTCTATTTTCAATATTCTCTTTTATAAAATCATCAAACTGATATGCCCAGTCAAACCCCTCGTCTTCCATCCCCCAGTCAACCATTCTTAAGTTGTGGACAATATTTCCGGTACCAAATAAAAGAACGCCTTGATTCCTTAAAGATTTCAACTCCCTGCCTATCTGATAATGAACCTGCGGCGGCGCAAAAGCATCGATACTGATCTGAAAAACAGGGATATTCCGTTCCGGATACATATGAGTCAGAACAGACCATGTGCCGTGGTCAATCCCCCAGGTATTATCATATACACCCGGTCTGCTGATTAAATCTTTCACATTGCCTGCAAGTCTGGGATTGCCAGGGACATTATATGAAATCTTATATAATTCTTCGGGAAAACCGTACATATCATAAACTGTATTTGGATTTTCCTCATTCATGATCCTTGTGCCTTCCGTATACCAATGAGCCGAGATTGAAACGATTGATTCAGGTCTGGGGATTTCCTTCGCCATTTCCCTCCAGCCCCTGGTATAGCGGTTGTCTTCTATTGCGTTCATTGGTGAACCATGACCTGCAAATATCATGGGCATTTTAGACATATCGTTAACTCCTTTCTAATATATTAGAATTTTCCATATTCTGCTTTTTGTTTAAATATATCCACTCCTTTTCAGATAGTCAAGCGATTTTTCCTTCGTTCCTTTCAATCCCTGCTGCACCGGCGGGCTTTAGCAATTATCAAAAATCACCCTATGCTTTGTCTTTCTTCAAAAACACAGGGTGATTATTTCAACTTATATTTTTTATTTTAGATTGACTGTGCAATTTCATATGCATCCCAAATTGCTCCCATCAGATTAGATACCTTTGAGGCATCACCAATTAAATGTACATCTGCACCACAATCTTTTATTGCCTGATATAAAGATTTATCACTGACGTATCCAATACTTGTGATAATTGTGTCGGCTTCCAGTTCGACAATGCAGCCGTTTTCCTCAAACTGAACACCTTTCGATGTGATTGCGGTAACTTTTGCATTGGTATGAATACCTATGTTATGAGCTGATACAAGATTTTGAAGCATCGTTTTATTAGCAGCATTTAAGCCCTGTACAGTTAAAATTTCAGGTAGCATCTCCAGTATTTCAACCTGTTTTCCTTTATCTTTTGTCAGACTATAGCCAATTTCAACGCCAGTAAGTCCTCCACCTATAACCACCACTTTATCACCAATGGGTTTTGTCTCCAATAAAGCTTCCACTGCGGTGATAACTTTTTCTGAATTTGCTCCTTCTACATTAAGATTTCTTGCAGCAGAACCGGTTGCTGCAAAAATGAAATCCGGTTTAGAAGCTTGAATCGTGTTTTCATCCACTTCTGTGTTCATATGAACAGTTACACCAGTATCTTTCAGCTGTTTCACATACCATTGTATTAACTTTTTATCCTCTTCTTTAAAACTCATAGAAGAAGCAGGAATGAAAACACCGCCAAGACTATTTGTGCGTTCATATAAATCCACGTTATGCCCTCTCAGTGCGCTGATTCTCGCAGCTTCCATACCGCTGATACCGCCGCCAATGACCATGATATTCTTTTTCACATCAGCAGGTTTTATTTCACATTTTCTTTCCTGCCCAACCTGGGGATTAATTGCACATGACGTATTTTTACCAGAGAAAAATCTCTCCAGACAGCCCGCATGACATCCTATACAGGGTCTTATATCATCATAATGCCGGGTTTTTACTTTATTTGCCCATTCCGGGTCAGCAAGAAGTGCCCGCCCAACTGAAATAGCATCAATACTTCCACTGGCAACCGCTTCCGCTGATATTTCAGGATCATCCATTTTACCTGCACATATTACAGGAATATTAACAAATTTCTTTATATACTGAGCATCTGCCAGGTTACAGGCTTTTGGCATATATACCGGAGGATGTGCAAAATACCAGGATTCATATGTTCCATTGTCTGAATCTAAAGCATCATAGCCAGCATCCTGAAGAATTTTCGCTATTTTAGCACTCTCTTCCAAATCACGGCCAAATTCCTCAAAGTCCTCCCCGGGAAGGGCACCTTTATCAAGGCCAAATCCTTTCATATAGCTTTTAACACTGTATCTTATTAAAACCGGGAAATCTTTTCCGCATTTATCCTTTATAGCCTGTACTGTTTCTGTAGCATATCGAAGCCTGTTCTCTAAGCTTCCGCCATATTGGTCTGTACGACGATTGGTACATTCCATAGAAAACTGATCCATTAAGTACCCTTCATGAAGCGCATGAACTTCCACACCGTCAAAGCCTGCCTGTTTTGCAACATAAGCACCATCGGCATAAGATTGTATAAGAAATTGAACTTCCTCTGTTGTTAACGCACGATGCATAACTTCCGGATGCCAAACATTGGGATTTTCTGAGGAGGAAATAGGATCATTATCCATAAAAAAACCATCTTTACGATTTCTGCCGGCACCGTTTGCTATTTGAAGTACAATTTTAGCACCATACTTATGTACTTCATCGGTAAGCTTTTTGTTGGATTCTATATAAGAATCACCAGCTGTTGCTAATGTAGCACGCATTGCATCCAGCTTGTTCTGGCATGCGATACCCGTTGTTACAATCAGCCCGACTCCCCCTTTTGCTCGTGCAACGTATAAATCAATGGCATCCTGATTAAAACTTCCGTCCGGATTTTTTGAATGTAACCCCATGGGAGCCATTGCTATTCTGTTTTTCACTTCCATAGTGCCTATTTTCATAGGCTGGAATAATGCATTAATGTCACCTTTCATAAAAAACACCTCTCTCTTATAAGTAATAATTGTTTTGTTACCGTGGTATACCTCCATTGTATACCGCAGTATACTTTGTGTCAATATTTTGACAAAGATAATTTTATTTATTTTTAAAAGTATGATATAATGCTTTGCGTAAGGAATAGATTGCTGCAATGGCTTATATATACCGGAGGGATAAATTTGATAGAAAATATAAAACATACAATTTTAGTTAATGCTATTAATCTTTTCATGAATAATGGATTTGATAACGTGACTATCAATGAAATTTGTGAAGCCTGCAATATTACGAAGAGAACATTTTATTATCATTATCATTCAAAGAATACTCTGCTTTTAGATTACTTCTCTTTAGTCGATGAGAATATAGAAACTTCACTAAAGGATATGGATCAAGAAACAACATGGCTTGAAAAATGTTGGAAAGTCAAAGAAATTTTTGTAAAAGGTATTGCAAATTTGAATACCGATATACTAAAAAATTTGATTAAAATTGATATGGAACAGCAAAATGAAATGTTCAGCTTTCAGTTAAATAATTTTGATCCTAATTTGACCAGATTGCGCCAGATGGTTATCGAATATACACATAAGGCACAGGAAGCAGGGGAGATTGACACCAATGCTTCAGCTGAAGAATTATCTTATTGTTTTGCTTCTGCATTCTTAGGTCTTGCTGTAAACTGGAGTTCAACAGGAGGACAATATGACCTGGTAGAAGCGGCAAAAAAATACTTTTATCAAATATATAAATAATTTACAAATCTTAAATCAGGGTACGGATAATGGTAGAAAAAAACAGTAAT
>NZ_QOHO01000060.1 GCF_003432035.1 Lacrimispora amygdalina
CTCTACTTTCTTTCACACTATTCTCCTCACTTTCTCAATAAACAGCTATGGCTTTTGCAATTTTCGTAAAGTAAATAATCAGAAATACGTCTATAAGGCTTTACTCTGTTGAATGGGGAATACAAACACTGATCTTAAAGATTTTATTCTCCGCGCTGGCGTCAATGAGTGTAAAGCCGCCAAGCCTCTCCGCAACCTCGTTGACACTGACCAACCCTAAACCATGACTTTCCTTCTTCGATTTCGTAGTGAGCAGTTTCCCGTTTTTCTCCAACGCCGCACCATTGTAGGAATTAACGGCTTGCACGTTTACCCAGCCATTGGCTGTTGTACTGGTTATTTCAATAAACCGTTCTGTCTCGGGAATTTTGCAGCATGCCTCAACCGCATTGCTGATGATATTGGAAAACACCCTGACAGTATCTAAAACCGGCAGTTCCATACTACTCGGGATCAGTACCTGAAAAGAAAAGTGAATCCCGTTTTCCTCGCAAATACCTGCATAATCTTGGAGCACCGCATCCAAAATCGTATTGTTGGAATATGATTTATGGTCCTGTAGATTCTCCTGCATCGTGTGATCGATGCTGTCAAGCAGTTCGATTGCCTGTTGGGTTTCTTGCTGCTGGAGCAGCGTTTTCAGCGATGCCGTCATAAATTTGTAATCGTGCCGGAAGGTGCGGAGTGTCTCCGTGTATTTCTGATAGGACTTGTAATGCCTGAGTTGTCGGGCATACTGTTCCTCCAATGTTTGAGAACGCCATTTATATTCCAGCAGCTTGATCGTCTGATTGGACTGATAAATCATATACGCCAGTATACTCTGAGTAAGAAGGCTGCCCACCAGCTTGATTCCGATGTACCATGCGACATTTGAAAACGAAAAGCGCGCATAGTTTATAATGGTGAGATTGATTGCCGCCGTAATTTCAAATGTGACGATCATTTTCAATTGCCTGCTGTTATTTATAAACCGTCTGAAGCTGCTCGCCTGAAAGACTGTTTTGCGCAGGATAATGAAAAAAAGCATGACAATAGGAACCGATACCGCGGTCATGGTAATATGCGTGGCCGGATCAACAATGAATCCGGGATTACTGTCCAGTTGAATAAAAGCAACAATGGAAACCAATATGCTGCGGAAGCAATAGGCACTCATCACGCAAAGACCGCCGCCATACAACGCCTGCAACCAGTTCATGCTTGTCGAAAGTCGAAAGCCAGCCGCCATTGCAAGCAAAACGACGGGGATGAACAGAAACCGTACATCCAGAATTTCCAACAGCTTATAGGTGACGTCAACGCTCAGTAACGCCAGCACATCCCGTACCCATCGTTGCTTCTTAGGCGGGAATACCTTTTGGTAGTAAAGCAGAAAATAAAAATAATATACAAGCATTGCGGCCATAGCGGCATAAATCATTGGCGTTCCTCCTGCGTTTTCAAACCTCCGGAATACTTAACATGTGAGCGGGAAATATATTCAATAAACGTTTTTTTCACAGACTTCACGAAATTTTCTCCGATAGGAACCCGCACACCGGTCTTCAAAATAATATCCTGTCCTTCCAGCCTTGCTATGTAAGACAAATTTATTAAATAGGAGCGGTGTACTCGGTTAAAGTTTTTGTCTTCAAGCAAGTCATTCAATTCTTTCATCTTGCCATAAAATTCAACCGTCCTGTCATTGGTATATACGGTAATCACCCTGCCCCAAATTTCAAAATGGGAAATATCTTTAATGGGAATCGCCTCGACAATACCATTGATCTCAAAGGAAAACAATTCTTCCTCTTTTTTCTCCAGAGCGAGCTCCAAGGTACGCAAAAAAGCCTTCTCAAATTTCTTGAAATCCATTTCCTCTTTCATCAGATAGTACGCCGGGGTTGACTCAAATGCGTCAAACAAATACTCCGTCCCGCAACTCGTCAGGAACACGATCTGTGCCTGGCAGCCTGCGTCACGCAATTTTCGTGCGGTATCTATGCCGTTAATCTGATCCATCAGAATGTCCAGATAGATAATGTCCACTTGATGCGGCGTATCAATATAGTCAAACAGCAGGCTCTCTCCGCTTTCAAAACAAGCCAATTCAATATCTGCTTTATGTTTTTCGGCACACTCTGTAAGAAATCGAGTACACCGTTCCCTTTCCTTGCGGTTATCGTCGCATATAGCGATTCTTATCATAAGCCCACCTCCCTAATAAGTTACATCTAATACGACGTATCTTTGTTCTCATATCATTCTCTTCTGGTTACAAGCCGTGTGTTATAGGTGAAATTTTAGAAAAACCATCGCAACTGTCCTGCGAGAAGTTGCTCTTTCGGCCTTACTATACCCTCCAGCAGCATAAGTCCTCTTGGATTCAACACAAGGATTCTTTCTATACTAGTCGTTTATTAGGTAATAAAACGGAAACCGGCCTAGATGATTGCTCATCTGGCCGGTTTACCTGTGTTTATACGACAACACTAACAGTGTTTATTAAATATTATCATAATTACCAACATCCTAGCAACAGGCCATAGGTAAACTTTTGACAACCTTTTCGCAGTCCCCAGCTTACCAGGGGGGTGTATGATAACCGGGTAGGTTGTCAAAAGTTGACCTTTAGACGGCTTAAATGATAAGCGACTGCTGTGGTAAAATAAGATAATCCACCCTTACTATTTTACGGTCTTTGCGCTGGATAGAACCAGTCCCTGCAAAGACAGCGAAAAAAAGAAACATTTGCTTAGATTGATCAAACCGCACCTCCTTTAGCAGGGCGGAATTACAGGCGTATTCGAATTGCTGTTGATTTTGTGTTAGCCGATAAAGGTGATTTTTGATCCGAATTATTGCCTTTATCTCTAATAGATACTATACTGCGTAGGAACTAATTTCAATAAGGAGGTCATAAATCATGCCAAGAGGACGTAAACATCCCCAAAATATCGATGAGCAGATCGTTGAAACCGAGGAGCAAATCAAGAAACTGCAGGAAAAGCGCAAACAATTGATTGCCGACAAAAAGAAGGAGGACATTGAAACGCTTCTTCATGCCGCCCGAGAAGCAGGTATCACACCCGCTGAGCTTGTGGCAAAACTTGCTTCAAGTAAAAACTCCGATACATAAACCACGGTTCGGTATAAGCAAAATGGAGGCTTGTTCAGATTCAGATCAGCCCGTTGAAAAAGTCCAGCTTTTAGGCCGTCCCTCATAAAACAGTATTTAAGTGAAGTATGGCGTAGCGTAAAAGCTACGCCATTTCTTCGTTTTCCGGTGTGTCAGTTCTGGCAGGATACCCACCAAATCATAGCTGATGTGAATATTCTACTTTCGTTTTCCATCCGATTTATCCGGCGCTTCTACAAATACCCTGCTAACCAGATCATTTAAGATAGTGGATGTAAGCCCCATCAAATCCGTGTACTGCCTGCACTTGCGGATAAACCGTTCCTCATCTTCGGTGTGCGCTGCATTAGGAACAACTATGCGAATATTTTCTATTGGCACTATGCTTGTATTTGGTTTTTCAAAAAGGTTTCCAATCTATCGCAGGATTTAATTTTGGAGCAAAGAAGCTTGATAGGGTTAGGGAGTCGATTCATTTTTCTATAAAAATTACAACTGGATTCTGCTTACTGCTTTCTATAATCTGTGCAGTTTTTTCTAAAAACATAATTAGCATTTTTGCTGATAATAACCAAGAGGTTATCTCAACTGGTATTCAAGCAATTTTAATGCAGAGTTTTTCATTTGTGTTTTTTGGATTCTATACAGTTTACTCCTCATTATTGCTTGCTTTAGGAAAGGTGAAAGAAGGATTTTTCCTCGGATTGTGTAGACAAGGAATATGCTTAATCCCCTTGCTGATAATTCTACCAAGCGTTTTAGGAAAGACTGGAATTTTAATATCCAAACCTGTTGCAGATATTATTTCTGTCTTTATAACATTCATTTTTGTTCGTATTACCTCAAAGTTTCTAAAAGAAACCGAAAACAAAATTAGAGAGGATTTCATGATTAATCTTTTGTTTTAGAAGCAACTAGTTAAGATTTTCTTTAAAAATTCGCATTACTTCGGGCCAAGTTCGAGGTTAATAGTTATCGCTCCAAACTTATCGTTTTATAAACTGTTGATTATTGATTTTGCAAACTGTTCGGCTTTTTTTATATCATCAGAGTTGGGACGGCCTGTACGCAAAATCATATAGTGACCGGGGCAATGATATTCTGCATCTGAAACGGTAAGTCCCTGATCTTGAAGATATTTTTTAGTTTTTTCATAGGCAGACTTAACGATAGCCGCTGTGCTGAATACTACAACCTTTTTGATATTTGCCGGATTTAGTGTCAATATATATTTCTTTAGCTCCGGGTCAATGTCAAAAGCATATAAGCCGGTTCCTAAAAACAATATATCGACTTTGCCTTGCATAGGCTCGTGGATTGGCTTTGCGGATATCCCTGCTTGTTTAGCGATGGCATCTGCAATTTTCTTTGTATTACCTGATTTTGAATAATAACGCACTTCAATGTTCATAGAAACGCCCTCTTTCCTGCTATTTATTTCATTATCAACGGTGCAAACCTGCCAATAACCGACTTTATGACAATGCAGCCAGCAACTACAAAAAGCGCAATTTGGGGGTCATAAAGGATAGGGATTTTCCATTTGAATATTTGCGCTGCTGTTGTAAGTAATGCGATTGTCCCAAAGATGTAGCCCATGATGGTGAGCGGGTGAGCAGGTGCATTGCTGATAAATTTGCCGATTGTCGGCATAATCATGCACATTGCAAAGCCGATTGCACCCAAAGTAATAACAGCCGATCTCGGCCCATTGATGAATAATATTTGTTTGCCGGATAGTCCTGCATAAGCAATCAGGCCGGTAATCAACCACTCCGCCGCCAATATTCCAATTCCTTTCATTGTTTGTCGCTCCTTAAATACATTTTATTGAATATCGTAATATGTCTTTCTAAAAAAGATAATGCTTCTTCATATTTTTCGGGCTGATTGTCGTATTTGGATAACAACAAATACAAAGGTGAATAAAACTGTAAGGCCATTACCATTGGGTCTGCATCAATATAAACCCCAGTGTTTATTAAATCAGTGAACACGCCTGATATATAATCTAAGCCCTTGTCTATTATCAATTCCCTGAAAAACTTGCTTGCCTCGGAGGTTCTATACTGTTCCATTGTCAACATTCTACGCAGTTGCGAACCATACTCTGTTTTGAGATAGAATTGGAACATCGTAACGCTGATACGGAATAATTCCTCCCTGACATCACTTTCTTCTGAGAGAATATTGGCCATACTTTCAGGGGGAATAAAAGTAGAAACGTCCTCTTGGTAACGACGATTAATGTCTTTGAGAATAGAGTCAAAAATGTCTTTCTTTCCGCTATAATGCTTGTAAAGGGCGCTCTCGCGTATTCCGATTTCTTTTGATATGTCACGGATACCAACCCCATCATAACCTTTTTCAGAAAACAGTTTTAGTGCAACTGTCAAAATAACTTCCTTTGTATCACGTGTTTCGTTTTTTGGCATAATAACCTCCATCAACAAATAAAGTGAGCAGTTGTTCACCATTATTATAGTGAACAACTGCTCACTTGTCAAGCGGAGAACTAAATTATATTATCACGTCGTTATTTATGAGCATTTCAAGCTTCCCCAAACTCGGCTATTTTGCTCATTTCGCTGTCGTTCATTCCTTGTTTAACTTCGAGCCAACTTCGAGGTGTTGACAAAGTCCTGCTATTTCAAACACACACAGAAAATAGCCTTAGAATTGATAAAAACTTAAAAATTTGACCTTTTGTAGCCAATAGGAAGTGCCGAAATGGGAACTTGTCAAAACAAACTCTCTCCATTGGATTTCTAAAAAATTAGAGGGGGTTTGTAAACAGCTCGAACTTGGCCCGAAATTAACTAATTCTTTGTGTGTTGTCATGACATGAAGCCTCAAATTTTATTCTCTTTTTGGCATAATATTTGTCCTTCAATTGGTAGATTCGTTTAACTTGTTCTACTTATTAGAACAGGAAAAGCAAAAAACAAGCGTATCGCTCATTGTGAACGATACGCTTGTTTTAGACATTTCACCTGGCAGTAGCCCATAAACAATATAATTTTTATATTGTCTTATCACGGACTACCTTTAGCTGGACTTTTTTATGAGCACCTGCTCTTGCGCCTTTATTTTAGTTGTTTCAGGCAATAGCCCTTACCCCGTTCCGATTCGATGCGGACCGGCGATAAGCCGCCCAGCTTCCGCCGCAGCCGGGATATGTGCTCCTTCACGGTGCGTGTATCACTTGCCGGTTCCATGCCCCATACGGTTTTGTACAGTGCTTCGGTGGAGATAAACGCACCCTTGTTTTTTGCCAGGGTTGCCAGCAGAGCGAATTCCCTTGGCTTTAAGAGCAGATCCCGTTCCTTTAAGAAGGCGCGCAGAGAAAGCGTATCCAGCTTTAGGGACCCAATGCACAGGATTTCTTCCCCTTGTCCGGTTAGCCTGCTCCTCCGCAACAGCGCTTCCACCCGTGCCAGAAACACGTCCATATCATAAGGCTTGGGAATGTAATCATCGCCCCCAGCCTGCAGACCCGTTATTAGATCGGCTTTTGTGTTCAGCGCGCTTAAAAAGAGGATCGGAACACCGCTTTTGCTCCGCAGTTCTTCACAGTACCGCAGTCCGTTGCCATCCGGCAGCAGGATATCCAAGACGATCAGGTCAGGGATTTCGCGCTCCATTTGAACCCGTCCTGCGGTAAGGTCAGCCGCTTCCAGCACACGGTAGCCTTCTATCTCTAACGCCTTGCGGTTGGTTTTTAAGATGACGGCATCGTCCTCCACAATCAGTATGGTTGATTTGCTCATGTATTTTCACCTCTTTCTATTTGGCTGGGAAGCGTAAAGCTGACCGTTGTTCCCATGTCTTGGTTACTCTGAATCTCTATGGTTCCGCCGTGTTCCTCAATGATTTCCCTGCAGATAGCAAGTCCCAGTCCCGTACTGCCGTCGCCGCTGACATTCCTTTCAAACACATGGGGAAGCAGGTCGGGACCGATGCCATCCCCGTGATCCGTGATGCTGATGCGGACGCTGTGATCCGGCGCCGATTCCGCTGTCAGGGTAATGACATCCTGTTCTGTATGGCGGTTTGCATTGACAATAAGGTTAACCACCACCTGGAAGATACCATCCCCGTTCACACGCAGGGGTATATATACAGGGTCAGTCTTAACCATAACCTGATTTCCCTTTTTATCACAAATGGACTCACAGAAGCCGGCGCCACGAACAAGGAGCGTTTTTGCGTCGGTGTCCGCCAACGTGAGCTGTTGGTCCGCTTCCAGGGATACTTTTTTCATCCCTTCCACCAGTCCGGACAGGCGGGACGCCTCCTGCTTGATAATCTCCAGGTTTTCCAGAGTATCGTCATCAATCGCGTTTCTGCGAATTTGGAGAGCCGTGAGCCCCGCGCAGTTCGCCATTTTCGTTAACGGAGTACGCAGTTCGTGGGAAAGAGTTTGCAAGAATTCCTCCCACATATGATTCAGCCTTTCCATCAGGCGGTCCTTTTCCCGGATTTCCTGCTCCGCCAGCCGTGCCTCATTGCGCTCGGTTGAGGTACGGGAAAAGTTGATAATCTGCACAATCATATTGAGAAGAGCGAAAACAATCAGACCGAAGGTAGTCAGGCTCAGTGCCATGCGATAGCCTCCGCGCCGATACCAGTAAGTGTCCAACAGAATAAAAATGATAAATACAACCACTTCCGCGAACAGCAGAAGGTGGTCATATCGAATCTTATCCTTTCGACATACAAGGCGCAGAATCAATGCACCTTGTATGTATATCAGAAAGAGTCTGTTTACCCAAATGGCAGTATGGAGCAAATCGGTATATATAACCGACGGCGTCAGCAGCACAATCATGGAATAGGCGGCGCAACCTGCACCGAAGGCGGCCAAAGCATAGCGGTTTAGTGCACCGGGGAATGTGCTATTGATATACATGACCAAACTGAACACAAGCAGGATGATAGAAAGATACTCCAGTTTAAGCGTGATCTCCCAGGGCAAATCAGGCAGTAAGAATAGGATATCTTTTTTTTCAGTGACGCCTATTCGCACGAAAGCAGTAAGGCAGACCAGTGAATACCATAAATGGGGTTGGCATTGGAAAAACAAGAGCAGTCCCATCGATACAAGAAATGCTGTTACGATGAAGCCAACCAATATATGAATCCGCATCTGTGCGGACATATCGCGTGCACCGATATTCTGCGCAGTACCTAAAGTCAAATCCAGCAGCCCGCCGCCATCGGAGTGATGGAAATTTGCCACTTGGATTAATATCTCCGTCTGATCCGTATCCGGCGTGAAGTACACCGTGTAGTGATTGGTATCTGGAAGGGTGGTTTCTACCGTTGCTCCTGGTATCCCCACAACCGATAGTTCCTCGCCGTTTACATACAGCCGTTGCGAATACATGGCGCTGTATGCGCTGATTCCATAGGCTCTGCCGGCAGGCAGGGTCAGCGTCATACGATAGGTGCCGTAATTCTCCCATTCCTGCAATTCGGACGGGTTTTCGCTCTCCGGCGTCCATTGTGCAGGACGTCCCTGTTCCACATCCTCCGGGGTGTACAAAACGCTAGGGTAATAGGTAAAATACCCTTCGGGTAAGGTCGCAAGTGTTGTATCAAGGTCAAAGCCGGACAAATCCGCATGGCCTTTCTGCAGCTCTGGAGTTTCCTGATATGGCGCCTTTGTCAGCATAAGAAGCCAATACAGTACGATTAATATCAACAAAAGAAACAGCAGTATACGGATAAAGATACCGCTTTTTTTCATAGGCTCACTCTCCTTTTTCGGAAGGTGCGGCTGTTTTCTTGTACCGCAGGGAGCGGCCGTCCGTCGGCTTGGGGGTATCTTTCGGGATAAGCCAGAGGTTCCCTTTTTTAATTGCGCCCGGAACACGGCCCTGCTCACAATAATAAGCAGCCATGCGGCTGCCAACGTCCCATTTCTCTCCGGCTTCACGAACCGTCAGGTAATCCATCTTTCACGCCTCCGCATCTTGGTTTACTTTTAGTATATATCATTTTATACTATATTTCAATAAAACGCAATGTAGCTTTGGTAATACTTCTGCCGACGGTTTGCTATCTGGTAAGAGCCTTACGTCCTCATGATTTTGCAGGATCAAAGCACTATAATGGTATAAGATTATTCCTTTGCTTTTATACCGTCGAAGTAATCTGCCCCGTATCGGGATGAATGAAAACCGTGTGGAGTCTCTTTCTTTCTGCATACTTAACCATCTGCATTGTGCCGGTTTGTATATTCCTCTCATTGTCATAGACTGCCACCAGATAATCCGCCTGTTCTATCATATAGCGGTTACACCTCAAATAACTCTCTGCATTGTGAATATGGCTAATCACAATCACTCTGGCATGGTCCCGGATAAACTGCATCCGGGCCTTGCTCCGCTCATCCCAATATGCATCGTGCCCGTCGCAGGGCAGTATCACATTCAAATTCACTTCCTTAAATCCCGGCTGTTCCTTCAGCCGCAGAAGAATCTCCGCAGCCCACATATCCACGCCCAGAGCACCTCCGACATAAAATTGTCGTACACCCTTTTCGTATAGCAAAACAAACTGGTCATGCAGCCGCTTTTTCAGCCGTTTACACCCACTCGTATTCTCCTTATACTTGAACTTGAATCTTGTGGGCTTATGACCGGTTACGGCGCAGGAAAACACCCTCATTTGCATCCACCTCCTGAATTTCTGTTTTCTTTATTATAATTGCCATAGACGAGTCAAATCAACCATAGTCGCTTAAAAATCCATGCTATAGCAGATAATATATAAACTATAGCATGGAGGTAATCAATGAATGATCTTTTAAAAGAAATCGGAAAAAGGATATATGACCGACGCAAGCAGATGAATCTGACACAAGAAGTGTTGGCTGAGAGGACCAATGTCACCCCACAGACTATATCCACTGCCGAGCTTGGGCGCAAGGCCATGCGTCCAGATACAATAATCCGTTTATGCGATGCCCTTGAAATTAGCACTGACTATCTGTTGCGTGGAAACATCACACAATCGGATAATGGCCCGCTCGTTCAAAAATTCTCTGATTTGACTCCATCCCAGTACCGGCATTTGGAGGACATCATTAATAGCTATATTGCAGCTATAAAAGAAAGCGAGGCATAGGGTTTTCAAAACCTTGTGTCTCGCTTTCTTATTAACTATTGACGCGAAATGCAGACAGGGTTCCCTTGATTATGTTCCTTACATTTTCGTCAGCATCGGGTTGTTTTTCTCTATTAGTTGTAGGCTCTGGCAGCAAAGCGGTATTCTCCTGCACCAGTTCTTCCTGCTTCATAAGCGGACGAACCGCCTCTGCAGACGACTCTACACATTCTTTCTGCTGGCACAAAATGTCCAGAACAATGGTTTCAATCATCGTCCTGTCCAATGTCTGCCGCGCAGAAATATCGGGCGTTTCACTGCAGTGGACATAGTGCAGGACCGCATTGACAATGAATCTTCCTTTACTGTGCGGGTCCTGCTGTTCCAGCAAACGAATCACTTCTGCATGGGCCGGGTCTTTTTCATTCAGCCGCAGGGTAAACCGCCCGCGGTCTTTTTTCGGTGCCATAATAATCACCTGCCCGTCATTTCAATCTGGTACAGGTACTCATAGCCTCTTGCGTTGGCATTGATGTCGTCCACGAACAGCGGTGTTCCTACCTTACCGGACGCTTCGATTTGCCTACGCAGAAGGATTGCGCCGCCACCTACAAAGATGACCTTCATAAACCGCAGATCCAGCATCCGCTCCCGCAAAGTGCTGAACAGGTCGCTCACAAACTGCTGCGCCTGTTGCTCAACCAATTGGACAGCCTCCTCTGGGTAATCCGAACCCTTGCCTCGCAAAATGATGTCCACATCATTCTCGTCCAACAAAATATCTAGCTCGGCGTTGGCCTTGGATCGGATGCGATTGTAAAGTAGGATTACTCCATTTTCCAGAGAGTCACAGGTGGACAGATCTGCCTGCCCGTTTTTTAAAAGCAGGTAGTCTGCTGTGAAACCGCCAATGTCCAGGATTACTGCCTTGGCGTCGTCCATCAACTGAAATAGCATAGTTGCGGCTGCCGCATAAGCCTGTGGGAAACAGCCCACATCCTCAATGTAGACCGCATAGTCTTTTCCATTAAACGAGAATTCAATGATACCGTGTTCCTGAAAATACTCTGTGAACCGCTTGGCTTGAGCACCGAAATGGGCGGGCGGCAAACCCACGGCTAACTTGACCCGCACTACATTCCCAGTACTATAGCCTCTGACCGCCAGTTCTCCAGCCAGAGCAAACAGCGTCAGAACGAAAAATCGGTCATCCTCTGTCTTGTCCTTGCGATAAGGAATACGCTGGTCCGTAAGCGTGTAGAATACTTCCTTATAGTACAGTACATCTTTGCCAAAGGGTTTGGTGGCGCTCTGCTGCAGACCAGATACAAACGGTTCGCAATGAACAGTTTTCATCTGTTTATTCCCATGATCGATTCCAATGAGCATCATAAAACTTGTCCTCCTTTTTGTTGTTATACTAATCCTTTACGCCGGGATTACGTCTTTTTCAACAGAATCGCATTGAAAAAGAAACTTTACAAATAAAACAGGGGCGGCAAATCCAAATCGGATTTGCCGCCCCTTACGATTTTTCTATTGACCTTTACTCAGTAAAGTCTCCCGACTCCACCATCGCCTTGACCTGTGAAAGATAGCTTTCTTCGCCGCCAGACGAATACTGTAATAATTGCCCCTCATAAGGTGTTCTCATACAGATAAAAATGGTGGAACCATCTGGCGATAAATAGCCGCCCTCTATGGGGATGCATTTCCATCCCTGCTGTTCCAGCAACCGTCCATACTCAAATAGTACATCATGGTTTCTTGTTTCCTTAAAACTTTTCAAAATTGCTTTTCCTCTCATCATTGTTTCTCCTTTCCGATGTTTTTGAATCTGTTAGTCATTTGTGTTAACAGGGCTAACAGAACAATATTTTTAAGTGTGCAGGCTATATTCGGCTTTTTTCAGATTTTCCTGTCCATGCAGGATGATCCCGCCGCAGACGCCTGGCCCGTTAGGTGTGTAGCCGGTAAAACCAAAGCTGTACGGAACAAAATCATCTGTCACGACGAAACGCTCATAATCAACCCATCGCAGGTTACGGGACAAAAAGAGCCCCAACTTATGGCGCAGCAGAGGTCGAGCTATTACCTCCCTCAGATTTCGCCGGCTGCGAAATTCAATGCGCGGCGTCCAGTCCTCTTTTATGGAGAGTATCTTCCATTCCTGTCCGATAGTCTCTCCCTCCGCAAGATAGTCATGAAAACGAGTGAAAGGCAGATACACTGTTTCCGTATGTCCTTTAAGGTTATCAGCTCCACCGTCTGTTAGCCAGGAAAAGCGAATGACAATTACCTCGTTACCAGACGGAGCTTTTTTTAGCCGCAGTTCCGCAAAGGAGCGGATATCATTTGTCAGCAGCCATTTCTTCTCTATCAGCTGTTCCAGCTCTTTCCGCAGGATTACAAACCGCTGTGGGGAACGAAATTGTCTGGAATATGTCCGCAAGGACACCGATTCCTGTTCCAAAGAAATCCTTACCATTGTTCTGTTATTCATCATAACCTCCTGTAAAATAGAGGGAGAGAAAAGAATCCTCTCCCCGCAGTCAATTGCTTCACGGTTTCCTCAACCTTATGCTACATTTGCCCTCTGGAAAAATTCTGCCGGTGTCAAAATCGGTACTCCCAGTTCCTGTGCCTTTGCCAACTTGCTACCGGCTTTTTCTCCGCAGACCAGATAATCCGTCTTTTTTGAAACAGAACTACCAGAATGAGCACCCAGGGATTCAATCAGGTCATTGATTCCCTCTCTTGTGTAGGGCTCCACCTTTCCAGTCACCACAATGGTGCAGCCGGTAAATGGGGAGGTCCCATTGTTTGGAAGCACCTCCATCACCTTTTCTTCAATTACCAACAGCTTCTGCAGCTCCTCCCAGACATAAATGTTTTCTTCCTCGCTGAACCAGTCCCGGATATTGTTATGCAAAGTCTCCCCGAAGTCGGGAAGCTGTGTGAAATCATACTCCTGATATACAGCCATTTCAAAATTGGAAAGGCTGCCGTGGAACTCCCTTCGCAGAGCCTTACTGGCATTGTCGCCAATCATAGGAATATCCATAGCAATCACGTACCGCTCGAAAGTTGTATGTTGACTCTGCTGGATAGCGTCCCAAAGATTCTGCCATGACTTTTCTCCAAAGCCGTCCATCTGCACGATCTCATCCCTATGCCTGTCCAGCCGGTAAATGTCCATGTAGGTATGTATCCACCCATGTCCAATCAATTTCTCCAGCGTGGCCTCAGACAGTCCGACAATATCCATTGCCTTCTTGCTGACAAAATGTACAAACCGCCGCAGTCGTCTCGTCTCGCAATCAGGATTATCGCAAAACAGTGTCTTTGTAATCCGTTCCTCACCATCCACTGTACGCCCCGCCCCTTCATGAATACGGGTAGGAAGACCGCAGCATGGGCACTCGTGCGGAATCACATTTTCCAATGAAAAACCGCTGCGATCCAAATTGTCCTCGATATGGGGAATGATCATGTTTCTCTTGCAGACTAAAATACGATTTCCCGGCATCAGCTCCAGCTCCTCAATGAAGGACAGATTATGCAGACTTGCTCTGGAGACCTCGCACCCATCGATTTCCACGGTGTCGAACACTGCAACAGGGGCAATCTCACCAAAACGGGTAGGCGTCCATTCCATATGCAGCAAACGGCTCTCATAGAGTTCATCTTCAAATTTGTACGCCATGCCGTCCTTATAATGATGCCCCGTGCGTCCACAGATTTTGGAAAAGGCAATATCGTTATAGGACATCACGATTCCATCAATGGGAATGCCGTTTGCATCAGCAAATTGCTGTAGCTGCTGGATTGCCTGCTCAATTTCGTCCCGGGTGAGGAGCCTTTTGCTGACTAAAAATTTGCAGATGGAAAAGCCCTGTGCCGGAAGCTGAGATAACTTTTGGGACTTTGTAAGCATCTCAGGAAAACCTTCCAACACGCCAAAGGGCATGAACACCACCTTACGCTCCCGGCAGGTAGCCGCATCCAATAGGCGCACCGAGCCGGCAGCAAGATTTCGTCCGTTTTTATAAGGTTTACCGCTGCTGTCCAACAGTTTTGCTTTTAACACTTCAAAATCAGCGGGGCGGATAAAAGCCTCACCAGTCACCACCAGATGACCTGTATACGGGATTTGTGCCGGTATACCTGTAATGCCGCTGGTGTTGTGAGTAATAACCTCCCCTTCTTCACCATCGCCTCTGGTGGCCGCTTCCACAAGCCGACCATTTTCATAGGTCAGCTTTACAGTAAGACCGTCCAGTTTCAGCATAAACATGATTTGCTGTGTCCCCTGAAACAACGCCAAATCCTCGCTGCTTTTTGTCTTGTCCAAAGACAGCAGAGGAATTTTATGAGAGGTCTTCTCCAGCTTGCTTACGACGGAATAACCTACAGTCTGCGTTGGCGAATTTGCCATGCAGATACCGGTCTGCAGTTCCAATGCTTTCAACTCATCGAACAGCCGGTCATAGACTTCATCTGAAACACTTGGAGCGTTATGGTTATAATATTTTTCCCGATGGATATTCAGCCGGTCCGTCAGTTCACGCTGTTTTTCAAAAATGTTCGCTTCCATCATGCCACCTCCTCAAGTACCCGGAATGCCAGAATCATAAATTCCTCCGTGCGCTTTGAATCACTGCTATAAATGCCGCAGATGCCGTCTGAAAAATCCCAGAACGGCGCCTTACTCCACCATAGTACCGAGCCTTTGCCGCCGTTGCTTTTGGTGACCTTGTGATCTGGCGCGTCAGGTATCACGCTATAAAATCCCTGGGTATTTGCCAATGTGACTTCCCGCACCTGACCCACATACTCCGTATGACAGTGAGCGGTAATTTGAAAGCGGGTTCCCGCCTTCAGCGATTTCTTTAACTGGTTCAAATTCTTAATCATGTGTCTTTTCCTCCTTCTTCTGATAGCGTCCAAAATTCAGTTCCCTGACCAGCACCGTGATTTTCTCATCATCGTCCCAGTCCAAAGGAATAGATTCTCTCTGCGGCCCAATACCCACATGAAGGCACACTGCACCGCCTTGGATCTGCAGCAGCACATCAGGCCGTCGTGCGCAGACCATTGCCAGATTTCCAAGCTGTTTCATATTCTGCAATCCTCCTTGAACATAGCGGAGCCGGGCGTCTCAAAAGACACCCGGCTCCCATTGTTTGTATTATGCCGCCGCGGAGAGCGCCGGCACAGGTACATTTTCTGTTGCTTCCATCAAATCAGCCATCAGCACATCCACCAACAGGTGTCCACACAAATGTCCGGTATGGATAATAACCTGATCTTCCCGCAGCTGAGCAAATTCCTGATTTCGTAGAACACGGCTGGTTTTTGCCAGTTCCCGTTCTTCGTCAGTCAGTCGCTTGGAAATTTCTTTCTGCCATTTTTTCAGAAATTTCTTGGCTTCCTCAATGTCAGCTTTCTGCCGGTCATACATGGTTCTTTTCTGTCGAACTGTCCCATCTGGCTCAATTTCCAATGTATAATAGGATTTCTCTGGTTCAGAAGTCAAGCGCAAGAACAACACATAGCTTTCCCTGCTCTCAATCCGTTCCCAATATCTCTCGACATTGCCAAGACAATGGTGAAGGTTCTCTCCCTCCAGTATGATATCTTCTATCCGGCAGGGCACTACCACGGTGTAATCCTTGTCCGCAAAAACATAAATATCACTGATAGACTGATAGATTTTTTCAATATGTGGATACTCTTTCAGCACCTCACCGGCACGGAGGATTAAATCCTTCTTCTGATGGCAACGGGCCACCAATTCATCGTGACGTTGACGCAGTTTCCTTGCCCGAAAGATAATCGCATCATTGGTGTCAATATCAAACCGCAGAGCCATAGAGAGATAGTCCTCCCATGTGGTAAGCATTTCTTTGCTGGACATTCTATTCTCTTGCATCTGCCGCCTCATGTAATTATAGACCTGAACAATGCTCATCCGGTCAAGGATGAATTTCAGATCATCTACTTTCACGCTCTGACTGCAGAACCAAGCGATCACCTTATCAGGCAGAAGTTTCCCTGTGGATTTTTCATATTGAATCCACTTCAAAAACTTTTTACCGCCCTTATTTGCCCTCAGCCGTTTTAGCCCTTGGGCATCCGTTCCCAGCACTTTAGCCAGGTCACCAGTGCCATGTTTGCAAAAACACGCTTGAAATGAATATTTATCGGCCATACATTCCCTAACCAAATCTGAGAGTCCGGCCTTCGACAACTGTTCCAGCTGTGGCACCTCACGCAGCACTGCTAAGTATTTTTCCGGATCAATCATCTGCATATCCCGGATGCCTTCAATCAGGCCAGTACGGCACAATTCATGCTTTCCCAAATCGGGAAGTGTACGGCCATAAACCCGACCGGCATAGTCATACCATCCCGAAGTCGAACATAATCCGCAGCTGATCCAACGAAACTCAGTGTGTTTATAGTCGCCCCAATAATAAGCATGGAGGCCATGCCCATTCCGGCCATATATGACACGTCTGTTTTCCCTGTAGGAATACTCGGGCTTTTCATATTCCCCTTTTGAGTAGTGGGCAGAACCGGAAAATTCCCGGATCATAAAGCCATCCTCACACCGCTGAATCAGGTACATATAGGCACTTTTTGTATTTACCCTCCCGGCTTTACCAACAGACTTGAATGTAATCTCATGTCGGCAGCACGAACAATGCCCTTGTTTGTTATGCCGGGGATTACGAATTGGCACTTCCTTCTCGCAGTAGGTGCAATATCCACTATCAGCACCTTTCCGACTATACTGGTAAAAGATATAATTCTCCGGGATACCCACTTTGCGTACCCAGCGGTCCCAGTCTTTGGGCAGTTCCGGCGTCTGTGCCAAATCCAAATCCCAGGGGTCGGTTTCCCGCTTGTGGCGCCGCTTCAATTCATCCTTTCGTACTTGGAGCTGATACTCCAGCAGGCCGGTATATCCACCGTGCTTGATACCCAGGTAGTTCTTGATGGTAGCAAAGCCCTCCGGATTGATCCATTTCTTTTTTGCGTCACGAACATAAGAGGGCCAGTCCAGCATATCCAGCTTGGCTGTCAGCCATTTGTCCCGGTTTCGGTCATAGGTCAAAAACTCTCCTGTATTCCGGCAGACAAAAACCTCATAGGCTGGCAGATTTCCTCCCAGACGCATACGGTCTGGGAGGAAAAATGCAACTTTCAGGATTCCTTGCAGCGTCTGGCAACGCATATACAACCCATACTGGTAAATTTCCCGAGTATGTTGTTGACCACTCCAGCCATAGCTGTAAACCTCACGCTTTGGGGTATCGTCGGCTGCCATCTTCATCATTTTGGGTGTCGCTTTCAATGTACGCAGCTTTTGTAATTCACCTTTTCTCAAATCAAACTCACCTGCCTTTCTTTCAAGTTCACACCATACCAACGCCCCGGTAGTACCTTCCGGCCGTCTACCCGGGCCAGGGCTACCTGAATAATATTACCTGTAGCATGGTCTTCTTTTGCAAAAGCAAGAATATCATTCAGTTCTCCGGTAGCGGCTGGATCAATTCCGCGCACCAGCGCATAGCCATTGCATGCCTCTCCCTTATCTTTTTGCACTTTAGAATTCCAACGCCTTTTGGGGTGATCCACCATATAGGCAAGACTGTGCAAAAAAAACTCTTCCTCTGTCAGCCTTTTAAGGATGTTTAAATGCGTGCAGGCAATTTTTGAGTCTAAATCATCCTCATCAATATCTCCGCCTGCTTCTACAATGTAGTATTCAGAATCCTCCATATCGGAGTAGTACGTTAGACAATCCAGCGGATCTTCAGCGCAATGAAATCCATTGTCCCGGCAGTTGGCCATATCGGTCACATTCAGTCCCATATGAAACTGATAGCCGCGGCACACCAGTCCGGGAGAAAAGCCCTTGTATGCAATCATTCATTTCTCTCCTTTCTTTGCTGCCAAACAAATCATCCTGCTTTCGAGGTAGGCATACTCAGATCAAGCAGTGACATTTGCCCGTCAGGCAGCGCATCTTTTTTCTCTGGCTCCGGCTTTTTCTCTGCTGCTTTCTTCTCCAAAGCCTTTTTATTCTTTGTCTTAGTTGGAACGGTCCTGCCCATGTAGGGCTTTGGAACGAATTCTTCTTCCTTCTCCTTGTCCTCCTCGGCATCCGGGTCACGAAAATATTCCTCCGCCCACTGATAACACATGTCGTCTGGTATATCGCCGCCATATGTGCCGTTAGGTCCTTCTGGCGTCATACCATTGTCCTTCATTTCCTGATGGAGAAATTCCATAGCCTTCCGGTTGATATAGTAGAAGCAATGGATCATCGTCTTACGTGGCAGCATCGTCAATCTGGCAAAAGCAGGGTCGGAAAAGCAAAGAGTTTGAATATACTCCGACACACATTCCTTCATGTTACGCCGCGTTAATCTCTCAGTAGCTCCACTCACACGTTTAGCAGAAGCCTCAATGACCTCTTCATCACCCATTGCAGCCAGACGGTCCAATTGTTCCTGTTCATCCGCCTTCTTGGCATTTTGGGCAGCTTCCCATTCTTCCTTGCGTTTGGCCTCTGCCGCTTCGTGGTCAGCCTTCCTTTTTTTCTCCTCGGCCTCGGCCTGGGCTTTAGAATTTACGGTATCCTGTCCGGGCTTGCTGTCCAATTTCGTTTCAGCCTCCAACTCCTTACCGCAGCCATTAGATTTCTCGGCGGGGCCATCTTCCAATTCCTCCGCCTCATTATCTGCGCTGTCCATATCGTCGGAAACACCTGCCTGGAGGGCAGGCAATTCCATTTTTTCTTCCATCTGTTCAGGAGGCATGACAGGCAGTCGTTCCGCCTGTTCAAAAGCCGGCGCTTGCTCAAAAGCACCCTCGTCCTCAAACGGCGAATCTATGCCGCTCTGCATTTCCATATTTATTTCAGAAAAAACACCCATGATAAATCTCCTTTCATCATTACGAAAAAAGGCATGGAAACAGGATTGAAAATCCCATTCCATGCCTTTTGTTGATTGACTACAACACACAAACTATGTATGTTGTAAGATTTAAGCAGTAACAGCTAATTTCAGAATTCTACTTTGACCCTTTCTTGATCTTTTTATTTATCCATTGTTCCCCTGTTTTTCCGACATCGGCTTTGCAAAGGCCGGGGAAAAACGACAAGGCACAAAGGTATCCATATCACGATAAAAATAAAGTCTTTGTTCCTCATCATAGAGCTCCATCACATCCGAAACAGCTAAACAGCGTTCGGAGTAACCTTCCTGCGGTGTACTGTACCGGATAAAAAGCAATTGTAAAATCTCATCATCCGGCAGTACCCGCGGTACACTGATGCTACCCTCGTATACCAGACGGTACTTTGCTGCAGGCGGCTGATTAAAGCCGGCTTTGTGCAGAGCCTCAATCCCCAAAAATGCAAAAGGAATGGTAGGCTCTGTTTCAAAACTTAATTGATAGATACGAAAATGACGCTCACGGCGCTGGGTATCCAACAATTTTTCCAGCTCATCCTGACCATTCCTAAGAAAAACAGCATATTCGTCCTCTGCCAATCCCAGATAGGCAGTTAGGCCAACACCATTCTCCGGCATTTTGTGCCATATCTCAATGTTCCTGTTGATGTCATCCATGTTACAAAGACCTGAAAGATAGCGTGTCTTAAAAGTCATAGATTCCTCCTCTTTTTCCTGCATTTCTTTTCGACGTAACGCAAGCTGCCAGTCGTCCACACCCTTGTAATTGGGATTCCAGGTCAAGCGGCGGCAGTTCATACCATGTTTTCTCGCCATGAGATAGATTTTCGAAGCCCCTTGAGAAATGGCCTTGTTGCTGTACTTATCTATATCAAACGCCTCCACAATTAGTTCCGTGCCATGCTGTGCCAGCAGGGCAAACAGCAGGTCCAGCCGGCTTACATTATTGGCTCCTGCGATTGCCATAAAAGATAGGTTCATCAAAAGATGGGCAATATCCGCTTTAAGCAGTCCCTCCGTCACATAGACGGTACGGGCAAAGGGATTTCCTACAAAATGTACCGGACTGCCAGAGGTTGTGCCCATGTTCTTGGTCGAGGACGAAAACCAGATGTATTTAGCTCCAGCCTTGTCCGGTGGATCGTTTTTATCCCGCAGAGGCACATCCAAAAGAATCTGTATGCCGCAGATCAGGCCGTCGATCCCCCTGGCCGGAATTAAAATTCCGGCAGTCCTTCTGTTGAATTTAGCGCTCCAGTTTCCGCTCTCCAGCTGATAAAAACCGGGGACTCCCTGCACTGTACACCCCCTTGCAAGCAGCCGTTCTGTAAGAGACCGACAAAGGAACGCCGGCGGGGTGCTTTTGTAGCCCAGAGAGTCAATTTGCTCATCCGTCAGTCCACGCTTTGGTGAGCGCAGATGCCGCCTGTGCTGATCTGTCAGAGACAACATTTCAAACAACAGCGAATAAGTCTGGTGGATTTCCTGGTCGCTGGCCCTCTGCGATTGCGGTACTTCTTCCAGATCCTTTGTGCCGGCCTGTTGTGTCATGCCGGGGAGAGTGCTGACGGCCCGGGGTTCCCCATTGGAAACCCCGGCGCAGCCAGCGTGTTTTTTCTCCGCCTCATACCCCCAGGGTGGATCGGTTTGCAGAATATCGCAGATTTCCCGGTAAGCATCAGAATTGGTCGTGCTATTAAGCTTGGCATACAACGCCAGCATACCACCATGTTCACCGCAATAGTTGCACCGCCAGACATTCTTGACGTAATTCACGTTCATCTTGCCACGGCGGTCATTGCAAAAAGGGCAGTCCACATAAACGCTGTTTGCCTGTCTGCGCCGTATTTGCAAGTGCAGCAATTCCACCACATCCATGATCCCGAAAGGAAAATCCCGTGGGTATGAGTCCATTGATTCATCCCTCCCTTCCTTAGCCCCTGCGGCTGATCGCTCAACCGGCCTTCTGCTCTGTCAGTGAGTCCAACATGACTTTGGCTGCTGCACGGAGGATATTGTTGCTGCCCTTGTAGCCGTAAAGGTAATATTTCAAGCTGGGCGTTCTTTCGTCTGCGACCCGGCCAATCGTCCAACCATTGCAGATTCCTGTGTCAACTTTCACATCCCGCGCCTCCTCATAAGTCATCAGAGCCGCAATGTCCTCCACCGGCATATCCTCAGTGTAACGGGGAACAGCGGCGGTAACCGTTTCCACACTCTGCGCCGGAATCGAGGCAGGAGCTTCTTGGGTTGCAGGCTCACTCGCCTCACTGACAACGGAAGTGGATTCCGGAGCCAGTGCAGCAGCAGTGGTCACCAAACTGGTAAAGGGAATCGTCTTGCTTTCTCTGGAATCGTCTTTGTCTTGCGCCGGCTTTTCATCCGGGGTCGCCGGCAAGCTCTCTGCCTGTTCCGTTTCATCAGCTTGGACAACGGGCAGCTGTTTCGCTGCTCCGTCCTCCTTGCCGGCAGGGTTGACAGGAAGACTCTCCATCACTTTGTCCTGCTCCATTGAAACAACGGGCAGGCTCTCTGCAGCGGCAGGTTCTGATGTAGCCTCTTTGACAAGCAGATGTTCTTCTGACGATTCTTTCTGCTCGTTCATGGGCAGTTTTTCCGCCGTACTCTGCACACCATGATTGGTCTCCGCATTGAGAAGCGGCGTTGTAGCGGCCACAGGCATCGCCTGTGGTGCTTTTACCGTTTGCGTAGGTACTTTCTTCTCCAAAGCAGGAAGCGTCTCTGCGGCGGTTCCTGCGGCCTGAGACGGCATTTCCTTAACAGTAGTCTTTCCTTCCGTCTGCTTGCCGGACACCGGAATGGCACTGCCATAGCGTTCACTGTCTTTGCCCATACTCACATCTGCAAACTGCAGGCCAAATCCGGCATCCTGCAAAGCGGTACTCAAAGCGGTTTCCTGGGTTTCTTTGATATAGTTGGGTGTATCCTCCCGGGTCAGACTGGCGACAAAGTTGCTGGCCGGCTCGTTATCACTCCGGTCCAGAAACACCTTGGCCTCAAAAATCGCCATCTGGTCGGTGATTCGCAATGCGGTCACTTTCATGCGCCCATGGGGATGGGCCAGACGAAACCAGAGTTTCTGATAGCGCAGGTCCAGCTTCAGCAGATTTTCCTGCGTCTTTTCCGAGATGACCGGCCGCAAAAACTGCAGCGGGTCAAATCCTTGCACCTTATTCAACTGGGCCACTGCCGGAATAGTTCCATACATCAGGTTTTTCTTTTTTTCATTTTCGTTCATGTTCATTTGCTCCTTTCGAAATAAATAGAGACGCCGGGCGCAATTTCTGCACCTTGCCTCTCTTTTTTTAACCTGCATTCTTCAGTTTTTCCTCCAGAGCCGCGGGAATGATGACGCCCGCATTTTTGGCAAATGCCCGGTAATACAGGCAGATGCGTTCTCCCAAGGAAGTATTGCGCTTGCTGATCTCATTGCGGTGGATAGCCATAAACAGCACCGCTTTCTGCCCAACCAGCACCACTCGCTTTTTGGCACGGGTGATGGCAGTATAGAGCAAATTACGGTAAAGCATCACCGTATGTGCCTTGAGCAGCGGCATAATGACGGTTTCGCATTCCGCCCCCATCGCCTTATGAATCGTTGTGGCATAGGCTAGATCCAGATTGACAAGATCCTCTACGCCATACTCCAATTGCCGGGTCGCTCCAAAATCCACTCCAATCCGTTTCCCATCTTCGGTTTCCTTAATGTACCGGATAAAGCCCAGATCGCCATTGGAGACCTTTTCTGTGTTCTTGGTCTGCATAATACGGTCTCCAACACGGAAGTTCTTTGGTCCAAGCTTGATTTCCTCTTCTGTGGAAGAAAAGGGATTCACTAACTCCCGAATTGCCTCGTTGAGCTGTTCGGCAGATGCGGCACCTGCTGAGCGGAACGGTGATAAAATTTGTACCTGCTCAATACCGTTTTCTGTAATTTCATTACGGTAGAATTCCATGATTTTCTCTGCCGTCTCCTCCTGGTTGTCACAGGAATGAAACACAAAATCCGGGCCGTAATACAACTTGGTGCTGCCCTCATTGATAAATTTGGCATTGTGAGCAATTAAACTGTCCTCAGCCTGACGGAAAATCTCGTTTAACACCGTCACGGGTACCAACCCGCAATTAATCAGCTCACGGAACACATTGCCGGCGCCAACACTGGGCAACTGATCGGCATCACCCACCAGCACCACCCGACAGCCGTCTTTCAACCTTGTGAAGAACTGCTTTGCCAGCCACATATCCACCATGGAGAATTCGTCCACGATAACTAGGTCTGCAGCCAGCGGGGCAACCTCTTTTTTGCGGCCACTCTCGTCTTCCTCACTTCCAAGCCCCAGGCCGCTGTGCATTGTTTTGGCATCCTCAAATCCAGTACTTTCTGCCATTCGGCGGCTGGCGCGTCCAGTAGGAGCCATTAACATGATTTTTCCGTCTGGGTGTAAGCGTCGGTATACCTCCAAAATGGTTTTAAGTACCGTCGTCTTACCGGTACCAGGCGAACCGGTGATAATGGAAATGTTATTTTGGAATGCCACACGCACAGCCTTGTCCTGTTTTCCAGAAAGTGAAATACCTATCTCCGTCTTAATTTGTTCCAGCAGTAAGGGAATATGCTCCACTGTGGATGCAGCAACCAATCGTGTGGCAATCTGCCTGGCAGCATCATCTTCCAACATAAAGACGCGGGGCAGATAGATGTTATTCCGGCTCATAACCACATCTCCGTTTAAAATCATGTCCTGCAGTGCATCTTCTACTTCCTGCTTGTGCAGACGCATCCCGGGAAGAGGAATCTTTTCGTTCAAGAGTTTCAAGCCAAGGTTTACCAGACTCTCGCTATCCAAATATAAGTGACCTTGTTTTCCGCGAATCTCATCCAGTGTGCAAATGAGCGCACCTTTGACACGCATGGGGTCATGTAAGTCGTTCCCGTTTTTCTGAACAATGGCGTCTACTCTCCGGAATCCAAAGCCGGATATCTTACAAAGTTCAAAAGGATTTCTTTGCAGCACCTCCACGCTGTCAGGCCCAAAATGCTGATAGATTCTAAGCGCTGTTTTCGGCGTTATCTTGTATGGAGAGAGCAGCGTCATAAGATCCTGCAGCATACGGCTTTCGGCATATGAAACTTTGATATCTTCCAGCTTGTTTTCCGTAATCCCCTTGACCTCAAGCAGGCGCTCCGGATGCTTTTCCAGAATGTCCAGCGTTTCCACGCCAAAGCGAGCAACAATTTCAGCAGCCATCTTGGGGCCAATGCCTTTAATAAGACCGGAGGCCAAATAACCCTCTACTCCGTCAGCCGTGCGTGGAACAATTTCATGCCATTGCTCCACCTGAAGCTGCTGACCATACTTACCATTTACCCATTCGCCGTCCAGTTCCAATTGAACGGCATCTGTACGGGGCAATTCATAACCCACGGCCACAAAACGGATTAGGTGATCCCGATATTGTCTGGTCGCTCGCGCCTGAGGCGGTACGCTCTGGTCTTTTGTCTTCACACTGATAATGCAGTATTTATTTGTGGGATTATAAAAAATCGTCCCATCATAAGTACCGATGTAGTTCAATTTTTCACCTCCTGACCTGCTGGTCAAGGAATACCGCTCTTCCAAAAGATTCTTTCGTTGCCATACAGTCTCCTTTCATAAAATAATTACGCAGCATCCACTGATGCTGCTTTCACATTGAAACGTCGAAATTCAGACGTTGAGACAAACTGCTCATAGATATCCGGATATTGCAATTTCAGCCGCAGCAGTCCATCCTTATCTATGGCTGTTTTCCGAACTGGATTATAGGTGATGGTATAACTTGCTTTACCTCGTTTACAAACAGCGGTACAACTTGTTCCCATTTCAGCGACCAATATCCCTTTCAGGCGATTCAGTTCTTTATCAATTTGCTTAGAATTCACCTCCACATTTTTCTTTTCTTCCTGGAGCTGCAGATAACGCATCAGTTTTGCACTCATACTTGCATTCAGCTCTATCACCGGTGCATTGGGGTCCGCGGCGCCAAAATGTCTGCGCGCACTTGCCATGATAAGATCACCTGGTTCCCAATAAGGGGGAGGCAATTTTGCCTGTACATGACTTTCCCAAAATTCCTGCTCCAGAAAAATCATTTCTTCCTCATAGGCAAAATCCCGTCTGATTTCTCGGATGATCACTTCTTCCTCGTTGTTTCCATAAAGGCAGCAGAAGAACACCCGATCAAGATCCATAACACTCATGTAATGCCGTCCTTGACTTTCATAATAAACAGGTACTGTTTCCGCACCGTCCAGCCACCAATGATCCCTGGCATTATAGTTGGTGGTTTTGATTTCTAATATGGCTGTTGTGCCGTCCAGTAGCTCCACGAAGTAGTCCAGATCGGCCAGCATGAAAGGGTACCGCGGATGATAAAACATCTTTTTGATCTGATAAATCTTGTAACCTGTTTTCTTCGCAAAGATTTTCGCCACCAGTGGTTCCAGCAGGTTTCCCATTTCCATGGCAACCCAGTTACCTTCATCTTCTTCAACCGATGCGATATCCAATTTGTCGAAGTAAAGGTCTCTGGCTGTTCGGAAAGGAGAAATACCAAAGATAGATGCTACATCACTACCGCCAATTCCACGGCGCCGATATGCCAGCCATTCGTTTCTGGGCAGATTTGCTGTCTCGACCAATACAAGTGGCTTATGCCTCGCTCTCTGTGTGGTGTTGTTTGCCATCATAATTAAATCCCCCTACGCATGCGTCTGGGAATAACGGCTGTTTTTGGCACCACACGAGGATTCCAGCTCCGGTAGCTTACTTTTTGGCAGCCCTTTTTCCATCCGCCGACAGCCGTCTGTTTTTGGACGGTGTGGACGGACTTTTTTTTCTGACTCATCTTCATTTACAATACCTACCTTTCTGTAAATTGAATTTATCCTCAAAGCCGTTTCCGGCATTTGGGCAACAAAAAAAGCGAGAATGACTAGGGGCAAAAAATTGCCTGGCGCCCACAGAATCTAAATTCCATGAGCCAAAGTCATTCTCGCTTCAAATTAGGGAAATCCCTGAAAATAAAAAAAGCCAGTGATCTACCGGCCAATTTGGCGCAGTAATTCCACTGACAGAATACAAACTTAACAGCGTGTGCAATGCGGATCAGGACCGCGTACAGAGAAAAAACTCTGTATTCCCATACCAGGCGCACAAAAATCAATTACGTTGTAAGAATAACACAATATATAGATTAAGTCAAGAGCGCAATACCATATATAGATTTCTAAGTTTTTTACAGAACCTTGCAGAAGAATTTTTCATTCTTCCTCTTTTTTAGGCATATGGGTCAAAACCGGACAAGACCGGACGGCTCCATATGTCTTTTTTGTACCTTGACAATATTCATAACCTTTCCAGAGGGAGTTATACAGGAATGGCGGACAGTATGCGATGACAAGAGCGTGCCCACCGTAGAAGTGCCGCATAGCGACAGCCTGCAAATACGCGGCGGAACACCGGCGCAGGAAATGGCCCTTTGGAAAAATCACTACACTGGTTACTCCTAACTGAATTTTATAGGCTTCATTGTTTTTGTTGAAAAACCTGATTTACAAATCGTAAAGGATATATGTAATTGCAAAAGGAGGGCGATTATGGAAAAAAGAAAACCGAATGATCTTTCCCCGGAGCAGTGTTTGTCCGTTGATACCGACACACTCTGCAAGATGCTTTGCTGTGGACGACATACCGCCGTCCAGATCGGTGATTTGGCCCACGCACGCATCACCATGAATTCCCGTGTTCTTTGGAGCGTACAACGCATTAAAGAGTATCTGTACGAGATTTCATGCTGACACAAGACCCTGTGCCCGCAGTCCATACGGCTATGGGCAAAACAATTCATCAGTTGGAGGTAACCACTATGGCTAAAACAAGAAAAGATAATAAGGGGCGTAACCTTCGCCCCGGAGAAACCCAGCGTACCGATGGAACGTATATGTACGTCTACAAACTCGGCACCAAGAAAAAGTACATTTATGATGCCGATCTGGCAGAGCTACGTAAAAAGGAAGGTACGATTAACAAAGACAAGGATGATGGCATCCGCACGCAGGAGGCTGCAAAGATTACTTTGAACGATATGTTCAAAGTCTACATGGGAACAAAAATTAAATTGAAGCCATCAACGCGGGCAAACTACCTGTACCTATGGGAGTGTTATATTCAAAAAGAGCCCTTGGCAAATAAGTCTATCAATACCATCCATAAAAGCGAGATTCTTTCCCTTTATACTAAATTATTGAAAAAGGGATTTGCAACAAACTCGTTGGAAGGCATCAACAACTTGATCCATCCTACACTGGAAATGGCAGTGGACGATGACTATATCCGTAAGAACCCAAGCAAGGGCGTATACCGCTCACTAAAAAAAGACGGTACCGCACCGGAGCCGGAACCCAGAATCGCCTTGACAAGAATCCAGCAGCAGAATTTCCTACGATTTGCGGCAAAACATCCTACTTACTGCCATTGGCTGCCGGTCCTAACCACGCTGGTCGGTACAGGAATGCGTGTGGCAGAATGCACCGGCTTAACCTGGAGTGATGTGGACTTTGATAATAACACCATTTCAGTCAACCACAACCTGATTTACAGAGTCATTGACGGTAAGGCCGGTTTTCATATCACCACACCCAAAACTGCCAAAGGAACCCGCACGATTCCAATTTTGTTTCCAGAGGTTATGGAGCAGCTTCGCGCATTAAATGAAGTCAAGGAAACGCTATACCCTGGTCCCGAATTGGTGTTGGGCGGATGCTATGGCTTTGTATTCCGCAATCGCTTTGGTTCCTTTATGTCTGCTCACAACATCAATCGAGCTATCATCCGCATTTATACGGAGTACAATCTGGCTGAAATGGATCAGGCTGAGCTTGAAGATCGGGAACCAGTGCTGATTCCGCATTTCAGTGTCCATAACCTCCGCCACACCTTCTGCACACGGCTTTGCGAGATGACCAGCGACATCAAATTTATTCAGCAGGTTATGGGGCATGCCGATTTTTCCACTACAATGGATATTTACACCCACATCACGGAGGAGGCCATGCAGAGCAAAGTGAAAAAGATCAGCGGGCAGTTTAATTTGTTGTAAGAGTGATACTGTGGACAAAAAAAGGGCTGCCCGCAACGTGTTATTGCCAGGTCAGCCCTTCGTATTGCGTTGTCCTGTTTCGTAGGATTCTCCGCAAAGTTTGTAAAAAGTTTGTAAATGTATGCCGAAAACACTATATATGGCGTCGTCAAGCGTCGTGGGTACTACATCTTGTGGTTTATTTGTCCAAAGGTTTCATCGTCGGGAACAACAACACATCCCTGATCGCATAACTATCCGTAAGCAGCATCACAAACCGGTCAATCCCAATCCCAATCCCGCCCGTAGGAGGCATACCGATCATCAGCGCATTGACGAAATCCTCATCCATCGAGTTCGCTTCATCATCTCCCGCTGCCAGAAGTGCTTCCTGAGCCTTAAATCTCTCAATCTGATCCAGCGGATCATTCAGCTCAGAATAAGCATTCGCCATCTCCCGCTTTGTAATAAACAGCTCAAACCGCTCTGTATATTCCGGATCACTCGGCTTTTTCTTTGTAAGAGGTGAAATCTCAACCGGATGATCAATAATAAACGTAGGCTGAATCAAATGCTCCTCTACAAACTCTTCAAACAGAAGGCTTAAAATATCGCCCTTTTTATGTCTTGCTTCATAAGCTACATGGTACTGATCCGCAAGAGCTTTCGCTTCTTCATCTGTATGAATAGCAGTAAAATCAATATCCTTATATTTTTTCAGAGCGTCAACCATGGAAATACGCTCAAATGGTTTAGATAAATCAATCTCCACTCCATCATAGGTCACAACCGCAGTGCCAAGCACCTTTAATGCAACCTCACGGAATAAATTCTCCACCAGATCCATCATGCCGTGGTAATCGGTATATGCCTGATAGAGCTCCATCAAAGTAAATTCAGGGTTATGTCTGGTATCCACACCCTCATTACGGAAAACACGTCCGATTTCATAAACCCGCTCTAAACCGCCGACAATCAGTCTCTTTAAATAAAGCTCCAGAGAGATACGCAGCTTTACGTCCTCATCAAGGGCGTTATAATGGGTATCAAAAGGTCTTGCTGCTGCTCCGCCTGCATTGGCCACCAGCATAGGAGTTTCAACCTCCATAAAGCCCTGTGCATCCAGATGATTGCGGATCTCCTTTATAATCTGGGAGCGCTTAACAAAGGTATCGCGTACTTCCGGATTCATAATCAAATCAACATATCTCTGTCTGTAACGAAGATCGGTATTAGTAAGGCCATGGAACTTCTCCGGCAGAATCTGCAGACTCTTGGTCAGCAGCTCCACGCTTTCCGCATGGATGGAAACCTCTCCTGTCTTAGTGGTAAATGCGGTTCCCTTGATTCCAACGATATCACCGATATCAAGCTTTTTAAATTCTTTATAGGATTCTTCGCCAATGCTGTCTCTTGCTACATAGGACTGAATATTACCCTTTAAATCCTGGACATTACAAAAAGAGGCCTTTCCCATAACCCGCTTGGACATCAGACGTCCTGCGATGGAGACTTCTTTGCCTTCCCAGACTTCATAATTTTCTTTGATCTCACTGCTGTGTACGGTAACATCGTACTTTGTAACTTTAAACGGATCCTTTCCTGATTCCTGAAGCTCAGCCAGCTTCTCCCGGCGAACCTTAAGTAAATGGTTTAAATCCTCTTCTACAACCTGATTCTGGTTTTGATTCTGCTGTTCTGCCACTTGTTTCCACTCCTTTGTGAACTATGTTAAGGAAGTACTCTTAAGACACTCTCTGGATCTCAAGTACCTTATACTGAATGACTCCCGACTGTGTTTCAACATCAACAACGTCTCCCACTTTTTTGCCAATCAGCGCCTGACCTACCGGAGATTCATTGGAAATCTTGTTCTGAAGGCTGTTTGCTTCGGTGGAACCAACAATCTTGAATTCCATCTCTTCGTCTTCATCCACATCGTAGACTTTTACCTTACAGCCAATATTAATCTTATCTAAGTCTATCTCATCTTCTACGACTACTTCTGCATTCTTAAGCAGCTTTTCCAGCTCTTCGATACGCAGCTCGATGTCTCTCTGCTCATCTTTGGCAGCATCGTACTCTGCATTCTCGGATAAGTCACCCTGTTCTCTGGCTTCCTTAATTTTCTGGGCAACTTCTTTTCTTTTCACTACTTTTAAGTTCTGAAGCTCATCTTCGTATCTCTTAAGACCTTCATAGGTTAAAATATTCTTCTTGTCTACCATGGTTTTTTACTTCCTCCTGGTTTCTACTCGCTAAATCACATTCCAGATATTATAGCTTAAACATCTGTAATTGTCAAGATTCGAGTCCCTTTTTCTGATTATAATGCGCCAATTCTTTCTCTTACAAACTGCCTTAATTCTTCCATTGTTTCCACCTGATTGATATCGTTTCTCAATTTGGCCGAATGGGGAAGTCCGGCAGTATACCATGCCATGTGTTTTCTCATCTCACGCATGGCAACCGTCTCTCCCTTGTGCTCTGCCTGCATGGTTCCATGACGCAGAATCATCTCGCTGATCTCAGCCGGAGACGGCGGTTTCAACAGTTCTCCTGTCTCTAAGTAATGCAGGGTCCTGGAAAAGATCCAGGGATTTCCTTTTGCGCCCCGGGCGATCATGACTCCGTCACAGCCGGTCTGATCGATTAAGGCCTTGGCATCTTCCGGCTCAAAGACATCGCCGTTGCCGATGACAGGAATGGAGACAGCTTCCTTCACCTGCCTGATGATATCCCAGTCCGCAGTCCCGGAATAGTACTGCTCCCTGGTCCTGCCATGGACAGCAACCGCTGCCACACCGCAGCTTTCCGCCATACGGGCGAATTCCACTGCATTGCAGTCTTCCTCCGTAAAGCCTTTTCTGAATTTTACAGTGACCGGCTTCTTCACTGCCTTTACCATGGCAGTCAGGACCTTCTCCGCCAGCTTCATGTCTTTCATCAGCGCGGAGCCTTCGCCGTTATTTACAATCTTCGGCACCGGACAGCCCATGTTCACATCGATCAGGGCAAATGGCCGGGATTCTATGGCAGCTGCCATATCTGCCATGATCGCCGGGTCGGAACCGAAAAGCTGTACACTCACCGGACCTTCCTGATCGGATACGCTTAACAGCTCATTGGTGTTTTTGTTCTTATATAAAATGGCTTTGGCACTGACCATCTCTGTGACCGACAGTCCGCAGCCCTGCTCCCTGCAAAGAAAACGAAATGGCAGGTCCGTAACCCCTGCCATCGGCGCCAGTATCAGATTATTGTCAAACGTTACATTTCCTATTCTAAGTTTCAACTGTCTTTTTCTCCGTCTTCTAATTCTTCTCCCAGATAAAAAACACGGTAGTACATCTCAAGGGACTCCAAAAGCTCCCGTTTTTCCCGCTGGTACTGCTTTATCTTTAATACACTTCCGATTTCATCAAATAAATAGTCCTCATCGGATGCCGTTACTTTAAATTCCAAAGTTCCATCCTCGTCAAACTCCAGAACCAGAACTCCGCCTATGTCTTCGGTGTAGAGTACACACATGATCTGAAGCTCCTGCCGGATGCTTTCCGGGAGACTTTTAAACTGTTCATTAAAATAATATTTCTGTTCATAAGAATTGGCGCCGCACAGCACCACTTTCTCTTCAGCCAGCTCCATATCTGTCACCGTTCTTTCTGCCCGACCACGCATTCAAGCATGTTCTGTCCCCCTTGGGATGCAGAGCATGCTTTCTGATGTCGTTATGTTTATCGGATTCTAATTGTACCATACAAAAAAAGAAATGACAATAGCCTAAAAATCAGTTGTACAGCGTTTTACCAGCCTGCAGGGTACCTTGCAGTTCCGGCTGATATCCGGATCCTTCTCCTGAAGGATCTTCATCATGTTGCTGATGGTGATATTACACAGTTCTTCCACCCAGTTATCCACGGAAGACAGCTCCGGATCGCTGCAGATTGACAGGGCGGAATTGTTAAAGCCTGTAATGCATAAATCCTCCGGTATCTTTAAAAGCTTGGCATTTGCATATTTAATTGCGCCTACCGCAAGACCGTCGTCTGTGGCAATCACGCTGTCAAACCGTAAATCTCTCCGTTCCAGAAGTATATCACGCACGGTGTGAATCCGGTTTTTCACATACAGCTTCAAGTCGCCCAGCACCGGCAGGCCGTGGCTTTTTAAGGCTGACTCGTAACCGGTCAGCTTCCTTGCGGCACTGTAGGAATGGGAATCGCACAGAAACAGGATTCTGCGGCGGCCTGATTCGATCATCTGGCTGGTCACATCATACGTAGCCTGATAATCATCGCCATAAGCACAATATATATTCTCACCGTCTAAATATCCGTTAATTAAGAATACCGGTACCTGTCTGGCTGCATCAAATACATACTGCACACGGCTTTCCTCTCCCTCGGCACCTGCATAGGTGGAACCAACCATAATTAACGCATCGATGCGTTTTGCTAAGAGAAGACTTACGTACTTCTCCTTTATTGACTGTTCAAAACCGCTGCAGCACAGGATACAGTCGTAACCGTGCTCATGCATACGGCTTTCTAAATGGGCAACTGCAGTTGCCATATAGGCATCGGATACATCCGGACATAAAATTCCGATGGTTTTCATGGAATCAAGGCCTAAGCCCCTGGCAAACACATTGGGAGTATAACCGTTTTCCTCCATAATTGCCCTGACTTTTTGTTTTGTCTTTTCACTTACGCGGGGGCTGTCGTTTACCACCCTGGATACGGTAGCAATGGAAACTCCTGCAAGCTCTGCGATATCATATATGTTCATCCTGGTGTCCCTCTAACGTCTTCCTAATTTACCGCCTGAATACGGATTCAGACAGACGCCTCCCCTTTTCCTGTGTCTGCGTTTTCAGCCGCTGTGGATGGCCGTTACAGCGGGGAGCGTAAGCGCTTACACTTATCTCGATTCATTATACATAATATTTTTGTATTGCGCAACTGTTATTACCAGGAAAACAGGAAAAATCGTGTATGTTTTTTCTATATTGTTCCCATAATTAAAAGAAATATGTTTCTTTTATGTTTCCCTATTGACTAAGAGAAAAAAATGGTGTATGTTTTATGTAAGTACTTACATTGCATCTGAATATTGAAACTGGTACTAAGAAAGGAAAGGAAGCTTATGCAGGACTTTATCAAAATCAATTCCGAAGACAACGTGGCAGTCGCATTAAAGCCGCTTGCTTCCGGCAGTGCCTTAGACGTAGACGGCACAGCGGTTACTCTTCTGGAAGATATCCCGCAGGGTCATAAGTTCGCCCTGACAGATATACCTGCCGGCTCATCCGTCATCAAATACGGCTGTGCCATCGGCATAGCAAAGGAGAATATTGGGACAGGGGCCTGGATTCACACACACAATTTAAAAACAGGTTTAGGGGATTTACTGACTTATACGTACAACAAACAGGAAATCGAAGTAACTCCGACAGAAGAACGCTTTTTCAACGGTTACCGCAGACCCGACGGTCGGGTTGGCGTGCGCAACGAAATCTGGATTATTCCAACCGTTGGCTGCGTGAATAAAATCGCCACTGCCATTGAGCGTGCATCTTTAAAATATGTAAAAGGAAGCATCGATGCGGTAGCTGCTTTCCCTCACCCTTACGGCTGTTCCCAGATGGGTGATGATCAGGAATATACTAGAACCATTCTGGCAGATTTAATCAATCATCCAAACGCAGGCGGCGTTCTGGTGCTGGGACTTGGCTGTGAGAACAGCAATGTCACCGAATTAAAACGCTATATCGGCGACTACGATGAGCGCAGAGTTAAATTCCTGGTAGCTCAGGAGTCCGATGATGAAATATCGGATTCTCTTGAATTAATCGATCAGCTGGCAGAATATGCGGGAACCTTTCACAGAGAGCCAATCAGCTGCAGCGAGCTGGTGATCGGAATGAAGTGCGGCGGTTCTGACGGATTATCCGGAATTACAGCCAATCCAACCGTTGGTGAATTTTCAGATATGCTGGTTTCAAAAGGAGGAACTACCATCCTCACAGAAGTACCTGAGATGTTCGGTGCGGAAACCCTTCTGATGAACCGGTGCCAGAACGAAGAAACCTTCGGAAAAACCGTTGATTTAATAAATGACTTTAAGAATTATTTTACCAGCCACAACCAGACCATTTACGAGAACCCCTCTCCAGGCAATAAAAAAGGCGGTATTTCCACGCTTGAGGACAAGTCCCTGGGATGCGTCCAGAAATCCGGCAGAATGCCTGTGGTCGATGTATTAAAATACGGAGAGCCGGTACGCAATAAGGGGCTGAACCTTTTAAGCGCTCCTGGCAACGATCTGGTGGCTTCCACTGCCCTTGCGGCATCAGGCGCCCATATCGTTTTATTTACAACCGGACGGGGAACTCCATTTGCATGTCCCGTACCGACCATGAAGATTTCCACCAATTCCGCTCTCAGCCAGAAAAAGAATAACTGGATTGACTTCAACTGCGGAGTTTTAGTGGAAGGAACCGATATGGAGACTTTAAAGAATCAGTTCTTTGACTTTGTAATCGAAGTTGCCTCCGGCAAGATGGTGAAATCGGAAGAAGCAGGTTTCCACGACATGGCCATCTTCAAGCAGGGTGTAACATTATAAAATATTTCTGACAACATATAAGGAGACAAACGGAATGGAAAAGTTAAGCTACCAAACACTGGAAAAGCTGGGTTATGACGGATATTTATTAAAAGAAGCACCGGAACGTGTTCTGCAGTTCGGCGAAGGAAACTTCTTAAGAGCTTTTGTTGATTACTTTATTGATGTTCTTAATGAGAAGACCGGATTTAATTCCAAGGTTGTTTTATGTCAGCCCATCGCTCCTGGTCTGGCAGATATGATCAATGAGCAGGAAGGTCTTTATACTCTCTTCCTCCGCGGCTTTGAAAATGGCCGGAAGGTAAATGACAAGCGTGTCATTTCCTGCGTAAGCAGATGTTTAAATCCATACAGCGAGTATGAAACCGTTCTTGCCTGTGCTGAAAACCCGGATCTCCGGTTTATTGCCTGCAATACGACTGAGGCTGGAATTACTTATGACCCTTCCTGCCAGTTTACCGATGTACCGGCTGACAGCTATCCTGGAAAGCTGACACAGTTCTTATACAGACGTTTTGAAAAGTTCGGTAAGGAAGCTGGAAAAGGCTTTGTCATTCTTTCCTGCGAACTCATTGACAACAACGGAAAAGAACTGGAAAAATGCGTATTAAGCTATGCAAAACAGTGGAACTTAGGCGATGAGTTCTTAAACTGGATTAAGGCAGAGAACATCTTCTGCTCCACTCTGGTTGACCGGATCGTAACCGGTTATCCAAGAAACGAAGCTGCTGCGATCTGTGAAGAATTAGGATATCAGGACAACATCATTGATACCGGTGAAGTATTTGGCTTCTGGGTAATTGAAGGACCGGACAGCTTAAAGAAAGAACTTCCATTTGAAGAAGCAGGTCTTCCTGTTATTATCTGCGGAGATCACAAGCCATACAAGCAGAGAAAGGTCCGTATTTTAAACGGTGCCCATACCTCTTTCGTATTAGGCGCTTACCTGGCTGGTCAGGATATTGTCCGCAACTGTATGGATGATGAAGTAATCTGCGGATTCATGAACAAGACTATTTACGATGAAATCATTCCTACCTTAACTCTTCCGGAAGAAGAATTAAAGAGCTTTGCAGCTTCCGTAACAGAGCGTTTCAAAAATCCATTTATTGATCATGCACTGTTAGCTATTTCCTTAAATTCCACATCCAAGTGGAAAGCCCGTGTTATGCCGTCTTTAAAGGGATACGTAGAGAAGAATCATGCGCTTCCAGGCTGCATTACCGCTTCCTTTGCATTCTACATTGCATTCTATCACGGAACAGCACTGACAGAGGACGGAATGACCGCGGTACGCCCTGCAGGTGATACGTATACAGTGAAAGATGACAAGCAGATTCTCCAGTTCTTCTATGATCACAAAGATGAGGACGCTGCTGCTCTTACCCACTCTGTCTGCACTAATACAGAGTTCTGGGGTGAAGATTTAACCGCCATTGCAGGTTTTGAAGAAGCTGTCTCCGGTTATTTAAAAGATATCGAAGAAAAAGGCGCTTATGCAGTTATGAAGGAATGTTTATAATCAGGGAATCTGCCCCTGCATACAAATTTGTTTCTCTTTTATAAAACAAGCCAGTATACCATTGCTGATTTATGGCAGCGGTATACTGGTTTGTTTAGAATTACAGATCATTCAACCGTTGTCTTTACTGGCTCAGCTGTAGTTTTTGGTTAGGAAATCCAAGATAATCTGATTAATCCGATAGGGAACCTCCATCATTAAATAGTGGCATACGTCTGCAATGGTATGATATTCGATGGCAGGATATATTCTTTTTAATTCTAATTGATAATCAGGAGGTAATTGGTAGGCAGGTGAATAAATTGCCAGACATGGCAGGTCGGATTGCCGGTTTTTTGCCCAATACTTCTGATTTTTTTCAACGCTTGATATAATTGATTTTCCAATTACCAGCGGTACCTCTTTACTGATTTGTAATACTTCATCTTTCAGCATTTGAGGTGTGTCTGGCAGGAACAGCATATTTAGAAATGCTTCACGTCCAGTCTCTTCATCCATACTCTGGCCGAAATCCCAATTGAATTTTAACCAGTCTTCTTTTTCCTGCAGATCTTCCGGCAATTCAAAATGCGCCCCATCCATACTGCAAATACCCGTACACATATGTGGATACTTTTGTATAAAAATTTCACATATTGCAAACCCCATACTATGTCCGACTAAAAAGCCTTCCGAAATCTCCTCCTCTTTCATTACCTGATAAATGCAATCCGCAAATAATTCCATAGTATAGTCTTTCTTTTCATCTTTGCTGCTCTTCCCATTCCCTGGTAAGTCAATCGCGACCACTTTGTAATCAACAAAAGCGTCAAGCTGGTATTTCCATGTTCGGATGCTGCCAGTCCAACCATGAATCAAAAACACACTCCTGGGTGCACTGCCTCGGATCTCGTAATGGATTTTATGATCCATATAGTTTAGGTATTTTTCAGTTTCAGCACTAGTTTCCATAGATATCTCCTTCTGATGATGTATAATAATTTTGCATTGTTACAAAATCATTTTACTATCGCTTCTAACAGTGGTGGAATAATGGAGGGTATGAAAAGTTTATATTGCGCACCCGGGACTTGCACCCATTAACGCCCGCCATAGCTGGCAAATCGGGTAGGAGGTAGATA
>NZ_QOHO01000061.1 GCF_003432035.1 Lacrimispora amygdalina
AATTTTTGAACCCGAAATTCCACAATTGTTATGACTTTCCCGTTTTTCACTTGCTTTCTATGGTATAATCTCTGGTAACAAGATGATTTTGGCGCACAAAAACCGGACGTCACTTTTGGCTTACAAATTTTGTACTCCGAAATTCACGTCTACTGGTATCTGTTTTTTCGTTCCAGCCGGTGGCTTCATGTTCCGATTATCTTGCTACTTTTTCAAAAGACCTGGTGTTAAATTAATGCTGTTGGCGCCAACCTCGTGGCATCCTAATTTATCAGCCAGGTCTTTTCCATAATAAAAACAGAATGCTTCATATGGACTTTTCCCATTCAACTTTTTTCTTCTATAGGAATTGATATGGTCCATCATCAGATTGATATCCTCCTGCATCAGTTCATCAAAGCTTTTTCCCTTTGGTAATACCCTTCTTATGAATTCATGGCCTACCTCTATTTCCGCTTTCTGATAGGGCGCACTTGGATTGCAGTAATAGATTCTTGTTCTTCGAAATCCTTTTCCATCTGCACCACATTCGATACTCTTCGGATTAGAAAATTCACTTCCGTTATCTGTTAAAATTATTGGAAACAACTTTCGAAAGTCTTGTCCCCCCAGCTTATGATATAGTTCTTCATAAACATCGATTACTGACTTAGAGGTATTGGCATCTCTTAAAAATGCTAGCATCAAGGACGTTTCTACAAAAAATACCGTTAGCAGAACTTTTCCACCTTTGCTTCCTATCACGGAATCCATCTGGGTCACTGCTGTATCAGGATGCTTTTCTAAATACACCTCGTAATCATGATAGTTTCTTCCCACACGGCAGCCTCTGTCTACCTTCAGTTCTGGTTTTTTATAACGCGGACGATACTTTACTTTCCGTGGGAGATCAATGTTTCTCACATCAAACAGACTTCCATCTATGTAATTGTATAAGGTCTTCTCGCTGCACATTAACTCGTCCTTATTATTTAAATAAATCTGATGGATAGACTGTCCTTGTTTAATCAGCGGAACCAGGATCTCATTGAGTCTGGCAATTTCTCCTTCTGTAGAAAGAATCCCACTTCTTGATTGTGCAATCTTTTCAGATGCCTGGCGATGGCCTTCCAATGCGTCGTAGATTGTCTTTGTCAGTGTACACTTTTTCACTTCACTACAGCCATTACATACATAGGGAGCTTTAAACCTGCTGGTACAAACTTCTTCCTCAAACTGTTCGCAATACCTGTTACAAAGACTCTCACACTGTTTGCATATGGTTACCATTGGATGCTTGCATTCATTTGTTCCACACACTTTTCTTCTCTTGCATCCTTTGCGATACTTACATACATTATGGGGATAGGCTGAATATCCTGTGCATTGTTCAACTGCATAGTTGCGGACTTCTTTTGTAATAGTAGTTCTGTCCCTCCCCAGTTTCTTTCCTATCTCTGTAAAAGTCAGATCCTCCTTCAGTCCACTTTCAATCTCCAAACGGTCTTCATAAGATAAAAACTTTGCCATAGTGTCTCCTTTCTCCACCGGCTAAGTTCAATATATCACGAAAGGCAGGGACTGCGCCCTGCCTTTTTGTAACACGAATTTCTCTATGCTGTTTTTAAATATTTGTACCTAACTTTCCCTTTCAGACGGGAAAGTTATTTTACAATTGAGGT
>NZ_QOHO01000062.1 GCF_003432035.1 Lacrimispora amygdalina
AAAAAAAACTGGTTGGTTATTCCGGTTATTTCAATCTTCGCATTTATAATTCCTGAATTAGTTGGAACAGGATATATGATAATACCGGTAAATCTAAATCTGAACCTGAATCCCTTCTATTGGTGGAATGACATGTGGGGGATAGGTTTTGGTCTTAATGGAGTAACAATTTTAAAGACGATACCATTTGCGCTTTTTATTATATTGTTATGGGCGATTGATACCTTGTCTATTCAAGCTATCAGAGAAGGCAGTTATGGAAATAAGGAAAAAGAAGAGCAGCTTGATATTGTTCAGTCATTTACCAGTGTTGCAGTAAGAAATATGATAGGTGCTTTTTGTGGAGGGGCACAGACAGGTTCTCTTTGGAGAAGTTTTTTAATACCTCTCTATATGATTAAGCGTCCCATGAGGATCTGCGCAGTAATACTTAGTGTATTTGGGATAATTGCCAGTCTTACAATGATTCCGATTCAGATCATGTCATATACGCCTTTGGTATGGTCTGTGTTATTATTTGGAATATTTATGCCATTTACAGTAATCGCATTGACGAATATAAAAAATACGAAGGGATTGAGAATAAAGTTATTTATATTACTTTTTTCTGCTTTGGGAATCGCAGTAAGTCCGATAATTACATGGATCGCTTCCGTTATCTATGAAAAATTAGAAACAAATTGATGTATACAGACCCTTTTGGAGAAAAAACGGACAAACACCGCCGTATTTTCCCAAAAGGGTTTCTTCTGTTGGATTGACAAAATATCCCCTCCCCTGGCTTGTGAGCCATTCGTTATTTAAGTATAATTGCAACTATGTGAAAAACTATAATCAGGAATAAGCAGCCCTATAGTTATCAAAAACAAAATACAGACAGAATTTGGGGGGCAGGAATCATGAACAGAGATGAAAGACAAAAACCCTGGGGTGACGGCGAGGACTATAACCGCTATATCGTTTCAGAATTGTCGTCTTTTCGAAAAGACGCCTGGAAAAGGCAGATTGGGGAACACCTGGAAGGAAGAAAGGGACTAAAGATTTTAGATGCCGGCACAGGACCCGGCTTTTTTGCGTGTATTCTTTCTGAGGAGGGACAGCAGGTAACGGCCATTGATTACTCGGATGCCATGATTGCGTGCGCCAGAAACAATGCCAAAAAACTGGGCGTGTCAGCCCAATTTAAAAAAATGGATCTCAATTGGCTGGATTTTCAGGATGAAGAATTTGATGTGATTGTGACCAGAAATGTTACATGGACCCTGGAATATCCGGAACAGGTCTACCGTGAATGGAAGAGAATCCTGAAAAAGAATGGTCTGCTTTTGATCTACGATGCCAACTGGCATCTCCATTTCTTTGACGAAAACAGGCTGAAACGTGTCAGGGAGCGGGAAGAACGGTATTTTCGCAGATACGGGCAGAAAGAGATTGTGGCAGTTAAAAACATGGAATTTTTTGCAGCTGCCCCTTTGACAAGTACGCTGCGTCCGGAATGGGACAGGGAAATTCTTGAAAAATATGATATGGATGTACGGATACAGGATAATATAGGTGAAAATATTTACGAAGAATGGGAAAAAGATCTTTATGGAGAGTCACCATTGTTCGAGATCTGTGCGAAAAAATTGTGATTAAGGAAATTAATTCATAAACGAAGGAAGGAATGGAGAACGGTGACAAAGAAAAAGACAGCCGGTCGTATCCTGCAGATTATCATCGTATTGTTTGGAATCAGTTTTTTAACATTCTGCCTTATTTATCTTGCGCCAGGTGATCCTGTGAAAGCGATGTATGCTGCAAATGGCAGCGTTCCCAGTGAAGAGGTGCTAAACACCATGAGGGAGAAAATGGGATTAAATGATCCATTTCTGATGCAGTATTTCAACTGGCTTTTTGGATGCCTGCGCGGAGATTTTGGTACCTCTTATTCACTGAATAAACCGGTTGTTTCCGTGCTGCTGCAGAGACTCTGGCCGACGTTAAAACTTACGCTGTTTTCCCTAGTTCTTATGCTTGGGGTTTCCATTCCCTTTGGTATTCTTTCAGCAGTGAAGCATAATAAGGCAGCAGATTATATCATACGAATTCTTTCGTTTATTGGGGTATCTATGCCAGGCTTCTGGCTTGGGGTTATGCTTATTTATATTGTTGCGCTGAAGTTTAAGCTCCTGCCTGTCATATCCACGGATACTGGATTTAAGAAAATGATTCTGCCGGCTGTTACACTCGCTTTTTCCATGGCAGCAAAATATACCAGGCAGGTTCGTGCCGCCGTATTGGAAGAATTACATAAGGATTATGTTGCAGGTGCCAGGACAAGAGGAATAAAGGAACGTACAGTTCTCTGGGCACATGTTTTTCCCAATGCACTTCTTCCCTTAATAACATTACTGGGCCTGTCCTTTGGATCACTTCTTGGTGGAACAGCGGTTGTGGAAGTGATTTTTTCTTATCCGGGATTAGGAAGTCTGGCTGTGTCAGCAGTCGCAGCCAGAGATTATCCGCTGATACAGGGGTATGTTCTCTGGACAGCTTTGATTTATATGATAATCAATCTGGCTATTGATATTTTATACGGTATTATAGATCCAAGGACGAAAGTGAGGTGATGGCTGTGGGGAAAGTGCTTGCATTTTGTAAACAACATAAACAGTTCACAGCCTTTTTTATTCTGTCCCTGTTAGTTATTGCAGCTGCTGTTTTTGCTCCTTTTATTGCAACACATGATCCGTATGAAGCAGTGATATCCAATGTAGAACAGCCGCCGGATGCAAATCACTGGTTTGGAACGGATAAACTGGGACGGGATCTGTTTTCCCGCGTTATTTATGGAACACGGACTTCCCTGGCATCGGCATTGTTGCTGGTATTTGTAACACTTGCCGCTGGTTCGGTACTTGGCATTCTTGCAGGTTATTTCGGCGGGGTGACTGATTCCGTCATCATGAGAATTTCCGATATGATGATTTCATTTCCCGGACTTGTACTGGCAATTGCAATAGCCGGAATTCTTGGATCCAGCCTTGCAAATGCGGTTATTGCAATCGTAGCTGTCAGCTGGACGAAGTATGCACGTCTTGCCCGAAGCATGGTTTTGAGAATAAAAAATAAGGACTATGTGTCGGCTGCGGTACTCACAGGTTCGAGGACCGGATATATTCTAAGAAAATACATACTTAAGATGACAATGCCGTTCCTGATTGTTACTGCAGCCACAGATATCGGTACTATGATGCTTGAACTGGCTGCACTTTCATTTCTTGGGTTTGGAGCACAGCCTCCAGCCCCTGAATGGGGACTGATGTTAAATGAGGGGCGTGCCTATCTGCAGAATTCCCCATGGATGATGTTTTTTCCGGGACTTGCCATATTTACTGTTGTGGTTATTTTTAATCTGATGGGGGACAGTCTCAGAGACATTCTGGATACGGGAAATGAATGAAGACAGTCTGGCAGCAGGAGGAAGTAATGCTGGAAATACAAAATATTACGGTTAAATATAACAATAGTGACAAGCCTGCAGTCGAGAATTTCTCGCTGAACATAAAGCGGGGGGAAATCTGTTGTCTGGTCGGGGAAAGCGGAAGCGGGAAAACTTCTGTTATCCGGGCTGTGCAGGGAAATCTGCCGGGGCATGGAACTGTTACACAGGGGGATATCTTATTTGAGGGACAATCTCTTTTAAACTATACGGTGAATGAGTGGCGAAAGATTCGTGGAACAGAAATTTCAATGATCTTTCAGGATTCGGGAGCTATGATGAATCCGGTACGGACAATCGGATCCCAGTTTGTTGAATATATCCGGGCACATGGAACTTATACCAAAAGAGAAGCATGGGAAAAAGGCGTGCAGATGCTTAAGAGTGTGCGTCTGCCTGACGGGGAGCATATTATGAACAGCTATCCGTTTCAGCTTTCAGGCGGTATGAAACAGCGTGTTGGTATTGCATTCGCCATGTTTTTCCGGCCCAAGCTGCTGCTTGCAGATGAACCCACCAGTGCGTTAGATGTAACCACCCAGGCACAGATTGTAAGGCAGATGATGAAGCTGAGAGAAGATTACGGTACTGGAATTATTATGATAACACATAACCTGGCTCTGGCAGCATATATGTCTGACCGTATTCTGATCATGAAGGATGGGAACGTTACAGACAGTGGTGACCGGGAACATATTTTGCATAATTCCCAGGTGGACTATACAAAAAAACTTTTATCTGCAGTGCCGTCGGCAGGAGGCTGTTACCATGTATGAGAAGGAGAATCTGATTCTTGAAGCAAAGCATGTATCAAAAAAGTTTCAATCTTCAGGAAACAGGCTTCTGACTGCCTGTGAGGATGTCAGCCTTAACTTCTATAAGAACCAGACGCTTGGAATCGTTGGAGAGAGCGGCTGTGGGAAAAGCACTTTTATGCGGATGGCAGTGGGCCTTGAAAAACCGTCTTCCGGGGAACTGTTCTTTCATGGAAGAAATATGCTGGAACTAAAAGGTGAGGAACTGCGCTTAAACCGGAGAAATATTCAGATGATATTCCAGGATCCATCGGAAGCATTTCATCCAAGGATGAAAGTGAAAGAAATCATATGTGAACCACTTTTAAACTTCAGCTTAATAAACAGAAAAGAAGTGGATTCAAAAGCCAGGGAACTTCTTGAAATGGTTGAACTTCCGGGAAACCTTGCGGACCGTTATCCCCATGACATGAGCGGCGGACAGCGGCAGCGTGCAGGGATTGCCAGAGCCCTTGCACTGGAACCGGAAGTGATTGTATGTGATGAAATAACATCATCACTTGATGTTTCTGTGCAGAAAACGATTGTGGAACTGCTTATAAAACTTCAGAATAAAAAACATGTATCCATAGGATTTATCAGCCATGATCTGGCATTGGTGCAGCAATTCGCACATCAGGTGGCAGTTATGTATCTGGGGAATATTGTTGAAATCATCAATGGGAACGAAGTCTGTGTAAATGCCAGACATCCATATACGCAGGCTTTACTGGACTCCATCTTTGATGTGCATATGGATTTTTCAAAGGAAATTATGAGTATTGAAAGCGAAGTGCCAAGTCCCTTAAATGTACCGGCTGGATGTCCTTTCAGAAATCGGTGCAGTTATTGCATGAAGGTTTGTGAGACAGAAAAACCCAAATTAAAAGAGATAGAGCCCTGTCACATGGTAGCCTGTCATCGGTATAATGACTTATGCTACATATAATATTCATTTGTTTTATTACGAGGAGGATAAATTGTGAAAGTAAGAGTAAAAAAAATGATTGCGGTTCTTATGTGTGCAGCTATGTGCTGCGGTTTGCTGTCTGGGTGCGGGGCGGCCGTCAAAGCAAAAACATCAGCTGGCACAGCAGATGGTAAAAAGACGCTGGTGATCGGAAGCGGTCAGTCCGCTGGCACATTGGATCCCATTAAAGCCTATAATGGCTGGTATCCGATACGCTATGGTATATGCCAGACTTTAACAAAAATGAATGATGATTATTCCATATCCGGATGGCTTGCTAACGATGGTTATTCTTCCAATGATGACAATACGGTGTGGACTTTTACCGTGAAAGATAAGGTGACGTTTTCTAATGGAAATAAACTGGATGCAGAGGCAGTAAAAAAATCTCTGGAGAATGTTTTTGAGAACGGAGAAAGAGGTGTCGAGTATTTCACACCTGTTTCTATGGAAGCTGATGGTCAGAAACTGGTTATTACCACGGAAAAGCCAGAGCCAATTTTGCCAAACAAGCTGGCTGATCCATTATTCAGTATTATTGATACATCTGTTGATAACAGTAAAATCGCTGATAACGGTCCAATCGGAACCGGGCCGTTTGTATGTGAATCTTTTGATTCTGCGACAAAGAAATGTGTGGTTGTTAAGAATAAAAATTATTGGAACGGTGAAGTGAAGACGGAGCGTATTGAATTTATTTATTCCGAGGATCAGTCCATAATCAGTATGGGACTTCAGTCAGGTGACTTTGATGCAGTATATAATGTCAGCATGAATGATATTGATACGTTTGAAAAAAACAGTGACTTTAAGATTAAAACAAATCCCAGCGGACGCACAACCATCGGCTTTATGAATCAGAACGGGCTGCTGGGGGACAAGGTGCTTCGTGAGGCAATTCTCCAAATGCAGGATAAAGATTCTTACTGCAAAAATTTGCTGAAAAATCAGTATGTACCAGGTAAAACACTCATAACTTCCGCATCAGATTATGGATATGACACTCTGACAGATCCCAACGCATACAATCCTGAAAATGCAAAGAAATTACTGGATGATGCAGGATATGCAGATACTGACGGAGATGGTTTCCGGGAAACACCGGCAGGAGAACCGGTTAATCTGCGTTTTGTATATTATACCGGCCGCCCCGAACAGCAGATCGTTGTTGAGGCAGCTCAGGCGGCACTGGCCACAGTGGGTATCAAAGTTACTCCAAACGTGCATGATACTCAGACAGTTATGGACATGCAGAAGTCAGGTGATTATGATTTGCTCTGCATGAGCATTAATATCATGAACTGCGCAGATCCTGAGAACCAGATCAATACTTATTTCAAGGCGGGCGGTACCTATAATGCAACAGGATATGACAGTAAGGAGTTTAATTCTCTTATGGATCAGATACATGTAACCGCAGATCCAAACCAGAGAAAGGATTTAACCAAACAGGCAGAGCAGATTCTTTTGAATGATGCTGCGGCAATTTATTTTTGTTATCCAATTATGAACTTTGTTATGAAGAATCATGTTGATGGAATTAATTCTACCCCTGCAGATTTCTACTGGGTTGATGAAAATACATCGATTAATAATTAGCAGGCAATGGAGGGATGGTTACTTATGATTCAGGTAAATGACAAAAGCTTCAATGAAAAAATAAAAGAAGAGGTAACAGACTATTGGACTTCACGCGCGGAGATATTTAACGAACTGAAAATACAGGAACTGAATTCTGATATGCGCGGGCGGTGGCTGGAGGAGCTCCAAAAGTATCTTCCTGCAAGAAAAGGTCTTAAAATACTGGATATTGGCACAGGAACCGGCTTTTTTTGCTTCCTGCTTGCGGCAGAAGGCCACGATCTGACCGGAATTGATCTCACTGAGAAAATGATTCTTGAAGCAAGAAAAACTTCGGAAATTCTTGGGATACCTGCTGCATTTTATGTGATGGATGCAGAAATGCCTGAGTTTGCAGATGAAAGTTTTGATGCAATTGTTACCCGCAATGTTGCGTGGACACTGCCGGATCTATCAAAAGCCTATGAAAAATGGCACCGTCTTTTGAAAACGGGTGGCGTGCTTATTAATTTTGACGGGGATTACAGCAGAGAGGCTGAACAGCAGAAACTGCCGGAAAATCATGCACATGCAAAAATAACACAGGAACAATGGAATGCATACGAACATTTAAAGACTGAGCTTCGCCCTATCTCAAATCCAAGACCTGCATGGGATGTCAAACTACTGAAATCTGCAGGATTTAAAGAGATTATTCTTGACGAACAGGTGGGGGACAGAATTTACAGTGAAATAAATCAGTTTTATAATCCTACACCAATCTTTACTATAGCAGCAAAAAAATGATGTCTGATTCAATGGAAACGGATATTTAACGCCTATGCTTGACCTGCTGATGGTGTTGAGTTAATATGGTTTTAAATGTATAATATTACGAAACATTCAGTAAGCAGGAGGATAAGATGTTCAGCCCAATCAAAAACACGAAGGTTTATGAACAGGTAATGGATCAAATCAAGGAAATGATTGATAATGGAGTTTTAAAAAAAGGAGACAAGCTTCCTTCTGAGAGAGATTTAGTTGAAGAATTACAGGTGAGCAGAGCATCGATCAGGGAAGCTCTTCGCGCATTAGAAGTCATTGGATTGATTGAATGCAGGCAGGGAGAAGGAAATTTTATAAAATCAAGCTTTCAGGATAATTTGTTCGAACCTTTATCAATTATGTATATGCTGGAAGGAACCAATCCCGGAGACATACTGGAACTGAGAAAGATCATGGAAGTCGAGGCTGCCGGCCTGGCTGCTAAGAGAATAACGGATAAACAATTGGCGGATCTAAAAGAAATTATGGAACGGTTTGAGAACTGCAAGGATGAAGAACTGAATGCGATGATCGATAAAGAGCTGCATTATAAGATTGCAGAGTGCTCGGGGAATGTATTAATATTTAACATTCTCAGAACCGTTTCACTTCTTGTAGACGATTTCATTAAAGATGCCAGACGATTGATCATTGCGGATCAGGATAAGAAAAAAATGCTCTTATTACAGCATAAAGACATCTATCTGGCTATTGAAATGCACAGTTCTGTAGCAGCGCGCAAAGCGATGCGGCAGCATTTGGATTACACGAACAAGTACAGTAAAATGATTTGATGGTCTAAGGAGAAAAATTATGCTGGAACTATACAGAGCGATTGCAGACTGCAACCCTAACAGCAAAAATATGGTGGCTTCCGTGTTAGATGGAGAAGCATTTGGCCAGAAGGCTTTGTTTTCTGACGAAACACTTATCTGTGAGACGAACGAGTCCGGTTATTTTTCTGAACATGGTGAAGTAGTACTGAAAGCCGCCGGCGATAAGGATCAATGCAGAAAAGGTCTGATTACGCTTGATGGCAGCCGCATTTTCTGCGACTGGCTGGGGCAGGAGATTCATCTGGTAATTTGCGGCGCAGGTCATGTGTCGATTCCGGTGATACAGATTGGCCGGATGATGGGGTGTGATGTTACTGTGCTTGAAGACCGCCCCCAATTTGCGGACAATGCACGGCGGGCCGGAGCAGAAAAGGTTATTTGTGAGCCATTTGAACAGGGTCTCAGACAGGTGGAAGGCGGCAGCAACACGTATTTTATTATTGTGACAAGAGGCCACCGCTATGATCAGACGTGTCTGGAACTGATAGCCGGAAAAAAACATGCCTACATCGGTATGATAGGAAGCCGGTTAAGGGTGGCGAAGGTAAAGGAGGCCGCGTTGCTGAATGGCTGCGACAAGGCAGTTATCGAACAGGTATACAGTCCGATTGGACTGAACATCAATGCGGAGACTCCGGTTGAGATCGGGGTATCCATTATGGCGGAAATTATTGAAGTGAAAAATAAGAAGATGCGTTTGAGCGGATATTCGAAAGATATATTGCATACGATTCTGAATCCGGAAGAAAAAGCCGGCCGAAACGTTCTGGTAACAATTGTGGCCAGAAAGGGATCTGCTCCACGGGATGTGGGCACCAAGATGCTGGTAACACCAGATGGAAGATGCATCGGAACTATAGGCGGCGGCTGTATGGAGTCAGAGGTTATACAAAAAGCTCTCCACATGCTGCATAGTGAAGACGAGAAGATTCTGCTTAGCCATGTGGATATGACCGGAGTGGATGCAGAAGAGGAAGGTATGGTGTGCGGCGGGGTTATAGATGTATTGTTAGAAGTCGTTTGAAGTATCAGGGCTATATAAAAAGTCAAAAAAGAGAGAACACAGGTGATGGTCATAGTAATATTGTCACCTGTGTTTTTCCATTTCCTATAGTTTGAAAAAGGGTATTATGAAATTTTACTATTTTTTTACAAATATATAGATGTTTTTTTAAAATTGTGATATTATAGGTTTAAGTGGTCAGACCATAATACCAATTAAGCAATACAATTCATGTAACGTTTGTATGATTTGCCACACTATATTTAATACATAGAAAGAGAGGGATACGTATGGATATTTTAGTCTGTATCAAGCAGGTTCCGGATACTTCGAAAGTTGAAGTGGATCCTGTAACTGGTGTTTTAAAGAGAGATGGTGTAGATTCAAAAATGAACCCCTATGACTTGTATGCGTTAGAAACCGCACTGAAAATGAAAGAGCAGCAGGGCGGATCGGTAAAGGTGATCAGTATGGGACCGCCTCAGGCGAAAGAGGTTATTAAAGAAGCATATATGATGGGAGCGGACGACGGAGCTTTAATAACGGACAGAAAGTTTGCAGGAGCAGATGTACTTGCTACCTCATACACCATTTCCCAGGGTGTGAGAAAAATGGGAAATTTTGACCTTATCCTGTGCGGAAAGCAGACAACAGACGGCGATACCGCCCAGGTAGGACCGGAGATGGGGGAATATCTTGGAATCCCGCATATCACCAACGTTTTAAAGATTGTAGAAATAAAAGAAAAATCAATCATAGTAGAAATGGATATGCCTGACACCATTGAAGTCGCCGAAATCCGTTTCCCATGTTTAATCACAGTTGAAAAAGATATTTTCCAGCCAAGGCTGCCATCTTACAAGAGAAAGTTAGAGGCAAAAGACAAAGAAATCAAAATCCTGACTATAAATGATTTTGAAGATAAAGATGAGATGAAATATGGGTTAAACGGTTCCCCCACGCAGGTAGAGAGAATATTTCCCCCATCAGTCAACAACGACAGAGAGATATGGACCGGAACCGGTGAAAAACTAAGTTTACAAATGGCATCAAAACTGAAAGAGTTAAAATTTATATAAAGAAGGGCGGGGATTTCATGGGAAAATTAATATGTAACCAGGAGAACGTAAATGAGTCAAATATTGAAGAATTATTAAAAGTCTGCCCTTTTGGAGCAATTGAATACACAGATGGAAAAGTACAGGTGAATGCAGGCTGTAAAATGTGTAAGATATGTGTGAAAAAAGGTCCGGCAGGAGTGATGGAATTTGTTGAGACAGAGACAAAGAAGGTTGATAAGAGCCTGTGGAGAGGAATTGCCGTCTATGTTGACCATGTGGAAGGAACCATTCATCCGGTGACAATGGAACTGATCGGAAAAGCCAGAGAGCTTGCTGCAGTTGTTGATTTCCCGGTTTATTGCGTTTTTATTGGCCACAATATAGAAAAGAAAGCAGAAGAACTGCTGCATTACGGTGTGGATGAGGTCTTTGTATATGACAACAAAGAATTAAAGGATTTCCGGATCGAAACTTATACGGCTGCCATGGAAGATTTTATTAATAAAGTGAAGCCATCTTCCATACTGGTCGGTGCCACAACTACTGGAAGATCTCTTGCCCCAAGAGTAGCCACCAGGTTCAGAACCGGATTAACTGCCGACTGCACCATACTTGAAATGAAAGAAAATACAGATCTTGTTCAGATCAGACCAGCCTTTGGCGGCAATATTATGGCTCAGATTATATGCCCTAATACAAGACCCCAGATGGCAACCGTAAGATATAAGATTATGAATGCACCGGAAAGACAGTGCGATACAAAAGGGAAAATAACCGTATGTAAACTGGATGAGGAAAAATTAAAATCCCAGATTGAGGTTTTGAAGGTTACGAAGAAAAAAGTGGAAGAAAATATATCAGATGCTGAGGTGATCATTGCAGTCGGCAGAGCCATAAAATCCGAAAAAGATATGGTTATGGTGCAGGATCTGGCAGATCTGCTGCATGCCCAGATTGCAGGTACGAGACCCCTTGTAGAAGCTGGACTGATTCCGGCAAAGAAGCAGATTGGCCTTTCCGGCAGAACGGTGAAGCCAAAACTGATCATCACCCTGGGAATATCTGGTGCCGTACAGTTTGTCGCAGGAATGAATCACTCAGATCGTATCTTTGCAATTAATAAAGATGAAAACGCCTCTATTTTTCATACAGCACATTATGGAATCGTAGGAGATATTTATGAAATTGTGCCGCAGCTGGTGAAAGAATTAAAGTGTGCAGGAGCTTAATAACCAACGAAATACATAGAATGCGGGTTGATTTGTTTTATATGAAATTACGAATCAAGGAGGGAATGAATGTGATGGATTACAAAAAAATTGATGCCGGTGATGTTGAATATCTGGTATCTGTACTGGGTAAGGACCGGGTATTTACCGGCGAAGAAATTAATGATGACTTCAGTCATGATGAAATGGGCGGAATAAGCAGGACTCCGGATGTATTAGTGGATGTTCTTACGACAGAAGAAGTATCAAAGATCATGAAATATGCTTATGACCAGCGGATTCCTGTTGTAGCCAGAGGATCAGGTACCGGTTTAGTGGGAGCTTCCGTCCCTGTTTACGGCGGAATAATGATAAATATGTCCAAAATGAACCGGATACTGGAAATAGATGAAGAAAATTTAACCCTGACTCTGGAGCCGGGAGTCTTATTAATGGAGATCAGTGATTTTGTTGAAGAACATGATTTGTTCTATCCGCCAGATCCTGGTGAAAAATCAGCAACTATTGCCGGTAACATCAACACCAACGCAGGAGGAATGAGAGCGGTTAAGTATGGGGTTACCAGAGATTACGTGAGAGGACTGGAAGTTGTTCTGCCAAACGGTGAAATTCTTGAGGTAGGGGGGAAAGTAGTAAAAAACTCCTCCGGCTACAGCATAAAGGACTTAATATGCGGATCAGAAGGAACACTTGGAATTGTAACAAAGGCCATTTTAAAACTGCTTCCTCTTCCTAAAAAGGCGATATCATTGTTAATTCCATTCCCCAGCCTGGATATGGCGATCAGTACGGTTCCTGAAATCGTGAAATCAAAAGCGGCTCCCACTGCCATAGAATTTATGCAGAGAGAAGTAATTCTGGCTGCTGAGGAATACTTGGGAAAAAAATTCCCTGACAATTCTTCGGATGCATATCTCTTACTGACATTTGACGGCAATTCACGGGAAGAGATAGAAAAGGCATATGAAAAGGTGGCGGATATCTGCCTGAAGGAAGGCGCTGTTGATGTATTTATTGTTGATACAGATGAAAGAAAAGATTCTGTCTGGTCTGCAAGAGGGGCGTTTCTGGAAGCGGTCAAAGCATCAACAACAGATATGGATGAATGTGATGTTGTAGTTCCAAGAAATAAAATTGCTGAATTTATAAAATTTACCCATGAACTTCAAAGCAGATTTCATGTAAGAATCAGAAGCTTTGGTCATGCAGGAGATGGAAATCTCCACGTATATGTATTAAAAGATGCTCTTTCAGAGGAAGCGTGGAAGAAAAAACTGGCAGAAGTATTTGAAGCCATGTACAGCAAATCAAGGGAACTGAGCGGTCTGGTATCTGGAGAGCATGGAATCGGTTTTGCCAAGAAAGTGTATATGCTGGAACAATACAGTCAGGAATATGTGGAGCTGATGAAAAATATAAAATTAGCTTTTGACTCTAAAAATATTTTAAATCCGGGAAAGATTTTTCAATAAAACAGCCGGATAAAAAATGGAGAGGGAATCTTATGGCCAAAATTAAAATACCTTATTCAACTAAACTTTTAGAAGTTGATATTCCGGATCATAATCTGGCAGCGATATTGGAATCAAAAGCCCATGCTTACCGTGCAGAGGGAAGCCAGGAGGAGATTGTTAACAGAGCTTTGGACCACCCGATTGGAAGTGCCTCCTTAGAAGAACTGGTTCGGGGCAGGAAAAACATGGTGATCATAACAAGTGATCATACAAGGCCGGTACCCAGCAAAGTTACTATGCCTATACTGCTTAAGCGGATCCGAAAGGTAAATCCTGATATTGATATTAAAATATTAATTGCTACCGGATTTCACAGGCCTGATACCAGGGAAGAGATGATTCATAAGTTTGGACAGGAAATTGCAGACCATGAAGTGATTATTAACCATATGTCAGAGGATGAGGACAGTGTTGTAAGGGTGGGGACTCTGCCTTCCGGCGGAGAACTGTGGCTTAATAAGCTGGCAATGGAAACGGAATTGCTGATTTCAGAAGGATTTATAGAGCCTCATTTCTTTGCAGGATTTTCAGGGGGAAGAAAGAGTGTCCTTCCAGGTGTAGCATCAGCAAAAACAGTGATGGCAAATCACTGCTCCGAATTTATTGCAAGCGAGTATGCCAGGACAGGAGTCATTCATAACAATCCCATTCATAAGGATATGCTTTACGCAGCCAGACAGGCAAAGCTTGCATTTATACTGAATGTTGTGATAGACAGTGAAAAAAATATTATCAGGGCCTTCGCAGGAGACAGCGAGCTTGCACATACAGAAGGCTGTAAATTTGTTATGGAACTGGCTTCTGTAAAGGCTGTAAAAGCAGATATTGCCATAACCTCCAATGGAGGATATCCTCTTGACCAGAATGTTTATCAGTCTGTAAAAGGTATGACTGCAGCAGAAGCAGTCTGTAAAGAAGGCGGAGTTATTATTATGGTCTCAGCCTGCAATGACGGGCATGGGGGCCAGTCGTTTTATGATAACATGGCTAATGCAAAGAGTCCGGGAGAAGTCCTTAACCGTGTTATGAAAACCGGAAGAACGGAAACAATACCGGACCAATGGGAATTTCAGATACTCGCCAGAATACTTAAAAAGCATACAGTCATACTTGTTTCAGATATGTGTGATCCGGAAATGATTAAGAAAATGCATATGCAGCACGCATTTACGTTTGACGATGCGCTAAAGAAAGCGTTTGAAATAAAAGGGGCAGATGCGAACATAACAGTCATACCCGATGGGGTGGGTGTTGTAGTGAAATGAATCATGGAAAGGAGTTCTCCAAGGAGAACTCCTTAACTAATTTGAGTTGATTATGCACTTACTGTTCCTACCGAATTGCCGAATTCGGGTTTTCACACTTTCTCTCCATCACAGCCGCGTACTTTCCCCAATTAAAATCATTGTAATAATATTTGTCATCAACCAGGTTTAAACCACCATATCCATAATAAGTAGACCATGAGATTTCGTCAGGCGGAGGATTGCTTAGTGCGGACTCGCTGAATATCACTTTTCCGGTTAACAAATCTACTATGCGGATATTTAAGTTCAAAAGATATACATCAAAATCCATGTTGCCAGTTTGAGTAGCATAAGTAGCATAATACATACCCTCTGTGTATTGCTCATAAACTGCAAAACGCGCATCCGAGGGGTTAATTACAGGAACCAAAGCATCGGACTCTCTTGCGTATGTATAAGCTCCATATGAAGAGTCATTAATGTTATAGTCATTTGTCGAATACGTTTGATTCCATTCACTATGTTCAGGATCATCGACTGCTATTAGCAAACAATGAATAGAAAGACGCTGGTATTTAATTTTACATTTATGGTATATAATAGACAGATGGCAAGTATAAGAAACGAAAGGAGAGAAACATATGACTGGATTATGCAATGAAAATCTTATTTATGGAAATTTGATCAACGGGCAGTGGACAGAATCAGCATCAGGAGATGTCATTACCATTACATCTCCTGCGGACGGTTCTTTTGTGGGTAAGATACAGGCGATCAATAAGGAAGAAGTGAATGATATTGTCCGCTGTTCCAAAGCCGGTCAATCTTTGTGGTCTGTTGTACCCATATACGAAAAAGCAGCACTCCTTTATAAGGCAGCAGCGCTCCTGGAGGAAAGGACAGAAGAAATATCGGATATTCTCATGATGGAGATTGCAAAAGATAAGAAATCTTCTGTATCGGAAGTGAAACGAACAGCGGATTTTTTGCGTTTCACTGCAGATGCAGGAAAAAGTCTGGAAGGGATTGCAGTGAGCGGGGAGAATTTCCCAGGAGGCTCCCGCAATAAGATGTCCTATGTAAAAAGAATTCCTCTCGGCACTGTATTGGCCATATCGCCCTTTAACTATCCAATTAATTTATCGGCTTCCAAGATCGCACCTGCATTAATCGGGGGCAATGCAGTCATATTAAAACCGGCGACACAGGGAGCGGTCAGCGCACTTCACCTTGTAAAGGCATTGCAGGATGCGGGACTTCCGGCAGGGGTGCTGCAGACAGTAACTGGAAGGGGAAGTGAGATCGGTGATTATATCGTGACACACGAAGGCATTGATTTTATTAATTTTACAGGCAGTACGGAAGTAGGCAGACATATATCTCAGATTTCCTGTATGACACCTTTGCTTTTGGAACTTGGCGGCAAGGATGCGGCTCTTGTCCTGGAAGATGCAGACCTGGAGTATGCGGCAGATAATATTGTGGAGGGGGCATTTTCCTATTCCGGTCAGCGGTGTACAGCGGTGAAACGCATTATTACAACTGATAAAGTTGCAGACCAGTTAGTAACCATGCTGAAATCAAGAATTGAAAAGCTGACCGTAGGAGATCCCAGAAATTTCGCAGTAATTACCCCTTTGATTGATCAGAAGGCTGCTGATTTTGCCGTATTTTTAACGCAGGATGCCATTGCAAAGGGGGCAGAACTGATTATTGGCAGCAAGAGAGAAGGGAATCTGGTTTATCCGACTTTATTAGATAAAGTAACTGTGGATATGGAGATCGCGTGGAAAGAACCGTTTTCCCCCATTCTTCCGATTATCCGTGTAAATAATATGGAGGAGGCGGTTGAAATCGCCAATCGCTCCGAGTATGGTCTTCAGTCCTCCGTTTTCACCAAAGACATCAATCAGGCATTTCGCATTGCTGAGAAATTAGAAGTGGGGACAGTTCAGATTAACAACAAGACAGAACGGGGGCCGGATCATTTCCCGTTTTTGGGAGTGAAGGCTTCCGGTATGGGGACTCAGGGTGTGAGGTATTCCATAGAAGCGATGACAAGACCAAAAGCAGTTACCATCAATATAACAGAATAACAGCCAGAATATTGCAGCCTGCCCGTTAATCCGGGCAGGCTGTAAAGTTTTGGCAATAAGACCGTTTTCAGCTTTTGTTATCTGAAACGCTGCCGGCTTTTGTCTGATGAATCGTACCCCATTCGTAGTGCGGGGGAGCATAGACCGAAGTCAATTTCAGTGGCTGATTCCCAATATTAATAATATTATGCCATATTCCTGCAGGAACAAATATACCGTAATTATCAAATACCAGATATTGGGAATCCATGGAAAATTTCGATGATCCCAACTGAACCAGCCCCAGTCCTTCCTCTACTCTTAAAAACTGATCAAGATCGGAATGGACCTCCAGCCCTACGGTTCCTTTGACGGGTATGTTCATAAGCGTGACCTGGAGATGGTCTCCGGTCCAGAGGGAAGAGCGAAAATTGTCGTTTTGTCCGGCAGCCTTCTGCATATCAATAATAAAAGGGTTTGGTCCGAAATCGGAAGGAAATTCAGGTACATTTGTCATTTCAGAATCGAATTCAATCTTGTTATATTCATTCATAACATCATTCACCGAGGTAATCGTTTTTATTATTATATGAATAGGAAATTATGAGTGATACGGTTTTTGGTGACATTTATAAATAATTTAACTTAATAAACGAATATTTGTAATCCGGATAGCAAACCTTTTGACAAAATATGTCATTATATGATATTGTTGATTAATACAAATATTAAGTGAAACAGGATATAAACCTGTTAATCTGGTATTGTAATAGAGTATTGACATTAATCATTATTAATTACAGGAGGCTTTATTCTATGGCGGGTACAAAAGTTGTTATAGTTGATGATTCTCCCTTCTCTATCGCTTTCATCAAAGGAATTCTTGTTAGAAACGGTCTTGAAGTTGTGGGGGAAGCAGGGACACTGGAAGAAGTAAAACAGGTGATACAGGAAACAAAGCCTCAGCTTGTGACGATGGACATGACACTGCCTGGAACCGATGGATTGGAATGCACCCGTGCAATTCATGAAATTGACAGAAACATTAAAGTTATTGTCATCAGTTCCATGATGGATGATGAAATTGTGAAGGAAGCAAAGGAAAATAAGGTTTCTGCTTATGTCCAGAAGCCTATTGATGAAGAGGAGCTGATGACGGCGGTTAACCGTGTCATGTCATCGGAGGAATTATTCCGCTTTTTATCAAGTGAGTATATTAAAATTTTTAAAGAGGCCCTTCTTGATGGAACCAATAAATTAACGAAGACGCTCATCCAATACAAAGATGAAAAAGTCTGCAGTCAGGAATTCCAGTCAGAAGGACTGGCAGTCATTGTTGGCATTATCGGTAAGTTTTCCGGAAGAATGCTGATTGATGTAAAGTTGGAAACTGCTTATAAGCTGACCGCTGCAATAATGAAAAGGGAGGCTGCGGGCAATGATGAGGTGCTTGCAGTTCTTGGAGAGTTTACCAATATTGTGTCTGGTAATGCCTGCTCAATCATAAACAGAATGAATAAAGCCTATGGACTCAGGGTGGCACCGCCAACAATTATGCACGGTGAAAGTGTACATATTACCGCTCCTGGATATACAACAACAAACATACTGGCAGAGTCGGATTTCGGAGATATTCTGCTTAATATTGGATTTCAAAGGGGTGATGATCAGTGGATGTAAAATACATAAATCCATTTATTGAAGCATTTCTTTCCGTTATGCCTCAGCTGGGATTTGAAAAAGTTGAAAAAACCAATTTGAGTCTGAAAGACTGCAATCTGACTTATACAGGAGTAATCATGACAGTCGGCATTGTAGGAGAAATAAAAGGAAATGTAGTGTATTATCTGGATCTTGAGAATGCAAAAAAAGTAGCATCTACCATGATGATGGGGATGCCGGTAGATGATTTTAATGAAATGGCCCAAAGTGCTATTTCTGAATTGGCCAATATGCTGACAGCGAATGCAGCTACATTTTTTGCCAATATTGGCATCACTGTTGATATATCAACGCCTACCCTGCTTTATGGAGATCAGGTTTCAGTGAAAATGAATTCCAGCCAGATACTTTGTATCCAGCTGCTGGCTGATGATATTCCATTTGATATTAATATTGCATTTTCGTAACTATTTTTTATACAAATATAATAAGAGGTAACAGGCCTGTGAATATGGGAAGCCCCGGATTCACAGGCCTGTTTGCGCATTTACCCTTAAACTTCTGAATATAGATATATATGAAACAGAATAATCAAGGGGGATTGGAAATGTTTCTGAAGGTTGTTAAAAATAATCGGACCCTGCTTTTTATGTGTCTTCCGGCAATTATATTTTTTACGGTATTTAACTATTGTCCGCTGCCTGGAATTTATATCGCTTTTACCAACTACAACTTCAGAGACGGTATTTTTGCCAGTCCGTTCGCTGGCTTTAAAAACTTTGAATTTCTCATTAAATCGGGACAGCTGTGGCTGTTAACCAGAAATACGATTCTTTACAATCTGGTATTTATTTTTTTAGGAAATGTACTTCAGATTACTTTGGCTGTCATGTTAAATGAGATTGGAAACCGCATATTTAAAAAAGCGGCCCAGACCATGATGTTTCTTCCGTATTTTATATCTGCCGTACTGATCGGTGCCATTATGTTTAATATTCTCAATTACGATACCGGGGCACTTAATACCCTGATCCGGCAGACTGGCGGGAACCCGTTGAAGATTTACAGCATGGCTGGAGCATGGCCTTTTATTATCGTATTTTGTCAGATGTGGCAGCAGACCGGGTATGGGTCTGTGGTTTATTTTGCAGCGATATGCGGGATTGATGCCAATATCATAGAAGCGGCCGAGGTGGATGGCGCTACCAGTATTCAGAGAATCCGCTATATTATCCTGCCTGGGCTGAAACCCACCTTTATCATTCTGCTTTTATTTTCTCTGGGAGGAATTATGAAAGGGAATTTCGGCCTTTTCTGGAATCTGGTAGGTATGAATTCCCAGCTTTTTGGCACGACTGATATTATTGAAACTGCAGTTTACCGGATGATGATGTCTCAGAATAATTTTTCCACTTCATCGGCAGTCGGGCTTTACCAGTCGGCATTTGGATTCACACTTGTGATGTTATGCAATTGGCTGGTAAAGCGGATTGATCCTGATTATGCATTATTTTGATTGAGGAGGAAACTATGACTGGCACAAAACTTTTAAAGGGATTCTCTTATTTATGTGTAGGTTTTTTTACAATTGTCTGTATACTTCCTTTTCTTTTGATTCTTTCTGCATCCTTCAGTACGGAGAGTGTGATCAGCAGGGAGGGATTTGGACTCTTTCCCAAAGGATTTACATTTGCTGCATACGGCTGGGTATTCCGTTATCCTAAAATGATTCTCGGATCTTACGGAGTAACCATTACAATGACAGTATGCGGAACCGGATTGGGGCTGTTTTTGATTGCAATGACAGGCTACGCACTTCAGAGACCGGATTTCCTTTTTCGCAATGTATTGTCATTCTTTATTTATTTTACAACACTTTTTTCAGCCGGAATGGCACCTACCTATATCTGGGTGTCCAGATATCTTCATCTAAAAGGCAGTTATCTGGCAGTATTTCTCCAGCTATTAATGACTCCCTGGCTGATCATACTGATGAAGAATTTTGCCAAATCTGTTCCATTTGAGATAACGGAATCAGGTAAGATGGACGGAGCCGGTGATTTCACCATTTTCCGGGTTCTGATTTTTCCCATGCTGAAGCCGGCGCTGGCTACAGTGGGTTTATTTCTGGCACTTGGATACTGGAACGAATGGTATCAGTCCTCTCTGTATTTGGGATCCTCTGTAGCCTATAAGCCGCTGCAGTATTATTTATACAATATCATCAATACGGCAAATGCCTTAAAGGGTTCTGTAGCTGGTGCCAATGTTTCCATTACAGCGCTGCCAAGCAATACCTTAAAGATGGCCACTGCCGTTGTTGCAACCGGACCTATTGTATTTTTGTATCCATTTGTACAGAAATATTTTATTACCGGTATTTCCATAGGTGCTGTTAAGGGGTAAGAAGGCTGAATGGGGATTTGGCAAAGAAATGGAGGGTTAAGATGAAAAAGTGTTATTATGCAAAAGTGCTGCTGACCGCAGGGATGATTGCTTCCCTTACCGGAATCCTGACTGGGTGTGGGAAAAAAACAAATGGGGAAAAAGAAGATGCTTCGGTAAAAAAGCATGAAGTCATTACCATGCTTGTGCTGGGAGATAAACCTTCCAACGGCAGATGTGAGGCAATGCTGAAGGCTTTGAATCAGGTCCTTACGCAAAAGGTCAATGCGGAACTGAAACTTACTTATGTGGAATGGGCGGACTGGCAGACGCAGTATAATGTACAGCTGTTAGGAGGCGACGATTCTCTTGATATTATTACGACTGCCACGGATTGGCTTTATGCCTGGGAAAATATCCAAAAGGGTGCATTTCTCCCGTTAAGTGAAGAGATGTTAAAAACTTATGCTCCCAAAACCTGGGAGCAGGTGGAAGCTTTGGGAGACTGGGATATCTGCAAATATGACGGGGAGATTTACTTAATTCCCGAAGACCATTATACCCAGTATACAAACCACGGGATGTTTTACCGGGGAGACTGGGCAAAAGAAGCCGGTTTAAAGGATGGAACGGTAGAAAAATTTGATGATATGACCACTTATTTTAAGTATGTAAAAGAAAATAAAGAAGGGGTTATTCCCTGGGATGTCCCTGGAAAGAATAATGCTGCAGGCCTGTTAGGCGCCTACATCCAGTCCAACTCAGATGCCCGTGTCATGATTGGATGCAATGCAGGTAATTTTGAATTCTGGTATACCAGCGCATCCGATCCCAATACTGTATTTTCTCCTTATATGGAGGGAGAAGTCCTATATGATGCCGCTGATCTTATGAAGAAATGGAATGAGATCGGGGTATGGAGAGAGGACGTCTTAAACTTTGACGGAGATGCCAGAGAGGAGATGTACGCGGGCACCAGCGGGGCAGACCAGCACCACAGCCAGACTTTCTATTCCCAGGTAAAACCAGGCATGGAACGAAAACAGCCGGGGTCAGATGCCAGGATGTATCCATGGGGACTGGAAAATAACAATATTGCGAAACCTTTAAAAACCCATGGGGCTGCCGCAATCAGCGTAAATTCCAAACATCCGCAGCGGGCCCTGATGGTATATGATCTGCTTCGAAACGATGAGGAATGCTACCGGTATATTAATTATGGGATTGAAGGGACTGATTATGTCATAACAGAGGATGGGAAGCTTGCTTATCCGGAGGGCTGGGACCAGAGCACCGATAAGCTGGATGCAAACTTCTGGTGTGGCAGAAACGATGATCTGGAGCTGGATAACAGCTATCACTGGAATGGAAAAAAGGAAATGATTGATAATCTCAACAAAATTGCCTATGATTACCCATTTGAAAATCTCATTTTGAATAAAAGTGCGGTGGAGGCGGAACAGGCAGCAATCGCCAGTGTGCTGTCAGAATACATTCCTCAGCTTGCTTACGGGAAATATGAAAATCCCCATCAGGCCATAGACGAAATGAGAAAAAAAATTGAGGATGCAGGATATCAGAAGGTGAAAGAATCGTTTCAGAAAGATATTAATGAGCTTGTGAACAGGCAGGAAAATTAGGTACCATACCTATAGTTTGACTGCAGGGCATTTAATCAGACGGAGTATCTCTGAAAGAATGCCCTGTTTTTTAAACAAACTAATTTGTGGATGATCCACAAAACATTTTCAGATGGTACTGATGGAGCATATTTATCTTGGACTTACGGATCATCTTTCATTTGCAGTAAAAAGGCATCGTGAGATTTTGTTTTCCTATCTTACCTGCGAAGCGATGTCCGGAGTTCCGGCCAGCTGCAAAGCCACTGCGATGGGATTTTTCCAGGCTGTCTATGCAGTCGGTATGACTGTATTTCCTGCAATAACAGGAGCTCTGGCTTCAAAAATGGGGATGAGAACCGGTTATATGATGCTGGCAGCATTTTCTCTTTTGGGCTGGGGCGTATCTTTTCAGCATTATAAATCATGGAAGAAAACAGGTGCATAGAGTGAAATGGGACAGGGAGCCGCTTTGATAAGCCCCCTGTCTTTTTTAGAAACCTACGAGAAAGCTGAAATCTGATCAAAAAGATGAAGCATGTCAATCTGGCCATATCCCCATATATCATTTGGGTAGAACCAGGCATTGTCACGATTTGCACTGCGTATGATCATACGGTTTGCCATTACGCCGGTTATCGTGGTATGGTTGCCTCTGATAAAGCCCCATTCCATTATCATTGCTTCAGCTCCGGAAGCGATGGCAGCAGCAGCCCCGGTGCCGGAAAGTGTGCCGTATCGGTTTCCCGGGAGAGCACAGGGAATCTTATAACCAGGAGCCGCTACATCCGGAAGAATTTCACCAAAGCGGGAGAATCCCCTTCCGGATTCATAAAGTATCATGTTGTCGAATTGGTTATAGGCAGCAACCGTAAGAGGAACATGGGCATCTCCCGGAGATGTGATGGTTGTAGTGGAATCGGAGTGATAAAAGTAAGTATCAGGAGAGATAAGATTCCCGGAGGGGAGCCAGCAATGGAACGAAAATGGTTCATTTCCTTCGCTTTTAACCTGGCAATGCCAGATACCGGGGAGGGGGTTATTAAAACGCACCACAATTACCTGATCCCCTGTGGAACCTTCCAGAATGATGTTATTAATCCACACAGAACTCTGACCTCGTAAAAGGCTGAATTTCTGGCAGGTGTTAACCGTAGTATAGAGACTGCTTACAAATTCGCAGTCGGGAGAGTAAAGTTCAAGGGTAATCCGGCCTGTTGGAAATGGCCAGATTTCCATGGTAAACATTCGGTCATCTTCTCCAATTTTTATATCAAAACTGCAGCAGTAAGGTGGTACATGGGAATAACAGTAATAGTGCCTTTTACTTGCCCCTTCGTTTCCTGCTGCAATGACCGCTCCCATTCGGGGCTGTCTGATAAGCTGGTCCAGATAGGAACTTAAGGGGCTCCGCCCATCATGTCCTCCCTGGCTGCTGCCTAAGGCAATGCAGAGGATTAAAGGGCGGTTTAACTGTGCTGCTATGTTTAGAAGATACCGGATTCCAAGCATAATATCAGATTCCTGATAGCAGAGGGAGCGCTCTGGTATAAAATAAATCTGTTTTAAATTGTCTTTTGCTTCTTTCAGCTTAACAACAGCTAATTTACTTTGAGGTACAACTCCTGTAAATGAATGTTCCTTATCACGGCTTCCTGCCACGATGCTGGCAATCGCAGTACCATGACCGCTGGTATCTGTAACAGGGACGATAGTTAATGGAAGGGATGATTTTAAGGCAGTATTAATATGGTTTTTTGTATATTCAGAGCCAAAATCAAATCCTGCAGGAGGTTTGCCGGTCTGATCGGTCTGGTCCCAGATAGAGAGAATGCGGGTAGTACCGTCATGATTTTGAAAAGCCGGATGGCCATAGTCGATACCTGTGTCTATGATACCAATCACAACTCCAAGACCCATATAATTTAACACAGACTGATAAGAAAGGGAGGCAGTATTAGGATTTTCCGTGCATATGGAGGAAGCCAGTGTGTAAACAGAAGGAAAATTTTCATATGGATGAAGACCTAAATCGCAGGCCTGCATGTTTGTCTGTGCCAGATGGAGCAGAGAATGTTCGTTGTTTAATTTTGTGATATTTTCTGAAAGGGCATAAGAAGGGATCAGGGAGTTACTGAGGATAAAGTCATAATATCCGTTATCAAGTATTTTGTTCATGAAAAGCCTGCCTTTCCATACACAGTATATAACCATTTTATGCCAGTAAAGTACCCAAATACCTAACAAATGGCTGAATAAGAAAAAAATGATTTATCTGAATAATATTATGTTTTTTTAAGGGATAATGTCCTTGACAAATAGTCAGTACTGAGTATAATGAACTTATTGAATAGTCAGTACTGACTAAAAAGGAGGAACTTGAAATGATACCTTTGTATATACTCGGGATATTACTGCGGTTTGGACCCCAGCATGGCTACCAGATCAAAAAAATCATGGAGGAACAGCTGGAGGACTTTACCAGTATAAAGCTCCCGAATGTATATTACCATCTTGAGAAGATGGAAGCGTCCAGTATTCTGACAGCATTAAGAGATAAGCAAAGTGCAAGACCGGAAAAAACGGTGTATTTTGTAGGGGAGACAGGAGCGGATAAGTTTAAGGAGCTGCTAAAACAGACTTTGGATATGAATTACCGTCCTGTTTTTGAAGCGGATGCTGCATTCTATTTTTCTGAATATCTCACTGCAGCGGATTTTCTCCAGAGCCTTACTCTTCATATCAACCATCTGAAAGCAGTACTGAAAGGAATTGAAGAACATCGAACAGAGATGTTAAAGGTCATACCTGAAGATATGAAAACTTACGCTGAGATTATATTTAATCATCATATCATGCATTACAGAGCCGAATTAAACTGGGCGGAAGAATCCGCGGTAGCCATCAGAAAGAAAGGAGCAGGCTATGACAGCAGCGAGAATTGTTGAAACGAATGAGGGAATCCAGAGTGAAGTGACAGCAGAGATTTTTGATGAGTTTGCGAAAGGTATGAGAGATAAGGGGTGGAATGGGGTGACTGAAATGATATCCTCCGGAATTCATGGCGGAGATATTCTGGAGATTGGCCCAGGTCCCGGTTATGTAGGGTTAGAGCTGGCAAAACAGATAAATCCCAGAACTTTTACCGGGTGTGAGATCAGTCCGGCCATGATCCGGATTGCGGAGAAAAATGCTAAGGAATATGGAATTGCTGCCCGCTATGTGCAGGGGAATGGAATGAATATGCCGTTGCCTGACGTTTCATTTGATTGCGTGATATCCAATGGATCCATGCATGAATGGGAAAATCCGGTTGAAGTTTTTGATGAGATTTACAGGGTTCTTCGTCCGGGAGGAAGGTATTGTATTACAGATATGAGACGGGATATCGGCTTTTTAAAGCGATATATGATATATTTCAGCACAAAACCAAAAGAAATCAGACCTGGATTTCTTTCTTCACTGAATGCTTCTTATACACAGGAAGAGATACAGAAACTTCTTGACAGCAGCAGACTTAGGGACGGAACAGTAAAAAAGGATTTTATGGGATTAAGTATAACGGGTGAGAAGAACTAGCTGGTTCAGGCAAAAAAACATTGACATCTGAAAAAAAAACATTATAATGAGTATATACTCAATGAGTTGGTGGTCATTAATATGAAATCAAAAAGACAGATACAAAAAGAAACAACCAGGCAGAAAATTATGGATACCGCATGCCGGATATATGCAAAAGAAGGTTTTTCTGCTTCGACTGCAAGGATTGCCAAAGAGGCAGGGGTCTCACATGGAACTGTTTTTGCTCATTTCCAGTCACTGAATGATCTTTTGGAGTGTATCATTGGAGAGTTCCAGATCAGCCTTGCAGCTGAATTTCATGATATGGCAGAATCCAGCATCAGCGTTAGTGATTTCCTGGATACGCATTTAAAGATTCTCATGGAACATGAGGATTTTTATCTACGTCTTATTACCGAGAGGAGTCTTTTGCCGGAAGAAGTTCAGTATGTATATGCGGATAATCAGTCTGCGATTGCCCATCATTTTAACCTGATGATGTCAAGGGAGATGAAGAATGGTACCATAAAAGAAATCCCTGTCCATATGCTTTTTAATACATGGCTGGGAATGATTCATTATTACTTATGGAACAAGGATTTCTTTTCTCCGGAAGAACCGGTGTTGGCGCGTTATGCCGGTGAATTGAAACATACATTTTTAAGTCTTATTCGGAAGTAAACGAGGAGGAGAGGAATATGAAGGTATGCATAGCCTGTGGTATGCCCATGGAAAAGAAATCTGATTTTGCAGGAGGCGATGAGCAGAAAGACTACTGTGTTTATTGTGCCAGACCGGATGGAACCATGAGGTCATTTGAAGAGGCAAAGGCGGGTATGACCAGGTTTATTATGGAATCCCAGGGGTTTGATGAGACAGCGGCGGAGAAAATTGCTATAAGCAGTATGAAAAAGCTGCCTGCCTGGAAGAGTGAGTTTGGTCACGAATGAGCAGTAGCATGTATGAGAAAGGAGTAAAACCATATGCAGGTAAGTAATGCATTTTCAGTATTTGCACAGGAGGCACCGGAGGTTCATGGGCCATGGATGGAGATGGTTCATAAGCTTGACAGGGCAAGCGGACTCGACAAAAAGACAGAGGAACTTGCGTATATTGCGGTTATGGCAGTCATGCGGCTGGAAAGCGGTCTGCCTTTTCATGTCCAGATGGCAAAATCACATGGAGCTACAAGAGAGGAAATAATTAGCAGTGTTCTGGTTGGATTGCCTGCTGCAGGAAATGTAGTGATTCAGTCATTGCCCATTGCACTGGAAGCGTATGACAAAGAATAGAAAATAGAAGAAACCGGGAATTAATTCGACCCCTGAATCCTTTTTGCCTGAAACTCAGTCTTTGGGCGAAAGCGGCCAGGGGTCCTTTTATTTAATGGTTTTCGTTCTCGTTTATGACTGTATCCGGAAAGGAATTATGGAAAACTGTATGGTCTAAATCATAGCGTTTTTCATGAAAGGGATGAGGGACGGAGTCTTCTCGCGGATAACCAAGGGGGAGCAGTGCCACAGGAATAAAAGCTTCCGGGATATGAAACGATTCTCTTATGGCTGTTGGGTCGAAATGGCCTACCCAGGTGGTTCCAAGTCCCAGTTCTGCAGCCTGCAGCATCATCTGAGCCGTTACAATGCTTGCATCCACCGGTCCCATATCTTCCTGGTCATAGGATCTTTTCCAGCTTACTTTAGTGTCATAACAGATCAGAAGTGCCATGGGCGCATGAAAATGATAGGGAGTACATTGCTTTAGTTTAGCAAGATTCTCCCCGCTGTCCAATACGAGAATACGCTGGGGTTGATAATTAACTGCTGTAGGGGCAGCCTGACCGGCCTCCAGGATCAGTTTTAATTTGTCAGGTTCTATTTTCCGGTCACTGAATTTTCTGACGGAATAACGTTCCTTTACTAATTGAGAGAAGTTCATATCTCTGCCTCCTTTTCCATATCTTTCTAGTTATAACTATACCATATAAATGCAAAGGGGCAAAGCCATAATTATGGTTTTGCCCCTGAAGCTTATTCCAGTATCAGATTAACATGATATTCTTTTTTGCCTTCCTGGATTGGGATTTCATTTCCATTCATGGAAACTCCGTCTACCAGGAAAGAAGAAATTTTATTTCCTGTTTCACCGTTTCTTACCACATGAATGTAGTAGCTGGCACCCCGGAACTTGCGGACAGCAGAAAATTCTCTGATAGAATCCGGAAGGCAGGGATTTACAATTAAACCATGGAAACCGGGCCGTATGCCTAAAATGTGCTGGGAGATACAGACAAAGGTCCAGGCTGCAGTACCGGTCAGCCAGCTGTTCTTTGCTTCACCGAAATTGGCGGCATCTTTACCGGCTATCATCTGGGAATAGCAGTAAGGTTCTGTCTTATGAATCTCGCTGATCTCTTCTGTATAGGCTGGAGCCGTTTTGCGGTAAATTTCAAAAGCACGGTTTCCTCTGCCGATCATGGTTTCTGCTATGGAAATCCATGGGTTGTTGTGGCAGAATATTCCTGCATTCTCTTTATATCCAGGCGGATAGGATGAAATTTCACCCAGCTCCTTATGATAAGTCTGGTAAGCGGGCTGATGAAGAACGATTCCGTAGGTGGTTTCAAGCCTTTCCTGCACACTGTCCAGAGCTTTTATTGCCAGGCCTTCTTCAATTCCGATTCCGCCCATTACGCAAAAGCCCTGTGACTCAATAAAGATCTGACCTTCTTTGCACTCTTTGGAGCCAACTTTATTGCCGAAAGCATCATAGGCGCGCAGGAACCATTCTCCGTCCCAGCCGGATTTAAGGACAGCATCGTAAACTTCTTTTACAGAAGCTTCCGCTTCGGCAGCTTCCTTCTCCAGTCCGGTTAAACGGCAGATTTCTGCGTATTCGTTTCCGTATTTCACATACATTCCAGCGATCATCAGAGACTCTGCAACAGGTCCTTCCGAGGGGCCGGTGGTCTGAAATGATTCCCCGGGTTCCATGGAAAAGCAGTTTAAATTCAGGCAGTCATTCCAGTCGGCACGCCCGATGAGCGGGAGGCCGTGTGGTCCTAAATGGGATTTTGTAAATCCAAAGGAACGTCTTAAATGTTCCATTAAAGTCTGGCTCCTGCTGGCATCGTTATCGAAAGGAACATTTTCTTTTAAGATATCCCAGTCGCCGGTTTCGCGTATGTATGCACTGACTCCTGCAATAAGCCAGAGAGGATCATCATTAAAACCGCTTCCGATATCCATATTTCCTCTTTTGGTAAGAGGCTGATACTGGTGGTAAGCACTTCCGTCTTCAAACTGGGTAGAGGCAATGTCGATGATGCGCTCCCTTGCCCGTTCCGGTATCATGTGAACAAAACCAAGTAAGTCCTGACAGGAATCACGGAATCCCATTCCTCTTCCTGTTCCTGATTCATAATAGGATGCAGAGCGGGACATATTAAAGGTCACCATGCACTGATACTGGTTCCAGATGTTTACCATGCGTGCCGTTTTTTCTTCATCCAGTGTTACACTGTAGGTAGAGAGAAGATCTGTCCAGTATTGCCTCAGCTTTTCAAGGGCTTTTTCAACATCTGAGGCAGTGCGGTATTTTTCCAGCACAGCATTGGAGGGAGTCTTGTTGATGACGTCTGGTGCGCTCCATTTTAAGTCCTGTTCATTCTCTGCATATCCAAGAACAAAGATAAAGGTTTTTTCCTCTCCGGGTTTTAACTGGAGCGTGATCCGGTGGGATCCGATGGGAGACCAGCCGCTTGCCATGGAATTACCGGAAGTATTCTTTTCCACCATAGCCGGATTCTGATTCGAACCATACACGCCTACAAACGTATTCCTGTCAGTATCAAAACCCTGAATATCGGTATTGACGGAGTAATAGGCATAATGATTTCTTCTCTCTCTGTACTCTGTTTTATGATAAATGACAGAACCCTCAACCTCAACCTCTCCGGTATTGAAATTTCTCTGATAGTTGGTCATATCATCCATGGCATTCCACAGACAGAATTCCACGTAGGAATACAGGGTAAATTCTTTGGCGGCGGTGCTTTCATTCTTTAATGTCACCTGGTTGATTTCGCAGGAGTCTCCTAAAGGTACAAAGGCTGTCACATTTGCGCACAAGCCATTTTTCTTTCCGGTGAAACGGGTCACTCCAAGTCCATGGCGGCATTCATAAAAATCCAGCGGAGTCTTTGTGGGCTGCCAGCCCGGATTCCAGATAGTGCCGTTTTCATTAATGTAGTAGTAGTGTCCGTTGCTGTCCAGAGGAACATTATTATAACGGTACCTTGTCAGCCGGAGCATTTTGGCATCTTTATAAAAGCTGTAGCCACCTCCGGTATTGGAAACCAGCGAAAAGAAATTTTCGCTGCCCAGATAGTTGATCCACGGCAGAGGAGTATCTGGGGCAGTAATTACATATTCTTTGTCCTGGTCATTAAAATATCCATATTTCATAGTTGAATAACTCCTTCCTGTTGGATGACCCAAATCCCTAAAAACGACATTTTTCGAAAACGATTAAGAAAGATAATAGGGAGTTATACGGTCATAATAGCGCGGGTTGAGAAAAAAAACAAGAGGAAAATTTTAAATAATGAAATTTTCAATAGGTAAATATAATGAAAAATGTAAATATGCACAAAAAGTATGTACAAAATCTATTTAAACTAGACAAAAAAGAAAAAACTTATTGATTTTTACCGAAGAAAGGGGTATAGTGAAAATACGAAAACGATTAAGTTAAAAGGATGAGACATATGATTTCTATGAAAGAACTGGCACAGCACTGCGGAGTATCCGTTGCCACAGTGAGCAAGGCGCTTAATGATCAGAATGACATCGGGGAGAGTACTAAAATAAGAGTTAAGCAGGCAGCGGAGAAACTGGGATATTATCCCAATGCTGCAGCAAGATCCTTAAAGACAAACAGAAGCTATAACATAGGAGTGCTGTTTGTTGATGAGGCTAACAGCGGTCTGACTCATGAGTATTTTGCCGCGGTTCTCGAAGGATTTAAGGTAGAAGCGGAAAAGCAGGGGTATGACATTACATTTATTAACGGGCAGATAGGAAAAAAGAAGGTTTCCTATTATGACCACTGCAAATACAGGAATGTAGATGGTGTGGTGATTGCCTGCGTACAATTCGACAACCCTGAGGTGATTGATCTTTTAAACGGAAACATTCCGGTTGTAACAATCGATCATATCAATGAAAATTGCTCTTCTGTTTTATCCGATAACATAAAGGGCATCCAGAGCCTGATGGAATATGTTTATGAAAAAGGCCACAGGAAAATTGCCTACATACACGGGCAGGCAAGCAGCACTGTTACAAAGGCGAGGCTCACCAGCTTTTATCGCTTTCTTGAAAGTAAAGAACTTTCGGTACCTGATGATTATGTACTGGAAGCAGATTATCTGGATGTCAGTCAGGCTATGGCATGTACCAGTGAGCTGTTAGACAGAAAAGATCCGCCAACCTGTATCTTATATCCCGATGATACAGCGCTGATCGGCGGCCTTAATGAAATCCGGGTGAGAAATTTAAGGGTTCCGGATGATATCTCCATTGCCGGCTATGACGGCAGCAGATTATCACAGCTATTAAACCCAAGGCTTACTACCATTCGCCAGGACACAGCGGCAATCGGTATGCAGGCCGCCAAAAAATTGATAAGCACAATCGAAAAACCCAAGACTACTTTCACAGAACAGATCATTGTGGAAGGGGAGCTGATTACAGGGGAATCGGTTGGTAATGCTAATATTTCATGATAGTAATATCAGAAAAGGAGAGGGAAATATGAAGAAGAAAGTTGTAAGCGGATTATTATGCGCGGTGATGGCAGCTTCACTGGTTGCCGGCTGCTCCTCAAAGAGCGCGCAGAGCGAAAGCGGAAGCAAAGCTGCAGAAACGACTGCCAAGGAAACTGAGGCAAAGACGGAAACGCAGAAAGAAGCTGGCGGTGAAGGAGGAAAAGTGATTAATATTTATGTCTGGAATGATGAATTCAAAGCCAGATATGAAGATTATTATGCTTCCAAGCTTCCAGCAGGCTATAAGGTCAATTTTGTGACGACTCCCAGCGAAAACAACGCCTATCAGAATGCTCTTGATGAAGCACTGTTAAATCAGAATGATGCAAAGGCTGATGATAAAGTGGATATGTTTCTGGTTGAAGCAGATTACATTCTGAAGTATGTAAATTCCGATTACACCCTTGATTTAAAGGATGTTGGTATTACAGATCAGGATATGTCAAAGCAGTATGACTACACCAAAGTAATCGCACAGGATTCCAAGGGAGCACAAAAAGGTATTTCATGGCAGGGCTGCCCGGGACTTTATATTTATCGCCGTTCCATTGCCAAGGATGTGCTGGGTACAGATGATCCTGCAGAAGTTCAAAAGGCAATCGGCGACTGGGATTCCTTTGACAAAACTGCTGCAAAGATGAAAGACAAAGGCTACTTTATGCTCTCCGGATATGATGATTCCTACCGTACTTTCTCTAACAATGTAGCTGCTCCGTGGGTAAACGGAAAGAAAATAGTGATCGATCCCAACCTGGAAAAATGGGTAGAGCAGACAAAGAAGTATACAGACAGCGGTTACAATCAGAAAACCACACTCTGGGCAGCTGAGTGGGCTTCCGGACAGGGTCCTGAGGGAAAAGTATTTGGTTATTTCATGCCGGCATGGGGTGTGGATTTCGTTCTTGCGAAAAACTCTCTTGCAAAGGCAGAAGCTGACGGAGGAAAGCAGGAACCAGGAAATGGTGTTTACGGCGACTGGGCTGCAACCATTGGACCAGAATCCTATAACTGGGGCGGAACCTGGCTGTGCGCAGCAAATGGTACAGACAATCCTGATATCGTAGCAGATATCATGAAGACAATCTGCTGTGATGATGCAACCATGAAGAAAATTGTAGAAGAGAAGAATGACTTCGTAAATAACAAGACAGTTATGGAAGAACTGGCAAAGGGTGATTATAAGTCAGCATTCCTCGGCGGACAGAATCCTCTTCAGATGTACTGTGATGCTGCAGAAAAGATTGATATGAGCAAGATTTCTCCTTATGATCAGGGACTGAATGAAAGCTTCCAGAATGCAATGCATGATTATTTTAACGGTACTGTTGATAAAGATACAGCACTTAAGAATTTCTACACATCTGCACAAGAGAAATATCCGGAATTAGAAACACAGTAGCAGTAAAATACAGGGCGGGATTTTCCCGCCCTGTATGAAAACAGGAGGCTCCATCATGGTAAGAGAAAAAAAGGCAAAAGCCAGAAAGAAAATCAGCTATTCAAAATGGGGATACATTTTTTTAATACCTTTTTTTGCTACATATTTAGTATTTTCCTTTATCCCCCTGATATCTACGTTTTATAACAGTATGTTTGAAAATTACCGTTCAGGGTTGACTCAGATCGGGCCGAATTTTGTCGGATTTGAGAATTATATCACCATTTTTCAGAGCGATCTTCTAAAGTACTTAGGCAATACCGTGATTCTCTGGATTATCGGCTTTATTCCCCAGATTATCATTTCCCTGATTCTGGCGGTCTGGTTTGCTGATTTTAGAATGCGGATGAGAGGAAGTACCTTTTTTAAAACAATTATATACCTTCCCAATGTGATTATGGCGGCATCCTTTGCCATGCTGTTTTTTGCCCTGTTTTCAGATGACGGTCCAATGAACAATCTTATCATAAGAATGGGGCTGTCAGACAGTCCGATCCGTTTTCTTACCACAGTATGGGGAACCAGGGGACTGATCGGTTTTATGAATTTCATGATGTGGTTTGGCAATACAACCATACTCCTCATGGCGGCAATTCTTGGAGTTGATTCTGCTTTATTTGAGGCTGCAGCCATAGATGGAGCAAAGTCATTCCAGATATTTACCAAAATTACAATGCCGACCATTAAACCCATATTTATTTACGTACTGATTACATCTCTCATCGGCGGACTGCAGATGTTTGATGTACCCCAGGTACTTACCAATGGAAAAGGAACACCTGACCGGGCCAGTATGACGTTAATCATGTTTTTGAATAATCATTTATTCAGCAAAAACTATGGTATGGCAGGAGCTTTATCCGTAATACTCTTCATTATTACAGCAGCACTCAGTCTCGTGGTATTTTTTATACTCACGGGTGCTGGTAAACAGAAAGGAGGATCAAGATAATGGGAAAAGCGATGAATTTAAAAAAGGCAGCTGCATATATCGTACTGTCACTCTTGTCATTTTTGTGCCTTTTCTTCTTTTATTGCCTGATCATCAATGCGACCAGATCCCATCCGGAAATCGCAAAGGGATTCTCATTTCTGCCAGGCAAATCATTTGGTCCTAACTTATATAATGTACTTCATAACAAGAATCTGCCGGTTGTTCATGGAATAATAAACAGCCTGTTTATCGCCGGTGCTTCCGCCGGCCTGGCAGTATATGTGTCCGCACTTACGGCATATGCGATTCATGCCTATGATTTTAAATTCAGAAATGCAGTTTATCTTTTTATCATCCTGATTATGATGATTCCTACGCAGGTTACAACCCTTGGCTTTTTAAGCCTGATTGGTAAAATGGGGCTTATGGACAGTTTTGTTCCTTTAATTCTTCCATCTATGGCTGCACCGGTTATATTCTATTTTATGGTTTCTTATTTTCAAAGCAATCTGCCGCTGGAAATTGTGGAGTCAGCCAGAATCGATGGATCCAATGAATTTTACACCTTTAATTTTATTGTAATTCCCATTGTGAAGCCTGCTCTGGCAGTGCAGGGTATCTTTGCATTTGTGGCCTCCTGGAACAATTATTTTGTTCCATCCCTAGTGCTCAAATCAAATGCGAAAAAAACGCTTCCTATATTAATAGCGCAGCTTAGAAGTGCGGATTTCTTAAAATTTGATATGGGTCAGGTTTATATGCTGATTACCATTGCCATTGTTCCGGTTGCCATTATCTATTTGTGCCTGTCGAGGTTCATCATTGGCGGAGTTACGGCAGGAAGTGTGAAAGGATAGCAGGATGGACTGGAAAAAAGACTTTATATGGGGGACCGCAACCTCATCCTATCAGATAGAAGGAGCAGCCTTTGAGGATGGAAAGGGGCTTTCTGTATGGGATGTGTTTGTAAAAGAGAAAGGCAGAATTTTCGAGGGACATACAGGAGAAGTGGCATGTGATCATTACCACCGGATGAAAGAGGATGTTGCTCTGCTTGCAGAGCTTGGAGTAGGAGCTTACCGCTTTTCTGTTTCCTGGCCAAGAATCATACCCTATGGAAACGGAAACGTTAATGAAAAAGGGCTGCGGTTCTATTCCGATCTGGTGGATGAACTGCTGAAATATCATATTACGCCATATGTAACCCTGTTTCATTGGGATTATCCCAATGAGCTGGAGATGCAGGGCGGCTGGCTAAACCCAGAGAGCCCAGAGTGGTTTGTTTCGTATACAGAGGTTGTTGCAAAAACATTTGGAAACCGGGTAAAGAATTATATTACGTTTAATGAACCACAGATATTTACCTGGCTTGGATATGATAAATGCACCCATGCTCCGGGAATTAAATATCCGGCTGGAAGAATCCTTTCCATGTGCCGGAATATTGCCCTGGCACATGGAAAATCTGTGGTTAAATTACGGGAACTGGTACCAGATTGCCGGGTAGGATATGCACCTACCTGCGGCAATGCTTACTGGCCCGTGGAAGAAACCGATTTTCTGGCAGCAAAAGCAGGAGAACTGCAAAATTCAATAAGAGCGGATGACTGGCTTTTTTCTTCTGCATTCTGGAATGAGCTGTTTTTAAAGGGAAGGTTTCATGAACAATGCAGAGGTTTATTTGGCAGTGATTTACCGCAGCTGACTGAGCAAGAGCAGCGTCTGATTGGCCAGCCTCTTGATTTTTGCGGAATGAATCTCTATCAGGGCACCTCTGTGTCCTTATCTGAGACGGGGGAGATCGTTCTTGGGAAGCTTCCTGCAGGACATGGGAAGACTGGAATGGGCTGGCCCATTACTCCGAAAGCCATGTACTGGGCAGTAAAGAACTTTTACAATACCTACCATCTGCCGTTATTTATCACAGAGAATGGAATGTCTGCACTGGATGTGATATCTTTAGATGGAGGTGTGCATGATCCGGGCAGAATTGATTACCTGGCACGCCATCTGTCTGAACTGAAGCGCGCAGTTTTAGACGGAGCGGAAGTGGAAGGGTACTTTTTGTGGAGTTTTCTTGATAATTTTGAATGGGAGAAGGGCTATGATGACCGGTTTGGAATCGTCTATGTTGACTACGAAACCCAGAGAAGAATACCGAAGGACAGTTTTTACTGGTACCAGAATATAATAAAATCATAATCATAATAGAAAGCAGGGCAGTTCAGTAATAATTACTGATTTGTCCTGCTTTTTTTAGTTACCCCAGCGGGGTGGTTTGTCCGGTTATCTCATCAAATTGAAAGCTAACGCTGTTGTCGGCGCAGTCATACAAATAGGTAGCAACATAGGTTAGTGTGTTGTCTGGCATCCGTTTGTAAGTCCGTACCGTGTAGTAGTCTTTTCCATCTATCTTAGAGATACCGGGAGATGCTATGAACTGGTAAGAATCCGCACTCTCTGTAAGCTTTAGCTTTTCCTGTCCCTGGGAGCGTACGGTGTTTTCAGCCTGTTCAATCGAGGTTTCGGATTTGGGCTGCTTTTTTATATCGGAGATTACTTTTTTCTGCTGATTCCACTGATTTTTAAAATAGTCATTCCAGGATTCACTGCCTTTGCCTGCTGTTACAGTCACGCTGTCGCCTTCGGATTCCAGAGTGATGGAAAGATAAGACTTGGAATCACTGGACGGACCGGCAAGCTGATAGCATTCCGAATTTTCACTGTTTGTTTCACTTTCTGTGGTTTCTGCTGCTGAGCTTTCCTCAGTTACATCGATAAAACTTTTCTGAGTCTCCAGGTAATTTTTATAGCTTTTTAAATCTGCAGAGGGATCGTCCAGATTTATATATTTATATGTGTCTTTCTGCTGGTCTGCAGCAGAAGTATCACCTTCAGAAGCTGCTTTGCCTTCTGCATCGGACTCCTTCTTGTCAGTGTCTGATTTTTCAGTTTCCTTTGAACTTTCCGGAACGGATTTAGGCTCTTCGTAGGTGCGGTCGCCCACGATTGCGGTAAACGAGGATATATCTTCATCCTTTGAGAAATAATATTCCGGTGATTTGGCCACCTTTTCTTTAACGGTATTCTTATTTCTTACGGACAGCAGAATAATGGCCTGGGCAGCTCCGATAATTACTATGAACAGGGCTGCAACCAGCAAAACAACAACTCTTTTGTTCTTTGGCAATAAAGACTTTTTCCCGGCTTTTGCAGGCTTTTCCTTCTTCACTTTTGCAGCCTTAGGCTTTTTAAGCTTTGTTTTGGGTTCTTTTATTTTTGTTTTCTTAGTAGGCATAATGATCATCCTTATGTAATATTTAATACTGTAAAATTAGATGCAGTTACAAAACTTCACTAACCATATATCGGTTAAAGCTTATTGAAACATAAGGTTTGTCTTAAATTTATCATACAATTATATGATCAGAAGATTTTTTGCAGTTCCCATAATCACCTTATCCACAAATTCTGCAACTTCTTCTTTCGGCTCCTGCATATCTGTATTCAGCCACTGCTTTAATACCCCCGTAAGGCCGTATGTAATGAATTCCAGGAAGTAGTTTAAGGTAACATCCCTGGCGTCGGGGTATTGTTCTTTAATAATGGCAGTTCCATTTTTTAAAATAAGAGTGTGGAAGCGATTTACAAAATCATTGGAAGAGCTGTTCTCAAAAAGGATATTACATATCTTTTTGTTCTCTTCAATATATTGAATGATGGGGATAATAACTGGCATGAGTGAGGCTTTTTTAAATGCTTCCCGATAGTTGTTTACCATATTTTGAAAATCATTTAATACTTCTGTTTCCATTTCCTGCAAAAGACTGTATGTATCTGCGTAATGAAGATAGAAGGTTCCCCTGTTTAAATCAGCCAGTTCCGTGATATCCTTTACGGAAATATTTTTAATATCCTTTTTCTCCATAAGTTCCAGAAGACTTTCCTTTAATAGTCTCTGAGTTTTTCGTATGCGTCGATCCTGCTTTTGCTTATCCATACAACTCCTCCCTTCGCACTTTGGCGTATTCTTTGGTTCTGATTGACGATATTTTGAAATGTGTTGAGTATTATGCCGGAAAAATAATCTGTGATTATTAATAGATGTATTTGAATAGATTGATTATTGAATGTTATATACACTAGTATTATAATATACACATGTTGAAAAGTCAATAAAGTATCCATTAGTAGATTATCGATTATAAATGGAGGGGGATATGAAAAAAAACAGTACTTTTTTCGACAAATTAGTACATTTTATTGTTTTTAAGGGAAAATTAATTGAAAGTGTTTTTTTTGCCGGTACCATTATCTGTGCAGTGTGTTTTCCTTTTGTGAAAGTTAATTATGATTTAAGCAAATATCTGCCGCAGTTTGCCCAGACGAAGCAGGCGCTGGACGTGATGGAAGATGAGTTTGGATATCCCGGCATGGCCCGGATCATGGTTCGGGACGTAAGTCTTCAGGAAGCAAAGCGGATCAGAAGTGAAATTTCAGATCTGGAGGGAGTGGATGTGGTGGTCGGACCTGATCTTGCAACGGATGTATATATGGGAGCATCTTTTGCAAATGAAGGACTGACGGATTTGGCCTCTGTTGATGTGTTTTCCATGAAAGACTATTACCGCAATGGGAATGCATTGATGGACGTGATTTTCAAAAACGGGGATGACAATCCGCTTACCCGTTCCGGTGTAGAAGAGATATACAGGATTGTAGGAAAGGACCGGGGATGTTTTGCCGGAAGTGCGGTATCCAGTAAAGAGAGGGAGGAATCCATTACACATGAGATTACCATAGCGATTGGTATGGCACTGGTGATCATCTGGCTGATCCTGACGCTTACGACTACGTCATGGATGGAACCATTCCTGTTTATCTTAATTATGGTAATCGCAATTATATTGAATATGGGGTCAAACCTGATGTTTGGAACCATATCATTTTTCACGTTTTCAACAGCGGCTATTTTACAGCTGGCAGTCTCTATGGACTATTCGATTTTTCTATTACATACATTCACTGCAATAAAAAATACCGGTATAGAAATAAACAAAGCCATGGAAATGGCAATAAAGGAATCCTGCAGTTCCATTTTAGCCAGCGGAGCAACTACGATTGTCGGGTTTATAGTCATTGCATTTATGCGTTTCACCATTGGCAAAGATGTGGGATTTGTGCTGACAAAAGGGATTATCTGCAGTCTGGCAACGGTGCTGTTTCTCATGCCGACTCTGATCCTGCATTTTAACAGAATGATAGAAAAGACGGCGCATAAACCGTTTGTGCCTCCTTTTGACCGTTTTGCAAGGCTGATGAACAGAATAAGGAAACCCGTGTTTATAACAGCACTGATTCTGGCTGTTCCCTGTTACTTTGGCCAGAGCATGAATGCCTTTTACTATGGTGATGATGCCATCGGCGCAGGTCCGGGAACAAGAGTTTATGAGGACACCAGAAAGATTAATGAGGAATTTGGAAAATCCAACATGGTGATTGGAATCGTACCAAATGGTTCCGTGGTGACGGAAAGGCAGCTGACAGATACACTGGAGGATCTGGATTTTGTTAATTACGCCATTTCCATGTCAGGAACGATACCGAAAGGGATTCCTGAAAGCTTCCTGCCGGATAAGGTCAGTAAGCAGTTAAGAAGCAGCCACTATGCCAGATTCCTTATATCTATGAATACCGTTCAGGAAAGTCAGTATGCCTTCGATTGCAGTCAAAAGCTTGAGAATGTAATTCGTGAATTTTATCCCAATGATGCATATGTAATTGGTATGACGCCCACCACAATTGATATCCGTGATATTTTAACTGATGATTATAATAAGGTATCCCTCCTTTCCCTGGCGGGGGTTGCGCTTGTAGTCTTAGTAACTTTTCAGGCTGTACTGGTGCCGATTCTTGTTATTATTCCAATCGAGGTTGCAATCTATTTAAATATGACTCTGCCCTATGTGATGGGAGACAGTATGGTGTATATCGGCTATATCATAGTAAGCTGCCTTCAGCTGGGGGCTACCATTGACTATTCCATATTGATGACCAATAACTATCTTGGTTTCAGAAAAACCATGAATAACACGGATTCAGCAATGGCTGCCATTTCAAAGAGCACCTTATCCATACTTACATCGGGAGGGATATTAACCGTAGTGGGTTATCTCCTGTTTTTTACGTCCTCCATTCAGGCCATCTCCCAGGTAGGACGTCTTGTGGGCAGAGGAGCGATTCTCAGCATGGTATTGGTACTGTCTCTCTTACCGGCGTTACTCAGTCTGTTTGACAAACAGATACAAAAACAGCAGGAGCGGGCGTCCCGACGAAAAGAGAGACGGCGTTTAAAATACACAAAAGTAAGAGGAAAGTTAAAAGGAGGGGATGCAAATGAACAGGCATAAAAAAATATTTCCCATAGGGCTGGCGGCTGTTATCTCCATTCAGTCCGTACAGGTGCCATTGGCATCGCAAATACAGCCTCCATGCGATGAAACTCTTTACGTGACAATGGATCCCTATGGAGAAATAAAGGAAAGCAGCGTGGTAAAGATCTACCGATTAAATGGGAATGAGCCGCTGGTAGATTACGGGAATTATGAAAAGGTCATTAATTTAACGGATCATTCCAAACCGGTGGCGGGGGCCGACGGCTCAGTAACTTTTACACCGGAAGCAGGCGAAAACAGATTCTATTTTGAAGGACAGACAAAAACGGAAAAAAAAGAGCTGCCATGGAATATTACAGTCAGTTACAGGCTGAACGGAGTGGAGAAAAAAGCGGAAGAACTGGCAGGGGAAAAGGGTCTGATCGAAGTGAATGTGGACCTGGCGCCCAATGAAGGACTTTCTGATTTCTATAAAAACAATATGACATTGATGGGCAGTGCTGTTGTGGATATGGATAAAAACTTAAGCCTGGAGGCTGAGGGAGCGCAGGTGCAGACAGTAGGAAATTTAAGCACGGTGGTTTTCTTTGCTCTTCCCGGAGAAGACGGACATTATACCATTCGCATTGGTACGGATAATTTTAAATTCTCCGGAATTGTATTTGCCATGGTCCCACTGACGGTCAGCCAGCTTGACAAAGTGAAAGATTTGCGGGAGGCTAAGGAAACCATGGAAGATTCCGCAGATGCCATCAGTGACAGCCTGGATGTGGTGCTGAATACCATGGATCAGATGAAGAACAGCATTGACAGCACATCAGATGGAATCAGAGGTCTGGATAAAACCAGACAGATTGTGGCAGATTCCAAGGGAAAGGTCTATGCGAATGCAGATGAAGCGCTGGCTGCACTTGATGGATTGTCTAAGACGCTAAGACCGTTTTACAATCATACCCAGAATGCCAAAACTGCGTTAAATGATTTAAGAAGCCAGACGAATCATTTAACTGAAATTTTAAGTGATCTCTCTCCTGATTTAAATGATTTACAGGAGGGGGTAAGGAAACTCAGAGATGAACTGGAAGAATTGCAGAAACTGGGAAATTCACCGGAAGCCGGAATGAAAAGCCAGATGTTTTTAAAACAGCTTGATAAGACACAGGAACATTTAAATAAGCTGACAGACCAGCAGCAGGCGCTGGCAAAGGAACTTGAGACGCTTGCACAAATACTTCCCCAGCTGACGGCTTTAACCGGATCTCTCAGCGCATCGGCACAGGGACTGGGGGATGAGGAACTGGAAGAACTGCTTTATGACGTCACAGAGGAAGGTCTGGCTGACGAGGATGAAATTTCCTCCTATTTATTTAATGAGAAGGACTATTCTGTTACAGAAATCAACGCATTAACCGATTATTTAACTTCTGCACTGGGAACAGGAAGCATTGCTTCCCCCAGTTCTGCTTCAAAGGCTGCACTAAAAGCTGCAGCGCCACTCGTACAGATACTGCCACAGCTGGCAGGAAGCGGAGCTGCACTGACCGATGATATGACAAAGTTCCTTGGCTTTACAAACGTTCTTCTTGGTGATCTCTATTCGGAAAGAAATCATATTAGCGGTGCGGCAGACGGTGTAATACAATCGTCCGATGCCATTGGAAAACTATGCGATACTGCGGATGACCTGATTGGAAATGCGGAAGAACTGAATGGAATTTTAAACCGCCATCATGATGAGATGCTTAATACGCTGACAGATATGGGAGAGATGACAGACAGTGCATCAAGAAGCATTGATTCCATGAATGTATTCTTCCGCTCTCTGGAAAATCAGATGAAGACAGTGGGTAATTCTTTCAATGGCAGCACGCAAAAGACTTTAAACGGTCTGGCTGATACCCTGGATGTTGCAGGAAATGGTCTTGATCAGACTGAAATTTTGAGAAATGCCAAGGATACCATAAAAAATACGGTTGATGATAAGTGGGATGAATATACCACTGAGGATACTACCCTGTTAAATATCGATTTAGAAGCGAAACCTGTTTCCATGACATCATTAAGGAATCCATCGCCAAAGAGCATTCAAATCATACTGAGAACTGGAGAAATCAAGCAGGAGGAAGAAGATGAAGATGTGAAAGTGGATGAAGATTTCCACCCGGATGGCAGTGTGTTTCACCGCATAGGAAACATATTTAAAAGCATTTTTAGTTTTTTTGCTTCTATATTTAAATAGAAAAAATCAGATAAAAATCATAGGTTTTTAAGAAATTCTACATTGTTATTTTCCGGATTCCTGCTTATAATAGTTTCAGGACATTTTAAAGGAGGAAGTTAACATGGCGATATTAGTTACCGGTGGTGCAGGATACATAGGAAGTCATACGTGTGTGGAACTGCTCAATGCCGGTTTAGAGGTAGTAGTGGTTGACAATCTTTGTAATTCAAGCAGGGAATCCATGAAACGTGTAATGGAAATTACAGGAAAAAAGCTGAATTTTTATGAGGCGGATTTACTGGACCGGGAAGCTCTGGAGCAGATCTTTGAAAAAGAATCCATTGATGGTGTCATTCATTTTGCAGGATTGAAGGCAGTGGGCGAATCCGTCTACAAGCCGCTTGAATATTATCATAATAACATTACAGGAACTTTAGTGCTTTGTGATGTTATGAGAAAACACGGAGTGAAAAGTATTGTGTTCAGTTCTTCTGCGACAGTATATGGAGATCCGGAATTTGTACCCATCACGGAAGAATGTCCCAAGGGAGACATTACCAATCCTTATGGAAGAACCAAGGGAATGCTGGAGCAGATCCTGACTGATTTAAATACGGCAGATCCGGAGTGGAATGTTATGTTATTACGCTACTTCAATCCCATCGGAGCTCATGAATCCGGCCGGATTGGGGAAGATCCGAAAGGGACGCCCAATAACCTTCTTCCTTATATTACTCAGGTGGCGGTAGGAAAACTGGAGCGTCTGGGAGTATTCGGCAATGACTATCATACGCCGGATGGAACCTGTGTCAGGGACTATATTCATGTAGTTGATCTGGCTGTGGGTCACGTTAAGGCTTTAAATGCCATGTCAAAACAGGCAGGCGGTGTGTGGATCTACAATCTGGGAACCGGGATCGGATACAGTGTTCTTGATGTTATTGGCGCGTTTGAAGAAGCCAATGATTTAAAGATTCCTTATACCATTATGGAACGCAGACCTGGAGATATCCCAACATGTTATGCAGATCCTTCGAAAGCGGAGAAGGAGCTTGGCTGGAAAGCCGAGCGGGGGCTGAAAGAGATGTGCCGGGATTCCTGGAACTGGCAGAAGAATAATCCGGGCGGATTTGAAGAATAACGATAACCGGTAACGGTTTGATAACAGACAGAGACGGGGAAATTCGCCGTCTTTTTCTGTTGTTCGCTTCCTGAATACGATAATGAATAAAAATCTGTTTAAAGAGAGAACATATATTCGAAAATGCTTGAAATCTTTTAATAAGTATGCTAAAATCCTTATTAAGAACAAATGTTCGAGGTGAAGAGATGCTAATACAGGAAGCGTTAAGTGTTCAGGAAAAATTAGAGATATTATCAGATGCTGCCAAGTATGATGTAGCCTGTACTTCCAGCGGAGTGGACCGCAAAGGGAAGGCAGGAACCATCGGCAATGCCAGCAAGGCAGGTATCTGCCACAGCTTTTCGGCAGATGGCAGGTGTATCTCTCTGCTCAAGATATTATTTACAAATCAGTGTATTTACGATTGCAAATACTGCATCAACAGATCTTCCAATGACGTAGTCCGTACTGCGTTTACACCGGAGGAGGTTTGTCAGCTTACCATACAGTTTTACCGCCGTAATTATATTGAAGGTCTGTTTCTGAGTTCCGGTGTTTTAAACAGTGCTGATTATACCATGGACCTCATTTACCAGACCTTAAAAAAGCTGAGGGAGGAGTATCATTTTCATGGTTATATTCATGTAAAAGCAATTCCGGGAGCAGATCCGTTATTGATTGAAAAGACAGGGTTTCTTGCAGACCGTATGAGCATTAACTTAGAACTGCCCACAGCAGAAGGACTGAAAAAGCTGGCTCCCGGGAAGAACCGTGACAAGATATTAAAGCCCATGAAGCAGATTCAGAATGGAATCGTGACCAATCGCTATGAATTGATGGAATATAAAAAGACTCCTGCTTTTGTACCGGCTGGCCAGAGCACACAGATGATCGTCGGCGCTACACCCGAGAATGACTATCAGATGATGATGGTAGCAGAGGCGCTGTATAAGAATTATGATCTGAAAAGAGTATTTTATTCTGCATTTGTGCCGGTTAATCAGGACAGCAGCCTCCCTGCCCTTCCGGGAGGCCCCCCGCTTTTGAGAGAACACAGGCTTTATCAGGCGGACTGGCTGATGCGTTTTTATGGCTTTCAGGCAGGAGAACTTCTTTCCGAAGAGCGTCCTAATTTTAATGTTCTTCTGGATCCCAAGTGTGACTGGGCACTCAGGCATCTGGAGCAGTTTCCGGTGGAAGTAAACCGTGCTGATTATTTCACTCTTCTGAGAGTTCCTGGTATGGGAGTGAAGTCTGTGAAACGAATACTGGCTGCCAGACGGAACGGAATATTGGATTTTGAGGCTTTAAAAAAGATGGGGGTAGTACTGAAAAGAGCTCATTATTTTATTACCTGTTCTGGTAAGATGATGTATCCTGTAAAGATTGAAGAGGATTATATATCCAGCCACCTGGTAGGTGATGAACGGAGAAGTGTCTGGGATATCAGCTCTACAGCAACTTACCGCCAGCTTTCCCTGTTTGACGATACCAGTCTGCTGGCACCGGCAGGCTCCGGAGGAATTATGGTATGAAGACGGTATATCTTTGTGACAGCAGTATAGAAGGGATTTTAAGCGGTGTTTATACCGCGTGGGCCAGTAAGAAAGGTCACGACAATGTGATGCTGCGGCTTAAGGATGACGGTATTACCATGGAACTGTTCTGCCAGTATGAAGAGGTGCCCATTGATTCCCAAAAGTCTGATAAAGTGATAGCAGCAATTAGAACTAAGATTTCCGAGGAAGCCTATGAAGTTGTTTACAAAGCCGCTTTAAGTAATGATTTGGATCGTGCAGATAAGATATACCGCTTTCTGATCTGGGGATTTCATACAGGAGCAAGTATTGTCAGCATGCTTCAGATTCAGGCTGTTTACGACATATTTCATATGTGCCGCTTTGTCGATAATGAGACACACCATCTGACTGGTTTTGTCCGCTTTTTGGAGATGGAAGGAGACTTACTGGTAAGCCAGATTGGCCCGAAGAATGACATAATTGTTCTTCTTGCACCACATTTTGCAGATCGCCTCTCAGGTGAGAACTGGGTAATATATGATGCAAACAGAAAAAAGGCCGTTCTCCATCCGGCATTCCGTCCCTGGTATCTGACCGATTTTTTGTCACCCCAATGGGAAGATAAGATTACAAAATCGGAAAAAGAGGATGAATACGAAGATCTTTTCAGACGCTTCAGGAAGAGCATTTCTATTAAAGAACGTACAAATCCGGTCTGTCAGCTTAATCATATGCCTCTCCGCTTCAGGCCATATATGCCTGAATTTTCCAATGGGATAAGGGATGTCTGACGGGGTTTGACAGTGATGTCAATATTTCTTGGAAAAAGCAGAAAAAGTGAGAAAATAGTTGCCTTTTTCTGCTTTTTAAGTTATCATAAATTTAATCCGGTTCCGGATATTCCAAGTGCATTTCTGCATGAATTTCCATTTTTATTTCCTTTATATTTGAAAGGAGCGTTTAATTGTATAGTAAAGTTCATAGTATTGGTATTATTGGCGTAGAGGGGGTCCCGATTCTTGTGGAGGCGGATGTCAGCGACGGGCTGCCTGGGTTCTCTATGGTGGGTTATCTTTCTTCCCAGGTAAAGGAGGCACAGGACAGAGTCAGAACTGCCCTTAAAAACTCGGGCTTTCGCATTCCTGCCAAAAAGATAACCATCAATCTCTCTCCTGCAGATATCAGAAAAGAAGGGACTGCTTTTGATCTTCCCATTGCAATTGCAATTTTATCTGCTTCTGGTATGATCCGGTCTTCTGGTTTGTCGAACTGTGTATTTTCCGGAGAACTGGGGCTGGATGGTACAGTAAAACCTGTGCCCGGGGCGCTTTCTATTGTTCTCGCTGCAAAAAAGGACGGAAAGACAGTATGCTATCTTCCCAGAGAGAACAGGGGAGAAGGATCAGTTACAACTGGTATACAGGTTGTGGGACTGGATACCTTAAAGGATTTGACAGATTACTTAAATGGTATAAGAAAACTGCCGGAGTTCCCTGCTGATCAAAAGCTGCCTGGATCTGCTGGAAAAAATTATGATGTGGATTTTTCAGACATAGGAGGCCAGCCGTTTTTAAGACGTGCCACTGAAGTTGCTGCAGCGGGAATGCATAACATTATGTATATCGGTCCTGCAGGGACAGGAAAAACCATGTTTGCCAAACGAATTCCCACCATCATGCCATCTCTTTGTTTTGAAGAAATCATGGAAATCTCTAAAATATACAGTGTTTGCGGTCTGCTTTCCGGGGAGAATCCCGTTATGAGTACCCGGCCCTTTCGCAGTCCGCATCATACCATCAGCCCTCAGGCACTTGCAGGGGGCGGACGCATTCCAAAGCCGGGAGAGTTAACTCTGGCTTCGGGCGGTGTATTATTTCTGGATGAATTGACCGAATTTCAAAAATCCACCATTGAGATTTTAAGACAGCCTCTGGAAGAGGGGGAAATCACCATTACAAGAACTCACGGGGCTTATAGATTTCCTGCAAAATTTCTATTGGCGGCTGCAATGAACCCATGTCCTTGTGGATTTTATCCGGACAGAACGAAGTGCAGATGTTCTGAAAGCCAGGTAAACAAATATCTGGGAAGAATCTCAAAACCAATACTGGACAGATTTGATATCTGTGCTGAATCAAGTCCGGTCAGTTATAAGGATTTGAAGCAGGGAGAAAAAGGGGAAGCCTCCGCATCCATCAGAATCCGTATAGAGCAGGCAAGATCCATGCAGATGGAGCGGTTTAAGGGCACAAGAATACATTTTAACAGTTTTATGAAGAAAACGGATCTGGAACGATTCTGCTGCCTGGATAAAGCAGAAGAGCTGTTTCTAAAGCAAATCTATGAATCAATGGGACTCAGTGTCAGGGGATATGAGAAAATCCTAAAAATTGCAAGAACCATTGCAGATCTGGAAGGCGCTGAAAAAATGACAAAAAACCATCTGGCCGAAGCTGCCGGTCTGCGCAGCCGGGAAGGCAGGTTCTGGGGAGGTATTTATGGATAATCTGGAAGAACGGGAATGTCTGTACTGGCTTTCCCACATTCCGTTTCTTGGAGCGGTGAAAATAAAAAAGCTGCATGATTACATGGGAAGTTATAAGAAGATATATAATATAGAAAGAAAGGAACTGGAAGGCTGCGGGCTTTTAAAACAAAGTGAGATATCGCTTTTGGAAGAACGAAAATCCCATATGAAATCCATTCGTATCCAGCTGGAACAATTAGAGAAAAGAGGAATACGCTTTATCCCTCATTTTGATCATGATTATCCAAAGCGGCTTCTATCTGTTTATGGATACCCTGTCGGGCTTTTTGTAAAGGGAAACCTGCCGCCAGAGGAGAAACCTGCCGCAGCTATCATTGGAGCCAGAAACTGTACCAATTACGGACGCCAGATGGCAGTATTCTTAGCAAGGGAGCTATCCGCTGCGGGAATATCGATTATCAGCGGTCTGGCAAACGGAATAGACGGAGCGGGACATGAGGGCGCTCTTGAGGCGGGGCAGGAGACGTACGGCGTATTGGGGTGCGGAATCAATATCTGTTACCCAAAAGAAAATTACGGATTATACAGACGCATGGCAGACTGCGGAGGCATTATAACGGAATTCATGCCTGATGAAGCACCAAAACCTCAGAATTTTCCCATGAGAAACCGGATCATAAGCGGGCTGTCCGATGTGATTCTTGTAATCGAGGCCCGGGAAAAGAGCGGATCCCTGATTACGGCTAATCTTGGACTGGAACAGGGAAAAGAGATTTTTGCCCTTCCGGGGAGGGTGACAGACCCCTTAAGTACGGGCTGTAACTGCCTGATTTCGGAAGGGGCAGGTGTATTGCTGTCTCCGGAAACTGTGTTGGAATATTTTAAATTACAAAGCGGTAAAATATTAAGAGTTCATGAAAAAAATAAGAACAGGCTTGCCAAAAAAGAAAAAATGGTGTATAGTTGCCTAGATTTGCAACCGAAGAATCTGGAAGAGATTGTGAGATGCAGCGGATTGTCTGTCAGCGAGTGCATGGGTGTCCTTTTGGAACTGGAATTAAAGGGCAGCATTATACAGACATCCCATCAATATTATGGTAAGAAACAATAGGCGAGGAGTTTGGTATGGCGAACTGTTTAGTAATTGTGGAGTCACCCGCAAAAGTAAAAACTATAAAAAAGTTTCTTGGGGCGAACTATGAAGTAGATGCTTCCAATGGACATGTAAGGGATCTTCCCAAGAGTCAGATGGGAATCGATGTGGAACATGATTTTGATCCAAAATATATAACGATCAGGGGAAAAGGGGATATACTTGCAAAACTGAGAAAAGAAGTAAAAAAAGCAGATAAGATTTATCTCGCAACTGACCCTGACCGTGAAGGAGAAGCGATTTCCTGGCATTTAATGAAAGCTCTGAAATTAGATGAGCTGAAAGAAAAACAGGTATACCGGATCAGCTTTAATGAGATTACCAAAAATGCGGTGAAAACTTCTTTAAAAACTCCAAGAGCGATTGATATGGATCTGGTGGATGCACAGCAGGCCAGAAGAGTTCTGGACCGAATGGTTGGATATATGATCAGCCCTCTTTTATGGGCCAAGGTGAAAAGGGGATTGAGTGCCGGACGCGTTCAGTCTGTGGCGCTCCGTCTGATCTGCGACCGGGAAGAGGACATCAATGCTTTTATACCGGAGGAATACTGGAATCTGGATGCGGACTTAAAGCAGGATGGAAGCAAGAAGACACTGAAGGCAAAATTCTATGGCGACAAGAATGGAAGAATTACCATTCATAATAAGGAAGAACTGGAAAACATACTTGCCGGACTTAATAATAAAGAATACCAGGTCGATGAGGTAAAGGCAGGGGAACGGGTAAAGAAAGCGCCCATTCCATTTACGACCAGTACGCTTCAGCAGGAAGCTTCCAAGGTACTTAATTTTTCAACTCAAAAGACCATGCGTCTGGCTCAGCAGTTATATGAAGGTGTAGAGGTTGCCGGTCATGGCACCGTAGGTCTTATCACCTATTTGAGAACTGATTCTACCAGAATCGCAGAAGAGGCTGATGTAGCAGCCAGGGAGTTTATTGAGAAGCAGTACGGCAGCCGTTATCTGGCAAACGGAGAACAGAACAAAAAAAGCAATGTTAAGATACAGGATGCCCACGAGGCGATTCGTCCTACAGACATTGCCCTGACACCGGTGATTGTAAAAGAATCCCTTCAGAGAGATTTATTCCGCCTCTATCAGCTGATCTGGAAGAGATTTGCAGCCAGCAGAATGCAGCCGGCCGTGTATGAGACTACCTCTGTGAAGGTAAAAGCAGGAAACTATTTATTTACGCTTTCAGCTTCAAAACTTCAATTTGATGGTTTTATGTCTGTTTATGTGCAGGAAGAAGAAAAAGAAGAAAACAATATTCTTCTTGGCAATCTGGAAAAAGGCAGTATACTTAAACTGGAGAAACTGGAAAACAGCCAGCATTTTACCCAGCCCCCCGCTCATTTTACGGAAGCATCGCTTGTAAAAGCAATGGAAGAACAGGGAATTGGACGTCCAAGTACTTATGCTCCTACAATTACAACGATAATAGCCAGACGGTATGTGGCAAAAGAAAATAAAAATCTTTACGTGACAGAACTGGGAGAAGTTGTCAACAGTATGATGAAACAAAGCTTTCCCAGCATTGTGGACATTACATTTACTGCGAATCTGGAATATCTTCTTGATAAAGTAGGAGATGGAACGGTACAGTGGAAGACAGTTGTTAAAAATTTCTATCCTGATTTAAAGGATGCGGTTGATAAGGCACTGGTAGAACTTGAATCTGTTACCATAGCCGATGAAGTGACCGAAGAAGTTTGTGAACTGTGCGGCCGGAATATGGTTATTAAATATGGACCTCACGGGAAATTCCTTGCATGTCCCGGTTTCCCGGAATGCAAGAATACGAAACCTTATCTGGAAAAGACAGGAGTTCCGTGTCCCAAGTGCGGCAAGGATGTAGTGATTAAGAAGACAAAGAAGGGCAGAATTTATTATGGCTGCGAGGCAAATCCTGACTGTGATTTTATGTCATGGCAAAAGCCTTCCACCCAGAAATGCCCTAAATGCGGTTCCTATATGGTTGAAAAAGGTAATAAGTTATTATGCTCCAATGAACAGTGCGGATACAGCACGGATAAATAGGCAAATAGAAAAATTATTAAGAAAATCGAAAATCTTCAAAAAACTATTGTTATTTGAAAATAATAGTGTTAATATTTAATTATTAAAAGCGTTTTTCGAAATTTCACATCAATTATAAAGGAGGTTTTCGGCAATGAGCGTACAGTTGTTGGACAAAACTAGAAAAATTAACAAATTATTGCATAATAATAATTCGCATAAGGTCGTATTTAACGATATCTGTGAAGTGCTTACCGAGATCCTGAATTCCAATATTCTTGTTATCAGCAAGAAGGGTAAGGTGCTTGGCGTAGGTCTTACGCCTGACATCGAGGAGATTCAGGAACTGATTGCAGACCAGGTAGGCGGTTATGTCGATACTATGCTGAATGAACGACTGCTCAGTATTCTGTCTACAAAAGAAAATGTAAACTTGGAAACGCTTGGTTTTACCGGTGACGACATCAGAAAATATCAGGCTATTATAACGCCGATTGATATAGCAGGGGAGAGACTTGGAACTCTGTTTATTTATAAATCGGATTCACAGTATGACATAGACGATATTATTTTAAGCGAATACGGCACTACTGTTGTAGGACTTGAGATGATGAGGTCGGTAAACGAAGAGAATGCAGAAGAAACCAGAAAGGTACAGATTGTGAAATCAGCCATCAGCACCTTATCCTTCTCGGAACTGGAAGCGATCACGCATATCTTCGAGGAACTGGATGGAAATGAAGGCATTCTTGTCGCAAGCAAAATTGCAGACCGTGTTGGGATTACCCGTTCTGTTATTGTCAATGCGCTGCGGAAGTTTGAAAGTGCCGGTGTCATCGAATCCAGATCTTCCGGTATGAAAGGTACTTACATTAAGGTCCTGAATGATGTGGTATTTGATGAACTGAAATCCATCAAGGCAGGCAATACAAAAATCATTCCGGAACGCAGGGACATAAAAGATTTATAGTGCATAGAAATGCTTGAAAAAGGTGATCAGCAATGATTACCTTTTTTTGCGGATAAAGGACAGAAATCTTCTGATTTGGACATGAAATATAAAAAATTACTTGCATCGTTAAAAATATTATGCTATACTAGCAAGGCTTACAAAAAACACGTCTGCGGATTCCAGAGGAAGGTGCCGGGATATGGTCTCCTCGGAAGCAAGAGAAACGGACGGAAGTAAAACCAATGGAGGTAATAACATGAGTGTTATTTCAATGAAGCAGCTTTTAGAAGCTGGCGTGCACTTCGGTCATCAGACCAGAAGATGGAACCCTAAGATGGCTCCGTATATTTACACAGAGAGAAACGGTATCTACATCATCGACTTACAGAAGTCTGTTGTAAAAGTAGATGAAGCTTATAAGGCAGTATCTGATATTGCTGCAGAAGGCGGAAAAATCCTTTTTGTTGGTACAAAGAAACAGGCTCAGGATGCCATCAAATCTGAGGCAGAGCGCTGCGGTATGTACTTCGTAAACGAAAGATGGCTGGGCGGTATGCTGACAAACTTCAAGACAATCCAGTCCAGAGTTGCAAGATTAAAGCAGATTGAGACCATGTCTCAGGATGGTACATTTGATGTGCTTCCTAAGAAAGAAGTAATTGCTCTTAAGAAAGAATGGGAAAAGTTAGAGAAGAATTTAGGCGGAATCAAAGATATGAAGAAGGTTCCGGATGCGATTTTTGTTGTAGATCCCAAGAAAGAAAGAATCTGCGTTCAGGAAGCTCACACACTGGGCATTCCGTTAATCGGCATTGCTGATACAAACTGTGATCCTGAAGAACTTGATTTCGTAATCCCAGGTAATGATGATGCGATTAGAGCTGTCAAGTTAATTGTATCCAAGATGGCAGACGCAGTAATCGAAGCAAACCAGGGCGAGGCAGTAGCTGAGGAAGCAGAAGCAGCTCAGGAGTTAGAAGAGACTGTAGAAGCTTAAGATTCAGACGAACATATGCTTCGGTCTGCTGTATGGCGGGTCGAAGCATATTTTTATGAGCAGACCTTTTGCAATATCAATGACGTTTAATCGATGATGGAGGGAAAAACAAATGGCAGCAGTTACAGCTGGAATGGTAAAAGAATTAAGAGAGTTAACCGGTGCAGGTATGATGGACTGCAAGAAAGCACTTGCAGAGACTGACGGTGATATGGACAAGGCAGTTGAGTTTTTAAGAGAAAAAGGACTTGCAGCTGCATCTAAAAAGGCAGGAAGAATTGCTGCAGAAGGTGTTGTTACAACTGTAGTAAGTGAAGACGGAAAATCCGGAGCGATCGTAGAAGTAAACAGTGAGACAGACTTCGTTGCCAAGAATGCTCAGTTCCAGGGATATGTAGCTGACGTGGTTTCCCAGGTTCTTGCTTCTGAAGCGAAGGATATGGATACATTCATGGCTGAGCCATGGATCAGTGACAGCTCATTAACAGTAGCTCAGGCTTTATCCAGCCAGATCTCTGTTATTGGCGAGAATATGAATATCAGAAGATTTGAAAAGATTACAACGGATGGTGTGGTTGTTGATTATATTCATGGCGGCGGAAGAATCGGCGTTCTGATTGAAGCTGGTGCAGAAGTTGTTAATGATACTGTTAAAGAAGCGTTAAAGAACGTAGCAATGCAGATCGCTGCTTTAACTCCAAAGTATGTAAAGAGAGAAGAAATTTCTCAGGAATTCATTGATCATGAAATGGAAATCTTAAAGGTTCAGGCTAAGAATGAAAATCCTGACAAGCCTGATTCCATCCTTGAGAAGATGATTGTTGGCCGTTTGAATAAGGAATTAAAAGAGTTCTGTCTGGTAGATCAGGCTTATGTAAAAGACGGAGACTTAACAGTCGGCAAGTATTTAGAGCAGGTTTCTAAAGAAGTTGGCGGAAAAGTAGAAGTTAGAAAGTTTGTACGTTTCGAAACAGGCGAAGGCCTTGAGAAGAAAGAAGAGAACTTTGCAGAAGAAGTTGCAAAACAGATGCAGTAATCTTGTAACAGGATTCTGGGGGGAATCCCATGGGTATCCATGGGATTTTTCTATTCAAACAGTGTCCGTTTCCGATTGACATATGTTTCCAGCCGGACGGACATTACAACAAAAGGAGTTGATGAGAGTGGCTAAATATATTATAAAACGTATTGCTATGGCGATTATAACGATTTTTGCTGTTGCTACGGTAACATTTTTTGTCATGAACATGGTGCCAGGAGGTCCGTTCATGTCAGAAAAGGCAATCAGCCCACAGGCCCAGGCGGCATTAAATGAAAAATATGGACTGGATAAACCCTTAAGTGAACAGTATGTAACTTATATGAAAGATATCCTGCATGGAGACTTGGGATTGAGTGTTAAGCAGCGTGGACGTACTGTAAACATGATTATTGGCACTAAATTTCCTGTTTCCGCAAGAATCGGAGGAATGGCAATTCTGGCAGCGGTATTGATTGGCGTTCCCCTTGGAAGCATTGCTGCATTCAAACGAGGTACAATCGTAGATAATATCATTATTGTATTCAGTACCTGCGGAATTGCAGTACCAAGTTTTGTGGTCTGTACCATACTTATGTATGTTCTCAGCTTAAAGTTAGGTCTTTTACCTACGTTCGGGCTTGGATCATGGAAGAATTATATAATGCCGGTTATGGCACTTGCTCTTTACCCATCATCCTACATTGCAAGACTGATGCGTTCTTCCATGCTGGATGTTATGGGACAGGATTATATGAGAACAGCCCGTGCAAAAGGTCTTTCCCAGCTGGTGAGTATTTTCAAGCATGCACTTCGTAATGCCATTCTACCGGTGGTTACATATTTAGGACCGCTGCTGGCTTACACTGTAACAGGAAGCTTTATTGTTGAAAAAATATTTACCATTCCAGGGCTCGGATCTGAATTTATTGGCTCCATTACAGGACGTGATTATCCTCTCATTATGGGTACTACAATTTTCCTTGCTGCTTTGATGGTTGTAATGAATGTGCTGGTTGATGTCGCTTATAAATTCATTGACCCACGTATCAATCTGAAGTAAGAGAAAGGAGAAAGAGGATGCCAAAGAATAAATTATCATTACAGTTAAATGTGGAAGACTTTCTCCTTGCCAGTGATGCGGAAAAAGAAAGCCTTACTGTCATGCGGAAAAGTGTCGGATTCTGGAAAGATGGAGTCAGACGTCTGAAGAAAAATAAAATTGCGATGATCAGCCTGTTTGTGATCATTGTTGTATTTATGCTGTCATTTGTTGTACCCCAGTTATATCCATACAGCTATGAACAGCAGATTCGGGGAAGTGAAAATTTAGCGCCTATGCAGTATTCTGCAAAAGAACTGGCTTCTATGGATGCGGGAGAGAGTGTATTCCCTCATGTTTTGGGAACAGATAACCTTGGACGTGATTACGCAGTCCGCGTCATGATGGGAAGCAGAGTTTCCCTCATTGTCGGTCTGGTTGCTTCTGCTATTATCTTACTGATCGGTTCTCTTTACGGTTCCATTGCAGGTTTCTTCGGAGGCTGGGTGGATATGATTATGATGCGGATTGTGGATATGATTTACACCGTTCCCGATATTTTAATCATTGTACTTTTATCTGTGGCATTCGATCAGCCTCTAAAAGCGCTGGCTCAAAAACCGGGTTTTCAATGGATTCAGATAATTGGTGTTAACCTGATCAGTATTTTTGTTGTATTTGCCCTGCTTTACTGGGTTGGTATGGCACGTATTGTGCGAAGCCAGATTCTTATTTTAAAAGAGCAGGAATATGTAACTGCTGCAAGAGCTCTCGGCGCTTCAAGCGGTCATATTATTAAAAAGCATCTGCTTACCAACTGTATTGGTACATTGATTGTAACTACAACACTTCAGATTCCTTCTTCCATCTTTACTGAGAGCTTTTTAAGCTTCCTTGGTCTTGGAGTGGCTGCGCCCATGCCTTCACTGGGAAGTCTTGCAAGTGCGGCATTAAATGGTCTGCAGAGTTATCCGCACCGTTTGTTTGCTCCGGCACTGATGATTTCAGTTATTATTTTAAGTTTCAATCTGTTGGGTGACGGTCTTCGGGATGCGTTCGATCCGAAACTGAAAGATTAAAGGAGGGAAGAAACGATGAGTGAATATTTAGTTAATATTGAGAATGAACGTCTTTCTTTCTTTACTCCGGCAGGGGAAGTTAAGGCTTTAAATAATGTTTCCCTTCATTTACGTGAAGGAGAAGTTCTTGGAATTGTTGGAGAATCAGGGTCCGGAAAATCTGTAACTGCCTACAGCCTTATGGGGCTAACTGCATATCCCGGCCGTTTACTGGGAGGCTCCCTTCAGTTTAACGGACATCAGATTGATCAGATGACGGAAAAAGAAATGCGTAAGATCCGTGGAAATGAAATATCAATTATTTTTCAGGATCCAATGACCAGTTTAAACCCGGTGTATACAATTGGAAACCAGATTTGTGAGGTTGTTATGCTCCACACAAATAAAAACTCCCAGCAGGCAAGGGAAAGAGCAAAAGAGCTTCTGACTCTCGTTGGCATCAATGAGCCGGAGAAGCGTCTCAAGCAGTATCCTCATGAACTGTCAGGCGGTATGCGCCAGAGGGTTATGATTGCTATTGCGCTGGCGTGTGAGCCAAAGCTTCTGATTGCGGATGAGCCGACAACTGCTCTTGATGTTACGATACAGGCGCAGATTCTGGAACTTATGATGGAGTTAAAGGAAAAGCTTGGCATGGCAATTATCATGATCACTCATGATCTGGGTGTTGTTGCCAACATGTGTGACCGCATCGCTGTTATGTATGCAGGAAAAGTGGTGGAGTATGGAGATGCCAATGATATTTTCTACAATCCATGCCATGAATATACAAAAGGTCTGATCCGAAGCATTCCGAAACTGACTGAAAAAGAGCACAGCAAGCTGATCCCGATTGAAGGAAGCCCTGTGGATATGCTTAATCCTCCTGCCGGTTGTCCGTTTGCGCCCCGCTGCAGATCCTGCATGAAGATTTGTCTACGTGAAATGCCGCCTTATACAGATATATCTGAAATTCATTACAGTGCCTGCTGGCTGATGCAGAAACAGGAGTTTGAAAAACAACAGGCGCAGAAGGGAGACGCATAATGGATCAAAAATATCTGGTAGAAGTTGAAAATTTAAAGCAGTACTTCCCTGTTGCCGGTGGCAAATTATTTGAAAAGAAAGTGGTAAAGGCTGTTGATAATGTTTCATTTGGTATAAAAAAAGGAGAAACGCTGGGACTGGTAGGTGAATCCGGCTGTGGAAAGACAACCACGGGACGAACCCTCCTGCGCCTTTACGAGCCTACAGAAGGAAAGATATATTTTGAAGGAAAAGATATTACAAAAGTGAATATGCTTCCATACCGTCAGAAAATGCAGATTGTTTTCCAGGATCCATATGCAAGTCTGGATCCCCGTATGACAGTAGGAGATATTATCGGTGAAGCGATTGACATTCATCATCTGGCTGCCAATAAAAAAGAACGTCAGGAGCAGATTATATCTGTTCTTTCAACGGTTGGTTTAAACTCGGAACACGCAAACCGTTATCCTCACGAATTTTCAGGCGGCCAGCGCCAGCGTGTGGGAATTGCCCGTGCACTGGCTGTAGATCCACAGTTTATTGTCTGTGATGAACCGGTATCTGCATTAGATGTTTCCATTCAGGCCCAGGTAGTAAATATGTTTGAACAGCTTCAGGAAGAGAGAGGCTTAACCTATTTATTTATCGCCCATGATCTTTCTATAGTAAAACATATCTCCAACCGTATCGGAGTTATGTATTTAGGTAAGATGGTAGAACTTGCTGACAGTTATGAACTTACTTTCCACAGCGTTCATCCATATACGAAGAGTCTGATATCAGCAATTCCGATTGCAGATCCGGAAGCAAGCCGGAAATCGAAGAGAATTATGCTGGAAGGAGATGTGCCAAGCCCCGTAAATCCGCCATCCGGCTGCCGGTTCCGTACCCGCTGCCCTTATGCGGATGAGCTCTGCGCGGCACAGGAACCGGAATGGAAGGAAGTCTCCTCCGGACATTACGCTGCCTGCCATCATCTGGATAAAGTGAATTAAAATTAGATTGAACTTTTGCTGCTTTTATGTTATGCTTAGTAAATGAATTGGCGCAGTAGCCGGATAAAGTGCTACTGCGTTAATTAAAATAATTTTATAGGAGGAATAACTATGAAAAAAATGTCACTTGTATTGGCAGCAGTTATGGCATCTGGTTTGATACTTTCCGCTTGCGGCGGCAGTAAATCAGCTCAGCCAACAACTGGCGCAGATGCCACTACAACTGCAGCAGCAAACGGCGAGACTGCAGCCCCCGCAAAAGGAACAACTACAGGCCTTGATCTTGCGGTGCAGATTGGACCGGATCCCGAGACCATTGATCCTGCTTTAAATAGTGCTGTTGATGGTGCAAACATTATTGTACAGGCATTCGAAACTCTGCTTATTGTTGATCAGGACAATAAGATTGTCCCAGGAGAGGCAGAATCTTATGATGTATCAGAGGATGGCCTTACCTATACATTCCATCTTCGTGATGGCTTAAAATGGAGTGATGGTTCTCCATTAACTGCCAATGATTTTGTATATGCATGGAAGAGAATTGCAGATCCGAATACAGCGGCTCCATATGGTGCTGATATGTTAGGATATGTGAAAGGCTATAAAGAAGCATCAGAAGGAAATCCTGATGCACTTGCAGTGACTGCTCCGGATGATAAGACTTTTGTTGTTGAACTGGCTGTTCCCTGTGTTTATTTCACAAAGCTGGTTACCCATGCAACCATGTCTCCTGTTCAGAAGGCAACAGTTGAAGCAAATGGCGATCAGTGGACATTAAAACCTGAAACTTATGTTTCTAATGGTCCGTTCAAGATGATTGAATGGGTACCAGGTTCCCATATGACATTTGCTAAGAATGAAAATTACTGGGGTGCCGATAAAGTTACTGTAAATACTTTGAAATTCGTTCTTATGGAAGATTCCAATGCATCTTACAGCGCTTATCAGACAGGTGAAGTTGCTTTGATCAAGGATGTTCCTACAGAAGAAGTACCAGGTTTAAGAGGAAAAGAAGATTTCCATGTTGAACCGTTAATGGGTACTTACTATATTGATTTCCAGAACCAGAAAGAACCATTTAATAATCCTGACGTTCGTATGGCATTAAGCCTTGCTATTGACCGTGATTATGTAGCAAATACCGTAATGCAGGGAACCTTTTCTCCGGCTACAAACTTCGTTGGACCTGGTATCACCGATGCAAAAGAAGGAAAATTCTTTGAAGATGTAACAAGAGAAATCAACGGCGGAGATTTCTTTAATACAAAAAATCATGAAGCAGATGTTGCGAAAGCAAAAGAATTACTTGCAAAAGCCGGCTATCCGGATGGTAAGGGATTCCCTACTTTCGAATATATGATCAATGATGCAGGTTATCACAAACCAGTTGCAGAATATTTACAGAGCTGCTGGAAAGAGACACTTGGAATTAACATGGATATTAAGGTAGTTGAGTGGTCTACCTTTACACCAACCCGTCGTGCAGGTGATTATCAGACAGCACGTGATGGCTGGGTATATGATTACGATGATCCATCCAACATGCTTAATCTCATGATGTCAACAAGCGGAAACAACAATGCAAAGTACAGCAATCCTGAAGTTGACAAACTGCTGAATGAGGCTAACTCTACTGCAGATCTTGAAGAGCATTATACAAAACTCCATGAGGCTGAGAAAATGATCCTTGCTGATGCAGCAGTAGCTCCTGTTGCATACTACAATGAATTCTGGTTACAGAATCCGAAATTAAAAGGAACATGGCATTCTCCATATGGCTTCTGGTTCTTCCAGTATGCTACCATGGAATAAGTTTTAATATACAGACGAAAAGCATCTGGATGTAATATCCAGGTGTTTTTTGTTGCGCCAACAATCTAACAGCTGGGAAACTTCCTCTTTCCAACCATCTAAAAGTATGCTATAATCTTTTAAGACAATACAAAAGTACAGGAGAGTTTAAGCTATGAATCCAAGACGTGTATTATTAAAGCTCAGTGGAGAAGCTCTTGCCGGTTCCAGTAAGACAGGTTATGAAGAGGCCACTGTTAAAGAGGTTGCACGGCAGGTTAAGATATCCGTTGATGCTGGCGTTCAGTTAGGAATTGTCATAGGCGGAGGAAACTTCTGGAGAGGCAGAACCAGTAATGCAATTGACCGCACAAAAGCAGACCAGATTGGTATGCTAGCTACCATTATGAACTGCATTTATGTTTCGGAAATTTTCAGGAATGCAGGAATGGAAACCCGGATTCTGACACCATTTGAGTGTGGCGCCATGACGGAGCTGTTTTCCAAAGACAGGGCAAATCAGTATTTTTCAGAAGGAAAGGTGGTATTCTTTGCCGGAGGCACCGGCCATCCATATTTTTCCACAGATACGGGTATTGCACTTCGCGCCATCGAGATGGAGGCTGACTGCATCCTGCTTGCAAAAGCCATAGACGGAGTATATGACAGCGATCCAAAGGTGAACCCGGAAGCGGTTAAATTTGATGAGATTTCCATTAATGAAGTGATAGAAAAGCAGCTTGGTGTAATTGATCTGACTGCATCCATTATGTGTATGGAAAACAAGATGCCCCTTGCTGTGTTCAGTTTGAATGAAAAAGATGGCATTGCCAATGCAATGCAGGGAAAAATAAACGGTACAATTGTGACCGCATAAAACAGGAGGACGATATGCAGGAGAGTTTACAGGTATATGAAGATAAAATGAACAAGACATTAAAAGCGCTGGAGAATGATTTTATGACGATCCGCGCAGGACGTGCCAATCCCCATGTATTGGATAAGATCAGAGTGGATTATTATGGAACTCCGACACCAATCCAGCAGGTAGGTAATATTACAATTCCGGAAGCGCGCATGATCGTGATCCAGCCGTGGGAGAAGAGTCTGTTAAAGGCTATTGAAAAGGCAATCCTTACATCTGAACTGGGAATTAATCCTACCAATGACGGCAACGTGATTCGTCTGGTATTTCCGGAACTGACAGAAGAACGCAGAAAAGATCTTGTAAAAGATGTAAAGAAAAAGGGAGAAGCTGCGAAGATTGCAATCCGCAACATTCGCCGTGATGCCAATGACTCCTTTAAAAAGCAGCTGAAAGCAGAAGAGATTTCTGAGGATGAACTGGCTGATGCAGAAGACAAGATTCAGAAATTAACAGATAGAATGGTTGCGCAGATTGAAAAAGCAACTGATGAGAAGTCAAAGGATCTTCTTACTGTATAAAATAAACAGGGGGGCAGGCATTATGCCTGTCCTGTTTTGTGTTTTAAAAGGAGCGATACATTATGGATAAAGAATTGGATGAGATGGTAATTCCGGAGCACGTCGCCATCATACTTGACGGAAACGGAAGATGGGCGAAAAAACGGGGACTTCCCAGAAGTATGGGGCATAAGGAAGGCTGTATCACTGTGGAAAAAACAGTTGAGGATGCGGCAATACTGGGCATAAAATATTTAACAGTCTACGGTTTTTCAACAGAAAACTGGAAGCGTTCCACTGAGGAGGTGGGAGCGCTCATGCAGTTGTTCCGCTATTATATGGTAAGACTTTTAAAGGTTTCAAAAGCGAACAATGTGCGGGTAAAGATGATTGGAGACCTGGAACGTTTTGATTCTGATATTGTGGAGGGAATCGGCCGCCTGGTGGAAGAAACGAAGAATAATACAGGTCTGACCTTTGTGATTGCAGTAAACTATGGCGGACGTGATGAAATCGTCCGGGCTGCCAGAAAGATTATGGAAGATACCAGAGATGGAAAGATTACACCGGAATCTTTAACGGAAGAGAAATTTGCCGGTTATCTGGATACAAATGATATTCCGGATCCGGATCTTCTGATCCGTACCAGCGGAGAGTTACGGTTGTCTAATTATCTATTATGGCAGCTGGCATATACGGAGTTTTATGTCTCTGATTGCTATTGGCCTGATTTTAATATGGAAGAAATGAAAAAGGCTATTTGGGCGTATAATAGCAGAGAACGGAGATTTGGAGGAGCGAAGTGATCACGAGGGAGGAAGCGGGATGTTTACAACCAGGCTGATAAGCGGAATTGTTCTTGTTTTGATCGCACTTATAACAGTGGGAAGTGGTGGGCTCCTGCTGTTTGCGACGACGATTTTCATATCCATGATTGGTTTGTATGAGCTGTATCGTGTACTTAAGATCCACAATCATCCCATGGGCTATATGGGATATTTAATCGTTGTTGTTTATTACGGACTGTTATGGTTTCAGATGCAGCAGTATGCATTATATATGTCTATCGTTTTTATGATGCTTCTTTTATGTGTATATGTTTTTGCATTTCCAAAATATAAGACAGAAGAAGTAACGGGAGCATTTTTTGGATTTTTTTACGTAGCAGTTATGTTATCCTACCTATATCAGGTCCGAACCATGAGTGACGGGAAGTATCTGGTATGGCTGGTATTTTTAAGTTCCTGGGGGTGTGATACCTGTGCATATTGTGTTGGAAATCTCATTGGAAAACATAAACTGGCCCCAGTACTCAGCCCTCATAAATCCATCGAGGGTGCAATCGGCGGAATCATAGGCGCATCTTTACTGGGGTTTTTATATGCTACTGTATTTGGTGAATCAATGACTGTACTTGATTATCCTCAGATCACCTGTACTCTGGCGTGCGCATTTGCAGCAATTATTTCACCTATCGGGGATCTCGCTGCATCTGCCATAAAGAGGGATCATAAGGTAAAGGACTATGGAAAACTGATACCAGGGCATGGCGGTATACTGGATCGTTTTGACAGTATGCTTTTTACAGCACCTGTCATCTATTTTGTAGTCACATTTATACGTTAAAATAAATAAACCATTGCCTGAAAGCGGAATTAAGGAAAAGAAAAGGAGTATACAGCATAAGATGAAGAAAATAGCAATCCTGGGATCAACAGGATCCATTGGAACGCAGACCCTGGAGGTGGTGGAGAACCAAGGGGATATAGAAGTTACCGCTTTGGCTGCAGGCAGCAACATCCGCCTGCTGGAGGAACAGATCAGAAAATTCCGGCCAAAGACAGCATGTGTCTGGGAAGAAGAAAAGGCAAAGGAACTGAAAGTCCTGGTAAGGGATCTTCCTGTTCGCATTGTTTCCGGAATGGAGGGGTTAATTGAGACTGCTGTGGAAGAAACTGCAGAAATTGTTGTTACGGCAGTCGTTGGGATGATTGGAATCCGGCCGACCATAGCGGCGATGGAAGCAGGAAAAGACATTGCCCTTGCCAATAAGGAAACTCTGGTAACTGCCGGCCACATCATTATGCCTCTGGCAAAGAAAATGGGTGTCAGGATTCTCCCGGTAGACAGTGAGCACAGTGCCATATTCCAGTGTCTCAACGGGGAAGATAAAAAATCCATCCATAAGCTATTGCTGACTGCTTCCGGCGGTCCTTTTCGGGGAAAGACAAGAGAAGAGTTAAGGAATGTGAAGGTGGAAGACGCACTCAATCATCCAAACTGGTCCATGGGACGGAAGATTACCATAGATTCTTCAACCATGGTGAATAAAGGTCTTGAGGTAATGGAAGCCAAATGGCTGTTTGATGTGGAGATGGATCAGGTACAGGTTGTGATTCAGCCCAAGAGTATCATTCATTCCATGGTGGAATTTGAAGACGGAGCAGTTATGGCCCAGATGGGAACTCCGGATATGAAACTTCCTATTCAATATGCCCTTTATTATCCGGAACGGAGATATTTAAAAGGAGACCGTCTTGATTTTTGGTCCATTGGTCAAATTAATTTTGAAAAACCGGATCTGGTTAATTTTCCGGGATTGAAACTTGCCTATCAGGCCGGATGTACCGGCGGAACGCTTCCAACTGTTTTTAATGCTGCAAACGAAAAGGCAGTTGCCAAATTTTTGAACAGGGAAATTACATATCTTACTATCACAGATATGATAGAGGGAGCGATGAACGGGCATACTGTTAAAGAGAATCCCAGTGTAGAGGAGATTCTTGAAGCAGAGGCTGCAGCTTATGACTATATAGAAAGCAGGTGGTGAATTGTCCAGTATTATCGTAGCAATACTTGTATTCGGTTTAATTGTGCTGATTCATGAGTTGGGTCATTTTATATTTGCAAAAATGAATGGTATCGCAGTGGTGGAATTTTCCGTAGGTATGGGACCACGCCTTTTGCATATAAAAAAGGGAGAGACCACGTATTCCATTAAATTGTTTCCTTTAGGCGGATCCTGTATGATGCTGGGAGAAGATGAAGAAAATCCGGATGATCGTGCATTTCAGAATAAATCCATTCCTGCAAGGATGTCCGTGATTGCGGCGGGACCTGTTTTTAATTTTATTCTTGCCTTTTTGCTTTCCCTGGTTTTGGTGGGAATAAGCGGTTATGATACCACTTATATAAAAGAAGTAACGGAAGGTTCGCCTGCTTATGAAGCAGGAATGCGTTCCGGGGATAAATTGTTAAAAATTAACGGAGAGAATGTTTCCATGTATCAGGAATACATTCTTTACAAGCTGATGAAACCGGATGAGAAGATGAACCAGGTGGAGTTTTCAAGAACAGATCCACAGACAGGAAATCAGGAAATTCAGACTGTTACCGTTACCCCCCAATATTCTGAAGAGAGTAAAAAATATCTGATCGGTATTTTGATTGCGCCTGAGAATAAAAAGGCAGCGAATGCCGGTGAACTCATTAAGCATGGATATATGGAGATGGAATATGACGTAAAGCTGACTGTGAAGAGCCTTGGTATGCTTTTTACAGGTAAAGCCAGTGTAAATGACTTGAGCGGACCGGTGGGAATTGTGGTTATGATAGACGATTCCGTAAAAGCGGGGCTTACGGTAAGCGCGGTTGCGGCGCTTATGAATGTTATCAGCATGTGTATCCTTTTGAGCGCCAACTTAGGTGTGATGAATCTGCTCCCCATACCGGCACTTGACGGAGGGAGACTGCTGTTTTTAATAATTGAAGCAATACGGGGAAAAAGAATGGACCCGGAAAAAGAGGGCCTTGTGAATATGATCAGTATGGCTGCATTGATGGCGCTGATGATTTTTGTAGTGTTTAATGATATCAACAGATTTATCTGATAGAAGCATGGGAATGGAGGCGCTTATGAACAGGGATCACACGAAAACAATTCAGATCGGAGACCGGGTCATCGGTGGAGGCAATCCGGTTCTGATCCAATCCATGTGCAATACGAAAACGCAGGATGTTGCTTCAACAGTTAATCAGATTAAAACGCTGACGGCTGCCGGATGTGATATTATCAGAGTTGCAGTTCCGGATATGGAGTCAGCGGCAGCTATCAGGGAAATTAAGAAACAAATCAGTATACCGCTGGTGGCTGATATTCATTTTGACTATCGGCTGGCTGTAGCTTCCATAGAGTCAGGGGCTGATAAAATCCGGATTAATCCGGGAAATATCGGCTCTCTGGACCGTGTCCGCACAGTTGTGGATAAAGCAAAAGAATACCAGATTCCGATTCGCGTGGGAGTAAACAGCGGATCTCTTGAAAAAAATCTCATTGAAAAATATGGGGGAGTTACTGCAGAGGGCATTGTAGAAAGTGCATTAAACAAGGTGCGCATGATCGAAGAGATGGACTATGGAAATCTGGTTATCAGTATCAAGTCTTCTGATGTACTCATGTGTATCAAAGCCCATGAACTGATAGCAGAGCAAACGGATTATCCCCTTCATGTCGGTATAACAGAAGCGGGAACTCTTATTTCAGGTACCATCAAATCTTCTGTTGGACTGGGAATTATTCTTCATAAGGGAATCGGGGACACCATTCGTGTGTCTCTTACCGGTGATCCGCTTGAGGAAGTGAAAGCGGCTAAGACGATTCTAAGGACCCTGGGGCTTAAACGAGGGGGAGTAGAGGTGATATCCTGTCCCACCTGCGGAAGAACCAGAATTGATCTGATTTCACTGGCAAATCAGGTGGAAGATATGGTTTCTTCTTACGACCACCTGGATATTAAGGTTGCAGTTATGGGCTGTGTGGTAAACGGTCCAGGTGAAGCAAAAGAAGCAGATATCGGTATTGCCGGCGGAATCGGAGAAGGTCTTCTTATAAAAAAAGGAGAAGTAATCAGAAAGGTTCCGGAAGAAGAACTTCTAAGCGCCCTTCAGGAAGAGCTTATGAAAATGCAATAGGTGATAGAATGGCAAAGAAATTTTTGGAAGTTTTTCCAAATTTACATATTACGGATGAATTACGAGAGCTTTTAAATCTGGTAGATGTGGAAAAGGTCACATCAAACAGGGATAGAAGCTCTATTCGTGTTTATTTAATCAGCCCAAGACTGATACATAAACAAAATATCTACAGTCTGGAAAAGGGAATTAAAGAGCAGCTGTTTCCATCGAAGCAGATTACAATTAAGATTATTGAACGGTTCCGTCTGTCCGGTCAGTATACACCCCAGAAACTGTTGAAGATCTATCGGGAAAGTCTACTGGCGGAACTTAAAAATTACAGTATTATTGAATATAACATGTTCCGAAAAGCGCAGTGCCAGTTTCCTGAGCCGGATCTTTTAAAAATGACAGTGGAAGATACCATTGTAACTCATGAAAAAGCAGGAGAACTAAAGCGTGTACTGGAAAAGATTTTTCATGAGAGATGCGGTCTGCCTGTTGAAGTTCAATATGAGTTTATCGCGCCTAAGGAGAATGCACTGGCAAAACAGAAAGAACTGCAGATGCAGCGGGAAGTCGAAGAAATCGTCAGCAGAACCTCGCTTGGAATTCAGGAGAAAAAACGGTCAGACGAAGAATATGGGGGTCCTTCCATGGCAGATGCCCCTCTGGATTCTCTGGCGGCATCCTATTCAGATGAAGTGCCGTTTTTGCAGGAAGCCCAGACTTCTGCTCCAGGGCTTCGTATGGGAGGAAAAAAAGAGGGAGATAAAAAGGAAGCTGGTAAAGCTGCAGAGGCAGAATCGGGAAAGAAAGAATGGAAAGATTACCGGAAGAATTCCTATAATGGCCGCCGTTCCGATAATCCGGATGTTTTATATGGCAGGGATTTTGAAGAAGAAACCATGGAAATTGAAAAGATTGACGGGGAGATCGGTGAAGTTGTGATCCGCGGCAAGATTATCATGACAGACAGCAGAGAACTGAGAAGCGGAAAGACCATTATAATTTTCGATATAACAGATTTTACTGATACGATTACAGTAAAAATGTTTGCAAGGGAAGAACAGCTTGAGGATTTAAAAAATGCAGTTGTTCAGGGCAGCTTTATCAAAATAAAGGGTGTGACTACCATAGACAAGTTTGATGGGGAGCTGACCCTGGGATCAGTTGTGGGTATTAAAAAATCGGAAGATTTTACTGGAAAAAGATCGGACAACAGTTTAGAAAAGCGTGTGGAGCTTCACTGCCATACGAAGATGAGTGATATGGATGGCGTTTCTGAAGTAAAGGATCTGGTAAAGCGTGCAAAGAAATGGGGAATGCCGGCTATTGCAATTACGGATCATGGTTGTGTGCAGTCCTTTCCGGATGCAAACCATGCGCTGGATAAGGGAGATACATTTAAAGTTATTTATGGAGTGGAAGGATATCTGGTTGATGATTTAAAACAGCTTGTTGAGAATTCTAAAAATCAGTCCTTTTCTGATTCCTATGTAGTTTTTGACATTGAGACAACCGGTTTCAGTTCATCCAGAAACCGGATTATTGAAATCGGTGCAGTAAAAGTAATTGACGGAAAAATCAGGGATAAATTCAGCACATTTGTAAACCCTGACGTACCTATCCCTTTTGAGATCGAACAGCTTACGGGGATTAATGACAGTATGGTGCTTCCTCATCCAAAGATCGATGTGATCCTCCCTCAGTTTCTGGAGTTTTGCAAAGATTCGGTTCTGGTGGCCCACAATGCTTCTTTTGACGTAAGTTTTATCTCTTATAACGCACAAAAGCTTCAACTGGAATTTGACCCTACGGTCATTGATACAGTGGCCCTCTCAAGGCTTCTCCTGCCCAGCTTAAACCGGTATAAACTGGACACGGTAGCCAAAGCCTTAAATATTTCCCTGGCGAACCATCACAGGGCGGTTGACGATGCCGGCTGTACGGCAGAGATATTTGCAGCATTTGTAAGAATGCTCAGGGAACGTGGGGTTGAGACACTTGATGAATTAAACAAACTCAGTACCATGTCAGCCGACATGATTAAGAAACTTCCCACCTATCACGTAATTATCCTGGCGTCCAACGATGTGGGGAGGGTTAATTTATACCGGCTGATTTCTCTTTCCCATATTGATTTTTATGCCAGAAGACCGAGAATTCCCAAAAGTGTACTAAGTGAGTACAGGGAAGGCCTGATAATCGGATCTGCCTGTGAGGCAGGAGAACTTTATCAGGCTCTTCTAAGGGGGATTCCGGATACAGAAATAGCCAAGCTTGTGAACTATTATGATTATCTGGAAATACAGCCCCTTGGAAATAATTCATTCATGTTAAGAGATGAAAAGAGTACGGTAAAAACAGAGCAGGATTTAATTGACATTAATAAGCGCATTGTGACCCTTGGAGAGCAGTTTGGAAAGCCTGTGTGTGCTACCTGTGACGTTCACTTTCTTGATCCGGAGGATGAGGTTTACCGGAGAATTATTATGGCCGGACAGGGCTTTAAGGACTCGGATGACCAGGCACCTTTGTATCTTCGGACGACTGAGGAGATGCTTCGGGAGTTTGAATACTTAGGCCCAAACAAGGCAGAGGAAGTGGTCATAAAGAATACAAGAAAAATAGCGGATATGTGTGAACGGATATCACCTGTACGGCCGGACAAGTGTGCCCCGGTCATTGAAAATTCAGATGAAGATTTAAGAAAAATCTGTTACGACAGGGCTCATGCCATCTATGGCGAAGACCTGCCTGCGATTGTTACGGAACGTCTGGAACGGGAGCTGAATTCCATTATTTCTAATGGATTTGCAGTTATGTATATTATTGCGCAGAAGCTGGTATGGAAATCCAACGAAGACGGGTACCTGGTGGGGTCCAGAGGGTCTGTCGGGTCCTCCTTTGTTGCCTATATGTCAGGTATTACAGAGGTAAATTCACTCAGTCCCCATTATTACTGCGATAACTGCCACTATTATGATTTTGATTCGGAAGAAGTAAAGGCATTTACCGGAATGGCCGGCTGTGATATGCCGGATAAAATATGCCCGGTTTGCGGACATCCTTTATCAAAGGATGGGTTTGATATCCCGTTTGAGACATTCCTGGGCTTTAAGGGAGATAAGGAACCTGATATTGATTTAAATTTCTCCGGAGAATACCAGAGTAAGGCACATGACTATACGGAAGTTATTTTCGGAAAGGGTCAGACCTTCCGTGCAGGAACCATCGGTACTCTTGCAGATAAAACGGCATTTGGTTATGTAAAAAATTATTATGAGGAGCATGGAGTAAGAAAACGGAACTGTGAAATTAACCGGATTGTACAGGGGTGTGTTGGCGTCAGAAGAACCACGGGCCAGCATCCTGGCGGAATTATCGTTCTTCCTCATGGTGAGGAAATTTATTCCTTTACACCGGTACAAAGACCTGCCAATGACATGACGACAATGACGGTAACTACACATTTCGATTATCACTCCATAGACCATAACCTTTTAAAGCTTGATATACTGGGGCACGACGATCCGACCATGATTCGTATGCTTCAGGACTTAATCGGATTTGATCCTGTAAAGGATATTCCTCTGGACAGCAGAGAAGTCATGTCACTTTTTCAGGATACATCAGCTCTTGGTATTACTCCTGAAGATATTGGCGGCTGTAAACTGGGTGCCCTTGGAGTGCCCGAATTTGGTACCGATTTTGCCATGCAGATGTTAATTGATACCCAGCCAAAATATTTCTCTGATCTTGTCCGCATCGCAGGGCTTGCTCACGGTACGGATGTATGGCTTGGAAACGCCCAGGCGCTCATTCAGGAAGGGAAAGCTACCATCCAGACTGCCATATGTACCAGAGATGATATTATGATATATTTGATTTCCATGGGAATGGAAGAAGGCTTATCCTTCTCCATCATGGAAAGTGTGCGAAAGGGAAAAGGCCTGAAGCCCGACTGGGAAGAGGAGATGACGGCACATGGAGTTCCTGACTGGTATATCTGGTCCTGTAAAAAGATCAAATACATGTTCCCAAAAGCCCATGCAGCCGCATATGTTATGATGGCATGGAGAATCGCTTACTGTAAAGTGTTCTATCCACTGGCCTATTACGCGTCCTTTTTCAGCATCCGGGCCAATGGCTTCAGTTACGAGCTGATGTGCCAGGGAAGAGAAAAGCTGGAGCATTATCTGGCAGATTACCGGAAACGGATAGACACTCTTTCCAAGAAAGAGCAGGACACTCTTCGGGATATGCGTATTGTTCAGGAAATGTATGCCAGGGGTTATGATTTTATTCCTATCAATATTTACCAGGCGAAAGCCAGACATTTTCAGATTATTGACGGAAAATTAATGCCGTCTTTAAGCAGTATAGATGGACTGGGAGAAAAAGCGGCAGATGCGGTTGTGGATGCAAGTAAGGATGGAAGATTTTTATCAAGAGAGGATTTCAGAAACCGGACGAAGGTCAGTAAGACGGTTTGTGATTTGATGGGAGATCTGGGGCTTCTCGGTGATCTTCCTGAATCCAATCAGCTGTCTCTTTTTGATCTGGCATAAAGCTTGTTTCAGCTGCAGAACAGGATTGTCTGTTCTGCAGCGGGTGATTAAAAGAGTAACTGAATTTTGGCGTTATTTTTCCAGAATTTTAAAAAAAATAAAAAATTTTGAAAATACAGTTGACATTGTCTCAGATTTATATTATACTACGTAACGTAATCGAGGCGTGGCTCAGTTTGGTAGAGCGCTGCGTTCGGGACGCAGAGGTCGCAAGTTCGAATCTTGTCGCCTCGATTTTGTATGAATCATATTCGTACTGGCCTATTGGTCAAGCGGTCAAGACGCCGCCCTCTCACGGCGGAAACCCGAGTTCGATTCTCGGATAGGTCATAATGGAAACTGGAAACCTTCAGGATGAAACCTGGAGGTTTTTTGGGCTCTTTGTCAATAGTTGGGGTGGGATTTCTATGAATCCCGCCCCTTTCTTGCGTTTAGAGCTGCTTTAATGGTTCATTCTACTGTATGCTGTTTTGGGCATGCAAAATAAGCCTCCATATCCCGACCATTTTTCCTATGATGTACAATGAAGTATCCGTGTCCGAAACCGGTTAAAGTTCCTGATTCCATAAGAACTTCGTTTTAATACTTTAATCTTATTGTTAAATCCTTCTGTGACACCGTTTGTAATGCCATATTTAAAGGCATTTAAGATTTCTTTTCTCCAAGACTGGAACGTTTTTGCACATTTCTCGAACTCTTTAATACCGCATCCTCTTGCATTAGATATCCAATCATCGAATTCTTGCTGTTGCTTACGATAGGACTCTAGCTGGCTGATGTCATAAAACCATTCTTTCATCATATGCGCCAACCTTAGGTCATCACTAGTAGGAGAGATATAACATAAAAATCCAGTCTCCTTGTTCTGCGGTGATAGGAAGGAAGAAAGGAATAGTGTTCCAAAAATCGTTTTCCGCAGGAGGTACATAAATAACGTCGTTTTCTTAGAATCAGAATGACGGTTTTACCTTGGAAAGGAGTGTCATCAATTTCCTGAATTCGATAGTCATGAACTCTTTTTGTTTTACAACCACAACAGGGACAGGTCTGCTCAGAAGTTCTGGTTTCAATGAAAAACTTTAAAAAAGAATCTGCCTG
>NZ_QOHO01000063.1 GCF_003432035.1 Lacrimispora amygdalina
CATCATTATTATACTAGGAGGTATAAAGATGAAGAAGCGAGTTGATATAAGACAAATCATGTGTGTGTACCTTCCGCTGGGATTAATACTGCTCTTTATTTTGTTCCCTTTTTACTGGACGTTTATTACATCGGTAAAACCCGAGGAAGAACTGTATGGAATGGTGGTCACATACTGGCCGAAATCAATTACGTTTGAGTCCTACAGGAAGCTTTTTACAACTACGGTTAATTTCCTTGCAGCGATTAAGAACAGTTTTATTGTGGCGGCAATGACCACTTTGGTATCTTTGACGGCATCGACCCTTGCAGCATATGCATTCTCCAGATACCAGTTTGCAGGAAGAAAAATTCTTATGTGTACCTTCCTTTGCAATAATATGTTCCCGACAGTATTGCTGCTGATTCCGTTGTATTCCATTATGCGTAAGCTGGGGCTTTTGTACACACCCACCTCTCTGGTTTTATCTTATACCACATTTACCATCCCGTTTTCCGTATGGCTGCTGCTGGGATTCTTAAATGATCTTCCCATGTCTCTTGAGGAAGCAGCCTTGGTAGACGGCTGCAACAGAGGCGTCGCTTTTGTAAAGATTATACTTCCGATTCTGGGACCCTGCCTGGTTGCTACCGGTGTTTATATTTTTATGACATCATGGAATGAATACACATTTGCTGTGATGTTTACCAATACAGAAACACGTACCATTCCAGTAGCATTAAAAAGTCTGATCGGACAGCTTGGTGTTCAGTGGGATTTACTTACAGCAGGAGGAATCATAACGATTATACCGGTATGCATCATGTTCTTCTTCGCTCAGAAACGATTAGTAGAAGGTTTGACGGCAGGAGCTGTAAAGGGTTAAGCCGATAATAAGGAGGAAAAAAATTATGCAGTACGATTTGAAGGCAAAGGAATTGCGGGCAGACATTCTTAAGATGTTATTTGCCTGCCAGTCAGGACATCCAGGAGGTTCCTTATCCTGTTTAGAGATGCTTATGGCACTTTATTATGAGGTAATGAACGTTGACCCTGAGAATCCTGATAAACCGGACAGGGACCGGCTGGTATTGAGCAAAGGACATGCATGCCCCGCGTTATATGCGGTTCTTGCAGACCTGGGATATTTCCCGAAGGAGGATCTGGCGGGGCTCAGGCAGATTGACAGCCACCTTCAGGGGCATCCGGATTGTACAAAGACACCAGGTGTGGATATGAATACCGGTTCTTTGGGGCAGGGAGCATCCCTTGCAATGGGATTGGCACTTGCGGCCAGGCATGCGCAAGCAGCCTATCAGGTTTATGCAATCTTAGGTGACGGGGAATGCCAGGAAGGGCTTGTATGGGAAGCCGCTATGGCAGCAGCACATTATAATCTGGATAATCTTACATTCATGCTGGATTTTAACAGGCTTCAGATTGATGGAAGCAATGAAGAGGTAATGAGTCTGGGAGATATTATAAAGAAATTTGAAGCATTCGGCTTTTCGTGCATGGAAGTGGATGGACATGATATCAGTGCCATAACCAGGGCGTTAAAGACACCGGCAACAGGCAAACCAAAATTCATTTGCTGCAATACCATTAAGGGGAAAGGAGTTTCTTTCATGGAGAATCAGTACGGCTGGCATGGGAGACCTATGAATGCAGAAGAATTTGCCATGGCAATGAAAGAACAGGAGGTAGTTTAAATGGGAAAGTCGCTTAGAGTTGCATATGGAGAATCCCTTGTAAAATTAGGGGCACAAAATGAGAAAGTAGTGGTGCTGGATGCGGATTTGGCACATGCCACTCAGACCTGTATGTTTAAAGAGGAGTATCCCGACCGTTTCTTTAATATGGGAATTGCAGAAGGAAATTTGATGTGTACGGCTGCCAGCTTTGCAAGTACAGGATACATACCCTTTGCAAGTACGTTTGCTTTATTTGGTGCAGGGCGGGCCTATGAACAGATACGCAATTCAATCTGCTATACCAATGCAAATGTCAAGTTTGGATTTTCACATTCCGGGCTATCTGTAGGAGAAGACGGGGGAAGCCACCAGTCTTTCGAGGACATTGCTCTTATGAGAGAGATGCCGCACATGACAATCTTTGTACCCTGTGATCCAAGTGAAACAGAAAAAGCAGTAATGGCCGCTGCAGAAATTAACGGTCCGGTATATATCCGTGTAGCCAGACCTGTTTGTGATGATATAACAACATCAGATACACCTTTCATTCCAGGCAAGGCAAATGTGATGAAGGAAGGCAAAGACGTCTGCATCATATCCTGCGGTCTGATGATTCCTGAGGCATTAAAGGCTGCTGAGGTACTTGAAAAGGGAGGAATCCATACCGCTGTCGTAAACATGCATACCATCAAACCCATTGATAAAGATATTATTTTGAAAATGAATGAAACCTGTAAGGGTATTGTGACGCTGGAGGAACATTCCGTAATCGGAGGTCTTGGTTCTGCAGTCGCTGAAGTTCTGGCGGGTCATACAGGATCTAAATTTGCAATTATGGGAATTCAGGATAAGTTTGGAAAGTCAGGGAAACCGGATCAGCTTTTCGAAGCTTATGGTCTGACCGCAGCACATGTAGTAAAAACCTGCACAGAGATGTTAAAATAAAAGGAGAGTTACTTAAAAATGAATATTGAACATTATGAATTTGCCGGTGAAGGTATGCAGCGAGTTTATGAAAATAAAAAATGGATGGTTGGCATTAAAAACTGGAAACCGGCCAATGACATTACTGGTATTGACTGCCTGGAAAGGCATAATAAAACAGATGAACTCTTTGTGCTGACAGAAGGTGAATGTACCCTGATTTATGCCAATGAAACAAAAAACGGACTAGAATTTGGCTGCGTTAAAATGGTTCCCGGTAAGGTGTTCAACATACCGGCAACCTTGTGGCACAATACGATAACGCAGAAAGATACTAAAATGATTTTAATAGAAGACTCAAATACTTCTATGGAGAACAGTGATATATTAAAGCTTGATGAAGACCAGATTAAAAATATCAGAAGTCTTGTATAGGGAAGAAGAGGAGAAAATGAAATTTTTTATTGATACAGCCAATGTAGAAGACATAAGAAAAGCAAATGACATGGGGATCATCTGCGGTGTTACAACGAACCCTTCCCTGATTGCCATGGAAGGACGGGATTTTAAAAAAGTTATAAAGGAAATAACAGCCATCGTTGACGGACCGATCAGCGGGGAAGTTAAGGCAACAACGGTTGACGCAGATGGTATGATCCGGGAAGGACGGGAGATTGCTGCCATTCACTCCAATATGGTAGTAAAAATCCCCATGACAACGGAAGGTCTCAAAGCAGTTAAGGTACTAAATGCAGAAGGGATAAAGACCAATGTAACTCTGATATTTTCGGCGACACAGGCCCTTTTGGCCGCACGTGCGGGAGCGGCTTATGTATCACCGTTTATGGGGCGCCTTGACGATATTTCCATGAAAGGAATTGTTCTGATAGGGGAAATAACCGATATTTTTAAAACACACCATATCAAAACAGAAATTATTGCTGCCAGTATCCGCAACCCCATCCATGTAATCGATTGTGCAAAAGCAGGTGCCGATATTGCAACGGTTCCGTATAAGATCCTGGAACAAATGGTTAACCACCCGTTAACCACTCAGGGAATTGCTAAATTTCAGGCTGACTACAGAGCGGTATTCGGGGAATCTTAAATATAAAATAAGCGCTGCCATATGCCGGAAAAAATCCGCTCATATGGCAGCGCTTTTCATATTAATGACTTTCCTTATATTCCTTTAATGCTTTGGATAACTGGTCCGGACAGGAGGTTGGGCGGAAACCGCATTTGATTCCTTCCAGACGGCGAATGGCATCGTCAACTTCCATGCCTTCCACCAGTCTTGATACTCCCTGTGTGTTACCGGAACAACCGCCTACAAACTGTACATGAGCGACCTTGCTGCCTTCTATTTCAAAATTAATCTCCTGGGAACAGACTCCGTGTGTTTTATATTTCATCATTGATACCTCCGTATAATCATGACTCTTATCAGAAACTTTAAAGAATTATAGCGAATTCCAGAGTCAGTGTCAATAGATCATAGAAGGAAGGAAAACAAAATAACACACGAATCCGGTTTTAATTCTGTTCCTTCTGCTCCTTTAAATAGTCAAACAGCATATTGGATTTGTCGGTTAACTGGGGATTTATACTGCTGGAGGATAGTTTTGTGAAACCGATATTTGTCTTTACCGAATCTCTTATCCTATAATATGTAAGCGCAGGAAACATTTGAAGATTAGCAAGCTGCCTGGGTAATATAGCGCAGCCGCCTTTTTGAGACAAAAAAGACAGAAGCATCATATGCCGGGGGAAAGTCCCGGCAATACTGCCTGTATATCCAATATCATATAGCTGTTTTTTTGTAAGTCTGTAAATATCAGACTCTTTGGCAATGGTGTAAATATTATCAAATTTAAATCCGGTCAGATCAATTTCGCTGCCCTGTTCAAAGGGAAAGACATTTTTGCTGCAGATAAGAACCATCTCATCCGAAACCAGAGAAATGGTATCATATTCCGGATCAGAGAGTAAGTCCGTACGGCAGATAGCAGCATCAATCTCCTGCTGGGAGAGCATCTTAAGCAGATGCGACTGGTCATCTTCCACGATCTCTATGGAATAATTACCGAATTTCTCCTGAAAATTAAGGAGCAGCTGCATGATACCGCTTTCTGCAAGACATGGAATTGTTCCTACCGTTAAGTGAGTAATATAGCAGGAGGTACCAAATTTTTCTAATTTAGTCCTTAAGTCCTGGGTACACTGGCGGATGTTTATTGCATAATCCAGGAAAACATTCCCTGCTTCTGTGAGTTCTGCCTTAGTATTGCTTCTGATAAACAGCACGATTCCCAGTTCATTCTCAATTGCCTTAATGTGTTTTGACAGAGCAGACTGGGAAATATAAATGCTTTCGGCAGCTGAAGAAAAATTTTTATACTTTGCCAATGCTAAGAAATCATCAATCCATTTCGTCATAATCAAATTGCCCCCTTTAGTTACTGATAAATCGTAAAAATCTAAATTCAGATGTACGTTTTGTCATTAACACTATTATAATACAGAATGACGCGAAGGAAAATATGTTTATACTATTTTGTGATGACATTTTAGAATACTTATAAATGTAAAATATTTATAAAAATTAACTATTATTTTACAGTAAAAGTTCACTATATATGCATTTTTAATCCGACGTTTGCTTGTTTTATATTTTGCAAGGAATCATAATTGCAAAGATTTAAAATTTTTTGTTTCCATTTTGGAATAGTTGTACGAATTTAATCGAATTGCCACGAAAATTGTAATTGATTATAATTTTATTATGTTGGAAAAATTAACCAGCAGGCAACCGTATCAGCAGTATATGAAGAAGATCAGGAGGAAAATTTATGGCAAAAGTTTATCAGGATTTGCGCAGTTTCCTTTCCACTCTGGAAGAAAACGGTCAGTTAGTACGAATCAAGGAGGAGGTTAATCCAGAACCGGATATTGCAGCGGCAGGCAGAGCTGCGGCAAACATTGAGAGCGGTCCGGCAGTTTTATTTGAAAAGGTAAAAGGATATCCTTACAGCGTAGTCACCAACGTACATGGTTCATGGGCCAATCATGCTTTGATGCTGGGAATGGACAAAACAGCATCAACCAAAGAGCAGTTTCATGAAATTAACCGCAGATGGGACCGCTTCCCGGTCAAACCTGAAATTCTGAAAAGAGAAGAAGCACCCTGTAAAGAAAATACCATTGATAAAGCGGAGGATATCAATCTGTTTGAGCTCCTTCCATTATACAGAATCAATGATCAGGATGGCGGATTCTTCCTTTCCAAAGCGTCTATTATCACGGCGGATCCCAATGAGCCTGATAATTTTGACAAGCTGAATGTAGGTACATACCGCATACAGGTGAAAGGCAAAAACCGTGTGGGCATTCAGGCTCTGGCATTTCACGACATCGCAATCCAGCTGGAAGCTGCTGAGCGGAAAAACGAAAAGGTTCCGATTTGTATTACGGTAGGAAACAGCCCGCTGGTGACTTATATGGCATCGACTCCGGTTATGTATACTCAGAATGAGTATGAATTTGTAGGCGCGCTCCAGGATGGGGTTCCGACCCAGATCGTTCAGTCCGATCTTTATAAGAATCTATATGTTCCTGCCGGTTCTGAGGTTGTTTTGGAAGGTTATATTGAGCCGCGGGTACGTGAGGTGGAAGGCCCGTTCGGAGAGTTTCCGGGTTCCTACTCAGGTTCCAGACGCCAGTGCGTAATTACAATTACTCATGTGACTCACAGAACAAACCCGATTTTTGAAAATCTGTATCTGGGTATTCCGTGGACCGAAATCGATTATCTTATGGCGTTAAATACATCGGTTCCCCTTTACCAGCAGATAAAACGGGATTTCCCGGAGGTTCAGGCAGTTAATGCCATGTATACGCATGGAATCGGATGCATTATTTCCACAAAAGTTCGGTTCGGCGGTTTTGGAAAAGAAGTGGCATTCCGCCTCCTTTCCACTCCTCACGGAGGTTCGTACAGTAAAATCATTATCATTGTTGATGAGTTTGTTGATCCATTTAATCTTCCCCAGGTTATGTGGGCGCTCACAACCCGTGTAAGACCGGATAAGGATGTTGTGGTTATTCCAAACTGCCCGGGAATGCCTCTTGATCCATCTTCTTACCCTGCCGGTATGCATTCCAAACTGATTATTGATGCGACAACTCCAAAGGATCCGGAGCCAAATCCAAGAGAAGTTGAACTTTTAGAGCCGCCTGCAGGCTATGAAAAGTATGAAGCTTTGATTCGTAAACTGATGGCTGAGATGTAAGCTCTATAACGAAAGGAGATTGAAACTATGAAGTGTCCCCGCTGTGACGGAAATAAAATTGAAGTGATTGCAACCTCTCCTGTAGGAAATGTCTGGGAAGTTTATGAATGTATGGATTGCTTTTATTCCTGGAGATCCACAGAGACTCCCCATATTCATGAAAAGTTTAAGCTTAAAAAAGAACAGATAGAAAATTTGCAGATTATTCCCCCGATTCCCCCTCTTGATAAATAATTTTTGAGACTCCAATCGTGAAAGGAGAAGCTTCAGTGACATTCACTAAACAGAAATCAGGTTTTTTAATCGGTATTATTATTTTTGTTCTTGTCCTACTTCTTCCGCTTGACGGCCTGTCCAGAGAAGGGCAGATCTGTCTTGGATTAACCTTAATGACCGTAGTCTGGTGGGCAGCACAGGTTGCCCAGTCAGGCTACGTGGGGGGATTCTATCTGGTCTCCGTCTGTCTTTTAAAGCTTGCTGATACGAAAGTGGTATTTGCAGGCTGGACAACTTCTACCCTGTGGCTGGTCATTGGTGCCTATATGATTGCAGCAGCTGTTAAAAAGTCGGGATTAGGGGAACGTATCTCTTATGCCTACATCCTGAAATTTGTAAGCTCATGGAAGAGCATCATCATCGGCATTTTTGTATTGACCTTTATTTTATCATTGTTTATCCCCCACCCATGGCCACGGGCGTTTTTAATCATGTCGGTCATGTCAGTAGTGATTAAGGCGGCAAATATGCCGAAGGAGGATGCAGTTAAGGTGGGATTTACGGTATTTGCCGCTTCTGTTCCGGTTTCACTTATATTCTTAACCGGAGACTCCGTCATTAACCCCCTGGTAGTGACTTACTGCACCACGGAAAGCATCAATTTTGTACGCTGGTTCCAGATTATGGGACCACCGGCCCTGTTTTTAAGTATTACCACCATGCTCTTGATTCTGATCCTGTTTAAGCCGTCAAAAGAGGTTGCAGTCAATTTTGATGAAGTGCGCACGGCTCAGTCAGCTCTTGGAAAGATGACTGAAAAGGAGAAGAGAACCCTGATCTGGATCCTGATCGCAATCGGTCTCTGGCTTACCAATGGTATTACCGGTCTTGATGTAGGCTGGGTCACGCTGGCAGTGGCAATGTGTATGGCTCTGCCGGTAATCGGTAATGTCCTGACGGTGAAAGAGTGGGGAGATGTTCCGGTTCATGTTCTGGTATTTTTAACTTCTGCCATTGCCATTGGAAAAGTGGGAGCGGTAACCGGCATGAATGAATGGCTTGCAGCGACCCTGCTTCCCAAAACCATGCCGGGCAACATACTGGTGCTGTCCCTGATGATTGCGGCAATCGCAATCCTGATCCATATGTTTATGGGATCTGTCATTGCAGTAATGGGTGTTGCCATACCGGCAATTCTAGTCTGTACCAATGCACTGGGAATCAATGAGCTGGCAGTGATTTTTGTTATTTATCTGGCCATTTCCGGCCATTATATTCTTCCTTTCCATCACCTTAATATTCTGGTTGGACAGGGAGAGGAAAACGGAATGTATACACAAAAGGAAACCGTAAAGATGGGGGTTCCGCTTCTCATTCCGATTTTCCTGACAGTTGCCTTTGCCGTAGCGTGGTTTGCGGTGCTGGGCGTTATTTAACTGTTTTTTAAGAGAGGTGTTTTAATGCGAATTATTGTAGGAGTATCAGGAGCAACCGGTGTAGTTATGAGCCTTTATCTGCTGAAAGCACTGAAGAGTTTTAAGGATTGTGAGGTACATCTGGTGGTATCGGATTGTGCCAGAAAAACCTGGAAGCTGGAGACGGATTATCCCTTTGAGAAGCTGACTGAACAGGCAGATTATTATTATGATGTACATAATCTTGCAGCAGCCATATCAAGCGGCTCTTATCAGACAGACGGAATGATTATATTGCCCTGCAGTATGAAGACGCTGTCTGGAGTTGTAAATGGTTTTACCGATAATCTCCTGATCCGGGCAGCTGATGTCTGTATGAAAGAAAACCGGAAAGTGGTTCTGTGCACAAGAGAAATGCCTCTTGGAAAGGTTCATCTTCGAAACATGAATGAGGCTGCGGATTTAGGCTGCACCATAATTCCTCCCATGCTGACTTTTTATAACGGTGCCCGTTCTCTGGACGATCAGATCAATCATGTGGTTGGAAAGATCCTGATGCAGTTTGGACTAGATTTTAAAAACTTTGTTCCGTGGCACGGTGCAGAATAGCTGCAGTGAAGAAAGGATAAAGGGAGAGATTTTATGATAAGCAAAACCTGGGGATCTGGAAAGTATGCAGTAAATCTTACGGTCCATGTGACGAAGGGGAACGGTCTGGCCGTTTTTATAAGCGGCGGTGAGAAACCCCATCTTGGCGGAGTGGCATTAGCGTCTCCCGGCGTACCAATAGATGGGCAGCAGCTTTCCAGCTGTGATTTATGGACCCTGACAGTACCCGGGCACAAGGATGCACAGCTGGCACAGAAAATTGCGAAGAAGCTTTGTAATGCAGCCAGAGAGCCGGTGTCTGTAAGCATGGGTGTTCATGTTGAACATGCAACAGCGGAAGATATTAAGCTTTTATGTGAAAATGTGGAAGCTGCAGCAGATTTATTTTTAAAGGAATATCTTGAAAATGACTGATTGGAGTAATTATGGATCATTTAATTTGTGTTGACATACTGGATCGGGAAATTGGAGAAGCAACCAAAGAGGAGTGTCACCAAAAAGGATTGCTTCACAGGGCTTTTTCGGTATTTCTGTATCATGAGGGGAAACTGCTGCTTCAGAGGCGTGCATTGGAGAAATATCATTCCGGCGGATTATGGACCAATGCATGCTGCTCCCACCCCCGGAGTCAGGAAACCTTAGAGGAAGCAGTTGAAAGGCGGCTTTATCAGGAACTTGGGGTCGCCTGCAGCTGTGAAGAAGCAGGTTCATTCGTTTATTATCACAAGTTCCATCAGAATATGTTCGAATACGAATATGATCATATTTTTATTGGTCAGTATAGTGGAGAAATCAGTCCGGACCCCAACGAGGTTATGGATCTGAAATGGATGGAAATTGCTGATCTCTCTGAAAGCATGCTGCAAAATCCCGAACGATACACCGTATGGTTTCTGACTGCAGCACCTATCGTTATTGAAAAACTGAAGGGCGGAAAAGAACCAGGGTAAAAACCTGGATTTTTCGCTGTCCAGAGATAGATTGGTTAAAAATAAATATACAATGGGAGGTACACTTATGAGTGACAAAAGAGGTTTTAAAGATTTTATCAGAGGGTTATCAGTAAAATGGAAGCTGTCCTTAGGATTTGGGATTTTATTTGCAATATTACTGGTTTCTCTTGCAACATCAGCTCACAGCATATCAAAAATCGGGGCGCAGGTAGGGATGTATTCAAAATTCACCTATCCCCTTACCACCTATAATTTAACTGCTCAGCGGGAAATGGTGTCTGTCCAGAGATATTTGCTGATGACAATTCTTCAGAAAGAAGCAGGGGAGGATTACCAGTCATCCCTTGACTTATCTGGAAAGAGTGCAGAAAACTTTATGACCGTTCTGGAAGAGTTTGCAACCCATCAGCGCAGTTCAGCAAATGATAAGAACATAGCGGATGTCAAAGCTCATGTACAGGAGGCTGAAACCGCACGTAATAAAATACTTGATTTGATTAAAGATTCCTCTAATAAAGATTCCAAGGAAGCTTATCTTATTTTTCAAAATGAGTTTTTACCTGCCTTTAATCAGATTGCAGATATTATGGAGCAGATGAATGTTGTTGGAGCACAGAAGGCAGATATTCAGAAACAGACCGCTCAAAGTGCAATTGCCCAGTCATGGGTTATTCTTTGTGCTGTACTGGTGCTGTCTACGTTAGCCACACTTGTGATCATTTTTGTACTTACGAGAGCAATTTTAATTCCTGTCAGAGAGATTGAAGCTGTTTATAAAAATATGGCAGAAGGAAATCTTCATTCCGAAATTAAGTATGAGAGCCGAGATGAACTTGGACGAATGGCCGACAGTATACGATCTACTAATATAAGACTTGTTTCATATATTGAAGATATTATTGCAAAACTTACAATGCTTTCACAGGGGAATATGAGCTTTACGGTTGACCTGGATTACATAGGAGATTTTTCTTTAATCAAACAGTCTTTATTAAATACCATTGCTTCTCTTAATACTACCATGCAGGTAATTCATTCTGCTGCGGAGCAGGTTAATTCAGGAGCAGGTCAGGTCTCTGATGCTTCCCAGGCACTTGCATCAGGAGCAACGGAACAGGCAGCAACCATTGAAGAACTGACAGCTTCCATTCACAGTGTAACAGAAAAAGCGGAAAAAAATACAGTATCAGTGCGCAATGCAACGGAATCTGTTTTCCAGGCAGGCCAGGGAGTAGGAGAAAGCAACAACAGAATGAAGCAGCTGAATGAAGCAATGAAAGAAATCAGCCATTCTTCTGAAGAAATATCCAAGGTAACAAAAATTGTGGAAGACATTGCTTTCCAGACAAACATTCTGGCGTTAAATGCGGCAGTGGAAGCAGCAAGAGCCGGAGAGGCAGGAAAGGGCTTTGCTGTTGTTGCGGATGAAGTAAGAAATCTGGCTGCGAAATCTGCAGAAGCGGCCAAACAGACGGCAGATCTGGTACAGAAATCTACTGATAAGGTAGCAGAAGGAGAGCGGATGGCCAATGAAAGCTTGAAGCTTTTAGATGATGTTGCGGAAAAATCGGCATTGGTCGAAAAAGCCATTAAGCAGATTGAATCCGACACTCAGGATCAGGCAAACACCATTGTTGAGATTAACCAGGGACTTTCCCAGGTTTCCTCAGTCGTACAGACCAATGCTGCAACAGCAGAAGAAAGCTCTGCTTCCAGTGAGGAGCTGGCTGCACAGGCGCAGATTCTGCGAGAACAGATTTCAAAATTTAAGCTTTCTGCTGTATCTGGCACCACAGGTATTGAGTCATTCTCTGTAAAGCGTGTGGAACCGGAAGTAAATCAGTCTGCTGTTTATGATCATACATCCGGAAAATATTGAAATTATTAACACAATTGCTCCGTTTTCCGTTATAATAATACGGTAGCCGGTGAAACAATGGATAAAACATAAAGGAGGACTGCTATGTTAGGGATTATCGGAGCAATGGATGTGGAAGTAGCTGAAATAAAAGAATCCATGAAGGGCGTGACGGTTGAAACCATAGCGGCAATGGATTTTTATAAAGGAACATTAAAAGGGATGGAAACAGTTGTAGTCCGGTGCGGTATTGGGAAAGTTAATGCAGCTATCTGTACACAGATTCTGGCTGATCATTACCATGTGAGTGCTGTGATTAATACCGGAATTGCCGGTTCTTTAAAGAACGAGATCAATATCGGGGATGTGGTGCTTTCCACAGATGTAGTGCATCATGATATGGATGCCACTGGTTTTGGTTACCCTGCAGGACAGATTCCCCAGATGAAAGAATTCTCATTTCATGCGGATGAAAAACTCCGCAATCTGGCTGAGAATTGCTGCAAAGAGGTGAATCCTGAAGTTGGAATTTTTAAAGGAAGAGTGGTTTCAGGGGACCAGTTTGTTTCTGACAGGGTTAAAAAGACCTGGATCTCTGATACATTTCAGGGATTTTGTACGGAGATGGAGGGGGCTGCTATTGCACAGACAGCCTACTTAAACCAGATACCATTTCTCATTATCAGAGCAATCTCAGATAAGGCGGATGACAGCGCAAATATGGACTACAGCGAGTTTGAACAAAAGGCAGTAAAAGCTTCCGTGAACCTTATTTTAGCTATGACGGAAAAATATTCAGATTAACTTAAGAATCGAATCCTGACAGGATTTGACGAACGATTCTAGGCTCTCTCATCTTCCCAAAGGCAGTCCGGGTGTTTATAATAAACCTATCACCCGGAGACGCCGGGAAGAAAGGGGAGCTATTATTATGCTGGAATTTTTACAGACAGGCAAAGCGTTATACGTGCTGGCAGTTTTATGCGGCATTGGCATTATTACCAGATGGCTGACACGTAACCTCTACAAAAGACTGATTAAGGAATCAGATAATCTGACACTAACCAAAAACAGGAACCTTCGTGCATTTAAACAGAAGACCGAATCCACCTATCAGATGAACCAGGGGATTCCCAGGGTCAAGCCTTATTTGGAAAGACAGATGTATGATTTTAAACATATGGGTATTACACTTCATGGCTGGAACATGTTTTCCAATCAGATGACACTGTGGTGCTTTTTAGCGGGAGGTGCAGCCGCGTTTGGTTCTTACTGGTACCGCACGGATCCTTACTATATTGTACTGTATGGCTCCGTTGGAATTATGGCAGGGCTGTTTACCATACTGGTGGACCATGGTGCCGGGATTACAGAAAAACGTCAGCAGCTGTTTGCAGCGCTGGACAATTATCTGGAGAATACGCTGATCTACCGGCTGGATCAGGAACGGGAGGAATCAGCCTCTATGTCAGGACCGCGGCTGGAGCTCCGCGAAAATATCCGTTCGATTTACGGAGCACAGTCAAGAAGCGGGGCAGAACCGGAAGCAGAGCCGGACCGAAAGGCCGACAGAAGGAGCGCCAGACAAAGGGTGCGCAACCGTCCACAAAAGCAGGCGGAGGAATATTCTGATGAAATAGAGCATGTGACAATGAGAGGAGAATCCATGGAAGCATCGGAAGCAAAAGGTTCCGTCCGTGATGTGGACTATTTAAAAAAGAGTTTGGAGCAGATTGCGGCAAGCAGGGAAAAAGAGCGGGGAAACAGGCAGGGAGAAGACTGGCTTAAGGATTTAAACCCGGATGAATTAAAGCTGATCGGCGAAATTCTCCAGGAGTATTTAACATGAACGTTCGGAGAGCAGAAGAAAATAAAGTCGCATTTCGATGAGTTCTATGATATAATTTTCCTAAACAGGCAGACAGGAACCTGACATAATAGGAAAAGGAGAATATTAGCAATGGGAAATATAGTTTTTGATGATTCCAGGGCAGCAGGATTTGTATCAGCAGAAGAGATGAATAACATGAAAGCCACAGTACTGTGTGCAAAGGATGTGCTGATGAACAAAACTGGTGCAGGTAATGATTTCTTGGGGTGGATTGATCTACCGGTCAATTATGATAAAAAAGAATTCCAGGAAATAAAGGCAGCAGCAGAAAAGATTCAGAGTGATTCGGATGTACTGCTTGTTGTCGGGATCGGCGGCTCTTATCTTGGTGCCAGAGCAGCGATCGAATTTTTATCCCACAGCTTTTATAACGTATTACCAAAAGGAAAGCGTAAAACTCCGGAGATTTATTTCGTCGGCAACAGCATCAGCAGCAAGTATATACAGGATTTAAAGGACGTGCTGGAAGGAAAAGATTTCTCCGTTAATATTATATCCAAATCCGGTACGACCACAGAGCCCGCAATCGCATTCCGTGTATTTAAGGATCTGCTGATCGAAAAGTATGGACGTGAAGAGGCAAATAAAAGGATTTATGCCACTACGGATAAGGCGAAGGGTGCGTTAAAGAATTTAGCGGACCAGGAAGGTTATCAGACGTTTGTTGTTCCGGATGATGTGGGAGGACGTTTCTCAGTGCTTACGGCAGTCGGCCTTCTTCCGATTGCGGTATCCGGTGCTGATATTGATAAATTGATGGAAGGCGCGGCAGCAGCCAGAGAGGAGGCAGTAAACGCTCCTTATGAGTCAAACGGTGCTCTCCGGTATGCGGCGGTCCGCAACATTCTCTTAAGAAAGGGAAAAGCTGTTGAAATCGTGGCAAATTATGAGCCAAGCCTTCATTATGTTTCCGAGTGGTGGAAACAGCTGTTTGGAGAAAGCGAAGGAAAGGATCAGAGAGGTATTTTTCCGGCAGCGGTGGATTTGACCACAGACCTGCACTCTATGGGACAGTTTATTCAGGATGGGTCCCGAATTATGTTTGAAACTGTATTAAACGTAGAAGAATCTCCGGCAGAGATCCTTTTAAAGGAAGAAGAGGTTGATACAGACGGAATGAATTATCTGGCGGGAAAGAGCGTGGACTTCGTTAACAAGAGCGCAATGAATGGAACAATTCTGGCGCACAGTGATGGAGATGTCCCGAATCTGATGGTTAACATTCCGGGGCAGGATGAATACAGCTTAGGACAGCTGTTTTACTTCTTTGAATATGCCTGTGGTGTAAGCGGCTATATTCTGGGAGTGAATCCGTTTAACCAGCCAGGGGTGGAAAGCTATAAAAAGAATATGTTTGCTCTGCTTGGAAAACCTGGGTTTGAGAAGGAGAGAGAAGCGCTTTTAAAGAGATTATAATACGCTTTAGTATATAAAAAAGTCCTGCCATGCAAAGCCCCGTGTCAATAAGGATGTTTTCAGTTTTTAAGAGTTGCCGTAGGATTTAAAGTCCTACGGCTTTTCTCTTGCCTTAAACTTTGCCCATAAAGTTGAAGTAGACATCAACCTGCTGGGTATAGTTTTTCTTCTTCCAACGCTCAGAACGTTCATACACCACTATCTTCTCCACAAACTCCCGCACAATTTCAGGTGTCAGCTCCTGAATATCGGTGTACCTGTCCACAACTGACATGAAGCGGTCGGCATTGAGCATGGTGTCTTTCCCAGAACTGATTTCCTGCTCCAGCTTTCCAAAGCGCTGGGTAAGTTCCTGCCTTTCTGTTTCATAGCTTCCGGTCAGCGCCTTAAACTGTGTTTCAGACAGATTTTCCAATGCCAGCTGTTCAAACGCTTTCTGCAAGAGCCTATCTAAGTCTGAAAGGCGTTTCTGAGCCTTTTCCAGTTCACGTATCTTAACGGAAAGCTCCTGTTTTAGCTGGCTTTGGTGCTTATCCATTGCCCGTTGCAGGAATTGCTCTGAATGCTCCTTGGCTTCGGCTGTTACCCGCTGGATTTCTGCAAGTACAATCTGGTGCAGTGCCATGACCTTAATGGTGTGCGGGGTACACTCGTCCTTGTGCGTGTGGTACTTTCCGCAGGTGTAAGTATACTGTTCCTCGTTCCAACTCCCACAACGGCACAGGTAATGCTTTGTTCCGCAAGTTTCACACTCCACCAAACCTGAAAGCATATCCATTTCACCCATCTTATTAGGTCTGCGCTTGCCTTGCCGTACCCTCTGCACAATGTCCCATGTTTCTCGTTCAATAATCGGCTCGTGGGTATTCTCAAATCGCAACCAGTTTTCAGGCGGATTTTTCCGTTGTTTCTTGCTCTTGAAAGAAGGAATGTATCCTCTGCAATTCACCGTAGTGCCGATGTATTCCTCATGTTCCAGAATGCCGCTGACCGTTCTGCCTGACCATGCATAGGGTTTATCCACGTTCAAATGGGTATGAAGTGCTCCAGATTGTTGATATTCATACATGGCAGGCGTGATAATCTTTTCCTCTCGCAGAATGCGGGCAATATTGCTGGGGCCTAAGCCGCTGGCACACAAGGTAAATATCCGCCGAACAATCGGGGCAGTATCCTCATTGGGAACTATCCGTTTCGGGTCAATGGGGTCTTTCTGGTAGCCGTAGGGCGGTTTGGAGCCGATTCTCTCCCCACGCTTTGCAGCTGCCATCTTCACCGCCTTGATTTTCTTGCTGGTGTCACGGGCGTGCCACTCGTTAAATAAGTCCCGAATTGCGAGGCTTTCGTCCACTCCCTTGTCGGTGTCCACACCGTCATTGATGGCTATGTAGCGGATACCGTAATCGGGAAATTTTTCTTCCATCAAATAACCCATTACAAGACGGTTTCTGCCAAGCCTTGAGTGGTCTTTTACGATGATGGTGGATACGTTCCCAGCTTCGACCTCTGCCATCATTTCATTATAGGCGGGGCGGTCAAAGGTCACACCGGAAAAGCCATCATCTGCCCATATTCTGGGGTTGGGAAAGCCGTTTTTCTCGGCATATTCAGCCAGTATCTGCTTTTGGTGCTGGATACTGCCGGATTCTCCTGCAAGCTCGTCCTCTTGGCTTAAACGGCAGTAGAGTGCCGTAATTTTTTCGTTTGACTGTAACATCAAATACTCCTTTCCTCTGTACAGCCAAAACGATTCCGAATAAATTGTATGAATCTATTTTACTCAGAATCGCTTTGCGCGTCCAGACATTTTATTCTTTGCTTTGGTTACCCTCTATGTCACGCTCGATTAGGCGGATAATTTTATCCTCCGCAGATAGCGAGGACTCTTCTTTGAAATAAGCGTTTACAAGGTATTTGACACCGCCGATGATATAGCAAAGAGCCGGACGATTGCCCGGCTCTTCTCGTTCCCATGTACCTTTTTTACTCTCAAACAAACAGCGCAATCTTTGAAAAAACAGCTTAATGCGGTTACAGTTCATATTCATCTTCCTCCTCATATTCGTTGTAATCATCGTGACCATCTAAGTTTTGTCAAGAATTATTTTTGACAGAGCTGAATCAAAAAAGCGTATAACAAAACAGAGCCTTACAAGTGAAATTTTTGAAAGGCCCTTGAAAGAAAACGACTAAATTGTTATGCTATTGATATAAAGAGTTCTGATTGCACATGGCAAACAGAATGCGCAGCAGCTTGGTGGAACAGGCTGCTACACAGGCGTGGTGATGTTTGCCTTCACCACGTTTTTTTTCATAATACAGGCGGATCGGGTTATCCGGATAGGCTCGCTTTGTTACCATCAAAATCGACATGATGGCATTAAACAGTATTTTTCTTGAGAGCCGATTACCACGCTTAGAAATCGGTCCATGGTAATTGATGCTCTTGCCAGACTGGATAATGGTAGGGTCAAGGCCGCAGGCTGCTGTAAGCTTCTTTACATTGGAAAAACGACGAATGTCTTTCATCTCCGCTATGAGCAACGCGGCAGTGAGTGGACCGATGCCGGGGACGGAGATGTAGATAGTGAAAGCCTCTGTTGCCTGTGCCAGATCTATCAGCCGTGCCTTTAGCTGATCAATATACGCCTCCTGCTCCGCAAGCTGCTTTGTGATATCGGTGAGGCAACGCACGGTTTCAGAGTCCTCCGTAACGGCGGGAAAGCTATCCTGTAGGGCCGCCTTAATCATCTCGGCCTTACGCCGGTAATAGTTTGGATGGCGTTTATAGACTGAGCCAAGGCAGGATGCCAGCGCATCCACTCGCTTTTGCTTAACCATGTCGCAATGAGGGTAGCAGCCTATAAAATGCAATGCCGTTGGACTGTAAATGGAGTTGTCTTTGAAAATGCGGATGTACTCAGGACAGGTTAACGATAAAAGCTGCTTAAAGCGGTTCTTCGTTCGATTCTGCCCTTCCTGCACATGGTTCAGATGCCGAGAGATCGCTTGCAGCTCATAGTAAAGCTGCTCGTGGCTGCTCTGCTGGTTGTAATCATTGCGGAAGAATATGTTCGCCAGGTTAAGGCAATCCTCCCGGTCTGTCTTTGTCTTACGCAGATTGCGCTTGTTTTCTTTCGAGATGATTGGATTCAGGATAATAATCTCATACCCCGTATGCTCACGGAAAAACCGTTCAACGGGTAAATGGTAGATAGAAGTAGACTCCATGATAATATGGATATCTGTTTCATCAAGTGCCAGAAGCACCTCAAGCACAGCCTGAAACCCAGATATGCTGTGCCCATATTCCGTTGGCGGCATCACCAACTCTCCCATCTGGGAAAGAACACAAAACATGGATTTTGATTCGGCTACATCAATCGCAAGGCAGTATTGCAATGACATCGCTCCTTTCATCTTTTACAGTTGCGACATCTTGCCTATCTGCTCTTGTTCATGCGGTTTATATGGATTCAAAGACCCAACCATCTAAAACTAAAATGTCAGATAAGTAGATGAACGGCTGGTCACAAGAATGGATTCTAAGACCCATGGTAGGGTTTAGCCTGATCACAACTTACGTCTCATTATATCCCGCTCTATTTATGTACGAAATATGTTGTAGACTTCTTAGATCATACATGATAGGGTGCATTTTGTTGTCGTTCCTCCTGCCAGCGCAGAACCTCGACAAGGGTATCCGTTATGGTAGCCAGAAGCAATCCCGCCTGCTGGCTGTCTGCCTGTGCCTTTTCATGTGCCTGCCGTGCTTTCTCCAGCATGGAATCAAGTGCCTTGCGGGAGAGAGCGATCTCTATTTCCTGTTTCGTCATGCCGTCAAAAGGAATATCTCGCAAATACATATCCTGATAACGGTCTGGGGTATCCGGACAGTGTAGCCGACCCAGCTCCAATAAAACCTCCTGTAACAGCTGCATATCACTGCCTCCGATTCTTGCCAGCCCAGCATTGCAGTTCCATGTGTTGCGTATGTTTTCAGTGGTAAAATCTCCGTAAGACATCAATTTCCAGTTGGAACATTTACGTTCGGATTGCAAGCCGTATACACCAGCAGGAATGGTAAATAAAACACCTTTTCCACCCACATCAGCTTCTATTCCGAGGCTTGCCATACGGTGTATGAAGTCCGCACGGCTATGACTAATGTCAAGGTTATTTGCAATATCCTGTGCCAGCTGCCGTTTCCAGCTTGCTGTTTGAGAATACTCACCATAGGAACGGTGTCCCTTTCTGCCATGCTCAATAACGGATAAGCCATGTTCCAGACAGAGTTCATCGGAAAGAGAACGCATTCGTTTTAAATCCTCTGGACTGGACTGCCATTTACAGCCGTTTTCATGGCTGACGGAATTGACGATGTAATGTATGTGCATATGGGGTTCGTTGGTATGCACCGCCATCATCACTTGAAAACCATGAAAATGCTCATATCGTTTTATAAATTCCTGACCGATTTTGTATGCCAGTTCAGGGCTTACGTTATCTCTTGGGTCAAAGCTCTGGACAAAGTGGGCATACTGCCGTCCTGTATCTTTGCGAAAGGCACGTTTGGTAATGACCATCTGCTGGTATTCCTTGCCTTTTAGCAAGTTCTTACAATAGACCAGTGCACCGTTTTGGGTCTTGCGGTCATCCTTGATATAGTCCAGCACCGCTCGCAGTCCTGCAAGGTTGCCGACACGCACCTTAATCGGCTTGACTATCGCCATCGTCATCACCTCCAAGCACTGTGTAAATGCGTTCCAGCACTGCGGAAAGCTGGAGCTGTATTTCTTCAAGATTTGGATTCTGCACCGCCCTTTGATGGCAAAGTACAGTAAGTTGGTTGAGGTTATTTCCAATTTTATTTAGCTCATAGCTGCATTTTTCCAGTCCTTTGACGGTGCGGACTTCTTTTCCCAGCACAGCGTGACGGCAGAAATCGGACATTCGGGTACCTGATTTTTTGACCTTGGACTGTATTAGCTTGCGTTCATAGTCCGACACACGAAACGAAATTTTATGGATTCTGTTCATGGTAGTACTCCTTTCTGAATGGAGTTCCAAGGGTGCAAAATCATATGTATTTTTACCTCTGCGGAGCAGGAAAACTATCTGCGCACCGCAAGGGGTGAGGACGGATGTCCGACAGATAGGATGCTTGCCACACCCTTCGGGTGTGAATCCGTCCCTGTTGTCTGACGCTCTTCGCAAAAAGAAAAGAGGGGTAAGAGTGCAAGGTTACCTAATATAGGCATTTTGCACTCTCACCCTCAAACAGACGCAAAAATAGCTCTGTACGAAAAATCGCACAGAGCTATTCAGTCAAAAAGTCTATTTTGCAAATGAACATACTATCCCCTTGGAACCGGCTGTTTCTTTTTAAAAATCTGACATTCATAAAATAATAAAAGTGTAATAAAAAGGTTTTCCAGTCCACAATGCCGATTTGCTGGTCAAGCAAATCCCATAACAGCCGCCCCCGATTCTTTCTCAAATCAGGGTGATGCATGTTGCCCTTTTTCAGGCCTGCCGCCATGGCAGAAGTATCATGATTACGCACCGGGGTCGTTGCAATCCTGCTGTACCATACAGCAGTAACAGCCGCAAGGTTTATCGCCGGATATGAAAACCCGTCAGCGCCCTTCGGCTTGTCGCTCGCCCAATGCTCACGTTGCATTGCGGGATACGATGTTCATTTGTCAAGGTTCATGGTTATGAATTTATTTTACTGCAAAAATTGAAGCTTGTAAACAGTTTGTAAACAGCAGTTATTGCGATATAAAGCCGTATGTAGTCCCCTTGAATCTAAACTGCTTATATGAGCTTGTGTAAATAGTGCAAAATAAGTAATATGACGATGTATAAATAAAAACCCATATCTTTAGATGTTATAATCTAGAAGCTATACACTCAAGAGCCAATATCTAGATTTACTCAACATTACACAACAAGACAAATATATTGTAATTTCGTCTCTTTTTGCTATAATAGATAGCGTATACTGCATAAAGGAGAGTTTTCGATGCAGAATGAGGATAGGTGGTTGACCACAAAAGAGGTGTGTGCTTATTTAAGTATCAGCCGTCAGACATTGATGTTTTGGATAGAAACAAAAAACTTTCCCGCTGTTAAGGTTGGGAAGTTCTGGCGATACAGACAGGATGAGATTGACCGATGGATGCGCAGCAGTGACGAAAATCGTTCCGACAAGGAGGTGTAGCCTATGTTGAAGATCGCCATCTGCGACGACCAGCCAAGAGAGTTGGAAGTCATCAACAAATACATAACAGAATATCTTGACACACATGCATTGGAAGCAGAGATGAAAGAGTTCTCTCATCCTGATAAATTACTGACCTCCATTGAAACCGAAACTTTTCATCTCTACATACTGGATATTGTCATGCCCATGGTCAATGGAATTGAGCTTGGTAAAGAAATTCGCCATTTTAACCGTGAGGCGCAGATTGTCTATGCTACCACGGAACCGCAGTTTGCTCTGCAGGCATATGCGGCAAGCCCTATCAATTACCTCATTAAACCGATTGAAAAACAGCAGCTGTTTGATACACTAACCCTCGCCATTTCTAAAGCAGACCTTGCGGAAGATCAGACCTTTGCCGTCAAAACAGCAGAGAGCCTGCGGGTAATGAAGCTGTCAGATATTATCTGCTGTGAATACCGCAGCCACGCTGTCATCTTTAGCTTGGCAAACGGCGAAGAAGTATCCAGCCGCACCTTTCGTGAGAATTTTTCAGAATACTGTGCATCTATTTTGAAGGACAGGCACTTTCTGCAATGCCACACCTCGTTTATTATCAATATGCGCCGGGTGGAGCGGTTCGCCAAGGATAACTTCACGTTATACGGCGGCAAGATAGTGCCTATAGCGGCAAAGCAATATACGTCGGTACGGGATCAATACATGAACTTTCTGATGGCAAGGCAGGTGCGAACATGACTTCACTTTTCCCTGATTTTTTTCGAGCCATTGTCACCGATATCATGCTCATACTTTTGCTTTCCGTCATGGCTACACCCAAATACAAAAGCAAATCCGTGTATGTTTTTGCAACAGCGATCGTACTAGCTGCCAATATCGGTGTCAACTATTACTTTTACCGTACTGAAAACTATACTGCAGTATTTTATGTTGACCTTGTTATGCTATTGGTGATTGGGGTCGCCTTAAAGCCGCTTTTCACCGACAAGGTCATGCAGTGGTGCTTTAACTACATTACGATACTCAATATTTATATCGCAGTGGTGTTTTTAAGCTATATATGGGCTGATGTTTTTCCAAGACCGATGTATGGAAATTCGTATGTGCGCCTGATTTTATTTTCAATGATCATTGTTGTGTTTCGCAAGCAGGTATCAAAGCTGTATCGCACTGTGCTGGACTATTGGCACATCTACATATTGCCCGCCGTTTCCTTGTTTGCTTGCTTTTTGAGCTATCTTTTTGGCGGTGATATCAGGGATAGGCTGAGCGAAAACTACATACCGCTGATGCTTCTCATCCTTTTAGGCTTATCGGTCTATATTTCTATTATCCATTCGCTCAAAACCATAACAAAGCAATATGCCATGCGTGAGGAAAACCAAAAGATGCAGGCGGAGCGGGAGTATCTGCAACTGGCCGCAGGGAACATGTCCCGGCGACTGGAGCTCATGGAGGAAGTGTCGGCACAGAACAGCCGAGCTGCCCATGACCGCCGCCACTTTAACAATGTGCTTTTAGAGCTTTTAGAGCAGGAGAAAATCGGTGAGGCCACCGCTTTGCTGCAAAGTCAAAATCAAATGACGCAAAAAATTAGCAGGGTCTACTGCGAAAATCCCGCTGTCAACGCCGCTGTTTGCCACTATGCGGCACTCGCAGAGCAAGCGGGTATTTCCACAGAGACCCAACTGGATATTCCAAGGGAGCTAACCGTGGATTCCTTGGAGTTTTCCATGGTGGTGTCAAACCTTTTGGAAAATGCAATTCAGGCTTGTGGAAGGATTACCGACGGCACAAGGCTCTATCTCCGTTTTACCTGTAAAGGCGTGGGACGGCTCTTGTTGGAGATGGAAAACCCCTGTGGGTCGGATACTTCCCTTGATGGAAACGGTTATCCTCTTGCCGGTCAGGAGGATCACGGAATTGGTAGTAAGAGCGTTATTGCTTTTGCAAAAAAGTATGACGGAGAGCTGATTTACAACATCGAAAACGGTGTTTTTCGGGTGCGCCTGTTGGTGTGAGATAACGGAGATTTCCGTTTGTCAAGAGCAAATTTCAAATAAATATGAGTTTTTTAAGTGTAAAAATGAGCCTTTTAAGTGTAAAGGCTCGTTTTTTCTTTCTCTCGTGGTAACCTCTTGACTGTAACTTGTAGAAAAATCCGCATACTTTTCAGCGAAAGGAGTGTGATATGATGGAAAATCGTCGGCGCAGGCAGGAAGATACGCCCCTTTCTGTCCCCAATGCAGAGGGCAATGTGTGGCCCAAGCAGGTTTGTCCGGCTTTTGAGCCGAGAGCCGATACACCGGAGGGCTTACAGCAGTGCTGGTATTGCCGGTGTGCCGATTTTCATTTGGACAAGCCCCGTTCGCTCGATGTGGGCATATGCTACTGGCCGAAAAAAATATCAAAATAGGAGGATAAAGATAACGTGAGAAAGAGAATTTTAAGTATTTGGCTCTCGGTGTGCATGGTGCTGACCCTGCTGCCGATTTCGGCTATGGCGGAAGAAGCGGGCACGCCAATCGGCGTAAGCGAAGAAATTATTGCATTTGCCCCGCTTGACGAAACAGAAATGTCAGTTCCGATTGGCACATCCGTTGAGGATTTGGAACTTCCTGAAAGCCTGACGGCAACGGTGAGGGCAGCCGTGGTTGCCAATAGCGGCACAATAGAGGAAGCCGTACAGGATTCAGGAAACCCGGACAATTTGACAGAGGCCACCCCCGGCTCTGCCACTCCAACAGATTCCGGTGAACAGGAAAAGGCAGACGAGGTGACCGAACCTGAATGGAACGTAACGGCCTCGGATATTCCGGTTACATGGACATCTGAGCCAGAATATAACGGAAATGAAAACGGCGATTATGTATTTACGCCAGTTATAGAGGGCTACAAGGTGAGTGCAGAGCTGCCGGAAATCACCGTGACTGTAGGTGCGCAGCCTCGTATGATGCTAATGCGTGGGGCTGTACCCACCGACTTATGGGTGGGCACGACCAAGGTCACCGACGAAAACGCAAGCAATGTGCTCGGTGACAGCGGCACGCCCACCGTCACCTATGACGAGGAATCCAACACACTGACGCTAAACGGCGCAAATATTACAGGTGCAACGCAGAGCCTAAGCGGCGGCGGCAGCCGGACATGCGGCATCTTCAAGGAATCCGGCGACTTAAATATTGTCCTTCACGGAAATAACACCATTGGGTTCAGCGCGAACAGCGATTTTTCGATCGCCGGGATTTACACCGAAGGTCAACTGAGCATTAAAGGCACATCGACATCGACCGACAGCCTTTCCGTCACCAACACCTTTGCAACCCCAGGTGAATCCTTTGGCATTCGGGGAACAACGGGAGTGACAATCGAGGGCTGCACGGTAAACGCCACGGCGGGCTCAATTACAGATGACCAAAACACCTCTGGCATCTATGTTAATACCGGTAGCCTTTCTATTAAAAACGCTGTCGTCACAGGCACCGGCGGAAGCACGCAAGGTGAAAGCTTTGGCATATGCACCGATCAAGGCTTGCTTTCTATTGAAAACTCCACCGTTACGGCAAACGGCGGCGACGGCACAAGGGGCAGCTATGGCCTAGTTGCAGTATTGACTGCCACGATTTCCAACTCCACCGTTACCGCCACAGGAAACACTTGCGCATTTTTTTTCATTCAACCGCTGACCATCACAGGTCATACGGCGACCGCCTCGACCAATAGAAGCGGCGACGGCGCGACCGCCGTCACCCTCGATACAAACGTTTATGGCACGAGCAACACTTATAAGTACGTCAAAATTGCCCCGCCCCAAGCCCAATGGGGCGTGGCGGGAAGCGACGGGGCTGCGCCCACAACATGGATTGGCTCCGGTACGCTTGGGGATGCCATGACCTATGCCAACGCCAACAGCGGTGCGTACATCAAGCTGCAAGGTGACGTGGACACCACTGCCGTGCTGGACTTTGCGGCGGGCAAGACCACCGTGCTTGACTTAAACGGCTTTGACGTTAACCGTGGGCTTACTTCTGCAATACAAAATGGTATGGTTCTCAAAGTGAGCGGCGATTTGACCCTCTGCGACAGCAGCACAACCACCGTTGCCAATCAGGGCACAATCACCGGGGGTAATAGCAGCTTCAACGGCGGTGGCGTGAGTGTGCAGGAGTATGGGCGCTTTACTATGAATGGCGGAAATATCGCTAATAATTCGGTATCTGACTCCAGTGCAGGCGGAGGTGTTTCTGTAGCGAACAATGCTGTATTTACCATGAAAGATGGCAGCATTCATAACAACACGGCAATATGGGGCGGCGGTGTGGGCGTGCCTTATGCAAATTCCCCTAGTGGTGGTAGCTTTACCATGACAGGTGGCAGCATTACCGACAATACCGCAACAGGCAGCGCTTACTCCAGTTCCGGTGGTGTGATGCTAGGGGGCGGTATGTATACGTATTCTGCCATTATGTCAATAGGCGGCACAGCAAAAATCACAGGCAATAAAGTAGTCATAAGCGGAAGCGAAACGCCTAGTAATCTGCACATAACCACTCAAAGGATTCGTATAAGCACGCCTCTTACAAACGGTGCGCAAATTGGTGTTAGCACAAATACAGCCCCCACAGGGGATACCCCCGTTGCCATCACCGACGATAATAACGCCGATTACAGCGCCTATTTCCACAGCGACAACAGCAGCTACTTGATCCAAAATGGCACAGGTAATACCGTGCAGCTTGCGGTGCCCGTGCCCGTCATCGGCACGCTGTCTATTTCCGGCTCTTTTACGGCAGGACATAACCTTGCGCTGAGCGAGCTTACGGCCCCCACAGTAACAACAAAGGACGGTATTCTGATTACAGAGAAAGGCTGGCAGAGCTGTGTTGATTCTGGCAGTTGGACAAATTGGCCGGAGGGAGGAGTACTTCCGCTCGACACCTCGGCTACCTATAAGCTGCGCTATTATGCAACTTATTCGGGCGGCACAGTCTACTCCAACGAGGTGACTCTAAATGTAGTTGGCAACACGACTGCCCTTGCGCTGACGGCATCTCCCGAAAGCCAGCAAATTGTGGGTAGCTCCATCACTTTGACAGCGACCCTCACAGGTTACTTTACCGGTCCCGGTGTAAATGGGCAGGCGATTACCTTTAAGAACGGTGGCACAGATCTGGGCACGGCAAACCTGAATACCGGTGGTGTAGCCGTCTTTACATGGACGCCCGACAGTACGGGAACCTGTTCCCTGACCGCCGAGTACGCCGCCACCCCATACAACACCGCCGCCGCCTCAAACACGGTCAGCTACACAGTGACTGTCGATCCGGATATTGCAATCGTCGCCGCGGCGAAAACCACTCTGGTTGATGGAACGGTCAATGTTGCTTTTGGTGCAGATCAGACGGCAAAAACAGCCGCAGTACAAGCCTATGTGAATAGTCTGCTTACCGGGGAGGCCGCAGGGGTAACCGCAACTCTTACCTACAACAGCGGAACCGGGAAGTATGATGTTGCACTCTCCAAGGGCAGCGTGAATGATAGCAAGAGCCTTTCCATGACAGTGAATGTTGCTCCTGACCCGGATATTGCAATCGTTGCTGCGGCGAAAACCGCTGCACAGGGTACAAGCTATGCTGACATGACTCAGACTGCGGCAACCGATGAGGACGCTATTAAAGCGGCACTGAAAAATACTGCGGAAACGGCGGTCAATAACAGCGATATTACGGTCACCATAAACAAGGTAAGCTACATCGCACCGATTGCGGGAACTCCTGCAAATCCCAGCGGTACAAACGGCAGCTACACCTTTACCGTTACGGTATCCAAAGGCAATCAAAGTGATACCACTGTGCAGAAAACCATTGTTATTACGGCAACGCCTTATACCGGTGTTACCGATGCACAGGCAGTCTCCGCGGCAAAAACGGCTTTGGTTGACGGAACGGTCAATGTCGCATTCGGCGCAGATCAGACGGCAAAAACAGCCGCCGTGCAGGCTTATGTGAATGGTCTGCTTTCCGGGAATGCCGCAGGGGTGACCGCAACTGTTACCTACAACAGCGGAACCGGGAAGTATGACGTTGCACTCTCCAAGGGCAGCGTGAATGACAGTAAAAGCCTTTCCATGACCGTGAATGTTGCTCCTGACCCGGATATTGCAATCGTCGCCGCGGCGAAAACCGCCGCCGAGAGCGCAAGCTATGCCAACATGACCCAAGCGACGGCACCCAATGAGAACACAATCAAGACCGCTTTGAAGTCAACCGCAGAAACGGCGGTGAGTAACGGTAGCGTTGCAGTCACCATAAATCAAATCAGCTACACCCCGCCGATTGCGGGAACATCCACAAATCCCGGCGGCACAAATGGCAGCTACACCTTTACCATCACGGTGTCCAAGGGCAGCCAAAGCGAAACAACCGTGCAGAAAACTATCACCATCACGGCAACTCCCTATACAGGAGGAACTGGCGGTGGTGGGGGTAATGGTGGCGGCTCCGGCAGTGGTTCCAATACACCTGCTCCGTCCACTAAGCCCACCGAGCCTGTTACCGGCAATACGGAGAACAAGGCCACAGTGGACGGTAAGGGCAACGCCAACGTCAGCTTGACCGACAAGAATATCACTGATGCCATTGCAGACGCAAAGGCCGAGGCGACAAAAAAAGGCGTTAATGCAGGCGACATCACGGCGGTGATCCATGTCACCACAGGCGGGAGGGATGCCAACACCGTGACGGTCAATCTGCCCAAGACTACACAGGAGCAGGTCATCGACAACAAGATTGCCAGCGTTCAGCTTGTTATTGACCGCCCCGATCTTACCATCGGCATTGACCTTGCGGCGGTGATGGAGATCAACCGGCAGGCAAAGGCCGACGTACAGCTTTCCGCTACCCGCATAGACAACGCAAAGCTGTCCGGCGATGCGAAGTCCGCCATCGGCAACCGTCCTGCATATGACCTCAAAGCCCTCTACGGCAGCGGCAAGTCCGTAACCGACTTTGGCAAGGGCAGTGTCAGTGTGGAGATTCCTTACACCCTGAAAAAAGGCGAAATTGCGGGCAATGTCTATGCCGTGTATGTGGACGCAAAAGGCAAAGTGATCTATCTCACCGATTCCAGTTATGATGCAAGGCGCGGAACAGTGGTGTTTTCCACCAGCCATTTCTCTACCTACGGTATAGCCTACAAAGCCAGCTTCAACTTTACCGACATTGACGGTCATTGGGCAAAGGATGATATTCTCTTTGTCGCAAACCGTGGCCTCATGACCGGCACCAGCTCCACCACGTTCAGCCCAAACGGTTCTATGACACGGGGTATGTTTGTAACAGCGCTCGGACGTTTGGCAGACGCCGACGTGAGCGGCTATACAAAGAGCAGCTTCACCGATGTGAAAGCCAATGCCTATTACATGGGCTATATCGAATGGGGCGTAAAAAACAACATACTGGTCGGCATCGACGGCGACAAATTCGACCCTGACGGCCTTGTGACCCGTGAGCAGATGGCGGTTATTATGGACAGGTATGCCACGGCGATCGGGTTTAAGCTGCCGGAAGTTCACGCACAGAACACCTTTGCCGATAACGCCAAAATTGGCGCATGGGCGGCTTCTTCCGTAAAGCGCATCCAGATGGCAGGCATCATCCAAGGTAAGAGAAATAATCTCTACGACCCGCAGGGAACGGCCACTCGCGCTGAGGTTTCGGCGGTGTTGCGGCGCTTCGTGGAACTGGCAATTTTCAACGACACAGCCCAAGGCTGGTCAATGAACGACAGCGGCCAATGGATGTATTATGAAAATGGCAAGCCCATCATTGGGAAAAAGGACATCGGCGGCACGACCTATACTTTCGACCAGTACGGTGTGACGGCGGATGTGCCGAAAGACCGGACTTATTCCACCTACACGGTACAGCGAGGCGACAGTTTCTGGACGATTGCCCGTAAGTTTAACTGTACGATGGCTGAATTGGAACGGCTGAACAATAAAGGCCGATTCTCCCTCATCCATCCCGGCGATGTACTCCGGGTACCGGAACAGAAATAAAAAAGCTACAGGCTAAAGCGAAAATACCGCCAGACACCGTTGTAAAAGTGTTTGGCGGTATTCTTGCTTAAATACAGATAATTTGGGCTGTCACAATCTCGTCTGCAATTTCCTGCGCTTGTTCGGATAAGCGAATGCGCTCCATAGTATCATCTTCAGGCATGGGGTGTTTCCTCAGATAATCAGCACGGATTCGTTCCGCCAGTTCAAAGGCAGTTTTGTCAATGCTGGCACAATGTTCTGCCAACTTGCCGGTGAGAAGCAGTTCTCGATACATACCTGGTTTCTGTTCGCACAGATAGTTCAAGCGAAGCCATCCATATCTCCCCAAGTCAGCAAGTTCGGCTTTTCCGTCAATCTCAATGTTGGGGTACAGTAACCCATCAATCTCTGTGTATTCAAATTCAAATTTTGCCATAAAGCAAATCCTCCAATAAAGATCATTTACAATTCATCGGTAATCGTCTGGCTGTTGGCTAAACAATTATGATTTTCGTAAACATCCTTATTGGAGGATTGCTAAAGTGGAGGACTTTTTTAATGCGAATAAATATTATTCTTCTATAATCTGTATTTCAAGAAAATCAAAATCAATTGGTTCCATAAAATTATCCTGAGTAAATCGTGCTTTTGAATGAATTTTAAATTCCTTAACGGTGGAATCAAGCCATATGGGCTTTCCAAGATCAAACTGATAGCAGATCTCCTCCAGAGACTGAAAGACCATGGAAGTCCTGGACAGACTGTAATCGGAGATGCATATGACTGTATCCTTAACGATCCGTGTGTTGTTTATTAATTTTGCCCACATACGAAACATAATGATTTTCCCTTCTATCTGACAAATTTCGGTTAAACGGCAGTATTTTTCTGAAACGATTATAGCATTATGTGCAGGAATATGGCAAGGAAGAAATACAGGACATTGTAAAACCAATCAACCTATGATAAAATTGTGAGAGGAAAAACCGAAGGAGGAAGACAAAAGATGGCACAGCCTATAGAAGATCAGGTTGGATTTCTTGGAGAGGCATGCAGAGCCGTTCAGGAACTATCGGTAAGCAGGAGTTTGCTGGAGAAATACCGTCTGGAAGAAAAGAGTCTTTTAAGAGAACTGGAAGCAGAGAGAAAGGCTGTGACCGATGCCATCAGCCTTACGGTGAAAAAGAGGATCCAGGAGATTAACGATACCTATGACGGGGAGATCGCTAAGGAACAGGACCATTTAAAGCGCTTAAGGAACAAGCGGGAGAAAGCGAAAACCCAGGGAGTAAAGGAACGGATTGAAGAAGAGACTCAGGAGCTTAAGGACAAAAACAGGGAGCTCTTTTCTGAGTTAAAATCTGTTTTTAAACGGGATCATGTTCCGTCCTACTGTAGAAGCACATGGTATTACGCGCTGTTTTTTACCAGGGGATTTTCTGAATTTATCATACTTTTTTTTACTGCGCTCATTTTCTTTCTTGCCATTCCCTGCGGGATCTATTTTCTGATACCCGAAAGAAAAGCATTTTACCTGGCAGGTATCTATTTTGTGTCCATTCTGCTTTTTGGAGGAATTTATATACTGATTAATAACCGGACAAGAGTCAGACATCCGGAGGCGTTAAAAAAAGGAAGAGCGATTAAAAATTCGATAAAGTCCAACCGGAGAAAGCTCCGTTCCATTGTCCGTTCTATAAAAAAGGACCGGAATGAGACCGTATATAATCTGGAACGGTTCGATGATGAGATAGCTAAGACAGAACAGGATCTTGCTGATATTGCAGATAAGAAGCAGGAAGCATTAAATACATTTGATAAGGTGACAAGTACCATTATTTCCGATGAGATCGCCAGCAGCAAGAGAGAGAAGATTTCGCAGCTTGAGAAAGAGCATGAAGACGCGGTCAATAACTGGAAGGAAGCTCAGATACGGGTTAAGGAACAGACACTGTTTATCAATGATAACTATGCTTCTTATATCGGATCTGAATTTATGATCCCGGAAAAGCTTGACCAGCTGGCTGATATTATACGAATGGGAAAGGCCTTAACCATCAGTGAGGCCAAGGAAATTTATAATACCATGAAAGACTAAAATGAAGGTACAGGAACCTGCCGGGGCAAGTGGCAGGCCTGTACTTTTTTTGCATTTTTCTAAAGGAATGGGGTGAATAATTCCAGGAAACCCGGCTTATAATAGAACAGAGAAAAATAAGGACAGCAGGGCAGTATATTATGAAATTATGGGAAAGAATTGCGATCCGGGGAAATCGGGATGTTTTTTATTACGACACCAGGCAGACCTTTGAAGCAGAGGAGTTTGCATCCAGACTTTACAACATGATATGCTCGGAGCAGGAGAATGGGAAATCGGCCGGTGTGCTGTTTTTATGTATCGGCACCGACCGTTCCACGGGAGACAGCCTTGGGCCCTTAATTGGTTATAAGCTAAATGAAATGGGACTGGAACATTTGGAGATACTGGGTACGTTAGAGCGTCCGGTTCATGCCATGAATTTAGAAACGTATCAGACAATTTTGAAACTGCGATACCCCAATCATGTGGTGGTGGCAGTGGATGCTTCGGTAGGAAATATAGAGCATATTGGTTATATTACCCTTGGAAAAGGAGCGTTAAAACCAGGCCTTGGAGTGAGCAAGGAGCTTCGGGCTGTTGGGGATATATTTATCACAGGTATTGTGGGAAGCTGCGGAAATTACGATCCCCTTATGCTTCAAAGTATCCGGCTTTCTGTTGTCATGCGCATGGCGGACTGCATCAGCAGCAGCATCTGTATTGTCGAAAAGTTATGGGAAAATACGTACTTTCTTTGACACGTTTTTTAAATACCATATGCTATGATTCATTGGATTAAATAGAATAGCGGGGTGATCCAATGGATGAATTATACAATCCTTTCCCAAAACTGCCGAAAAATATCAGACAGATTGGGGAGAGGGATGAAATCGTAAAATTATATGTAGAGGATTATGTTAACACATATTTAAAACGTCTGTACCCTGTAAGCGGACAAAGGCTGCGGGTTGGACTTCTGTTAGGAAGTATGGAATTAAATGACGGGACTCCATATATCTTTATTGACGGAGCGCTTGAGATGGAGGATGTAACAGAGGATGGCCGGAAGGTATCTTTTACAGAACTGTCATGGAAAAGAGCTTCCCAAAATATGGAACAGCTTTTTCCCAAACGGTCCATACAGGGCTGGTTTCTATGTGGAAGTCCCGGGGATGATTTAAGTCCTTTGAATTACTGGAAGCAGCATATGCAGTATTTTGGAGGTCCCAACAAATTAATGTATTTAAGCTGTGGAACAGAAGGAGATGAAACAGTTTATGTAACCTCGGAGGATGGCTTTTACAAGCTTCAGGGGTACAGTATCTATTATGAACGAAATCAGATGATGCAGGACTATATGGTACTGCGTAAGGATGTAAAACGTATCGAAACCGATACAAATGATAAGGTAATTGAAGAATTCCGCAAGCGAATGGGCGAGAATAAGGAAGAAGCAGCGGACAGGCATCAGACTGTCGGACTTCTCCGGGGCATGTGCATGGCCATGTCAGTCGTCATATTAGCTGGCGGAATTGTTATGTTTAACAACTATGAACAGATGGACAGTATGGAGAGCGTGGTAGTATCTGCAATTCCTGCCAAAGCTGAAAAACTCCTGCTGGGTGATAAGGCTCAGCAGAAAGACGGAAAAAAGGAATCCGGAGTTATAGTAGAGGAAGCAGACGGAGAGGTTTATCCAACTTCTGCAGTCAATAAGGAAACGATGTCAGAAACCATGCCGGAAACTTCACAGGCGCAGACCGCGGCACAGGCTGGGGAATCAGCCGGGGAGACGGCTGCAGCGGCAGAAACAACGGCCGCGGCCCCAAAAATTACGGAAGAAACCGTGACAAAGGCAGCAAAGCCTGAGACTTCTCCTGCGACGGAGGCTGCAGCAGCTGACGGCCAGCGGACGCATACAGTGGTAGAAGGGGAAACGTTGTATGGGATCTGTATTGCCGAATACAACAACGTCAATAAATTAAAGGAAATATGTGAGCTGAATGGGCTGGAGGACGAAAATAAGATAGTTGCGGGTCAGAAATTGCGTCTTCCATAGAAAAACTTAATGCGTTTCTCTCTGATTTGATGTATACTACAATTATATATGGGCATTTTTAGGAGAAACTGCATGAGCGATATGAACTCTATGAACAGAGAGATAAAGAAAGACCAGCTGCGGCGTCAGATTGTCCCGGCTTCACCGCAAAAGGACGAGGACAGTAATGAAATCATAAAAAGAGCCCGCACTAAGGTGAAAAAGAAAAAATTAAAGATTTTTCTGGTGGTGTTTTTTATCCTGTGTGCAGGGGCAGTCAGTCTGTATACATATTTTAACTATTGTCAGTATACTGGATACAGTGTCATCTGGGAAAAAACGCTGAATGAGGGAAGCTATGTAGGATATTTAAATTTCGGCAGCAATGTGCTGAAATACAGCAAAGATGGGGCTTCGTATATAGATGCTGAGGGAAAAGAGGTATGGATACAAAGCTATGAGATGAAATCACCGGTTGCCAGTGTAAACGGTCCCTACGCGGTTATTGCGGATCAGCAGGGGAATTCGATCTATATCTTTGATAAGACAGGAAATACCGGAGTGGCTAATACTGTGCTTCCCATTATAAAGGCTTCTGTATCTGCTCACGGTGTAGTAGCGGCAATCTTAGAAGATACTACTTCCAATTATGTGTATTTTTATAAACGGGATGGAAGCTCTCTGGATGTGAAGATTAAGGCTCTTTTAGGAGGCGATTCCGGTTATCCGGTAGATATCAGTTTATCTCCTGATGGAACACAGCTGATTGGATCCTATGCATTTTTAAAGAATGGAACCATGAATGGAAGGGTTGCTTTTCATAATTTTGCAGAAATTGGGAAAAGCGTACCGGACAGGCTTGTGGGGGGATTTGATGAACCTTATGAGTCAACACTAGTAGCACAGGTCAGATTTCTTGATGATACATATTCCTGCGCATTTGCAGATAACGGTATTTCGTTTTATTCCACGAAGAATGCGCTTTCTCCGGAACTGATTAAGCAGGTGCCTGCAGAGGAGGAAATTAAAAGTGTATTTTATTCGGACAAGTATGTGGGAATGATTCTGGACAATCCTGAAGGGGAAAATCCTTATAAGCTTAATGTATATAAATCCAATGGGAATCCGGTGTTTACCAGTGGTTTCCAATATCAGTATACGCATGCCGATATTGACGGAAACCTGGTAATTTTGTATAATGAAGACTCTTGCAGAGTCTATAATATGTCAGGAAGGCTTAAGTTTTCCGGTACATTTGATTTTCCCATATCGAAAATCCGAAACGGCAGATTTCCCAATACTCTGATCGTGACAGGACCCCAAAACATGAAAGAAATAAGATTACAAATAGGAGGACAATACCAATGAGCAACATCGATACTATGTCAATTAATGCAATCCGCATCCTTTCTGCCGATGCAATCCAGAAAGCCAACTCCGGACATCCGGGACTTCCATTAGGCTGTGCCTCTGCGGCATATGAATTATGGGCAAATCACATGAACCATAATCCGGCAGACCCGACATGGGCCAACAGAGACCGCTTTGTTCTATCCGGAGGTCATGGATCCATGCTTTTGTATTCTCTGCTCCATCTGTTCGGATACGGTAATTTATCCAGGGAAGATGTGATGAATTTCCGCCAGCTTGGTTCTAAAACCCCGGGACATCCCGAGTATGGCCATACGGTTGGTGTTGAAGCAACCACAGGCCCTCTTGGTGCTGGTATGGGTATGGCAGTCGGTATGGCAATTGCCGAGAGCCATCTTGCTGCGGTATTTAACAAGGACAACTATCCGGTAGTTGATCATTATACCTATGTTATGGGCGGAGACGGCTGCATGATGGAAGGAATCTCCTCCGAAGTATTTTCCCTTGCAGGAACTCTTGGTCTGGGGAAATTAATCGTTATTTATGATTCCAATAAGATTTCCATTGAAGGAAGTACAGATATTGCATTTACAGAGAATGTACAGAAACGTATGGAGGCATTTGGTTTCCAGATCATTACAGTTGAAGACGGAAACGATTTAGAAGCGATTGGCCGTGCAATTGAAGATGCAAAGGCTGATACCGAACATCCGTCCTTTATCACCATAAAGACCCAGATTGGGTATGGCTGTCCTGCAAAGCAGGGAAAAGCAAGTGCTCACGGAGAGCCTCTGGGTGCAGACAATATCACTGCATTAAAGGAAAACCTGGGATGGCCTTCTATGGAGCCGTTCTATGTTCCGGAGGAGGTTTACAGTCATTATAGAAAGCTGGCTGAGGAAAAGGCGGAAACAGAAGCTGCATGGAATGTGATGTTCGCAGCTTACTGCCAGGAGTATCCTGACATGGAAGAACTGTGGAATGCTTATCACGATCCGGATGCAGCAGAAAAATCCATTGAAGCATGCGCTGATTTCTGGAAAAAACCTGAAAAAGCAGATGCTACCAGAAATTTATCCGGACAGATATTAAACAGAATTAAGACCTATATGCCGAACTTAATCGGCGGCTCTGCGGATTTGGCACCTTCCAACAAGACAAATATGTCGGATATGGGTGATTACAGTAAGGAAAACCGAAGCGGCAGAAACATGCATTTTGGAGTCCGGGAACTTGGAATGACAGCGATCGGAAACGGTATGATGCTTCATGGCGGACTTCGTACCTATGTATCCACTTTCTTTGTTTTCAGTGATTATACCAAGCCAATGGCACGTCTTTCCGCTTTGATGGGAGTTCCGTTATCCTTTGTATTCACGCATGACAGTATTGGCGTTGGCGAAGACGGACCGACTCATGAGCCAATCGAGCAGCTTGCCATGTTACGGGCATTGCCGAACTTCCATGTATTCCGTCCCTGTGATGAGACAGAGACAGAAGCAGCATGGTACTCCGCACTGACCTCCAAAAAGACACCTACTGCTCTGGTTCTCACAAGACAGAATCTGACTCCTATGCCGGGAAGCAGCAAAGAGGCATTAAAGGGAGGCTATATAATTGACGACTGCGATGGAACACCGGATCTGATTCTTATTGCAAGCGGATCAGAAGTGGAACTGTCCGTAAAGGCAAAAGCTCTTCTTTCTGACAGAAAAGTCCGCGTAGTTTCCATGCCATGTATGGATTTATTTGAGGAACAGAGTGAAGTGTATAAGGAATCCGTACTTCCAAAGGCAGTAAGAAAACGTGTGGCAGTGGAAGCATTAAGTGATTTTGGCTGGGGTAAATATGTAGGCCTTGACGGCGCTTATGTGACCATGACCGGGTTTGGAGCCAGCGGACCGGCAAATCTGTTATTTGACCATTTTGGATTTACCCCTGAGCATGTAGCGGAAGTGGCAAAATCCTTATAATTATACTTCGGCTGTGATACAAAAGCATAAAGGAGCGTATCTGGACATGGGAAAAAAGTGTGTTGGCATAGATGTGGGAGGAACATCTGTTAAGATCGGAATATTTGAAACAACAGGGGAACTTCTTCATAAGTGGGAGGTTGGAAGCAGAACGGAAGAGAACGGAAGATACATTCTGGATGATGTATCTGCTTCCATTCTGGAGACGCTTAAGAAGCATAATATCTCTCTTGATGAGGTCAAAGGCATAGGAATGGGGGTTCCAGGTCCGGTTATGCCTGACGGATATGTGGAGGTCTGCGTTAATTTAGGCTGGCGTGATTTATATCCGGGAAGAGAACTGAGCAGCAGGCTGGACGGAATTCCCGTGCTCTGCGGAAATGATGCCAATGTAGCAGCTCTGGGAGAGATGTGGCAGGGCGGTGGAAAAGGCTACGAAGACATAGTTATGGTCACTCTGGGCACAGGCGTGGGCGGAGGTGTAATCCTGGGACAGAAGATCATTTCCGGCAAACATGGACTGGCAGGGGAAATTGGTCATATCCATATCCGGGATGAAGAGACGGAGCATTGCAACTGCGGCGGTGTAGGCTGCGTGGAACAGATTGCAAGCGCCACCGGTATTGCAAGAGAAGCAAGGCGGAAAATGGCTTCTACAGAAATACCATCTGTTTTAAGGGACTTCGGAGATGACGTAACTGCCAAGGAAGTGCTGGATGCAGCCAAGGCAGGAGATGAACTGGCAAAGTCTGTTATGGACACAGTTGGTCATTATCTTGGTCTTACGCTGGCTCAGATTTCCATGGTCATAGATCCGGAAGTCTTTGTTATAGGCGGAGGAGTATCAAAGGCAGGACAATTTCTCATTGATGAAATATTCCGTCATTATGATTCATTTACCCCCATATCAAAAAGCAAGAGCAAAATTGTTCTTGCAACACTGGGGAATGATGCCGGTATCTACGGGGCGGCAAGACTGATTCTTGACTGATGATGCTGTAACAGAAAAGGAAGGCAGGGAGAATGGACGCTCTCTCTGCTTTCCTTTTGCGTTGGAAGGGAAATGTTCTCACTAAAAGCACGTTAGCAGCTGCCAACGCTTATTTACAATTTACTAAATTATGATATAATGGGAATACTTCACAAAGGATGAATCCTTGTAAAATGAGGAGACCCCGGCTGCCAGGCAGTCGGGGCAATTATGAAAAATCTATGTGCAATTTGACTATTTAAGCGTTTTTGTTTGTTTGATTTCTATACAATTAGTATAAAAAACACATGTGAACACAATATGAACGCTGTGTAAACAGATTATGAAATAAAGGAGGAAAGCATGGAAGAGAACCGTAGAAACAGAAAAACAATTGTGATTGGACATAAAAACCCGGATACAGATTCGATCTGTTCAGCTGTCTGTTATGCCAATTTAAAAAGGCTGCTGACGAAAGAAGATTATCAGCCGGGCAGAGCTGGGCGGGTAAACGAAGAAACCCAGTTTGTACTTAATTATTTTGGGGTGGAACCTCCGGAACTGATTGAGAATGTGAAGACTCAGGTGCTGGATATCGAGATAAGGGAGACCCGTGGAGTAAAGAAAAACCTTTCTTTGAAAAATGCGTGGAATATAATGCAGGAGGCCAATGTTGTGACTATTCCTGCCGTGACTGATGACGGAATGCTGGAGGGTCTTATTACGGTAGGTGATATTGCCAAATCCTATATGAACGTATATGACAGCAGCATTCTTTCCAAAGCCAATACCCAGTATGCGAATATTGTGGAGACTCTGGAAGGAAACATGGTAGTCGGTGAAACAGGAGATTATTTTAATAATGGTAAGGTGTTAATTGCCGCTGCCAACCCCGACATGATGGAATACTATATTGCAAAAGGTGACCTGGTTATTTTAGGAAACCGTTATGAATCCCAGCTTTGCGCCATTGAGATGGAGGCTGCCTGTATTATTGTATGTGAAGGAGCAGCAGTCTCCATGACGATAAAGAAACTGGCACAGGAACGCGGCTGTGCAGTTATGACTACTCCTTATGATACTTATACCGCTGCCCGCCTTGTAAATCAGAGTATTCCCATCAGTTATTTTATGAAGACAGACGGACTGATTACTTTTGAAGTAGAAGATCACATTGATGATATAAAGGATGTGATGGCAAGCAAGCGCCACCGTGATTTCCCTGTACTTGATAAGAATGGAAAATACAAAGGTATGATCTCACGCCGGAATCTCCTTGGTGCAAAAGGCAAACGTCTGATACTGGTTGACCATAACGAACGGTCCCAGGCAGTTGAGGGAATGGAAAGTGCTGAAGTTCTGGAGATTATTGACCATCACAGACTGGGAACTGTGGAAACCATAGCTCCTGTCTTCTTCCGCAACCAGCCGGTTGGGTGCACGGCTACGATCATATACCAGATGTATCAGGAGAATCATGCGGAGATTGAACCGAAAATTGCCGGTTTATTATGCAGCGCGATTATTTCCGATACTCTTCTGTTTCGTTCTCCCACCTGCACAGAAGCGGATAAGAAGGCGGCTCTGAGTCTTGCCGAGATTGCCGGAATCCAGGTGGAAAAGTATGCTTCATCCATGTTTGCGGCAGGAAGCAACTTAAAAGGAAAGACAGACGGAGAGATATTTTATCAGGATTTTAAGAAGTTTACATTTGGAAAGGTGAACTTTGGAGTGGGACAGATCAGTTCTTTAAACACCAAAGAGCTGGATGAATTAAAAGAGAGAATGCTTCCCTATATGAAAAAGGCAAGAGAGGAGCATGGGGTAGACATGATGTTTTTCATGCTGACCAATATTCTTACGGAATCTACAGAACTTCTCTGTGAGGGACAGGGCGCAAAACAGCTGATTACAACAGCGTTCCGGGCAGAAGATGCACAGGAAAACGGAGAAGACCATCTGGTAAGTCTCCCGGGTGTTGTATCCAGAAAAAAACAGCTGATACCCGCAATTATGCTGGCAGTACAGGAATAATGGGAGGCTGGATTCATGAAAGATAAGAATAGCAGAGAGTCCGGACTGGTGAAGCCATCAGGCAAGACAGACTGGAAGCCTGGAAATATGCTTTATCCGGTACCTGCTGTTATGGTGAGCTGTATGCGTCAGGGAGAAAAGCCCAATATCATTACGATAGCCTGGGCCGGGACGATCTGTTCTTCTCCTGCCATGCTGTCTGTTTCAATCAGGCGTGAGCGCTATTCCTACGATATTATAAAGGAAACGGGTGAGTTTGCAGTAAATCTGGTAACTGCAGATCTGGTGCGGGCAGCGGATTACTGCGGCGTGAAATCAGGTAGAGACGTGGATAAATTTGCTGATATGAAATTGACTCCCTGTTCCTTAACCAATATCGGGGTTCCTGGAATAGCAGAAAGTCCCGTGATTCTCTCCTGTAAGGTTACGGAGATTAAACCGCTTGGAAGTCATGATCTCTTTCTGGCTGAAGTAGTGGGCGTGACGGTAGACAGCCGGTATATGGATGAGCAGAATAAATTTCATTTAAATCAGTCTAAGCTGATTACCTATTCCCACGGGGAATATTTTGAACTGGGAAAAAAGGTGGGTAGCTTTGGCTATTCGGTCAGAAAGCCGGAGAAAAAGTCAAAGGACAGGAGGAAAAGGAAATGAGAAGGAACCAGAATCTTGATAACATCACATTAATCGGGATGCCGGCATCAGGGAAGAGTACGGTAGGCGTTCTTCTGGCAAAGCGTCTTGGCTATTCCTTTGTTGACGTGGATATTGTAATCCAGGAGCAGGAAGGAAGGCTGTTAAAAGAGATTATTGCCGAGGAAGGACAGGAAGGTTTTCTTGATGTGGAGAACCGGGTGAATGCAGAACTTTCCGTCCATAACAGCGTCATTGCTCCGGGTGGAAGCGTCATCTACGGAAAGGAAGCCATGGAGCATTTAAAGAAGATCAGCACAGTGGTTTACTTAAAACTCAGCTATGAAGCAGTGGAGGAACGGCTGGGGAATTTAACGGACCGGGGTGTTGTGCTGAAAGACGGAATGACATTAAAGGATCTGTATGAGGAACGGATCCCTTATTATGAGAAATATGCGGATATTACCGTTGATGAGACCGGAGTTGATGCGGGCGGTATCGTGGATATTCTAAGAAACATGTTGGAAGAACGTTTCGGTCTGGAAACGTAAGGGAATGAAAGCAAGACGTTGAATTGATAAGATTCTGCGTCTTATTTTATTTATATCAGCATATTTATATAGAAAAAGTACCGGTATTGTTGGCTTATTTAGGAGATAATCTTTTTATATAAAGTAAGTGATTGAAATATTAACTTATTGATTTTATTATATGGAGAAAAGTTGGAAAACTATTGACAAATATGGGAAAATATCATAAAGTTATAGAAAATTAAGACTAAGGTGTCTGAACAGGAAATAATTCTGCCAGATGCCTTTGTTTTTTTAATTTAATAGAATTGGGAGGTAGTTAAATGAAGAAAGCCATGAAAAAAATGGTATCACTGGGGATTTCGGGACTAATGGTCTGGTCTTTAACCGCTTGTGGGAATTCCAAACCCGCAGCGCCAGCATCAGGCACAACCCAGGCTGCAGCTCAGACAGAGGCGGCAAAAGCAGCAAAAGGAAATGCATTAAATGTACATATTGATGTGGAGGTCGCTTCCATGGACCCACAGATTGCTACCGATGGGACCTCATTTGAAGTAATTGCGGATACTACGGATGGACTTTATGAGTTAGATGCAGACGGAAATCCAGTACCGGCACTGGCAGAGAGTGTGGATAAGAGTGCAGATGGACTGACGCTTACCTATCATTTAAGAGATGCAAAATGGTCCAATGGAACGCCTGTCACAGCTAAGGATTTTGTATTTGCATGGAGAAGGGCAGTTAATCCGGTAACAGCCAGTGAATACGCTTTTATTGTAGGAATCGCAGGTATTAAGAATGCGGATGCAGTCTACTCGGGAGAAAAACCTCTGGAAGAGCTGGGAGTGACTGCGGTTGATGATAAGACACTGAAAGTAGAGCTTGACGTACCGGTACCATTTTTTGAATCTCTGATGGCTTTCCCAACTTTCTATCCGGTAAATGAAGAATTTTTCACCAAGTGCGGTGACCAGTATGCAAGCACACCGGATACGCTGCTGTCAAACGGACCATTTAAGATTACAGCCTACGAACCGGCTGCTACTACCATTACGCTGGAGAAAAATCCGGATTACTGGGATGCAGATAAGGTAAAGCTTGAGGGAATCAATTATCAGGTTATTAAGGATTCCCAGCAGGCAATGCTTGCATATCAGAACGGAGATTTAGATTTAGTTACACTTTCCGGTGAGCAGGTGGAGCAGTTCCAGGCTGATCCGGAATTTAAGAATATCATGGCAGGTTATTTATGGTATATGTCACCCAATACCAAAGTGGCAGGTCTTGAGAATCTCAATTTAAGAAAGGCTTTATCTCTCTGTTTTGACAAAGAGGCTGTTTGTGCAAATATTTTAAAGGATGGATCTATACCTGCGTACTTTGCAGTTCCAACCCTTCTGGCAACTGGTCCTGATGGAAAGGATTACCGGGAGGATGCAGGCAGCAATTATTTTAAGACGGATAAGGCAGAAGCTTTAAAATACTGGGAAGAGGCGAAAAAAGAACTGGGAGTGGAGAGCCTGACCTATACCATGATTGTAGAAGATACGGAATCTGCCATCAATGTGGCACAGTTCCTTCAGTCAGAGATTCAGACCACACTTCCCGGAATTACTATTAACTTAGAGCAGATGCCAAAGAAAAATCGTGTAGAGCGTATGCAGGCAGGTGAATTTGAGATTGGTCTTACCCGCTGGGGACCAGACTATGCAGACCCTATGACCTATCTGGATATGTGGATTACCGACAGCCCAAACAACTATGGATTCTGGTCTAATCAGGAATATGATTCCATCATCCAGTCTGCCAAGAAAGGGGAACTTGCACTTGATCCCGCTGCAAGATGGAAAGCTTTAATCGGTGCAGAAAAAATCGTTTGTGACAATGCAGTTATTTTCCCTGTTTACCAGAAGGGGAATGCAGTGATGCAGAAGACCGGTGTTGAGGGTGTGGAATTCCACTCCATCGCGATCAATCGTTATTTTAAGAATACAACTAAGAAATAAGACTTTGCGGGTTTTATATTCTGGCTGCCGGAGGGGTTGCAGGCCTTGCCTGTTATTCCTCTGGCAGCTTAAATTGGGAGGGTAACGTTTGTGAAACGATATATTGTAAAGAGAATCTGCATTTCGGCGGCAACTTTGCTGGCGATCCTGCTTATTTTGTTCCTGATGCTGGAACTGATGCCTGGTTCCCCGTTCAATGATGAAAAACTAACCCAGTCTCAGGTGGCGCTGCTGAATGCCAAATACGGTCTGGATAAACCGGTATTTATACGGTTCCTTAACTATGTAAAAAACATGCTTTCCGGCGACTTTGGGGTATCCTATACTATTTCGAAGAATACGTCAATTACCACACTTTTAGCAACCAGACTTCCCATTTCAATCAGAATCGGAGGGCAGGCAGTTTTACTTGGAACTGTGGTGGGACTGGTATTGGGACTCATAGCAGCTTTGAAACATAATACTATCTTTGATACCATAACAACGGTTATATCTGTTCTTGGTGTCAGTCTTCCTTCTTATGTGTTTGCACTGGGGTTGTCTTATACTCTTGGTTACCATTTTAAATGGTTTCCTCTATTGTATCAGCAGCAGGAAGCGGTGAAATCCTCCGTTCTTCCCACCATTTCCTTAGCCATGTTTACTGTGGCAACAGTCGCCAGGTTTACAAGAACGGAAATGCTGGAGGTCCTGGGTTCCGATTATATGCTGCTTGCAGAGAGCAAAGGACTTCCCGGATGGCGGCTCATACTGATTCATGGGTTAAGAAATGCGCTTATTCCCATTGTCACAGTCCTGGCACCGCTTGTTGTCAGCCTGATGACCGGTTCTCTGGTGGTGGAAAAGATATTCTCCATTCCTGGAATCGGAAGCCTTCTGGTTACGGCCATCCAGTCCAATGATTACAATGTGATCGTAACCCTGGCATTTATATATAGTGCCATGTATATCGGAATCATGCTTGCTGTGGATATTTTATATGGTCTCATTGATCCGCGAATCAGGCTGGCAAAGGAGGATGACTATGAGCAGTCATAATAAGGAAACAGTATCTATTGAATTCAAGCCGGATGACTTTTTACCGGCAGAAAACCACAGCATAGGAATTGACCGGGTTTATCCTGCACAGTCTTACTGGAAGGATGTCCTTTCCTCCTTTTTGAAGAATAAGGGAGCGGCAGCCGGTTTCATTGCTATTATTTTTGTTATTTTCATGGCTATTGCAGGTCCTTATATGAACGGTTATACATACAATGAACAGATTATAGCAAACCAGAATCTTGCTCCCAGAGTTCCGGTTCTGGAACGATGGGGAATTCTGGATGGTTCGGAAACTATAAGTACCTCCACTGGTAAAGTAACAGTGAACCGGTACACAGATCCTAAAAAAACCACCGGGCTTGAGAATACTTATTACTGGTTTGGTACGGATGTACTGGGGAGAGATATATTCACCAGGACATTTATGGGTACCAGAATTTCTCTCTATATTGCATTGATTGCTGTTCTTGTTGATATGTGCTTTGGTATGAGTTACGGTCTGATCAGCGGATATTTCGGAGGTACAGTGGATAATGCCATGCAGCGGTTTGCAGAAATTTTAAATGGAATACCCACCCTTGTCATTGTTACGCTCTTGATGCTGGTGCTGAAACCTGGGCTTGCAACCATCACACTGGCACTTGCCATTACTGGCTGGATAGGTATGAACCGGGTCGCAAGAGCCCAGGTGCTGAAGCTGAAGGAACAGGAGTTTATACTTGCTTCCAGGACATTAGGAGCGGGAGATTTCTACTTGATTTTCAAAGAAATACTTCCCAACATTTTTGGCCAGCTGATCATTATGTCCATGTTTTCCATTCCAAATGCGATCTTTACAGAGGCATTCCTGGCGTTTATAGGCCTGGGTGTCCCGGCGCCGTTAGCTTCTCTTGGTTCACTGATCAGCGATGCATTTAAGTCCTTTACTACCCATCCATATATGATCATATCCCCGGTGGTGGTTCTGGCAGTTATTATGCTTAGTTTTAACATGCTGGCAGATGGACTGAGAGATGCGTTTGATCCCAAAATGAAAGAGATGTAGGAGGCAGATTATGAACAAAGATAAGGTTTTGTCAATCAGAGAATTATCCATCTCTTTTCAGACCTCTGCCGGTGAAGTAAATGCCATCAGAGGAGTCAATCTGGATTTATATCAGGGGGAGACGCTTGCTATTGTTGGGGAATCAGGTTCTGGTAAATCAGTGACTGTGAAGGCGATTATGGGAATATTGAGTGGCAACGGAAAAATAAAAAGTGGGACAATTGACTTCACTTCCCGTAAGAAGGGGGAGGAGATGAGAGAGAATCTGCTGTCATTCAGCAAAAAAGAGATGCGCCGCCGGATAAACGGAAGACGGATTGCAATGGTCTTTCAGGATCCCATGACTTCCTTAAATCCTACCATGCCCATTGGCAGTCAGATTATGGAGGGAATGCGTTATCATTATAAAACCAGTAAAAAGGAAGCGTATGAAAAGGCGGTGAGGCTTCTTGATCTGGTAGGGATTACAGAGCCGGAAAAGCGAATGAAGAGCTATCCACATCAGCTTTCCGGAGGGATGAGGCAGAGAGTCGTAATTGCAATTGCCCTGTCCTGTGATCCTGAGGTTTTGATCTGTGATGAACCGACTACAGCTTTGGATGTGACCATTCAGGCTAAGATCCTGGAGCTGATTAAGGAGATTCAGAAAAAGACGGGAATCTCTGTCATCTATATTACCCACGATTTGGGAGTTGTGGCAAAAGTGGCTGATTATGTGGCGGTTATGTATGCGGGAAAAGTGGTGGAAAAAGGACTTTCAGAAGAGATCTTTTATGATCCTAAACACCCTTACACCTGGGGCTTATTATCTGCAATGCCGGATTTAAATACGGATGATGAGGTGCTGTACACCATTCCCGGAAGTCCCTTTAATTTGTTAAATAAAACAGAGGGTGATGCATTTGCAGAAAGAAACCGGTTTGCACTAAACATAGATTACCGCCTTGAGCCCCCAATGTTTCAGGTTACCCAGACTCATTATGCAGCAACCTGGCTTCTTCATGAAAATGCACCCGATGTGCCAATGCCGGAGGCATTACAGGAAAGGATTAAAAGAATGCGGGAGGAGGTGGTACTAAGTGGAGAATAAAAAACCATTATTGGAGGTCCGGGATTTAAAGCAGCATTTTAAGCTTGGAAGAAAGTTTTCCATAAAAGCTGTAGATGGGGTATCCTTTCAGATCTATCCTGGAGAAACCTTTGGTCTGGTGGGAGAATCGGGGAGCGGAAAGTCCACCATCGGAAGATCTGTGATTCGACTGTATGAGCCAACTTCCGGAGAGGTCTGGTTTCAGGGGGCTAAGATATCTGGAAAACTTTCCGCCGAAGAGACAAAGCATCTAAGAACCAATATGCAGATGATCTTTCAGGACCCTATGGCATGTTTAAATCCAAGAAAGAAAATTCTGGATATCGTTGCTCAGGGTATTGATATTCACCACATGTATTCCACGCCGGAGGAAAGGGAGGAAAAGGTATACCGGATTCTTGAAATGGTGGGCCTTTCCAGGGAACATGCCAACCGTTATCCCCATCAGTTTTCAGGAGGCCAGAGGCAGCGGATCGGGATTGCAAGAGCTCTTATTATGGAACCGGAACTGATTATAGCTGATGAGGCCATCAGTGCACTGGATGTTTCCATTCAGGCACAGGTAGTAAACTTAATGAAAGAGCTTCAGAAGCAGACGAAGACAGCCATATTATTTATCGCTCACGATTTATCCATGGTAAAATACATTTCAGACAGAATCGGAGTTCTCCATCTGGGGCATATGGTGGAAACGGGTACAACAGAAGAGATATTTTCCAGACCGATTCACCCTTATACCAGATCTCTGCTGTCTGCCATTCCAAAGCCGGATCCTGTATCAGAACGAAGCCGGATGTCGTTTACCTATGATATGAAAGGAATGGGAATTGATTATCCGGCAGGTTCAAAACATCATATAGCCGGGCAGCATTTTGTTCTTGGTACAGATGCAGAGGTGGAACGGTGGAAAGCGGTTGACTTTTTACAGAAATAAGGAAAGAGGGTATGGCTCATAATCTGACTGAGCATACCCTCTTTATGTGTGCGCCTTGCGGC
>NZ_QOHO01000064.1 GCF_003432035.1 Lacrimispora amygdalina
CTATTTATAGTTTGTCACCTCATCCATGTTCTTTAAACCATCATCCAACCCGGCAATTACGCCAGCCATCGTATTGATATAAGAAACAGCCAGCAATCCGTCCGGTTTTAATACACGCAGGCATTCTTTCATTATGCGGGGTCTTATCTCATCATCAGTATGATAAAATGCCCCCATACATAAAACTGCATCAAAACTTTCGTTACAAAACCTGGTAAGATCCAGCATACTTCCGACATAAATATCTTTTAATACAGGATTATTCTTTTGCTTGTTCCTAATAACCTCAATATTACCAGGAACTATATCTCCTGCAACAACATTATATCCCAACTCAGCTAAAGGGAAAGCATAATTTCCTGTCCCCGCACAGCCGTCTAATATCAAAGACTCTTTTTTAATAAATTTCTTTAAATAATGCATACTGGTCAGCCATTCTATCTTATGACTATTGTTTCTAAACAACCTTCCTTCTTCGTCGTATGCTTTATAATAATTAATTATATCCTGGTCCATAAGCCTATCCCCTAATCTGATTTCCCCACACTTATAAGATTTTGAATCAATCTGTAATTTTTAAATAATTATATATTTTATCATTCTTTTCCCGCTCCTTTCTTCCTGCCTATACACAATTAAGCCTACGGTTTCCTTGCAAGCTGTAAATCAATCGTATCATATATAGTAATTTTACCACCCAAATTATCTATAGCAGATTCAATTTCAGAAAAGAACTTACTTCTTGTACACTCTTCGATTGCAATATGATCAGAATAAGTGCCAATAAGAGATGTATATTCTTTTGCAGTAAATGTTCTTGTTCTATGATATAATTTGAAACTTATATCAATAAAGCCATATTTCCCAGCTAAATCAGCACGTTTTTCAGCATCGTTTTCACTGTACTCATCATTACTTAGAGTATCAGGCATATATACAGAATAAATCTTCTGAATAGCTTCATGTATTTCCTCTCTCTCTTTATCTTTATACGGGTGATTGGCAAAACGGGCAAAAACACCACCGCTTTTTAACAGATTAAAAACCTTTTTGTATCCAACCTCCTCTGGTATCCAATGAAACGCCGATGCTGAATATATTAAATCACATGTATTATCATCGCATTCAAAGTCCTCAAACTTTGCCGTCACCATTGAAAACTTAGGAAATTCCCTAAATTTTTTTCGGCATAATTCAGCTAAATTCGAACCATACTCCACAGCTGTCAGGTAACAACCTGTTTTTAAAATCGGCAGAGTTGCCTGGCCTCCCCCAATTCCAACTTCCACAACATTACTTGTCTTATTAATTGGAATATAATTAAAAATATCCTCGTATAACTCCGGAACATACCCTGGACGCATTTTTTCATACTTTTCTGCCTCAGTATTAAAGGTCCACTCCAATCCATGAATCACTGACATAGAATCCCCCTAACAGATATTTGAACTAAAACATCTAAATTACTTATGTGTAAGCTTATCATTTTTATCCATATATTTCCATAGACATTGTAATAATTTTTTCACCTGGAGTTCTATTACTTGAGCTCCTTAGCCAACCTAATAACGACTGGCACACGACAAAAAAAGACCCCACACTCTCATGCGAAGTCTTTCCATATCACGAAACTCTTTCCCCAGCCGGTAAACCGCCCGGGAAAATCATCCCGATTTGAGTAAATTTTGAGTAATACTCCCTTACCCAACTCACAAACCCTTATAAAATAAGGATTTACTCCATAGTGTAAGGCATAAGAGCGATATGTCTAGCTCTCTTGATTGCAACAGTCAGTGCTCTCTGATGCTTTGCACAGTTGCCAGTGATACGTCTGGGAAGAATTTTTCCTCTTTCAGACACGTATCTTTTTAATTTATTTACATCTTTATAATCGATAACGCCATTCTTCTCGCCGCAGAATACGCATACTTTTTTTCTTCTGCGCATGCCGCCTCTTCTCATCTTAGCGCCATCAGCTTTATCATTCCTGTTAAATGCCATTGGTATACCTCCTGTTAGATTTAGTTGAATGGAAGTCCTTCGTCTTCGACTCCATCCGGGATATTCATAAATCCATCGCCGATTGCACTGGAGGGAGCTGGTCTGGAGGTTGGCTGATAGCCGCCGCCTTCACCCGGAGCGCCGCCCTTGCTGTCTGCGAATTCCTGATCTTCTACAACGATATCGGTTGTATATACTTTAACGCCGTCTTTATTCGTATAACTTCCAGTCTGGATCCTTCCGGAAATCAGTACTCTCATACCCTGACGGAAATACTTCTCTGCAAACTCGCCTGCTCTGTCAAATGCAACGCAGTTGATAAAATCAGCGGTCTGCTCATTGCCGTCCTGACTTCTGCGGCTTCTGCGATCAACAGCAAGGGTATACCTTGCGATGGCCATAGCACGCTCGCCCTGGGAATATCTTACTTCTGGATCACGGGTCAATCTGCCCATAAGGATTACTCTGTTCATACGATCACGCTTTCTTTATCTATTATGCTTCTTGTTTCACGCATAAGTATCTGATAACCGGCTCCATAATACGAACGTTTTCTTCTAAATCGTTCGGTGTTGTGGACGCGCCATCAAATTTGATGAAGTAGTAGAATCCTTCTTTCATTTTCTGAATTTCGTAAGCTAATCTCTTCTTACCCCATTCATCAACGCCAGTTACAGTGCCGCCGAAACGAGTAATGTAACCATTAATTTTTTCCATGGCAGCTGCTCTCTCTTCATCTTCGAGCTTTGCGTTCAGAACAACGGTTAATTCATATTTGTTCATGCTTGTTTACCTCCTTGTGGTCTCTGGCCCCTGCCTTCAGTTACAGGAGCAAGGATTAATATATGTCACGGTACAGTATTATACCGGAAATCTTTGATAAAAGCAAGTCCTTTTCCCACTTTCAGCACATTTTTCTTTTATTATAAGGATTTTATGACTTTGGCTGTCCATCTTTACCCTTTAATCCCCTGGTATTCTTCTCTACCAGCTTCCTTGGTACCATAATCATGTGACCACAGCCCATGCATTTCAAGCGAAAATCCGCCCCAACACGCAGGATTTCCCATTCCTGGCTCCCGCATGGATGCTGCTTTTTTAATTTTACAACATCTCCAACTTCATAAATCATACCATACACCTGTCCCGTACACGCTATTTTAATATAATATCAATTTCCTTCAGCTCCTGTTCAGTAAATGACAGATTCTCCAGACAGGCTGCATTATCTTCCAGCTGCTTTACACTGCTGGCTCCTATTAAAACCGATGTCACAGCAGGTTCCCGGAGAACCCAGGAAAGCGCCATCTGTGCCAGTGTCTGGCCTCTCTTTCCAGCCAGCACATCAAGGCTCTTAATCTGATTCATCCTTTCCTCAGTCAGATATCGTCCGCCGATGGTCGTTCCCTTTCTGGCAGCCCTTGAATCATCCGGGATACCATTTAAATACCGGTTTGTCAATGCGCCCTGGGCAAGGGGACTGTAGCAGATACAGCCGGTTCCCTGCTCAAGCAGAGCCCCAAACAGACCGTTCTCCGCTCCCCGTTCCAGCATGTTATATCTTGGCTGATCAATGAGGCACGGCACTCCCATGTCTCTTAACATGGAAATCGCTTCCACCGCTTCCTGCTCACCATAATTGGATATCCCCGCATAAAGTGCCTTTCCCTGTTTTACAATATCTGCCAAAGCTCCCATGGTCTCCTCTAAAGGAGTCTCAGGGTCTGGTCTGTGATGGTAGAATATGTCTACATATTCCAGGCCCATACGTTTCAGACTCTGATCCAGGCTGGACATCAGATATTTTCTGGAGCCCCAGTTTCCATAGGGACCAGGCCACATATCGTATCCGGCTTTTGTCGAAATAATAAGCTCATCCCGGTATGGAAGCAGATCACTCTCTAAAATCATTCCAAAGTTCTCTTCTGCCTTTCCAGGAGCTGGAAATCCGTAGTTGTTTGCCAGGTCAAAATGGGTGATTCCCATGTCAAATGCCCTTAAAAGAATTTCTCTCTGCTCTGATAATGGCTTCTCCAGTCCAAAATTCTGCCATAACCCCAGAGATACCATGGGAAGCATGACCCCACTTCTTCCGCAACGCTTATATTTCATAGTATTATATCTGTTTTCTGCTGCCTGATACATCGTTTTTTTCTCCTTTTAATCCTGGACCGTTCTTCATACCCCGACTGCATCGCAGAGCACTTCCCCGATGCTCCCGCTGATCACCAGATCCGCTTTGTCATCCATCGGGGTAACGGTTTTGTTAATGAGCACCATCTTATTTCCTCTGTAATAATCAATCAGTCCGGCTGCCGGATAGACCGTCAGAGAAGTTCCTCCTACAATAAGCATGTCTGCATGAGAGATGTAAGCCACAGACCGGCTGAGCACATCTTCGTCCAGACTTTCTTCGTATAACACCACATCCGGCTTGATCAGCCCGCTGCAGCTGCACCTTGGAATCCCATCCTCTCCCATGGAAGAAAGCAGCTCTTCCAGTGTAAAAAATTTCATACATCTGGTACAATGGTTTCTCCTGACCGATCCATGAAGTTCCAGCACATTCTTACTTCCTGCTGCCTGATGAAGTCCGTCGATATTCTGAGTAATAACTGCCTTTAATTTTCCCATCTCCTCCAGCTTTGCAAGGGCTATATGAGCCGGATTGGGCTTTGCCTCAGGAAACAGCATCTTGTTTTTATAAAAACGGTAAAACTCACCAGGATTAGACCGGTAAAAGCTGCGGCTGATGATGGTTTCCGGAGGATACCGATACTCCTGATGATAAAGTCCGTCCACACCCCTGAAATCAGGAATGCTGCTTTCAGTCGATACCCCTGCACCGCCGAAAAATACAATATTGCGGCTTTCATTGATCCAGTCCTTTAACAGACTTTGTTCATTCATGATTTTAACCCTCCAACTTGCAGGGGCGGATTCATCTGAATCCGCCCGTAACTGATTTCCAACAGCTGAAAATCAGGTTATTTCATCGAAAAACACGCCATTTAAAGGTCTTATCCGATCTATCATCGTCTGCCGGTTTTCCGGAACCTCCGGTTTTTCATATCCAAAAAGCCAGGAAGTCAGTTCACTGATTCCCATAAACAGGTGCGGTTTTATCTTATTATTCTCTGATACCGGAGTCATAACAGAGCCGTCTTTTTTAATCCTCCACAGAAATACACCGCTGTTCTGACGTATAAAATCATCTTTTACTTCAATAAACAGTTCCATCTCGCTGACAGGGCAATCCTCTTTCAGTCTGATCACTTTAACAAACTGCTCGAGATGAATAATACGTCCCATAACAGCAGGCCTTAAGTTACCGACTTCTTTTACATAATCCCCAAGAACAATGAGCTCTCTCTGATTTTCTGCAAGCTCTCCGTAATAAGCCCAGACTCCGGCAAGCCTCTCTCTTTCATCTCTGGTAAAAAGAAGAATCATATCTCCGCTGTCGCTTCTTACTTCTCTGCATAAATTCCGGTAATACTCCTCATCTCTGTGAGCATATACCTCATACTTTTTTTCCAGCTGGCGGCCCACAAACCTTGCAGCCTCCTTACAGTCATCAGACCGTTCCATAAAAGCACGGCGGCTTAACCGGGTTCTGCCCTTTTCGTTCAGCACCCGCTTTGGCAGATCGCAGATATAGGTAAAATCAAAGGGATGGTAGATGGCAGGATCAACCGGAACCAAAAAACAAAATTCCATCCGTTCCATATACATATCCAAAAAGCACCGGGCAAGCAGCCTTCTCATATAACCCTGATGACGGAATGCCGGATCAGTAGCCACTCCCGCAATATAATCCACCTTCCATATACGGTCTTTCACTACCACCTCATAGGGATTACGATGGAGCATTGCAGCTGCCTGATCACCGCTCCATGCAGTCAAAATCTTGTTCTTCCGGACTCTGTCCGAATAATAATAATCCAGAAAGCTCTTGGTATCCTCAGAAAAAACTTTTTCCCATAACGCCCGGCTTTCACTTTTTTCTTCCTGCTTCAAATACCGTACCATAGTTTAGAAACCCTTCTGTACCACTGAGTATTTTCTTGCAAAATCAACTGGATAATAAGACATCTTCGCTTTTCTTAAACCTTCCATTCCCACATCATCTTCCCTGTTTACCAGTAACAGCTCTTCCGGATAGGCGTGGGTTATGAACTGCTGGTTAATAAACTGGTAGAGACCTTTCACATTAGGATCGGCTTTTTCGATATGAATAACAGCCATTTTTTCATATGGGTTGTAGCTTCCTATGGTAAATGCCTTTAATACTCCGTCTATAAAGACGCCTGCCATTCTTACATTTAAAAAAGAGCAGTTCTTTAAGATATTGTGAATTCCCATAACTTCAAAATCCAGCTGGCGGGTAAACTCCGCGGCTTCCACCTTGTTCTCCCACCATGTATTTAAGAATTCCACCACACTGTCCCGGTCTGAACAGCAGAGTGTCCGGTACTCGTATCTTCCATCATATTCCTTTAAAAAGGAATTCAGATGATTTTTCTTTTTGTGAAGTTTCTTCCCGGCCAGTGTGCGTAATGATTCCGCATCGTAAAGATAATCCTTTAAGTCCTCAACCTCTTTTACCTCAAACTTATCAGGATCCAGATTCAAATACTGAACAGCAGCCTCATCTGCCAGAGAGATCCTGAGAGGCTTTTTTAAAACCTCATTAAAATATTCTTTCATCTCATTGAAATAATAAGGAAGGTCTTCCTCCCGGCACATAGGCATAGCTGTAAATGGCTCGCCATCCTTTTCCATTAAAAACTGCAGCGCTTTATTGCCGCTGATTGCGTACTTCACATGATAGTACTCTCTCCAGATAAAACAATCCAGATATACGCTATCACAGGTCTTATTTGGCCGCAGGGCATAAAATGGAGTTATCTTTTCAACATCGTTTGCCTCTATCGGCTTAAATTGTAAATTCATAATTATTCCCTTCTATATTGATCACTAGCTTTTCTTAATAAAATCAGTATTACACCTGGGACAATGGATTTTTATTTTCCCCTTACCCCTTGGTACCCTGATTTTTTGTCCGCAGCCGGGGCATTTGTAAATATGAAACTTCATGCCCTGCTGAAACCGGAAACGCAATCTGCGGAATGTTTCCGTTATTTTAAAACAAAAGCGTTCAAACTTCTGGTTTTCCTCAAAACGTTTCCTGATATTTCTTGAAAACATACGGTAGTAGCTTAATATCAGGACAGCCACCGCAATGAAATCCACCAGGGGATTGCGTATAAACAGGCCTGCTACAAATAAAACAAATGCTGCTGCTGTTAAAAACCGTCCCAGCTTATCAGCGCCATATCTTCCTGTCATAAACCTTATAAACTGATCTCTCATTTGATTCATGCTATAGTATCGCCCCTTTTCTTTGACTTAACTATAATAAGCTATCCAGCCAAAGTCAATGTTATGAACGGATATTTCATAATCTTTTCAGAATTAATTCCTGAACTTATCCCGGTACTGTTTCGGTGTCAGACCATAACGTTCTTTAAACAGGCGATGAAAATAACTGCTGTTTTCATATCCGATTTCCTGTATAATTTCTTCTACAGGTTTACAGGATGCAGTCAGGCAGTTAGCAGCCCTGCAAAGCCGGATCAGCTGTAGGCATTCAGTAAACGTCATCTGATAATACCTCTTAAACAGGCGGCTTACATAATAGGACGGCTGCATGACCTTTAAGGAGAATTCCTCCAATGTGGCAGTGGAATAATGACTTTCCAGATACTGGTATGCAGTTAAGGCAATCTGCTCCTCATACTGAATCACATCATGGGATTCCACCTTATCCGCATCATGAAGCAGTTCCATAATCAGCATGGACATCGTCGCCTGATTAATCTCCTGTCTGCACTTTTTCTCCACCATAAGAGACCAGATCATATTCTCCAGAAGATTCCTGGCGGGCAGGATGTCCTGGAGCCGGAAATGGAGATAATCCGCTACCGAATGATTTTCCGACAACGCACCTGCAATAAAATGTCTCAAAATGCTTCCATCCTCCGTAATTAAAGACGGGTGGGAAAAAAACTCCGGCATGAGGAAAAAATGAACCGCTATGTCACCCTCGCCTGCAGGCTCAATCGCATGGCTGGTGCCCTGCCTTAAAAGAAGGAGATCATAAGTCTCCAGTACAATTCGTTTGGTTTTATTAATTACCTGAGTGGTGGAACCGCTGTACATATAAACCAGTTCCACATAATTGTGGCTGTGATCAGGAATCGCTATATGCGGCGGCTGGCAGTAAAGATCCATCAGCCTCCCGGATTCAATAACAAGATCCTTATCCACTACATTACTTTTCCCTTCTTTTATACAATATGATAAAATTGAAGATGCATCTTTGATAATACCGTTTTTTTCTTCCGATGTGTTCCTTAAAAATTTCAGAAGTTCTTCATCCATATTAACCTCCAAACGGCAGACTCACATGCCCTTCCCCCGGTTCATTATATCACCTTTTTTGCAGTATTTGCAAGAAAAGACGGTTTTTATACAAATTTGGACATAGTTTATTTATCAAACAGATCCTATAATCTAGTGATGTATTCATTTTAATACAATCATAACAATCCGCAAGAGGTACGACATATGAAAAAATATCCGATACGTTTAACTAACCTTGAAGAAGCAACTGCATTTGTAAAGACAGCGAACCAGTTTGATTGTGATATGGACATCTGCAGAGGCAGTATTATCATCGATGCCAAATCCATTTTGGGTATTATGACACTCTGTTCAGACACCGATCTGGAACTGATCATTTACAACAACAGCCATGATGAGGTTCTGGAATCGTTATCCGCCTTTCTGGTAGATCAAAAAACCGCCTGACCGATACTTAAAAAAGCAAACAAGAGGCCGTCAAAAACTAACCATAATCTGTTAGTTTCCGACAACCTCTTATTTTAATGCTGGTCTAATTGAAATTCATCTACCAGTTCTTTTAATGCAATTGCCATATCAGACAGTTCTTTGCTTGCAGCTGCACTTTCCTCTGCTGTTGCTGAGTTATTCTGTACCACTGCTGAGATCTGATCGATACCTGCAGTGACCTGGCGGATTGCTTCAGACTGCCTCACAGAAGCTTCCGAGATCCGTTCAATCATCTCGGAAACAGAACGGGTGCTCTCTACCGCTGTTGACAGGGATTCTGCGGCGTCCTTCACCAGACTGGAGCCATTCATAACGGACTGAATCGAACCTTCAATGAGATGTGTGGTATTCTGAGCCGCTTCCGAACTTTTTGACGCCAGGTTGCGGACTTCATCGGCTACAACAGCAAATCCTTTTCCCGCTTCTCCTGCACGCGCCGCTTCCACAGCCGCATTCAGTGCCAGAATATTAGTCTGGAACGCAATATCTTCTATGGTTCTTATAATTTTGCTGATCTCCCTGGAATTTTCACTGATTTCCTCCATGGCAGTAACCAGAGCTTCCATATGTCTGCTGCTGGTCTCCAGCTCTCCGGTGGCGGCAACCGCCTGCGCATTGGCACTGGTGGAATCCTGGGCATTCTTATCAATATTATGGGAGATATCATTGATGGTAGCAGCCAGTTCTTCTACCGCACTGGCCTGCTCTGTTGCCCCCTGGGCAAGAGCCTGTGAGCTGGCGGATATGTTCTGCGATCCATAAGCGACCTGATCCGAAGCAGATACTATCCTTTCCATCGTTACGGTCAGTGTACTGCGGATTTTAAGCAGGGCATTCTTCACCTTTTCAAAATTCCCTTTATAATCGTATTCCAGCTGGAACACCAGATTCCTGTCTGCAATCTGATTGAGAACAGAAGTAATTTCATCAATATAGTTTACATAATCTCTCAGCTGCAATACTGTATTGCCCAAGGAAGCAGCAACCATACCAATTTCATCATTATCAAAGTTCTCCATGGCAAGATCCAGCCTGCCTTCTGCAATCTGTTCTGCAACATAAGACAGTTTTCTAAGCGGTTTCGTCATGCCCCTGGAAATGAGGATAATTAATAATACAAGCAATACCGATCCCAGCAGGAAGACAGTTGTAATTGTTGCAGTCACAGCCATACGGGAAGCAAGCAATTCTGACTTTGGAATACTTGAAAGTACAAGCCAGCCGGAGTCCCCAACCCGGTTTACAGCCCCAAAATACTCTTCCTTATTCATCGTATACTCATAGCTGCCTGCTGCCTGTCCGGTTATCGCCTGTTTTATATTATCAGACATGTCCGTTTCCGTAACGTTCTTCTGAATGATATCATTGTTCGGATGATATACGATTTGTCCACCCTCTGTAGCCAGAACCACAAATCCATCTGTTCCGATCTTGTAATCACTCATGATTGTGACAAGCTGGGACAGCTTAATATCCAGTCCCATCACACCAAGGGGTTTTCCGGTGCTGCTGTCAAAAACTCCGCAGACTGCACTGACAATGACTCCTCCTGTACTGGCATCCACATAGGGCTCCGTCAATATAGGGTGATCCAGCTCCATGGCCCGGTACCAGGGCCTTCCTGAGATATCCCAGCCATCATCCGATGTGAAGTTGTCCGACTGTGTTACCTGGCTTAAATCCAGATCTGCGATCCATGCAGCGAGAATGTTATCCTTATCTGTCGCCTGCAGCTTATCAAGCGTTTTCTTAATCTCCGGATATCCCTCACTGTCCGGCATTCTCACTTTTCCGGTGGCATTCTTTAAATACGATTCCACCTGCTGGCTCGCTGCCGCACTCTTCATCTCCGCCAGGTAAAAAGTCAGAAACGAATCCACCTGGTTTGCCGCAGCTAAGGATGCCGAATTAAGATTTTCCGTAGACTGATGTTCCATGCTCTTTCCAACCTGCATAGTAATAAGAAATCCTGATAAAATTAAAATTACTATGACTGGAGCTGAAATCCCAAAGAGCAGTTTTGTAAATATGCGTTTTTTTCTCTTGTTTATCATAGACATCCTTTCTCCCCATAATTATACTATAATATAGCATGGGGCTTTCTGGATCGCAACTGCTAAAAATATCAATTAATAATATAAGGAAATGGATTAATTTTCTAATTAAAAATCAGCAGGACGGTCTGTTTTATCTCAACCGTCCCGCTTTCCTATATTAAGATTGTATCAGGAAATAAGATTCCATGATCTCTCTTAATTTTTCTTTATCCGTTTCTTTCAGCGGAACCAGAGGCAGCCTGTATTTCTCCTCGCACAGTCCCAGTAAGGACAACGCCGCTTTCACAGGAACAGGGTTCACATCCATAAACATGGCATTCATGATCCGCAGCAGCTCCAGCTGCATATCCCTGCTCTTTTTAATCTGTCCTTCAAAAAACAGTTCACACATTGTGTGCATCTGAAGAGGCATGATATTTGCCAGGACTGAGATCACTCCTTTTCCCCCAAGAGACATAATCGGTACAGTCTGATCATCATTTCCTGAGTACAGATCCAGCCGGTCCCCGCACAGGGCCGCCACTTTTGCGATATGGGAGATATTCCCCCCTGCCTCTTTAGCCGCCCTTATATTGGGGTGCTTTGAAAGCTTTAAATAGGTCTCCGGTTCAATATTAACCCCTGTTCGCGTGGGTACGTTATACAGGATTATGGGAATATCCACGCGGTCCGCTATGGTATTAAAATGCTCCACCAGTCCATGCTGGGATGTTTTGTTATAGTACGGTGTGACCAGCAAAAGCGCTGATGCTCCCAATGATTGTGCCTTCCTGGAGAGCCTCACGGAATTTGACGTGGAATTGCTTCCCGTTCCCATTATTACAGGTACCCTGTGATTAACATAATGCACCACAAATTCCAGCAGCTCAGTCTTTTCCTTCTCTTCCAGAGTAGAGGATTCTCCTGTCGTTCCGTTTACAACAATCGCGTCTGTACCATTTTCCAGCTGAAATTTCAACAGCCGTTCCATAGCCGTAAGATCCAAATTCCCATGTTGGTCCATGGGGGTGACAATGGCTGCAGCAGAGCCTTTAAAAATCCCATCATTCATAGACATTCATTCCTAAAAAATAGGTTCATACTAACAAAAATATGACAAACATTCCCGGTTGGTACCATACACAAATCATTTTTTTTATCATATAAACCAGTATAAGGAGTGATGACCGTATGCATAAATTTCTTCTATTAGGCGGCGACTCAAGACAGCTTTATTTAAGCCGCATTTTAACTGAAAACGGCTTTTTTAATGTTCTTCATTCTGACGGAGATGATCCGGACTTCTCACTGAAGGAAGCCATGGAAAGCTGCGATATTATTCTCTGTCCCATACCGTTCACCAAGGATAAAATCAGCCTTTTTTCTGACCATGAAATGAACGACCTTGGAATTGGCAATCTCTTAAGCCATCTTACCTCCGGCCATATCCTGTTTGGAGGCAGCATTCCGGCATACGTAAAAGATTATGCCAGAAAAAATGAAATTAGCTGCTTCGACTATATGGATATGGAAGATGTCACCATAAAAAACACCATTGCAACTGCAGAAGGCGCTGTCGCGGAAGCCATCCGGTTAAGCCCCGGCTGCCTCCACCAGAGTAAATGCCTGATTACCGGCTTCGGAAGATGTGCCAAAACCCTGGCACTTAAGCTAAAAGGCCTTGACCTTACTATCACCATCGCGGGAAGAAGAGCAAACCAGCTGGCCCTTGCTTCAGCCATGGGTTTTCAGACTGTTTTACTAAGTGATTTAAAAAAAGAAATAGGCAGCTACGACTATATCTTCAACACCATACCAGCACTGATCATCGATGAGGAGCTTGTCTTTCTGGCAGCGCGGCAGGCAGTCATTATTGATATTGCCTCTGCCCCCGGTGGTGTGGATTTTGAAGCCTGCAGACAGCAGGGAATCCGTGCAAAGCTATGCCTTGGCCTCCCTGGAATCTATGCTCCCGAAACCTCAGCGAAAATTCTGTATGAAGCGATTCTCACCTGTTTATCTCAAACTGTCTAGGCAAAGGAGTGCAATATGAAACTGGAAGGAAAGAAAGTTGGCCTGGCAATTACCGGGTCCTTTTGTACTTTTGACAAAATAGAAGAAGAAATCAAGGTTCTGGCAGAACAGGGAGCCGATATCTATCCCATTTTTTCGTCCAATGTCCAGACTACAGATTCCCGATTTGGCAGCACGAAAGAATTTATGGACCGGATTACTGAAATAGCCGGTAATAAGCCTATTCTCCGGCTGGAGGAAGCCGAACCCATCGGCCCCAAAGGATATTTAGATATCCTTCTTATTGCCCCCTGCACCGGCAATACGCTGGCAAAGCTGGCAAATGGAATTACCGACTCACCGGTTCTCATGGCTGCAAAAGCACATTTAAGGAACGAAAAACCCCTGGTTATCTCCCTTTCCACAAATGATGCTCTTGGAATGAATTTCAAAAATATCGGTATTCTTTACAATGTGAAGAATATTTATTTTGTACCCTTCGGCCAGGATAATCCTGTAAAGAAACCGAATTCCATGATTGCCCGCACGGAACTGATCTGTAAAACTCTGGAATATGCGCTTGATGGAAGGCAGATTCAGCCGGTAATTATTTAGAGCCGCGGTTAATCCGTACAACAAAAATGACTTATATACCCCTCCCCCGCTCTGCCGGGGGAGGATTTTATTTATATTATAAAATCAATTCTCTTGAATTTATCCATTTCTGCGCTTACACTTAAACCATGAATATCCATTTTAGTAAAACGGTTCGTATAAGGGGGATAAATTTGGACTGCCATATTTTAATAATTGACGATGACAGAGATTTGTGTACTTTAATTAAAGAATGTGCTGCTAAAGAAGCAATAAACGCAGATTACTGCCAATCCGGCATGGCTGGACTGGCAATGCTTGAAAAAAAGGAATATCACCTCATTCTTCTGGATGTGATGATGCCTGGACTTGATGGATTCCAGACGCTGGAGAAAATCCGCAGCAAAAGTAATATTCCAATTCTCATGCTGACTTCCAAAGATGACACCACCTCAAAAATTTACGGTCTCCGCTCCGGTGCCGATGATTATCTGACAAAACCTTTTAATATGGAAGAATTAATTGCCCGGATTATATCACTAATCCGCAGATACACCCGTTTTAATGGAGCAGGAAACGGTTACCGTCCGCTTATATATGAAGGATTGAGTATAGACTTTGACAGCCGAAGTGTAACGACCAAAAATGGAACCTTTGATTTACCGCCAAAAGAGTTTGATGTTTTACTTTTCTGTGCAAAAAACCAGGGCAGAATATTAACAAAACAGCAGATATATGAAGAGGTCTGGAAAGAAACGTATGTTTACGATGACAGCAATATCATGGCCATTATAAGCCGGCTTCGGAAAAAGATTGAACCGGATCCGGGAGCGCCTTTCTATATTCAGACAATCAAAGGAATTGGTTACCGCTTTAATAAGGAGGTGTAAGCGTTGGCATTGACATTCGTTCTAAGCTTCCTTTTATGTATATCAGTCCTTAGCGGAACGGTCTGGCTTACTCAGTTAACAGCGGTCAGGAGGCAGCTGCGGGAAATGGCAGAAGCTTTATCAGATATACAGGCTGGGAACGGGAACCGAAAAATTCTGGCTCCCCGTAATGATCTGACTGCAGAGCTTTCCTACAAATTAAATGGAATTGTTTATTGCTACGAGGAACAGATCTATAAACTTAAAGCAGCAGATGAAGCAAACCGCCAGCTTGTGACCAGCCTTTCCCATGATGTACGAACTCCGCTTACTACTCTGATTGGGTATTTAGATGCGGTGCACAGGGGCATCGCCGGTCCGGAGGAGCATGTAAACTATATTGAGACGGCAAGGTTAAAAGCGTACAGTCTTAAGGAATATATTGATCTTTTGTTTGACTGGTTTAAGTTAAACTCCAACGAATTCACTTTATCTTCAGAAAAAATCCAGCTTGCAGAACTGACACGGAATATACTGATAAACTGGATACCTGTCTTTGAAGAAAATCAGATCCAGTATGAAATAGATATCCCGGAAAAACCGGTTTTCATTCATGCCGACCCTGATGGTTATGAACGGATTATCAACAATCTTATTCAAAATGTTATAAAGCACAGTCATGCATCAAAAATAACAATACAGATATCAAAAAAACAATCCGATATTACAATTCAAATTGAAGACAATGGAATTGGAATTGACCCGGCTGACTTACCGCATATCTTTGAACGGTTATATAAGTGCGATAAAGAACGTTCTGACAAAGGCAGTGGGTTGGGATTATCAATTGCGAGACAGCTGACTGAAAAAATGAATGGCTGGATTGATGTAAAGAGTAAGTCAGATCATGATACCGCTTTTATTATTTGTTTTCCAGCTGCCCCAGACTGATTGCAAGGTTATTGCAAGGCAGCGGCAAGGTTTATGCAAGGTTCCGGTATTAGAATAATTTCAATGAGAGAGGAGGTTTTTTGAATTGGGTGAATTGATCATTGAAACGAAAAATCTTACAAAACAATATGGAGATCAAAAAAGCGTTAACAACTTAAACCTGCATGTAAAGCAAGGGCGCATTTATGGACTGCTTGGCCGCAACGGAGCCGGTAAGACCACAACAATGAAACTGCTTCTGAACTTAATAACCCCCTCATCGGGAGAAATACGGATATTTGGAAAAAATATAAAAGAGGATGCCAAAAAAATATTGCCCCGCATCGGAAGTCTGATAGAAGCACCTGGATTTTATCCAAATTTGACCGGGACGGAAAATTTAAAAATTTTCGCACTGCTTAGAGGAACCCCAACGCGCAACGCAGTTCAAAGTGCTCTGGAAATTGTAGGACTGCCTTATCATGACAAAAAGCTGTTTTCTCAATACTCGCTGGGAATGAAACAGCGTCTCGCCATTGCCCTTGCAATTATGCATGATCCGGAGCTGTTAATTTTAGACGAGCCGATTAATGGTCTTGACCCCATCGGAATTGCTGAAATGCGTTCTTTTATCCGGGATCTTTGCCACTTAAAAAAGAAAACAATATTAATATCCAGCCACATCCTGTCAGAAATATCTTTACTTGCAGATGACATCGGAATTATCGACCATGGTGTTTTGCTGGAGGAAGAAAGTCTTTCTGAACTGGAAGAAAAAAACAGCAAATACATGCATTTTATAGTTTCAGATACTTCTCAGGCTGCCAGAATCCTGGAAATGAATTTTAACACAGAAAACTTTACGGCAGAAAAGGACCATAGCATACGTGTGTATGAAAAACAGCTTTCTGCGGCTTTAATAAACCGCACATTAATAGAAAATGGTATAGAGGTTTCTGAAGTACATACCTGTGAAGACACTCTGGAGGATTACTTCAGGCGTATAACAGGAGGTGCGGGAATTGGTTAATCTTGTCTATGCAGAATTTTTAAAATTTAAAAGGAAGCGGATTTTTACACTGGGAATACTGGCCGCCTTTATTTTTCCTTTTTTTAATGCAGCAATTCTGGCTGAACCAGATTTTGCAGATATCCAATCCGGAGTCAGGGAGGACAATGCTTTTTTATTTTTAATGCCTCTGCTCATTATCCTGGCTGTGAACTTATTTTTCGCAGAACTGGAAAACAACACACTTAAAAATCTGCTCTGTATTCCCGTTTCAAAAATAAAACTGGTGCTTGTTAAACTGCTGGTATTACTGATATTTTCAATTGCATTTCAAATTACAGGTTTTTTCATCAGCACTATTTATGCTGTTTCCCAGGATATCCCCGTGGTTCAGCCACTTTTTCAATTTTATCTGACCGCATCAACCGGCATGCTGATGTGGGCTGCTTCCCTTCCCTGCATTGTACTGGTGGTCTGGTTTAATAAAAGTTCTATTCTATCCGTTATCATTGTTTTTTTCTATACGCTTTTAAACTATACCATGCATTTCAGCGATCATATCATGATGCAGCCCATAGGATTTCATACCGGAACACTTATGCCTGTCCCCATGATCTTTCGGTGGCTCTATCAGTTTTACACACCGTCAGGAGACGTTCAGACTGCATTTTATCAACGTTTCAGTCAATATTTTGCCTCTACATCCGAGTGCTTTTCTATCCTTCTTCTTGAAGCCATAATTTGTATTGTTTGCATGATCCGGATCTATAGCGGCAGAGAATATTAAGAAAGGGCATTACCTCATGATTTGTATTATAAGAACCGAATTTATGAAATTAAGACGTTTCTATGTTTTACTTATTGGTATGATCGGCATGGCTTTTCCCGCTATCCTTTCTGTATTCACTCAGACAGTCACGATTCCTGAAGCACAGATACAGGATTTTAACTTCACCGTTCTTTTCAATCATACCATCTGGAATAGTGCTACAACTTTCATGCCTGTAATCTTCACCCTGATTGGAGGCTTTCTAATTAACCGTGAATATAAAGACGATACATTAAAAAACATTTTTACCATACCAATCAGTTTTCATAAACTGGTATTGGGAAAGCTGATTGTGATGGGCATAATAAGTATATTATTTGGTTTTTACAGTTTTATTGTAACACTAATCGTGGGTTTCATAACCGGGATAAACGGACTTAATCCCACCGTATTACGGAACAGCTTTCTGCAGATGACCGGCATTTCCATCTGTACATATATTTCAGTACTCCCCATTATTGCTTTCACCTGCAGAAAACGCGACGCCTTTATGGGCGGTGTTGTTGTATCCTTTCTATTCGGATACAGCTCTATGTTTATAAAAGACGTCACGCTCCGCAGCCTGTATCCTATATTATCAGGTCTGACTATAATCCGGTTTGATACACGAACTTATATGAACACTGCTGAATCTGGTAATCTCAGTATTTCCGTTCTAACTATGGCCGCTATCCTTTTGTTCACAGGTAAGCTGATCTTAATGCCTTATTCCGGGAAAGCTTCTTATACCTGATTTTATGAATCTTTCCCGATACCAGCGGCATAGATCCGGTTCTTGTAATCTCCCATGCCGCTGGTATCCTCTATGTTATAGCTCATGAGGTAATGGGTTCTTGACGTGCCATAAATGGTAAATCCGTGTTCCAGGTATAAATCTGCAAAAGGAGCTGACTGATACACCGTTAACAAAACAGGTTTCTTAGTCCGGTCGGATAACCGGGTGATAAAATGAAGAAACTCTCCCAATAGCTCTATCTCCTGACCAGACTCAGACATGATAACAGAGATATCGGTGATCTGGTCCGGCTGTTCCTTATAAGCTAAGAATCCTATGGTCTCCCCACTCTTTAATATTTTCAAAAAGCTGGCATCTTTCCTTGTTCTATGAAACAAGTCGTTGGCAATGATCATCTGTATCTCTTCAACCCAGCCGCCGTAATACTGATCCACAAATGGTTTTAAGAAGTCTTTTCTTATTTTCATATACTGGTCAGAGTCGCCTTCCCCGACCGGTTCTATTGTATACCCCTCGCAGATCAGATCATCAGATAATATCATGCTTCCCCCTTACCAGCAATGGTCTGGATTCCTTCTATTTCTACCATTATATAGACAGTACCCGTAATTATTCTTTCTGGTTTTCTTTTCCCGTGTTTGCTGTTTAAAATCCTCTTCCGCTGCTTTTACAAACCCAGATCTTATCCTGCACATATCGCTTTACCAGCTCTTTTCCCATTTTTCCGTAAATCTTCGGGTCTATGACTGATTTATCTTCATTGAGAATCCGTTTTACCCCGTCACTGAACGCAATCCTCAGATCGGTTGCATAATTCACCTTACAGATTCCTTCCTGAATACAGCTTCTCACCACATCATCCTCTACACCTGATGTACCGTGAAGCACCAGGGGAATAAAGACTCTTTTTTTAATTTCACTTAAAAGATCCAGACGGATGCGGGGAGTTCCTTTATATACTCCGTGTGCTGTTCCAATTGCTACTGCCAGAAAATCAATACCGGTCTGCTGGACAAATTCCACTGCCTGCTCCGGCTCAGTGAGTCCGGCACAGTGATTTACCAGATCATCTTCTTTCCCTCCGACACAGCCTAACTCCGCTTCAACCGGAACTTTGCAGGGGTGACATGCTTCCACAACCCGTCTGACCAATTTGGTATTCCCGCCCAATGGCAGATGTGAGCCATCAATCATAATTGATGTATACCCTTCCCTCAGTGCCTGGACTGCCAGTTCAAAACTGTCTCCATGATCCAGATGCAGGGCGACAGGGACAGAAGCTCTCTCAGCCGCTGCCTTTACATTGGCATAATAGAGATTTAAACCGGCATATTTAACGGTGGAAGGTGTGGTCTGTAAAATAACAGGCGACTGCATCTCCTGCGCAGCCTCCACGACTGCCATGACCATTTCCATATTTTCCACATTAAAGGCACCCACAGCATAATTGCCTTTCTGAGCATCAAGCAGCATTTCTTTCGAAGTAACTAATGGCATCTTCTTTCTCCTATTCTTCTGTAATCAGCTGTATAATCTGATCCTTTTGTGTACATTCTTTCAGCCTGGACAGAAATCCGGGTTCCATGAGCTTTTTGGAAAGAGCAGAGAGCAGCTTTAAATGCACATCATCTTCTTTCTCTCCCACAGCAATCATGAAAACGGCATATACCGGTTCTCCGTCTGAAGAATCAAAAGATATTCCATTCTTTGATATTCCGACAGCGACTCTTGGCACTCGAACCGACTGTGATTTTCCATGGGGTATTGCAATGCCGCTGCCAAATGCCGTAGAAGAGATCTCTTCCCTCTTCATAATCTCGTTTTTAAATACCTCTGCATCCTGCAGAACACCATCTGCATAAAGCATTGCCACCATCTCATCGATGGCCTCCTCCTTCCCGGTATTTACAAGAGAGAGGCATATTGTCTCTTCTTTCAGTAATGAATCCGGTAAGATATTATCATCAGCTTTCCACCCAGACGTATCTTTTTTTGCAACCGGAGTCACAAAAATGTAAAGAACTGCCCCAATAAAAGAACCAAGAAGAATACAAAGAACCCAGGCAGCCGGCTTATTCACCAGACCAAGAATCAGGAAACCTCCATGAGGCGCCGGCACTTCGATCTTCATCAGATAAGTGGAAACAGCCGAAATAGAGGAACTTAACATAAGAATCGGAATTACTTTTAACGGATTCTTTGCCGCAAAGGGAATCGCCCCCTCCGTTATATGAGTGAAACCCAGAACATAATTAACCAGTGCAGCCGTCCGGTCGTCCTGGGAAAACCGGTTTTTCTTAAGGGTGGCTGCAATGGCCAGAACCAGAGGAGGCGTGATGCAGGCAGCGGAAACACCTGCCATAAAATAGTAATTTCCCTGTCCAAGAAGAACGGTTCCTGTTACATAAGCGGCTTTATTAACCGGCCCTCCCATATCAAATCCACACATGCAGCCAATAACAATTCCAAGGAGAACCGGACTGGTATTCTGTATCTTTGACAATGCCGCCATCATCCACTGGTTAAGCGCTGCACAGGGCTGGGCAAAGAGCATCATCAGGATGCCTACACCTCCAATGGTGACGATCGGTACAATAAAAATAGATTTCAACCCTTCCAGCTGTCTCGGAAGTCTTCTTAGGGAACTGACAACACCCTGGGAAAGGTATCCCGATAAAAATCCGGCGACAATACCTCCAAGAAATCCCGCATCAGTACCAGCTGCAATGGCACCTCCCACCAGACCGGCCAGGAGCCCCGGGCGCCCGCCGATGGACTGGGCAATAAAACCGCTGAGGACTGTAACCATCAGTCCCATGGAGTAACCGCCTACTGACTTGATCATCGCGGCAACTGCATTATACTGATCCGAAGTTGGATCAAAGGAATAAATGCCCCATAAAAAAGAAATAGCCGTCAGGACACCTCCCGCTACCACAAGCGGAAGCATATGGGAGACACCGTTCATCAGATGCTTATAGATCTGACGGGCAGTATTTTGGTTCTGACCGGGATTCAGATTATGAATCGCGGTTCCCCTTCTGACCGGCACGTTTCCCTCCAGACATGCTTTTACCAGTTCCTCCGCCTTACTGACTCCGTCTCCCACCGATACCTCCAGAACCGGCTTGCCGTTAAAGCGCTCTAAATCCACACTTTTATCACTGGCAACAATAATTGCATCTGCTGCCTTGATATCTGCCTCAGTTAATGCATTTTCAACCCCGATAGCCCCGTTGGTTTCCACTTTGATCTGACACCCCAGTTTTCCAGCCGCTTCTTTTAAGGCCTTCTCAGCCATAAACGTATGGGCGATTCCCGTAGGGCAGCCTGTAACTCCAAGTAACTTCATACTCCCTCCACCTTTCTCACAATAATCTCTTTTGCATAGTTATCAACTTTATCCATGATACCCAGTCCGCTGCTCTCCGCCACATTGGCGCCTACCGCTGCGGACCGCCTTAATGCACTCTCAATCTCATATGGCTGCTTCAGCCATATACTTAAAAATCCTGCAAGTGCCGCATCACCGGCACAGGCTGAGCTTACCAGCTGAATTTTCTTAGTTCCTGCATGGTACAGCTCACTGCCGTTATAAAAGTAGGACCCCCGTTCGCCTAAAGTCAGAAGGATGTTTCTGGCACCGCTTTCATGGAGATCCTTAAGCACATCCGTTACATCTGCTTCATCCCTCATTACAATTCCAAAGATATCCTTAATCTCTTCGTCATTGGGTTTAATCAGATATGGGCGGCAGCCTATTAAATCTTTCAAACAGGTAGAACTGATATCCAGAATAACAGCCGTCTGCTTCTTTCTGCAGATCTCCATTACCTCATCGTAAAAAGTATCTTTAAGTCCTTTTGGAAGGCTTCCGCTGATAATTAACGTATCCATATCGTTAAGTGTCTCCATCAGTCTGCATAAATTTTTCTGCTTCTTTGATGAAACATAGGAACCTTCATTTACAAACTTATACTCTTCGGTTCCGTCATTTAAAAAAATATTGATTCTGGTTGTATCTTCCACCCAGACCGGATATACTTTAAGCCCCCGTTTCCGGGTCTCATCAACAATATACTTCCCGGAAAATCCGCCGAAAAAGCCAAGAACAGCGGACTGGGTCTGAAACCGCTTCAGACAGTAGCTGACATTTAAGCCCTTTCCGTTGGGTGTATATACTGCATCAAAAGTACGGTTCACCACCTTTCCCATAATTCCATAAGACGAGATATTCATATCAATCGCCGGATTTGCTGTCAATGTATAGATCACCTTATTCCACCTCTCTTTTCTATGAAAACCCCTGCTTATCTGCTATTATAGAGAAGGTAGCGGTGAAAATCTTTTCAGTTTCTGAAAACTGCTGTACCCGGCTCCCGGAGCGTTCTATACCAGGCCACAGGGCTGCATTTCCAATAAAATACGCTGGAATACCAGAAAATCAGGTGCTCCAGCGTCTATGTAACCGGTCAGGAATAAGTTGACATATAATCTATGATAATTCTGCAGATCATATACAGGGGAATCCTCGAAGAAACCTCAAATTCCTTAATAGCCTGATGAGAATGCTTAAACCCGACCAGAGAAATCTTACTGCATGACAGTAACCTGGACTTAGGATTGCAGCAGCATGAAATTACGCAGTTCCCCTTCTGGTGGGCTGTTACAGCCGAAGAAACCAGCTCCGGAGTCTGTCCGTTCAAAGATAAAATAAACAGAACATCCCGCTCTTTCAGCTTCGAAGCCTTTACCTGCATAATATTGGGATCATCCGTAAAGAAAACATCATAATCCAAAAGCTGTAATTTCAATGAAAACTCCTGACCCACATAGGTGGTAAGGCCTCTGGCAAACACTGATATCTGATGTGCCTCCTTTAAACACTGAATGACTGCCAGAATATCCGTCAGTGAAATCCGTTCATGTACAGCCTGAGCCTCAATGAGTGTTTTATTAAAAAGTTCATTCATGCTCTGAATCTCTTCACTTCTCGCCTTATTCCCGGAACGGTACCTTAATTCATTAAATCCATTCAGGCCGCACTTACGGATGGCTCTTGATACCGTAGAGGGTGAAGAATAAGTATCAAATGCAATATCAACAATAGACATTGCATGAAGAGTATTCTCATGGCTGTTGATAAAATTAATAATTTCCAGTTCCGTCTTTGTCAGATTCTCTATTATATCTGAGTCAAGTGAGATAATTATGAAAACCTCCCCCTTTCCATACCTTATCAGTCGCATAAATGCAACTTACCGGGCAAAAAAAATTCTTGCAGCCTCTTCCTTAGTCAGCGGGATCATCTTCATAATTTTGTTCATCTCTTCTACCGTAAATGTATTGCCTTTCCTCTTCATCTTACGATAAAATGTACATCTGCTTACTCCGATGGCATCTGCAATCGCTTCCTGAGTCAATGCTGACTCTGCCATCTTCTCTTTTAACATTTGTATATTCAAATAATACACCCCTTTCCAGTTGCATTAATGCTACTATTGTAATATAAGAATAGCTCATAGAAATTGAAAAGTCAATATGCAAATCGCAAAAATGCATCTGTTGTCGTTGCATTTTTGCAACATTGATGATATGATACCCATAAGAAACATTCAGGAGGTATGAACATGTCAGTCACTGGCCAGAGAATAAAGGAAAGAAGAACTCAATTAGAGATGAGCGCAGACGATGTAGCCGCCCGGTTAGGCGTTTCAAGGTCTACGATTTTCAGATATGAGAACGGACACATCGGGAAGGTTCCCGCTAATGTTTTAGAAAAACTGGCGGGCATACTGAAAACCACTCCTGCCTATTTAATGGGATGGCAGGATGAGTGTGCAGAATATCAGCATTCCGGCTGGGTGCATGGATCATTAGATACAGCCGGCGAAAGCTTTTTCAGGGAAGATGACGGTAAGGGTTACCACACAGATACTGAGCTGGAAACTGTTATCCAGCACGCTCACCCGGACGACATGAAAAAGATCATTGCCATGGCGAAGCTATACTTCACTTTGACAGATTCCGGGAAAAGAAAAGCCTATGATTATCTCATTGATTTGTCCGAACAGCCAAAATACCGGAAGCAGTTTCCTGACGCATTTTCTCCGGATGTGAAAGTAGAAAAAGGATAATTAATCCAGCTGTTCCATAAAGATTTTCCACCTGTAAAAAAACTTGCGTCTGGTAATAAAATCTTGCTGATTTGTAATTAATTGTATGATAAAATAAAATGTATTTTCCTCACAAACAATACTATAGAAAAGCAGGAACAGTTGAACTATGGAAGCAAAATTAGAAAAAAAATATGGGTTATTTACAGCCATCGCGATGGTTGTAGGCATCGTTATTGGAAGCGGTGTATTTTTTAAGGCCGAAAAGATTCTGACTGCAACAGGGGGTAATTTAAAGCAGGGCATTCTTGCATGGATCATCGGCGGTATCATTATGATTTCCTGTGCATACACGTTTTCAGTTATGGCTACAAAATATCAGTACATCAATGGTATTGTAGATTATGCAGAGGCGACGGTCGGAAAAACTTATGCCTATTATGTGGGCAGTTTTATGGCAATCATCTATTATCCTACGATTACCGCAGTTCTTGCATGGGTATCCGCACGGTACACCTGTGTAATCTTCGGTTTTTCCATAACCGGAGGAGAATGTATGACCATTGCCTGTCTTTACCTGATCTCCAGTTTTACAATCAACGCTTTATCTCCGGTTTTAGCAGGCAAATTCCAGGTAAGCACCACTGTCATTAAGCTGATTCCTCTCTTTTTAATGGCAATTATCGGAACGTTTACCGGTCTTCGCAACGGAATGACCACTTACAATTTTACTCATACCGTATCTGCAAGCACCTCCAATGGACTGTTTACAGCCATTGTCGCGGCCAGCTTTGCCTATGAGGGCTGGATCATCGCGACCTGTATCAATGCAGAGCTTAAAAATGCAAAAAGGAATTTACCCCTTGCTTTAATTTCCGGCACCTTAATCACCATGGCGGCGTACATCCTGTATTACATCGGTCTGGCTGGTACTGTTAAAAATGAGGTGATTATGGCAGGCGGCGAAGCTGGAGCCAAGCTTGCATTTGAAACAGTTTTTACCTCAATCGGAGGAAACCTGTTATTTGTGTTTGTTATTATCTCCTGCCTGGGTACCTTAAACGGGCTGATGCTTGGATGCACACGCGGAATCTATTCTCTGGCAGCGAGAGGTCTGGGACCGAAACCAAAGGTTTTCAGTCAGGTAGATCCTATGACGAACATGCCTGTTAACTCTGCAATTTTAGGGTTATTCCTCTGCGGCGTCTGGCTGTTTTATTTTTACGGAGCCAATCTGACTGCCAGCTGGTTTGGATTTTTCACTTTTGATTCTTCCGAACTGCCAATCGTTACTGTTTATGCTTTGTACGTTCCTATTTTTATTAACTTCATGGCAAAAGGCAAAGGACTTAACTTCTTTAACCGTATATTAATGCCCTGTTTATCCCTTGCAGGCTGTTTATTTATGATCATAGCGGCATGGTTTGCACACGGAATGGCTGTAGTTGCCTTCCTTATCGTATTTTTTGCTGTTATGATATTCAGTGCTTTGTTTTTGCGGGGATCAAAAGCGGAAGCTTAAATCAAATATATCAGTTACAGAATGCGGGGGGCTAATGAATACTTTTATTTATCTATATCCGGAGACGTCTTTTTTCGAGGTTGATCTGGTTGCTTATTTTATGAAGACCGTTGGAAATGTAACAATTTTGACTGACGATGATCGAATAATTGAAACAAACGAGGGCGTCCGGGTCATGGCTGATTTATCCATTGGCGAAATAAGCGCTGCAGATATTGATGTTCTGGTCATTTGTGGCGGTAATACAGATAATATAAAAAAATTATCTCAACTTAATAATTTAATTAGAGAATGTCAAAAGAAGAATAAGGTCATCGGCGGTATCTGTGCAGGAAAGAACATTGTAACAAAAGCGTTATGTATTGAAAATGATTCAAAACATACTCAAACCCTAGATGGTACCATTGTATTAAGCCCAGGAAATGAATATGTAGATTTTGCATTAGCTATTGGTAAAGCTGTAAATATTTATAAAGATGAAGCAGATTATCAGGAAACTATCACTTATTTTAAATTGTTTCAATATCCCGATAACGCTAGATAGGGGTAACACAAAAATCAGGGTTGGAATCCTCATGATAGAATTCCTGCCCTGATTTCTTGACTGACGGTTTTATTTGTGCTAACATAACAGTTGTTATGCCATAGTAAGATTGGAGCAAGCAAGCATGAAGAAGAATTGGGAGAGCCCGTCTTCACAGGAGTCCGATGCCGGAACAACCCGTGAACGGCTGATAAAAGCAGGTATAGAAGAATTTTATGAAAAAGGTTACAAACAGGCCAGCCTCCGTAAAATCTGTGCTGCCTGCGGCGTTACTACAGGTGCCTTTTATTTTCATTTTTCCGGAAAACAGCAGCTATTTTCCGCCATTGTAGAACCAGTTATTGAACAATGGACCTGTCTGGGTAATACACTTGCGGACCGGGAGCTTAAAGACCAGTCCACCGCACTGGACAACGACCGGGCTATGATGGACCTTGAACTAAGGCACCGCAGGGAAATACTCATATTGCTGGAAAAATCATCCGGCAGCGGAAAAGAAAATTTTCTGGATAATCTGAAGCAGGGGCTTAAAAAACATTTTATGACTCATTTTACCACGGCCATCGGTCATGTCCCCAATCCGGAGTTCATACAGCTTCTGGTAGATATGCGCATCTATGGAAACATTCAGCTTCTAAAAGGAAATTACAACAGAGCACAGACATTATTTTTTAATGATCTGCTGGCTCATTATGCGGAAGGCGGTTTTACATATTTAATTCAAAACTGTAAAGAAAGGTTATAGAAACCAGGGCAAGGTGCCCTGGTTTTTTTATATAACAAAAACAGGCAGCTGTTATGCTGCCACATTAAAAGGAGGTATTTTAACTATGAAACAACCAAACTACGGAAACTGGATTTCCAAATCCATGATGCAGTTTCTCTGGGCCGCAACCGCCGTCTTCCTGGCGCTCACCCTGCTTTTCACCTATCTGTTCCAGGTGAAGCTTCTGGCTGCTGCCACCCTGGTGCTGACCATATTATCAGCCATTTTATCCGTATACCATCAGATCTGCCGTCATGCGTTTTCCTTCTCAGGAAAAGGAGTGATGAGCGGCATCCATAAAGAATTGCTGAGTCATCTCCCCTGGAACGGAAACGGGACCCTTCTGGATATCGGCTGCGGCTCCGGCGCGCTTACCATTCGCTGCGCCAAAGCGTTTCCCAAAGCAGAAATAACGGGAATCGACTATTGGGGAGCGCAATGGAACTATGCCAAAGAACAATGCGAAGAAAACATGCGGATTGAACAGGTTCCACCCATCACCTTCCTAAAAGGCGATGCCGCCGCACTCCCTTTCCAGGATGAAAGCTTTGACGCCGTAATCAGCAATTTTGTCTTCCACGAAGTTATGACTCAGCCGGATAAACGCAAAGTCGTCCGTGAGGCACTCCGGGTAGTAAAAAAAGGCGGTGTTTTCGCCTTTCACGATTTATTTGAGCAGAAGAAACTATATGGCAATATGGAAGAATTGGTGGAAGAACTAAAAAAAGAGGGAATCACGAAAATCCATTATGTCCCGCATACAGAACATATGGATTGTATACCATCCTATGTAAAAGCACCATGGCTGCTGTCAGGCCTTGGAATGCTTTATGGGGTAAAATGAGTTCTTACAAAGGAAAATAAATCCGGAAAGAATCAAAGAAATCACTAAATACAAATATCCTACCAGAGAGTTTAAAGCAGCAGCCTCATTGTTTCTGTAAAACAAATATGAGGCTGCTGCTTTTACAGTAACTGCAATTTAAGAATAGCACTATACTAAATAAATACCCGTCAATAGCAAATCTGCGATTATATATGTTGCATTTTTGCAACATTAGTGGTATGATACATCCAGGAGGTAGTAAGATGTCAATAACCGGTCAACGAATTAAACAAAGAAGGAAACAATTACAGATGAGCGCAGACGATGTGGCGGATCTTTTAGGAGTTTCAAGATCTACTATTTTCAGATATGAAAACGGTTATATCGAGAAAGTCCCTGCAAATATTTTAGAAAAGCTAGCCGAGATTTTAAAAACGACTCCGGCGTATTTAATAGGCCGGCAGGATTATTACACTGATACCAGAGAGCTGAATATTGACCCTATTACCTGGCACAACAGTACTGTTAAGTTTGAAGACGAAATATTACTCAAAGAAACAGCTGATGACACCTACCGCACAGATGTAGGATCCAGATTCATTGAGCCAGGAATAATTCATGACGACAGTGACAAACTCGCCGCCATAACTGCAATTTATTTGACACTGACTGATGCAGAAAAGAAGAAAGCCTACGATTATTTTATAAACTTATCAAAGCAGACAGAATCCGGAAAACAGCGGTGAACAACTGGAGCCTGTTCCAGATTATAACATTTTTAAGTTCCTAACGATTATTTGGCATAACCCTCAAAGTGTTTCTATTTTAATTTTATAAATATCCGCTGTTTTCCCCTCATACTCAAAACTTCTTTCATATACTCCACCATTCTTTTTTATGGTTTTTATGGAAGGTATATTGTCTTGTTCTACCGACAAGTGTAATTCTGATAAGCCAGCCTCTTTTGCAATAACCAGCAGCTGTTTGAGCATCTCCGTTGCAATGCCTTTGCGTCTGAAAGTAGGTCTTACGCTGTATCCGCAATTTCCAAAATTCATTAAAAAATCATTAAGTGTATGTCTCAAATCAATAATACCTACGATATTTTTCGCTTTATTATCGATTGCAAAAAAAGTATCTGTTACCACCCAGTTCGGATTGACGGTATTTGGATTAGAGTTATCGATCACTGATTTTAACCAGTCCTCATAAGATTCTGTTTTATCAAATAATTCACTGCCATTTATAATTTGCTCACCAAAATTAAAATGTTCTTTTCTATAATCTATGGCTTTTTCCTTTAGTTCAATTGTTGGTCTCACTAATAGTATATCCGGCTTTTCATCTGACTCCTTCAAATCCATTGTTTCGTTCTCCTATTTAAAATATTTATATTCTTCTATCTCAACATTTCCTTTATTTTCTGTAACATTTCACTTATCTGGCTCCTGCTAATATCAGTAACATTACTCCACATTTGTACACCTTGATAACTATATAAGAGCAGGTCTATGATTGGTTCAGGATTTGTTTTTATAAATTCCCCTCGTTCCATTCCATAGTTCAATAGTCGTTGCCATTTTTTTCTTCCAATATCATTTATTTTTTCAAATAAATCAGACTTTCTTGTAACTGCATATTCATAGATAGCTAAACTTAAGGAATCTTTTTTATTAAGCATTTCTTCTTCTAAGACAGAAAATATTTCATCTAAAATAATATCTGCTTTAATACCACGATTCATCTTTTCGTTTATATTATCAATACTACCATCTGAAAAGCCTTTAATAATCTCTTCAAATATATGATCTGTATTTTCATAATGCCGATACAGTCCACCCCTGCTTAATCCCGTCTTATCACAAATATCTTTCATAGTAACTTGAGTAAATCCCTTTACAGCAAACAATTCATATGCTTTTTCCAATATTAACTGTTTCGTCAGTTCACCCTTACTTCCCATCCTTGTACCTACTTTAATATTAAAAAATAAAATGTTTGTTTGCGACACATATGTCTCTTTTAAGATTATGCGACACCCGTGTCTCTTTGTCAATACTTTGCTGCCTTTTAATAAAAATATTTATACCTAAATACTACCAATAGATATCAATATTCTTCTTAATTATAGTTTCCTGACACTTCAATTTCTCTCGCAAGGCACTTCAACTCTCTTACTGAATCCTCTATGGTGTCACTCAAAACCGACAATTTAAGGATCTGCAAAAGTCTTTCATAACAATTGTCCGGTTTATTTTCAAAACGCCGAATATACTCTTCCATTCTTTTGCGGCTTGGAAAATACGTATGATTCAGTGCATACAGCGCCTGGAGCAGATGATCTAACGAGTTTTCCAGCACCTGATGATAAAAAAGAGCTTCTTTTCTCAAGATCACTCTTCCTAAGTCCTCTTCATTAAGCACCCTGGAGATATGAAATTGAAACAGCTTATGAAACAATTCAGCCGGAGGTCTCTTTACCATTGCTTTCATATCTGACCAAACAGAATCCTCTTCATATAATATATTAATAGTTTCAATACTGGACAATCTTCCGGTTGGATAAAAACCGCCAGACATTCCCAGATGTTTTCCCTGCAATGTTTCTTCCACGTACAACATCATCTCTTTCACGGTAAAATACATTGGCATAACTTCAATTCCATTAATCACCAGTATATCTCCATACCCCCACATACCACCATTGCATACATTCATGAAGCAATCTGAATACTGTCCCGCAAAGGCAGAGTATATTAACTCACGTTCTTTCTTTTCCGGAATGTCCGTACAAAGAACAAACAAATCAATATCACTCTGTCCTGGCACCAGTATTGCATTTATATCACCTGTCTGAGCTATTCCTTTCACCTCTTTACACTTTGATATTTCACATACCAGATTATCTTTTATCTGAAGAACATCCATATTTCTAATCTCCTTTACCTTTACCTTTACCATTCAGTACTTTACCAATGGTATAAAAAGCATACCACCGGTAACAAAAAGAATCAATCTAAACACCAATAACATTATATCTGAAATTGAAGATGTACCGGGAATAAATATTATTTTACTCATCCGTTCTTACCTCCTAAAATAATTGTTGAGGCCAGCTTCAAAACTTCTTCCAGGCGTTTTAATTCTCCCTCTGCTATCTGTCTTCCGGCATCAGTTATGACGTATTCCTTTTTCTTGCTGTCAAATTCATCATCATAAGGAATAATCCACTTTTTCTTTACCAATGCATTAACAGCTCCATACAAAGTACCTGCGCCCAAAACAACCCGCCCATCCGTTACTTTGTCTATAAACTGCATAATTCCATATCCATGATTCGGTTTATACACAGCCAACAGGACAAGAAAGGTCGTTTCAGTCAATGCACCGCCTTTTATGTTATCCCGAATAATTATCGCTCCCATCTATACTACGTTTACTGTAATAAATATATCACTAAACGTAATAAAATTCAAGCTTTCTTAACGGAACTTTAATTGACATTCCAAATTCTTTTATGTAAAATACCCAGTAGTTAACACTGAAGTAGCAAGACTTTTGTTGTAAATATATTTTGCAGCAAGGGTTTTTTTAATTGAAATAAAATAAATTTTACAAAGAGGATGACATGGAATCACTATCAAAGAAATCAAATATTTCTAAATTAACATTAGGAGGAGTCCTGGTAACATTAGGTGTTGTATATGGAGATATCGGTACTTCGCCGCTATATGTAATGAAATCCGTACTATACGGGAACGGAGGTATTCAGACTGTCTCAGAAAATTTTATACTTGGAACCCTGTCCCTGGTATTCTGGACACTCACTATTTTAACAAGCATAAAATATGTATTTATTACATTAAGGGCTGACAACACTGGAGAAGGCGGTATCTTTTCACTTTTTACACTGGTCAGGAGCCGTTCCAGATGGCTGATTATCCCTGCAATGATCGGAGGTTCTGCGCTGTTAGCAGACGGTATGCTGACTCCGGCAGTAACCGTGACATCAGCTGTTGAAGGTCTGAAACTGCTGCCTGTTTTTCACCAACTTTTCGGAGAAAATCAGGGAAATATCATTGCTCTGGTTATTTTAATAATCTGTATTCTGTTTTTTATTCAGCACATAGGCACTGATTCCATTGGTAAACTGTTCGGTCCCATCATGTTTTTATGGTTCTGCAGCTTAGCCCTTTTTGGTGTTATTAATCTCGCGCAAAACCCCTTCCTGCTGCGTGCATTATCACCCCATTATGCTATCAATATACTTTTCAGCCCCCACAATAAACTTGGTTTTTTTATTCTTGGAAGCATATTTTTGTGTTCAACCGGAGCGGAAGCACTTTACTCCGATTTGGGACATGTAGGCAGAAAGAATATTTACTTTACCTGGCCATTTGTTAAAATATGTTTATTACTCAACTATTTCGGCCAGGGTGCGTGGATTTTATCCTCAAAAAACAACCCTGCTTTCGCCTTAACAGAAGATATCAATCCGTTTTATCAGATGATTCCCAATGGTCTGCTTGTATACGGCATCATAATTTCTACCCTTGCCGCCATCATAGCATCTCAGGCCCTAATATCAGGTTCCTTTACACTTGTATCAGAAGCAATAAAACTGAACTTGTTTCCAAGACTCCATACCATATACCCTTCCCCCTCCAAGGGACAGCTTTATATTCCTGCAATCAACCGGATTCTGTGGATTGTCTGTATTGGAATTGTACTTTACTTTCAAAGTTCCGAGAAAATGGAATCAGCGTATGGACTTGCCATAACAGTCACCATGCTTATGACTACCATTCTGCTTTTTAACTATATGCTGAAGAAGAAAACGCCCATTCTGCTTGCTGTTATCATGCTTATTTTCTTTATGAGTTTTGAAATTTCATTCTTCATAGCAAATATAGTTAAATTTTTCCATGGAGGATTTGTAGCCATTATCATTGCTGTATCCATCTTATTTATCATGTATCTCTGGGACAGAGCTCATGTGATACGGGTTCGCTATGAGGAATTTGTACCCATTGATAATTATTTAGAATTACTGACACAGTTAAGTCAGGACCCGAAAGTTCCCAAATATGCCAGCAATCTGGTGTGCTTAAGCAAATGTCCGAATCCGAAACAAATTGAACGTAAAATATTGTACTTTCTTCTGGATAAACGGCCAAAAAAAGCCGATGTTTACTGGTTTGTAGACGTTAATGTAACAGATGAGCCTTATCAGGCAGAATACACGGTGGAAAAATTCAATACAAACAACATTATAAAAATCCAGTTAAAACTGGGCTTCCGTATCGATCAAAATCTTAATGTATTTTTACGGCAGATATCAACAGAACTGGTGGAAAACAAAGAAATTGAACCGCAGTCAAACAGTTACTCCATTCTTCCAAACCGCAAGCTGGGAGATTTTCGTTTCGTATTTATCCAGGAAATTTTATCTCATGATGCCACATTATCCGCCTGGGATTCCTTCGTATTAAATACCAAACTTTTTATACAGAAGTTCACAGCTTCCCCATCAAACTGGTTCGGACTTGACACCAGTGATGTTTATATTGAAAAAGTTCCAATGTTCCTGGGACATTCAAACCAGGTTATTTTAAAAAGAGTGGATAGAAAAATGAAGTAAAATCATTTGAAAAAGACCATCCTGCTTCCGGCAAGACGGTCTCTTTTTATCAACAAACAAAATATGAAATTAGCATAAGTTCTCCATTCTTCTTTATGGAAGACAGTTCTCTTTATTGCTGAAAGTTCAGTAAAAACGCCAGAGCAATGAAACCAGCCACCATAAGCACCCATAAAATGCTGATTATCATAGCAATAATATTTACGGCACTCCGGCTTTCGCTGTTTCGTACACAGACAATAGAAAGGCATAGTCCTAAAAGTACAAAGACCATGTTTGCTGCGGACCAGATACCTTGTATCCCGCCTGATAAAGTGAACTTGAATAAAATCGGAATAAAGGTTGCTAATGGTAAAACACTGATGATCAATGCAGCAATACTTAATTTTTGAAATTTTTTCTTTTCCATAATAATTACCTCATTTCTTTCTTTCCAAATTGGAGGACGGACAATGTCAGTGCCAGTCCAAAGACCAGTACTGCACAGGGCAGGAACGGGAACAATGAAAGCGCTGCACCGGAATCTGCTGCGGTATAATCATGCAGCGAACATGAAACCAAATAGCCGCTGTAACAATATGGATAGACGACCCAAATCGGCGTATTGGCAAACAGAACACCAGGAATGACAAGGAACATGTTTAACCCCACAGATAACAGCGGTTTTTCAAACAGAACTGTAATTGCCCACATCACAGCTAAGCAGGGCAGCATGGTAAGGAACAGACCCACACACCATTTCAGCAGGTAAAGCACCGGCATCGTCTCTGTTATTCCCATCATACCGGTGGCAATCATACCGGCGATGATGAATACTATGAGGAACACAACCATTTCCAGAAAAAGATAAAACATAAGTATACAGAATTTTGCCAGCGATAACTGATACCTGCTTACCGGAAGTGCCAGCATTTTCAGTATGCCGTTATTCTGTATTTCCCGGTCGGCAATCATCACACAGACCACGATCATGGAGAATGGCAGCAGATAATATGCATAGACAAGAGCACTTTGAATAAACATAGCGCGCCACGCGTTTGTATATTCCGGCGTAAAATAACTGCTCAAATTGGCAATTCCTGATACCACTACCAACAATGGAGCTATAAAAATCAAGGGTACAATTTTCGAACGTTTCACTTTTGTCAACTCAATTTTCAGTAATTCATAAAAATTCATTTTACGACCTCCTTACTCATAGTGCAGGTTCTTGGACATCCATAATCCTGCACCCAGGAGAAGGACGGTTTCAGCCACAGATATAATTGCTACGATCCTGTCAGGCTGTGCGCTCATGGCAACCGCCGGCTTCAACATAACGATAAACGGATGCACCAGAAGCAGCCGGGCATTGGATGTTGCCAAAGCCATGCCGCTCAAAAATCCTGCTACCCCAATGCCAAGAGGAACCCATATATTTTCAAAGCGGGAGGAAACCAACAGCATAAAGGACAACATCGGCATAGAGGTAAGAAACGAATACCCGGCAAAGTTAACCAGTGTCCCAAACTCAAACGAGCCCTGGGGCAGGTCTGTTATTCCAATCTGCATGAGAGCCAGATTTTGCAGAACGACGGCCGTAAACAACATCACAGTCAAAATTAGGAATTTACAAAAATACATGGCAGGAACACTGGCAGGAAGCATATAGATTTTCTTGACGGCATTTCCCTTAAACTCCATGTTGTAAATCATACAGGCAGCAACTACAATACCAAACATATTCAGTACCATTATCATCCCATATAGCTGCGTAAGCAGAACATCCATCGGAGGCAGTGACAGGGCCAACAGCGTATCCTTCCGTACAAGGAAGTTGACAAACGCATAGGCAGCTCCTAAAATCCCGACTGCCAGCAGCAGGGGGATTATGCCGGTCCGTTTTTCTTTCTTCAGTTCAATCATAAGCGTTTTCATAGCTTAGCCCTCTGCTTTCTGTCCGCATTGTCCTTATCTATCATGGAAAGGAACATATCCTCCAGATTATCCGCAGCGAATCCTGCCTGTAATGCGCTCTGCCTCAGTTCAGCCATACTTCCTTCAAACAGCAGATTCCCATGGTTAAGGATACCGATGTCGTCCGCCATCAATTCAATTTCCGAAAGCATATGGGATGAAATTAATATTGTGCAGTGGTAGAGACTGGGCAGTGATTTCACCAGATTGCGGATTTCATGGATGCCGGATGGATCAAGTCCGTTAGTCGGTTCATCCAGAATAAGAATGGGGGGTCTGCCAAGCAGCGCGCCCGCAAGTCCCAAACGCTGTTTCATGCCCAGAGAATATTTTTTTGCCAGCCGGCTGCCAAATTCTGTAAGGCCCACCAGCCCCAGTGCATCTTCCACCGTTTCTTCCGGCAAGCCTAAAATCCTTCGTATGATATCAAGGTTCTCACGTCCTGTCAGATTTGCATAATACGAAGGGGATTCAATAAAAGAACCAATTTCTTTGAGGATTGCCAGCCGGTCACCAGGAAAGTGTTTCCCGTCAATAGTAAAACTTCCTTTTGTGGAGGCAGTAAGCCCTAACAGCATTTTCATGGTGGTGGACTTTCCCGCACCATTCGGACCCAGGAAACCGTAAATGCTGCCTTTCCGAATGTGAAGGGATACGTTGTTGACAGAAGTGAAGTCTTTATATTTTTTCGTCAACTGGTCTGTTGTGATAATGTAATCCATAGAAACAACTCCTTTCGATGCTTTCATGATACAACACCAATCTGACATCTACATTCCCGTCTCCTTACTTTTACATTACTTTTGGGAAAGAGTATACGCAACCACTGCCTGCTATGTTATAATGGCCTCATCGGAGGGTACACTATGGACAATTTATTTTTACAAAATAAAAAGCTTCTGCTTGTTGATGATGAGCTGGACCTGCTTAAAATGGTAACTGCCATTCTAAGGGATAATGGCTTCGAGAATATCACTACCGCTTCTACGGTCGGAGAAGGCGTTGCTGCTGCCCAAAAGGAAGCACCTGACCTGGCAGTTCTGGATGTCATGCTGCCGGATGGAGATGGATTTTCTTTAATGCAGCAACTGCGGTTATTTACCAACGTGCCGGTTATTTTTCTTACGGCAAAGGACGAGGCAGCGGATAAACTGGCTGGACTGGGCCTTGGTGCAGACGATTATATCGCTAAACCATTTCTGCCTCAGGAATTACTGCTACGCATCTACGCAGTTTTGCGCCGCTGCTATAAGGAAGACGAACAGCTGATACCGTTGGCCGGATGCACCATTGACTTCAGCCGGGCTGAAATCCACAAGGCAGATGAGATCATCCCGCTGACCGCAAAGGAATATACCTTATTAGAGGTTCTCGCAAGAAATGACGGTAAAATCGTCACGGTAGACTCACTGTGCGAAGCCCTTTGGGGTGATAATCCATTTGGATATGAAAACAGTCTGAATGCCCATGTGCGGCGCATCCGGGAAAAGATTGAAGCAGACCCGTCAAAGCCGGTTTCCCTTATAACAATAAAAGGATTGGGCTATAAACTTAATACAAGGAAGTGAAGCCATGAAATCATTTGTGAGATATATTCTAAAATACATGATCTCCTTTGCAGCCGTTATCCTGGTACTCCTCTTAATCAATGTGATAGCTTTTTGTCTTACTTTTGGCCGCGCATTGACAAAAGATTATGGGGAAACTTCCCCTCAAAATTTACTGGAGGAAACTGCGGCGGCCTGCTCAGCAGATGGAATATCCGAAGAAGCTGCCCAAAAGCTGAAGCACAATCAAATATGGGCTGTATTCCTGAATCAGGAAGGCAGATGTGTATGGTCAGCAAATGCACCGGAGGATCTTCCAGTATCCTATACCATTCAGGACGTTGCCCTGTTTTCAAAGGGCTATCTTAACGATTTCCCTGTATTTGTCCGAAACACGGAAGACGGACTGTTAATATTAGGTTATCCCAAAGACAGCTATACAAAAATTACCGGTAATTATTTTTCATTGCAGGCAATCCGGCTTCTGCCGTTTTATATTACGGCTATACTGGTGATAGACTGTCTGATTTTATTTGCTGCTTATTATCTGTCCAAACGAAAGATTGTTAAGAACACGGAGCCAATCATTTCCTCCTTAAAAAACCTTTCTGACGGCATACCGGTTTCTCTGTCCATTAGCGGAGAACTGTCAGAGTTAGCCGACAGCGTAAACAAATCTTCCCGGATACTCAGCAGGCAAAACCAGGCGCGGGCCAACTGGATCAGCGGCGTCTCCCATGACATCCGAACACCGCTTTCGATAATAATGGGATACGCAGATCGCATTATGCATGATGAAACTTCAAGCAAAACAGTCAAAGATCAGGCAGAAATCGTAAAGATGCAAAGCATTAAAATCAAAGAACTCGTACAGGACTTAAATCTGGTGTCCAGACTGGAATATGACATGCAGCCAATAAACAAAACCCAGGTACGCATTCGTTCATTGATGCGCTCGTATCTGGCAGAACTGCTGAATACCGGTATATCGGATGCCTATTCCATAGAACTTAAAATTGAACCTGCTGCTGAAACAGTCATATTTGAGTGTGACGCCCGGCTGATCTCACGGGCTATCGCTAATTTAGTACAGAACAGCATTCGTCATAACCCGAAAGGCTGCGCCATCACGCTTCTTTTGGAGGATAGGGAAACCTCTTTCTCTATTACTGTTGCAGATAATGGTACAGGGCTGTCAGCAGAAAAGCTAAAGGAACTGGAAGAAAAACCGCACTACATGGAAAGTACTGATGAACGGTTAGATTTGCGGCATGGTCTGGGACTTATACTTGTCCGGCAGATCGTGGAAGCTCACGGCGGTGCGATACAAATAGAAAGTAAAGTCCTGCAAGGATATAAAACAGTTTTAACATTCCCAAAAGCATAAAAAGTCTGAAACAATTGGCGTTGATTCATTTTTAGTGAATTAACGCCTTTTTCTGTATCCTGCTATCAGAAATCGAGGAAAAATTACATGCTAAAGGAGGAAAAATTACATGTTCCTGTTAATTCATGAAATAGGTATTATTATGTAACCATAATCCTATTTGGGAAACATCAAAGGAGAAGGGAGAATTAATATGAGAAATGATATTCTTGAATTAACAAATCCAATGGAAGAAAAAGAACTGGAGCAGATTTTGGGCGGTGGCGATGGTGTTATTAAAACAATCAGCCACGAATGTGCAATGAATACATGGCAGTTTATTTTTACATGCTGTTCATAAGGAGGGAAAAAAAATGAGAAATGATATTCTTGAATTAACAAATCCAATGGAAGAAAAAGAACTGGAACAGATTTTGGGCGGTGGTGACGGCGTGATCAAAACGATCAGCCATGAATGTGCAATGAATACATGGCAGTTTATTTTTACATGCTGCTCATAATACTATAAAACATATAATGCTCTCAAATAGGATTTATGAATAGGCCGCTTAGAAAAATATTTAATCTAAGCGGCCTATGTAATAAATAAAGTATTTTGGGAGAGAAGTCAAGCGGATATTACGGAGGGACCATATGGATAAAATATTTGGCAGATTATATATAGACTATATATTTCAATATATTATCAGGAAAGTAAAAGAAGAGGATAAGATTGACTTCAATGATAACGAATTTAAATCTTTGAAGGAACTGATCAAGCTGGAACTATTTAAAAGGAGTTTTAAATCTTTATTATATTGTATGAATGCATGCCGGGTGGATGGTAATCTGACAGGTGATACATCGGAAAATCGATATCTTTGGTTTTGTAATAACCAATATTGTATTGATGCAATGGAAAAGATGTTTCCATGCATGAAAGAACAGTTATATGAAGAAGTTAAAGGAAAATTCAGCTATATTTTAGAAATAATCAACTTATTTCAAAGAAATAAATCGGCCATATGTCAATACTTTTTTCATACGCAATCGGAGGATATTATAAACATAACAAATTCCGGGGATTGGCACAATGATAAGTGTGTGTTGGTAATAACTTTTGCATCAAAGAAAAAATTAGTTTTCAAGCCCTCCAAAGGGGATAACTTAAATTTTCTGAAGGGACTATTAAGTTACTTTTTTGAAGATGAATATACCAGACAGTATGACTGTATGTGCGAAAGTGAGGGAACATGGGTAAAATTTGTTGAACATGAGGAAATATATGACAAAAGCGAAGTAAATCAATTCTATTTTAACTATGGGAAACTCTTATTTGCTGCATATCTGTCAGGTATGAACGATATGCATTATGAAAATTTAATCGCTCATGGTAAATTTCCTGTAATTACAGATGTTGAAACAATTTTCTCTTCCTATCTGTTTTTTGATACGCACAAATTTGAATACGATGCGCAGTATAAAGCAGTGCAGCGATTATTATATGGGGTTATGGCTACTGGTCTGATCCCAATATTTTCTATGACAGAGTATTTCGGGGGTGATGTCAGTTGTTTATCAAATAAAGGTATAAAAATCGTTGCTGAAAAAGTAAAGAATGAGTATAGAGATGATATGTATATTTTTACGGAACCAAAAATGATTACGCAATATAATCATCTGCCAAATAAAGAAACAGACCCATTATTCTATGGAGATCAGATATTAAACGGGTTTGAACAAGCCGAAAAACTGTATAAGGAGAAAAAAGATGACATATTAAATTATATTCTGGACAATTTAACGAAGATTGAATCACGTATTATTCTCAATATGACCAAGGGGTATTCAAAAATAATAAGAATAAAGAGCGACCCCAGATATCGGAATAATCCGGAATTATTTTACGGATTACTGGAAAATTTAAAAAGAAGCAATCAATTTAATCAGGACGTTTACATGTATGAGGTACATGAATTATGCAAAAGTAATATACCTGGCTTTTATTGGAATATGTCTCTTAATTATGTCTATGGATATCATGGAAATACGAAAAAAAAGATATTGGACATGCATGAGTTCAGCCTGAAGAAAGCATACGATATTTTGGAGGCTCAGACAAATCCGAAGATGTTATCAAGACAAAAACAGCTTATTCGTGAATCAATTACATCGAGTATCGCTTTGGGGATTGAATATAAAGATATGAGGGTGAGCGATAAAAAAGAAATACGTTCAGAGAATAATAAACCACTGAGAGAAAATATTGATGACAACCGGATTGTTGGTGACGACGGTACAATCAGTTGGATCGGGCTTATGGTAAATGATAAGGAACAATTGGAATATGCGGTATTAGATTGGTCATTATATTCCGGATTGACAGGAATCGGTTATATGTATCTTTCTGAATATTTAATTAATAAAGATGAGTTTACAAAATCGATTATAGAGATGATTTATAATACAATTAAAACAGCTTATCATATGGGGATGTTTAACGATTATAATATTTCTTATTTCTGCGGTCTGACCGGAATCTATGCTTTTATAGCAAAAATTAAGGAGACCGGAATCATAAAATATGATGAAACAGACCTGTTTCTTAGGGAAATTAAAAAATTAGTGAAAAATAATATATCAAAAACAAACTGTTATGATACTTTATCAGGTCTGCACTCAGCAGTTATCTATTTTTTTGCCAGGTATGAGTCAGACGATTTTGCAAAAGAAATTCTACCGGCAATAGCGGAATATTTTATTTCTGATTTTGATACTGGTGTTATGGATAAAAATTTTAATTATGCCAGCTTTGCACATGGATATTCAGGTATTATGACATCCATTATGTGTATGAACAGAATTGCCAAACAGGAAGCGCTGATAACATTGGCACGAGGGTTATGGGAAAAGGAACAGCGGCTATATACAGGAAAGTATATGTGGAAGGACTTAAGGAGCAGTGAGGATACATATTCTCATTTTTGGTGTCATGGTTCTTGTGGAATCATGTATTCCCGTTTAATTTGGAAGAAATGGGGTTTTATAAATGATGGAATAATCGGAATGAGTGAATCAGACCTGGATAATCTTCTGGCTCAGTATAGAGAAGTAATCGAAAGCAAAGTTCTAAATTCTCAAAACTATTCTTTATGTCATGGAAATTTTGCTTTTATAGATTTCATCCTTTCGTATGAGAAGGTACTGGGAGAAAAACCTGAAAAGGAAAATTATATTATTCAGACCATGGAGGATGCACAAAAACAAGGATATAGTTGTATAGGAGCACCAGGCGCTATCAATGCGATTGGATTTATGGTAGGAGAATCTGGAATACAATATTTACTGAACCGTTATAAAAATTTGAAATTACCTTCTGTATTGGCAATAGAAAATATATAGAAAGGAGAAGTCAGTATGAAAGTTATCTTGCAGACAAATCAATCGGATTGTCTTCTTGCTTGTGCAGCGATGATTATGGATACATTTAAGTGCAGAATTCCAGTTTACCGGTTGGTGGAAAAGGTAGAATTGTCCATGGCCGGAAGCAATGTTCTGCAGTTAAAAGAGGCATTAGGAGAATATGGCTTTTCCGTAGAAGGTTATAAAGTTGAGAGCGAAAAATTCAACCAGACAATATTACCTATCATTGCATATGTAAATAACGGTCATTTTATTATTATCAATAAAGTAACCAAAAACAAATTTATTGGAATTGATCCGGCGATAGGAAGAATCGCTTATTCCCATGCAGAGTTTAAAAGTATCTATAGCGGTGTTGTTATAAAAATTACTAAAACCCGGAAACATGTAAAAAATGTGGTAGTAAAGCAGCGGGAGATATTAGGATTCTTAAACAATACTAAATTAATAACGATTTTATTTGGACTGTTAATTACTTCAATTTTTACTCAAATTGTAGCTATGAGCTATTCATATATGTATTCTGCAGGTAAGAACGACTCTTACTTAAATCTGTCCTTAATATTAATTGCTGCGGTTGTCCTATTAGGGACAGGCAGTATGATCCAGGGCTTCTTAACAAAAAAATTTAATATATTATATGAACAGATATACGGTAACAGACTCGTTGATAAACTTATAAGTAAAAACTACAAGTTCTTTACATTCAGAAGCAATGGTGACTTATTATATCGTATCAACGCAAGAGGAATGATAAAAGACGCCCTGCTATTCAAAATAGTCCCATCTTTTATAGCACTATGTACCATTATTGTAGTTCAAGTCGCTTTGTTTCAGAAGAGTTTATTTTTGGGGGGACTTTTTCTGACTGCTAATATTTTATATTTGATATTTTATATAGGGATTAGTAAACTAATATATATGGAGAGCAATAAATATACACAAAAATTGATTAAACTCAATACAACAAGTGAAAATATAATCAGGACAATCTCAACTATTAAGGTTTTGGATGTCGGCAACATTTTCATGAAAAAATGGCATAATGAAAATGAAGAACAGACAGAGCGTTACGGTCAGTTAGTCATTTTGCAAAGCATTCAAAGTGTATTAACAAATATCTATACATATGTTGTTCCCATAGTAATTAGTATCATAAACATAGTTTGCAACAGAAATACTGATATTTTCAGCCAGATGGCATTATTACCACTGCTATATTTAGTAGTTCAAAATGTAATAACAATCGGACAGGCTTTTAATTCTTTATATACCGTACTGCCAAATATAGATAAAACAAATGAATTATTAGATGAAAATTTTATGCAGGACAATGAGCGTAAAGTTTCCAATTTGAATAATGATGAGGAAATACATGTCGAAAATATGTCATATTACTACGGTAATTTTAAATGTCTTGAAAATGTAAATTTACAGATTAAAAAGGGCAGGAGGTATGCGGTTATAGGAATATCCGGAAGCGGAAAGTCCACATTATTAAAGGTTTTAGCAAATCTTTTTAATGATTATAAAGGTGAAGTAATATTTGATTCTGCTAATGAGGATAAGCCAGTATATCTTGACCAGGACACATCTATTCTGGACAGCAGTATATTAGAAAATGTATTATTCGGCCAGCAATGTACAAATGAAAGACTGGCCAGCATCAGCCAGGCTACAGGATTAGAGGATATTATTAACAGACTACCGCAAAAATGGGCAACTGAGATATCAAAAGGAAAAAACCTGTCCCGTGGTCAGGAACAACGGATTTGTCTGGCAAGATGCCTGATTAAAGATGCCAGAATATATTTACTTGATGAAGCAACAAGTAATATTGATGTTATTGATGAAGAAAAGATCATGAATAATCTGATTGGTCCAAATGGTATTTTAGAAGGTAAGACTGTGTTTATCTCCACACATAAATTAAGTATGATAAATTATGCTGACGAGATAATATATATAAAGGAAGGGACCGTATATCAGGGAACCCATGAACAGCTGTTGCAGAGGTTTCCTTCTTATGAAAACTTCTTTGAATAATTATTTGTTACTGATCAGATGAGTGTCGTAGTTGTGCTCATTTTAACTGTCATAAAGCTTCTTCGTTTTCTGTCAATTTTTTTGTATTGCACATGGCGGGCAGTGCCCCGCCATGTTATTACCATATTTTCATAAACTCATCGAGAGCAGAAAGTGCTCCTGTCATCACAGTATCCCAAATCAATCAGTCCTCAATATCCAACAACCGGGTATTGGTTCCCCGCTCAATTCTTCCAGTATCTCTTTTGGTGTCTCCTCCTCCCACTCAGAAGGCGGACGGGAGCAGTTAATATACTCTTTGTAGACCGGTAAGTTCGGAACATCAGGATTGAGTGTCCCCATCAGGTAATCGCACCGCATGGCTGACTCTCTTATAAATTCAATATCAGCAGTGTTAATCTCATCTATGTACAGCAGCCGTACTGACCACCCAGGGTTTTCTGCCACTTCTTCTTGTCGCCATAGCCTAAACATAGATGACCTTATCCCCTCCTGAAGTATGAAAGAGAATGTGCGGGATCTTATCGTCTTTGGTTCCGTTGCCGTTGTACTCAGTCAGGATGCCGAAATCATCTATATGCCCAGATCCTTATTGATGATACTCTTCTCAGCAGTACCAGTATCCTTTGCTGCTATTATGTGCAGCTTCTTAGGACTCTCCGCAACCTTAAGCATGAACTTAAAAAGACCGACTGTCGTTTTACCCGCAGCCGTTGTCCCTTCAAGAAATTCCACTGGGAGTGTTAACTCATTACCGGCGAAGACTTTATAGCTGCATCCGCCTCAGCCTGTATGCGGCTGTTTATACTGGCTCTATCTGCTCTGCAGTCTTTTGATGATTTACTCAATTTATCCCTCCTCCGGCAAATATTAGATCATTCTGTTAAAATTATATTTCTGTTTTTCTCAACAATTATGTAACACCAATATAAGCAACTAATATAATGCTAGTAAAACAAGTGCTTTTAAAAAGTTGATTTTATGAGGAGTCAAAATTATGGATATTAAATCTGTTATTGCTTATCGTATTGATGATACTATTAACGTTTTAGTTTTAGCTGACCTACCGCGTCCGTGTGACTATGCCAGAATTTATGGCACATATCCGGGAAATATATATCATGTTGCGGATCCCGGCAAAGCAGAAGTATTTATTGAATTTTATGAGAGCCCCGAATCATGTTCTACAGTTATTCAACCATGGTTATCAAGTGTGCAAATAAAAGACACTGCTTATAACGAAGTGGACGTCTTTGTTGATGGTGAAAGCGTAATGTCTGTTCCAATATTTAATTATTCTATGCCCCAACCCACGACTTTCTATCTAAGATAAGTTCATCGGTCAAAGTTCAACCACAACGTCTCCACCCTCGAAAGACTATTCTGAGCTCTGGCCGGAATCTGTATTTTCCTCCAGCCCTTCAGATACTTTTTATACAGCCACAGTCATATCCGGAAAGCATGATCTTAGCCTTACTGTGAATACTTGTATCCAGCAGCTCCTCATGATCCTCGTCAGACATTTCATGCCGGTACTGCTTCCTGCCTCGTGTAGACCATACATAAGGCGGATCCAGGTAGATCAACACATTTTCGTGATCAAAGGCCCTAATCAGCTCCAGCGTCGACTTATTCTCAATCTGTACTTCTTTCAACCTGATCGCCATTTCTGCCACTTCCGAAAGACGGTTCCAATTTCTTAGCGCATAGGCTGCTTCCCTGCTTGAACAGCTTTCCTGTGACTTTAATTTGCGATTCTTCTGCGCTTTTGGCAATTGGTATCTCCAAAGATAATGTGCAGTATTTGCACGATCATGCAAATCCAGTTAATATTGGAGGCAAAACACCAGAGCAGGTTGCTATTTATGTTGCTGTTTGGACACTTTTATAACTAATTAACATGCTGATTACATTCATGGGCTGTTGCAAAAGTAGACGAATAATTTACCGGAGCAACAGTTACATTTTGTGTCTCTAAACAAAAAGATAGAAAAAAATCAGGTTGAAATCAATGCAGTAGAATTTCGACCCTGATTTTATCCATAGAAGGAAATTATTTACCAATTAAATTATTAGTGTAATCCTCCATATTATAAAGTGCTGTTTTAAAATCTCCATCTTTTATGTACGTTACCGTTACAGTCTTATTATCAGAAGATAATTTTAAATCACTAAATTCTGTATTAACTAATTCCGTACCCATAAATTTATTAATAGTCCATTCTTTAAAAGCTTGAGAATCTGAAGGAAACATATTATCTATTACAATTCTGTAAATAATTTCCTTGTCATTATTTGTTTCGGTAAAGACATAAAAGTTATACGTTCCATTGGAAACTATATGTTTATTAAAAACATTGTTCGAACCTCTTCTATTTACCATGTAAACATCATCATATTTAAAAGCATAAATAGAAAAGCCATGTTCACTGTCCCCTTCCATGAAATTTGGCGTCATAGCTAGCTATTATGATGTATTTAAAAGCTAATATACATACTTTTCCTTTCTTTTATTTTTGTGGCTATAATACATTCAGATTCTACGGAATTTAGATTCTTATATATGGTTAACTGCTTGATGGGCTGTATTGCAAGAGCTTTGTTTAAATTATTTATAGTCTTAGATGTGCAGGTACTTTAAAATATACACGGCGCATTTTTTCTGATGTTTCCTATGCTATTTAAGTAACTTCGAGACATACAATTTCCATTAATTTTCTCAAAAGCCAATAGTCTTTATTAATACATCAAACGCACCAAAAGTAATATATTACATTTTATTCCACTTTCTCTAATTATGATATTATACTCTCTATGCTTATCCTTTTCAATGATAAGTGATCAATTAGGTAATCAGATTGATTAATTTTCCCAAAAACAAAACCATGTCGACAGTAAGATGTTAACGAGCAGCCCTGGTATTATATATGAGGTACATCAGTGCCACATGAAAAGATAGCGTATTAAATTCCAATCTTCAATAGTCCTAATCTAGCCAAAATACGCTGCGCCGTTTCACGGAAAAGGCAGAATAGTGGAAGAAGGGTAGGATTTATTTTAAGCAGGCGAAAGCTTGCAAATTCAGCAGTACCTATAAGGGATTAATTGATAAGCTATATGATTATTTCTTTAGGGATAATGCTGCTACCATGGAAACGTACTTTAATACCTGGATGGAGTGGAGAGAAAAGGAGACAAGCGTTAGTAGAAAGACACTTAAGGAAAACCGTTTTATGTGGAATTCTTTACTGAGAGATCAGGAAATCACGTTAATTCCCTTAAAGGACCTGACAGCAAAGGATCTGATTGTCTATTTCAGGAACATAACAAAAGGCCGACAAATGACTAGAAAACGTTTCAATGATCTAAAAAGTATTATGAATGGCAGCCTGTATCATAGGTGAATTGAAGGGGTTAAGATGGGATGATGTTTCTGGTAACTTTCTACACATTCAACGCTTTGTTGATGATAAAAATGAAATCATTGAAGATATAAAAGGTCATGCAAGTGAAGGGAAACGTTATATGCCGCTGAAACTGAAAGCCAATGAAATACTGAAGCAGATTTACTCTCTGAATTCAGAAAGCCATTATATCTTCATCCGTAACGGTCAGCCCCTGGCAACAGTTACCTTTAACCGTCGCTTAAAGAAATGCTGTGAGGAATAGGCATTGAATACCGTTCCTCCCACAAGCTCCGTTTCTCCACCGCCTCCATCATGTACAAGAACGGAAAGGAGGACACCGAGCTACAGAAGCTCCTGGACATACCAGTCTCACCATGACGCACCACTATCTCCGCAACATCACTTCCCAGGAAGAAACAGCATCAAAAATGAGGGCAATCCTGGATTAACAGCCCTCAAAAACACCAAAAATGCCCACGCAAACAAGCGCAAACACCAGATACACAAAGTAAAAACCCCAGAAACCCTTATTTTATCAGGTTTCTGAGGCTTTCATAAGAGAGGCGACAACCAGATTTGAACTGGGAAAAGTAAAATACCGCTAAAGCCAGTAAGTACCGAGATTCCTTATAAACACTAGGTTTCTCGGTATTATTATGTTATTCTATTGGATAAATATTAACCCCCGAAAATGACTATTTATCTACCTGTGCAACACGAAATGCAACACGAAGAATACTGCCAGCTCCTATCTGGGAATTTATAGAATCGCTTGACTATTCGAACATATGTTCTTATAATGATATAAAGGAGGTGGTTATAATGAAAGCAAAATGCGAGCTTGATCCAGACATCAACAAATGTCCACACTATGAACCGGTAGAACAGGAATGTAACTCAGATAATAGCTGCTGCGGATTTTACAGAATACCAAACGCAGAAAGCATCCCTAAGTATTTTAGGCAACCACGATGGTACGAGCAATACTATAAAAAACGATAATACAAGGCGTGTGACATAAAACTTACATTTTTTAAATTCAGACAGTAAACTAATATATATCAATAAGAAAAAGAGGATAATATTAATGCAATGTAATGCAAAGATGAAAACGGCATATGAAATACCACAATTATATATATAGTTATTCTACTAATAATATGTACTATATATAGTGGCACAACATTATTTTTATCGGATTTTTACTAATATAAAAAAATCAACAAAAAATCAATTCGCAAATTGTATAAAGATCCGATTGTTTTTTTGTGCATAATATCATATAATATAGATGTAGGATAATTATATAATATCTTATAATTTAAAGGAGGTGAAACGATGTTATATAATGCAAGCGATATAGCACAATATATTATAACAAAATGTTGCATATTGTCCAAGCCAATCAGTAATTTGAAACTACAAAAAATGCTTTATTTTATTTGGGTCGATTATTACAAAAAGACATCGTCACCGTTATTTCTAGACGACATATGCGCTTGGCAACTTGGGCCAGTAGTACCCGATGTCTATTATGACTACTGTTCTTATGGGGGGCGTTCTATTTGCAACATTTACGAAACATCCATTAGGGAGAATGATGCTTCAATTATTGATGAGTTTATTAATGATTATGTAGATGTTCCTGCAAGCGTATTGGTAAACAAAACTCATAAGCCTGGTACTGCTTGGGATATTATATTTAATCATGGACTTGGTAATAGAGATACAATACCATTTTCATTAATAAAAGAAAAAGAATGTATAGGATAGGTATTATATGCTCGCCGAAGAAAGACAAAAAAGACAAGAGAATTTAATAGATAAAATTCAAGTATTATCAAAGAATTTATTCGAAAACGAGACTGAAATCAGAAGAATGGCGCTTAAACTTAAAGAAGTTTATTCTTCTGATTTTCGTCATAGTTATTCAGAATTTTTTCCTGCTATTCTTGATATTAATCAAAGTAGCGATGGTAATTTAGATTTTTTAGCTGAAAATTTGGAAAGATTGCGCAATTATGTAGAAGAAGATTTCATAACTGGCAAAAATGAATTTACTGAAATGCATAAGAGTTTTGATAAACTATGCGATCACCTTAATCTTGAAATAAGCAGGGTTAGATACTCTTCTCAAAATGATGAGAAGACTAATGATCTTTCAAGGCGTTTAGAAACTGCACGTGAAGAAATGAATACATCTACTAAAAAGTTGTCTAAAGCTTCAAAAAAAGCTGAATCTATTCAGACAGAACTTATATCTGTAGTCAGTGTTTTTTCAGCTATAGTTATCTCATTCTCTGGTAGTCTTAGTTTTATCGGTAGTGCAATTAATGGCATTCGTGATACATACATTTGTAAGATGATACTAACCTTATTAATATGTGGATTTATACTATTTAATACTACATTTTTATTAATGTATTTAGTTGGAAAAATTATAGGACGCAGTATTTTAGCTGATTGCGAATCTGAAAAATGTGACTGTAAAAATGGCGAAAAACCTAAATGCGCAGAATTAAAGAAAATCAGAAAAAGGTTACCATATGTATTTTATTTTAACATAGTAATTATTCTTTTCACTATCATTGATATTTTAGTATGGTTAGGCGATAAAGAGCTATTTTAAGGCGACAAAAAGAAATTATTGTCGCCTTAATTTTTATAATTCAACATATTTTAAAACTACTTAATAATACTCGGTACAATAAATCAATTCTTGACAGGTATCATCTGCTTATATTTCTCCAATATACTGCGCTCCATCATGATCTGACACATACAGGGCACACTCCAGATCATGTCCCGCTCTGGGTTCAAAATAATACCATTTGCCATCTATCTCCTGCCAACCAGTAACGGCATATCCGTCCGGATTGAAATAGTACTTATGGCCATTGATAACCTGCCAGCAGGATTTATAGTAACTGGTTTTCGTATCAGCATACCACCAGCCATTTTTATCATGATTCCACCCATGGGTATATTCTGCAGGAACTGCCAGTACTGCCTTAAAATCTTCCCATGTGTGCTGTGTATGGTTATAGACATAAGGGTTCGGGCAGATCTTTCCGGTCACATCATAATGCCGAATTACATGATCTGCAGGTATGTTATACTTTGCCATCAGCTCCATGGTCAGTTTAACAGCTGCCTGTACCGTTGCGTCCTCAAAATACCAGTCTCGGCTTGTATCTGCTTTGCTGCGTTTATTCCGGACACACATTTCAATACCGATGCTATTCGAGTTCCTGCACTCAGGATGCACATATTTTTTCGCCCCACAGTGCCAGGCAATGTTCTGATCCTCTACGGACTGCCAAACGGATCCATCAAAGTCAACGTAATAATGCGCACTAGCGCTCCGATCGGCACCGGCATACCACTTGCAGTTTGCCTCAGCTCCGCCAGTTGCTCCTACATAATGGATCACGATATACTTGATACGATCCACGGTACCCTCATTATGATTATAGGGTGTAAGTAATTTATTGATCTGCATATTATTTTCCTTTCCAAAAAAGGACCCAGGATTAACCCAGGTCCGTAAAGTTGTAATATCACAACCGTTGCGACGGTCGCAACAGATTAAGTGTTATCCGGCAACTCGTCCGTGTACTGTGTAAGGAATTTCTTCACAGTCTCCCACAACCGCTTCACCGGCAGACCGCACAGAGTCATGTTTTTAAGAATACTCACCAACTCATATGCTATGTACAGTAGTCCGAAGAACTCCGCCACTCCAATGGCATTAACTGGTAGATATGAACGGATCGCTTCTGGAATGAAGCCGATCAGATTAAGATGTACAATCCGATCAAGTATCAGTAGGAACGCCAGGGACGCCACCATAGAGATCTTCCGGATCGCTCCATCAATGCCGAAACAGCTGTTAAATTCATGCTCCTTAATCGCTCTAATGCAGCCGAAGCAGGTGTCCATCACCACTGCCAAAATAACCAGTTTAATAATCGGGCTACCCCATGCCAGGGCAAGCAGTTCTGTAATTCTATCCATTTTTATTTTCCTCATTCTTTCTCATATTCTTTTCCGGTGATCTCCTGATACTCAGCTGCCGTGATCCATTTATCTACTGCATTAACCACCCAGCTTAAGGGCCATAATTTAGCATCATAAAATCGCTTTACCTTTTCAAAGTTTTTACTCATGATTACACCTCCGCTGTTACATCATTTATCATTTGCAGGTAGGCTATTTGAGCACTTAATTTCTGAACTTGCTTTTGCGAATCTTCATACTGTTTCTGTATCAACATAAGAGTTTTATAATCTACAAAGGGATAACAAATATACCCATTAAATATTTTGTTACCTTCTTCATCAAGCTTATAAAGAAATTCCCCTGTCTTTTTATCTCTTGCGTTACTTCCATCTTCATTAAATAACAACTCGTATTGCGGTTCGTATTTGTAGCCATAGATACAGGCATCACATAGGCTTCCAAAAAGATCGGATCTTGTTTGCTCTGTTTCAAAGATCTGTTTGTAGCCTACTACTTCTTTGTCTAATCCGATAATTTCATATTGTTCATTTACATAAATTTTCATAGCTGGTCTCCTAACTAAGCCAAATTCGATATATTGCCCCATTTAAAACGTCAAATGATAGATACATAGCCCCATCTACTTGTTGTGCTGATACATTCAAACTAATCACATAATTTCCAGGCTGATTATTAGTAACGTCGACGATCGATAACATGTTGTCGGAACTAGAAGTAAGCTGCCATAATCTAATTTGTTTATAGACGCCGGCGTTAGTATTTGTATACCCTTCAATGTTCAACCAATTAAAACCTCTTAAGTTTAAATAATCAGTTTCAATTCTAGCAGCTCCTGCAATTGAAATTTGACCCGAATCGAAAGTAACTGTGCCTTTTGTTGTTAGTTTATACCAATTTTTAATGTTATTCCCTCTCAAATACAAATCCGTAGCCGTTGGAACATATCCCTCAAAAGTACCAACAACACCTGCAACATTCACTCCTTTTTTAATGTTAGACGCTACAAAATTGGCATTATAGCCTCTGACCCAGCTTACCCCGTTGTTATAATAACCATTTCTAATACCTAAAAAATAGTTGCCATCACCAAAATTAGAATAATTTGTAGCCCACATATGGTCTGTATTAGCTATTTCGGGATTCTGAAGCGGTATACTTCCCTGCACACCGCATATATTTTGGTCGGCGCGCATTTTCCAAGCTTCGACACCTAGAGCTGCGGCAACCTCTGGGCGAGTCATATAGACCCAAGGAGTCAGCGAGCCTTCATCGTAATACCCTTTGGGAATATAATAATAAAGTCCCTGCTGATTTAATCCTGTGCCTGATCCATGTACTGCGCTTCCTCGTTTTGGCATAGTACCAATTGCAGGTTCACCATCTTTATCGACCGTTACTTTTCCGGCCAGCACATCTTCAGTTCCAGCCGTTACCACATCCAGATCAGCCCCTCCCCCGCCTCCGGGCATCCATATCTTTCCCATGTATTACACTCCTTTCAAGCCGATCTTAATATCTGTTACCGGCTTTTTGTATACTTTAAAGGTTGCTGTCCCATCACCCAGAGATGCAACTCCACTTGTCACAATACCAAAAGCTTTACTATAAGCCTTTTGGACGGTCTCTGTGGCACCATCTGCCAAGGCACTTACAACCATAGCCTCCGAGTCTTGCGTCGCTCCTGATACCGTCACTGTTTGTGTGAAAGGCGCTGCGCTACCGGTCCACCCTGAAGCCGTCAGGGTTATTTCAGTCACATGGTTAAGCCGGTTAACAGCTTCATTGGTTGAGTTAATATCATTGGCCCCGAACTTATCGCCCTTCTGGGTGTACGTTGTTTCGTCCGGAAGACTGTAAGTTCCATCTTCATTTGGGATCAGGCGGTACCGGCGCTGGCCATCAAACATGGCATCCTTATAATCTGTTTTTAGTTCCATTTAAAAAGTACCTCCATTTAGTGTAAAAGATAATGTTTTTCTGCCGTGATAGCGGCTTTGTATATTACTGTAGATCAACCGGCTGGCTTCTTCAATTCGATTCAGTTCCTTCCAATCAATAAAGGGCTGATTATCATAAAAGGTTTGACGGTCACCGATTTTAAATGGGTAGGTACCATTACAAATATGGTCCACATTAGCCTCAAACCGGTTGATCTCATCCGCGTAGAATCCATAGTCCTCATAGGTCTTATCAGATCCCATATCCTCAAACTCAAAATCCGGCCAGAGCAGAAGTGCCTGTGACCGGATTTCATTTATGTTTCCTTTTATGCGGTTGTAGTCCTCTATATTAAAGAAGTCACTTTCCTTCCAGTTAGTCTTTGGCAGCTGCCACATTGCTCATGTCCCTCCTTGCCTTTATGGTGCCGCTTAAGGCTCCATTAAATTTTAAAGAATGTTCATATACCCGCAGGAGCAGATCAGGGACATATTTGTTTTCCAGAAATGCGATGTCGTTCGCCTCTATCCTGGGTTCTCCACGATACTGAAGATCATACTGCCGATCTGACTTTAGATAGTCACCAATCCAGTCCGCAATATTTGCGGCATGGACTGCATCAGATACCAGAGGATTTTCCCATGTTTCCATACTGCCGGTTGGGTTAAGTTGGCGGCTTATTTTAGTTTTAACAGTTGTACACTCTCGACCAGATATGGATACCTCAACGGTCCCTGTAACCCCTGTAATCTCCACCGTGGCAAAATAATTGCTGCTATCTATAATAGTTGCCATCTGCCCCTCTCTTGGCGCTGTCAGCGTACAGGACAAGTCATACGATGGATTGGTAAAGTAAAAGTTATACCGGTTATCTGCAGCCGTTACCATAATCGATTCTTTCGCCAGTTCCTTTTTTTCTCCCGCCTGATTGTAAAGCGTTCTGATTACCTGCAGCTCCCTAACCTTGGCAAGCTGTGTTCCCTTTGGCGTTTTGGTCAATTCATGACCGTACTCAAAAACATAATCGGTTCTGTCCCCAAAAGTGATATTATTTAAGACTATCCGGTTATTCGGAAATTCCTTAGTAAACTCCAAGATCAGCCTGTCAAACTCCTCAAATTCATGGCTAATGACCGATATTGCAGTCAGATCTGTTACTGTGTAATCTTCCACCGGTTGTCCGTCATGGTAGGCGTGAAAGACCATTTCCAAAGGATTATTACTGCCAAACTCCAAAGTCAACCCGAAGCATTTGAATGAAGCTTCCAGGTTAATTTCTACAATTGGATTGACTGCAAAGGATCCATCACTTCCTGCTACTGCTTCTGAGACATATCCGGCATTTAGGTAGATTGCACCTTCTTCCTGCCTTGGCAGAAAATACTGTATAGGGGTTGCGCTTGTATAGTTTTGTGTTGTCATTGCATACGGCTTCTTTGTCGATTTATCCAGGACGGATCCTGCACGACTGAAATAAGTCTCATTATTTGAACTTGCCTCCATAACCGGAATGAAGCTGGATTTTAGAAAAATATTTCCCTCTCTGTCCTGGTAAAGAATACACCGGCCAGCATTGGCAATCAGCTGCAGGGCTTCCTTGTGTGCGACAACCGGCATCGGATTTACCACTTTCACAGACTTTAAATAGCTGTCAATCCAGTAGGTCCGGTTATCAATTCCCGCATCGGAAAGCACATCAAGTGCCAGGTCATACAGACTGATCCCTTCCGGGCGATACAGACCTCTGTGATAAGTTCCGTCCATATAGTCGAACCGATCAGAGGCGGAAAAAGTCATTTCCTCATCATCTGCAGACCATTCCTTTAACTGTACCTTTGCTCCTGGTAGCCACTCCACGGATCCATCATCAAGCTCCTGTCCATATAGGACCGTTATGTCTTGGCCAATCTCCAGGAAGTTTACGGAGCTTTCTTCATTCTCAATATCAAAGGCTCTGTCTTTATTGTTTACGGACAGATTAAAGTCTATGGTCGGCAGCTCCTCCATGATCGGACTGATATGCTCCTTTTTCGTGGCAGACAGGATCCTCTGATTATCAAAGTAGATCCCGATTCCCATAGTGATCTTATGGATCCGGAACCGACCTTGACCGTTTAGCATTCGGGAGGGCGTAAAGCGCAGGAATGTTGCTCCTGCAAAAATCTCCTCTGTTACAAAATGCCCTGCAGTATTCCCGGTAATCTCCACCGTGTTGTTTTCAGATTCTATAACAAAATCCACCGGATAGGCTTTTCCAAATTCTACAGTCAAACCCTTAATATCATGCTGGACTGGGAACCGGATTTCCACCGGCCCCATAAGTTCCTTTGACACAATCCCTTGATTTAACACCACATCCGCCCTGGCTCTTGGAAGGAAGTACATGCTGCCATCTACCGGCGTGTAATCCTGATCACAGGTAGCATAAAGCTCCTGGACCTCATAATTGTCTAAAGGCCGCTTGAAACTGGAATAATAAGTATAGTTCTCATGATCGGGTATGTATGCACTGGCCTGCGCCTCCTGGTTGATCAGACCAATGGTAACCCGGATATAGGTCTGATTGCGCAAGCGATCTTTTGACTTCATGTGGTCCTTGTATTGGGTGCTCACTGCCTGCATTATTCTATCACCCCGCAGTCAATAATATTTACTTTACAATCCTGATACATAGTGGGAAGTCCTTCCTTATCAAACTCAATGGGCGTGGCCGTCCGATTCCCTGGATACATTCGGATTGTCATCATGCGATTATGTACCATATCCGGAATTCTTGCTGTGACCACAAACTTATCAAACTCCTGCAGCATAGCGGCCCAGGTGGCAGCGTCTAAAAACTTCCACTGTAATCCCTCAAATTTATGCTGATCTCTTCCCACTTTTTGCCCAACAAACTCACCCAGTGCGTTTTTCCCGTCACTTACATTTGTTGCGACAACCAGATTACTTCCAATGTCGGGAGACGGAAACTCCCGACCATTAATTGTTATTACTGCGATATAGCACCGCCTCCTTTACGTTGGTCTCATTGTGTAACCGCTTCTCTTATCCAGATCGGCAAGTTTGCTTTTAATCTCTCGGATATCAATATTTACAGTCAGATCCATGGCTTCTATCAGATCAACAATCTTTTGAAGTAAATCTACCATAAGGGTCAGATAATGATCGGACATGGACTCTGTCGGCATAGTCATAACCTGATTCGCCATATTTTGAACCTGGTCTGCTGTTCCTGTACTGCGCCCTGTGGTTCCGATCAGAGACAGCTGCGGGGTAGCATTGTTGACAATGGCACTTATGCTGGAGGCTAATGGAGCGATGGCAGATCTCATACCGTACTGAACCGCTCTTGTAATACCTTCTGTAATCTGCATATTATTAGCAACAGCTGCTTTACCGCCCCAGTTTCCAACCATTTCCGGATTGCCGTTTTCGTTGGCAATAAATAAACTGCCAGAAGTCGGGAATCCGCCGGTTGCATGGCCTTTCACACCTGGACCACTGTTTACATGGCCTTTCGTGCTACCTGGACCAGAAGAGCTTTCTTTTTCTTCCTTTTCCCCTGCTTCACTCTCCGCATCCTCTTTGGCATTTTTAAATAGATTCTTCGCCCCGTCGACAACCGAATTAAACGCTTTTCCTACTTCATCAGCGATCCCACTTAGCCAGCTTTTAATGCTTTCCCATATCTCCTGCATACCACCCCAGAACTTATTCATTACATCTTTGCCAATCTGAGTCATTTCATCAAGCTTAAACACATCTTTGATCTTCTGCCAGATCTGATCAAACCACTCCTTAATGGCATTCCATTTTTCCTCAATCGTTTGCTTTACGCTGTCCCAGATCTCTGACAATTTATCTCTTATGGCTTCAGAAGCTTTTGTAATATTATCCTGTATGGAGGTCCAAATATTTGACACAAAGGTTTTTATGCCATTCCAAATGAGTTCCCAGACAGATTTTATAACACCGAGGACAATCTGTATTACAGAGTCAATAACATCCATTACTGTAGATACGATATCCTTCATAGCATCCCAGATACCGCCAAAGAATGTTTTTATTCCTTCCCATGCCAGATTCCAGTCACCGGTGAAAACTCCAATTATAAAATCCATAAGACCACTTAAAGCTGTTAATATATCCCCTACAACTGTACTTACACCTTCAAAGAAACGGAAAAATCCGTCTATCACATTCTGGATAAACTCTGCAATGATTGGAGTTGCCGCTTCCATGAACCAAAGAATAAAGGGCTTTAACACGTTTTCCCAAAGCACAGTTATTGCATCTGCCACTTTTCCTGCAAACTCCATGAACTTATCAATCAGAGGGGATAAATATTCCTCTCGAAACGCCTGAAACTGTACGGATAGATCTGTAATGATTGGAAGGAAGTAGGTATTGTAAAGCTCCAGGAGCTTTGTTGCTATCTCTGTAAACCCCTGCTTAAACGAATCCAGCATTGGCTTGATATGAGTGTCATAGGTTTCGTTGATTTTAGTAAATGCTTCATCAACAATTGATTTTATTTCAGAGAAAATAGGCTCTACTGCAGAAAATGTATCTTCAAGAGTCTGTTTAATAAGATCCCTGTTCTGGATAAATGGAGCTGTAATCAAGTCCAGAACATCTCTACCCAGCTTTCCGGCCAGCTCCGTCACACCCATAAAGGCACTCGAAAAAATGCCTATAATATCTGCCGTGATCTGCTTTGCACTGTCACTGCGAAAGGCTGAGAAAATCGTTGCAAATGCCACATTGAAATTACCTACAATGTCGGTGATCTCCGCGCCGATATCAAACATAGATACCAGATAATCCTTAATCCGCTGGCTGTTCTGTTCTAAGAACTTATCAATCCCACCCAGTAAATTATCTGCAAGCGTTGCCCCTATAGAAGCCATGCTTCCTGCAATCTTTCCAAAATTTACTGCTAACCTGTTTCCAAATTCCTCAGCAGAAGCTAAAACCGTTGGATCTGTAAATATCCCTTTTAGGCTCTGTCCGATACCTTGTATGGACTTCTGAATGCTGTCAATGACTGATGTGTCTCCAAAACCGATACTAAAACCAGTCTTAAATAGATCTTTCAGTTCTCGCGCTCTATCAATTAACGCCTGGTATTTGTTACTGGCTTCCTCAACACCGGTGGTATCCACTGCTCCCATATCAAACTCATCCGCAGCGTAACCGCCAACCCCTCCAGCAACACCAGAGCTGTCAGAGCCAGTATCCGGACTTATGACATTCAATTCATCAATACCGGTGGACATACCCTTAATATCCTTGGCTGCTTTCTTTGCAGCCCCACCGGTTCCGCCTATTGCTCCAGAGGCATTATCAGCCGCATTGGTAACAGCTTCCATACCAGAAACAGCTGCAGCCGAAGCACCACTGGAACCTTTCTTTCCAGATATCAGCTCCGTAAATGATTTAAAGGCGTTGGCCAGACTCATCAGCTTCCCGATAATAGTGTTAATTACCTTTATCACCGGAGTAAGTACATTGATAAGCCCCTGGCCAATGGTGGCTTTTAACGAATCGAACTGAAGTTTTAATACCCGGACCTGATTAGCCCAGCTGTCACTTGTACGGGTAAAATCTCCGGTAGCAAGGGCCAGCTGATCTTGTACGAACTTATATCGCAACGCCACCTTTTCTGCCTCTGACATTTTAGCCGTTACCTTGCCGTAACCATTAGCAAGGGCATAGCTGTCAAGGGCATTCTGGGTCATTACGATACCCAGATCCTTAAGCGTTTCTGTTTCACCAGTGAACACGGATTTCAGCTTCGTATAAGCCTCGTCCTGTGAAAGGTTGTAAAAGGATGCCACATCTCCGGCCAGACCGGTCAGGGTAGTGGACATATCATAAGCAGCACTTTCTGAAAATCCGAAAGCTTTCGCCATGGCTCCAAAGGTACCTGTAAACCTCTTAGCCATAGTCTCTGATAATCCAAAGGACGTTATGGCATTCTTGGCAAACTGGTCGATCTGCTTATTCATGTTAGGAAAGGTTACATCAACTACGTTCTGCACCTCAGCAAGGTCAGACCCCAGCTTTACGCACTGAGCTCCAAAGTCAACAATCTTCTTAACAGCAAAAGCGGCCGCCAGAGCCTTTGCTGCTTTTGAAGCAAGACCTTGAATACCAGCCATCTGTCTATTGAAATTATTTTGATTAACTACAAGGTCAAGACCAATCTGACCCACGCTTTCAGCCATTGTTCACTCACCTCCTATCTGCACAAGTCTGCAAACATTTTTTCCAGCGCTTTCATTTCCTGTTCATAAGTAGCCGGTGGCATTGTTTCTGCCTTCCGATTCCTCCAGGCATTGTATATGCGCTTTTGATCCTTGTTGAAATTCTTAATTACGTTCTTATCTGTCTCTGCTCGGATCGCCACAACTCGCCCCAGAGGAGTTTCAGGATCAATTCCGGCTATCAGGGATTTAAACTCATCCCAGCTAACAGATTCAAATTCTTTTGTTCGTATTCTCAACCCGTACTGCGTTAAAAAACTGGATACAATCAAGTCCCAGTCTTCAAATAGATCGTAGTACGGGTCACTGCTCTCCCTGGCTGGCTGTTTCTCCCATAACCAAGCTTACTGCTTCACTTATTACAATCATAAGATCCTTTGTATTAATTCCCAGCTTAACAATCTCTGCTTTTGCTTTCTCTGTAAACATCATTTCATAAGCCTGAAGCATTTCAGCCAAATTGGGGGGTTCTGCACTCATAATTCCCATAACCTTTAACATGGTGGGAGCATCTGCATTTACTTCCAGTTTCTTTCCCTTAATCATCAACGAAGGATTTCCTTCAAAAGTCAACTTCTCTGTAATATCAACCACTTTTGCCATCTGTAACTCCCTCCTTATACTTTAGCTGCTGTTGTTTTTGTAGTTGTTGTCGTTTCTGTGAACGTTGGTTTACCCTTGCACTTAACTTCAAACTCCAGCGCATCAACCGCCGTACTATCGCCACCTGCAGGAGTGGTCACATTGATAATTGCATCAAAAGCCACCTTTGCTCCGGATGGCATTTCCCATTCAAACGGAGCCACTACATCATTACCGGATTTCCATGCAAGACCTGCAACATAATCATTGCCCGGATCGCCATAGGTACGTTTACCCTGGAAAGAGAATGATAACTTTTTACTGGTCATCATTGCATCTCCCCAGCCCTCATGCTCCATGGCGTTCCACTCTTCTACGCCTCCTTCAATACTGGGGGCAAAATTCGTCAGGTTGGCAATCATGGTCATTGTATCTTTAAGTCCGTTTAAGCCGACTTTAAATTTATTATTATTTACGGGATATACTTTAGCAGTACAGTCCATATTTCTTACCTGTTCCTTTCATAAATAAAATCCAGCCAGATCACATATTCATACACTCCTGCATCATCTGTCCCTACGTCCTGCGGTTCAGGAACCATCAGGTGCAGGTAATTGATAAGGGTATCTCCTATGGTAAGGCTGGTAACACTTCTTAGTTTCTCAAACAGCTCAAAAGCCGCTCTCTCTGTTTCGTCCTTACTTTTATTCCAGTGGACCAGAAGAGAAACCGGCTTCGTATCGTAGGTGGTGCATTCCAATCCACCAATGGCAATATTGGCAGGTCCAGAAGACGGCCGGCTATAAACTCCAATGGATTTCTGACTTTTATTATCCAGTTTCCCCATGTAGACGTTATCATCTGTAGCAATGTTCAGGCTAGATATGTACTGGCGTACATCTTTTAAAGACAGCATCACACACCACCTACTTTCTTATATAACTTCTTAAATTCCTTTGGCGCAAAATCTGCCTTGCTTCCTCCAGGTAACCAATCTTCATACCACCGTCCTTTTGCATTTGGGTTCTCATGGGTTTGGAAATTATATTCCGGGTGAAAATACAAACGCCTTGCATAAGGAGTACTGGTTACAAGTTGAACCTTTCCTCTGGAGGAATCGGAATAATCAGCAAAGAAACTTTCCCCTTGAAGATTTCCTGTATCAAACGGCATAACCTGCGCCTGAAGAACCTCCGTGTGCAAAGCTTCTGCAGTCAGCTCTAAAGCTGTTACGGCAGCCTGTGTCAGTTGCCGGATCCGTGGCATATTCATTTTAACCGTTGATTTCACCTGCATTAGATTACCTCCAATGTGCAAAAGTTTACGGTACCGTCCGGATTCCGGTTCTTAGTCCCCTGCTCGATCCGCCTCTCTTCCCCAAATACAGTAACGGTACCCCCGCTTAAGGTTGGGAAGTCTGGCGCAATATCATCAGGAAACATGGCCGTTCCGGTTATCTGGACCAGCTTCTTTTCTGCTGTAAGGATTGTCTTTGCCCTGTCCTGAAAGTTGCACTTTAAATCTAAATCAGCCATATATTTAGGCTCTCCCAGGTTGTTAGTCTCTTCACTTTCAAGGTGGACCTTTATATTTGTCTTACATAGGCTTTTCGGTACTAAACATGGGTATTTCATAGGATCACCTCGCTAACCGGCAGCACAGGCCCGTCTGGGACAGCTGTGCGTATACGTCTCGTTTCATTGCCACGCCTTTATCCATAAACACATTCCAAGAGCTCCCAAACTGCGCCGACACTCCGTTGATACTGTAGCTGGACAGGATTGTGTTGATCTCATCAGCGTTTTCATGCTCGAAATCTGCCTGCAGACATACCACTTCCTGAATGACTTCCTGTTGAAACTCGGTCAAATTGGAAAATCCCCGGCCCACAATACGGTTGTAGGTCAGGGAATCAATATGGCGGCTGGCTTGACGGAGTGTTCTCTCCAGTTGATCATCTGGTACCGTGCTGCCTTTATAGATTTCTTTGTAATAATCCGGCGTTACATAGGGAACGTAGGTCATCTTACTCACCTGCTTTCTGGCTCGCAGATTTTCCTTTCTTTACTTCCTTATCAGGTTCTTTCTCTGCATTTTCTTCCGGGGCTTCAGGATTCTCCTGTTGGGGTTCGCCCTGATCTATGGCAGGATCTCCTAATTCTGGAAGATTCTCTACTTCATACCCATGGCTTTTGAACCAATGTAACAGGCGAGGATCCTCTGTCTCTCCCACGCCGTTTAAAAAAGGTACGCTGGCGGACGTACCTGTATACTGTTTGTTGGGTGCAAATACTTTCATGGAAACCCCTCCTTATTTTACTTTAATATTACGGAATGCCCCAGCGGCTTTGGAAGCCTTTAAGGCGATTGCTGCGTTCATTTCCACTTCACCCGTCTTTACTGCTCCTGCCGTTGTAAAGTCAGGAAGCCAGGTCTGCACCGGCGCTACTCCTGCAAAGGACACGCCGTGAAGTCCATCAAGCGCCAGCCTTGCTGCAAAGAGGGATGTGGTTCCTTTGGTTGCATCAATGTTCACCACTTCATCATTGGTTCCCGGTTTTGCTCCCAGATCTACGAAAGGAATATTTCCGTAAGCTTCCACGTTGGTTCCCCAATCACTCTTTGTCACCTGATACATGGAGGCGCGTCTTGCACATGCTCTCAGTTTGGAGATCAGTTTGGTGTTGCCTGCAATGAAAGAGGGTTCTCCATCAAGTCCGCGAAGGAATTCATCAAGCATATCCAGGAAGTATTGGAAATTATCCGTTACCATCTGGGATGTGGATAAATCAATAACTGATGCACCAGTATTGTATTCTGTTGAACTGCCAGCCAGGGCCTTTTCCAGACCATCAAAAGCATTACTGTCCACCGCACTGTCGCCATTAATAAAGGTATCATTAAACAATGCCTGAGCCGCCTTGATTTTCTGGGACTGCTGTAAATCGATTTCAGATACGATACCTCCCATATTGGCAATAACACGGTCAATCTGATAGGATCCACCAAACACCTTAATATCCACGGAATGACGCTCCTTGGTCACCTCATGAGGTGTATACTCCTTATTGATCTCACGGAACTGCGCCGTAGGCTGTGTTTTTAATCTGGTGTAGGAATAAGTAGGTGTTGCTCCGCCTCCGGTTGGTGAAACGGCATCATCGAACGTGATATGATCCAGGATCCAGTTAGACTTTCTGAATTCATCAATCACCCCGATCTGCAGGTCATCCTGCACATTTTTTCTTGCTTCTTCTAACGTAATAGCCATAGTCTTTTCATCTCCTTAATTTTTATTTAGATGGCATCTGTGCCTGAAGCGCTGCTTCAATGGCAGATTTCATATTTACCTTTCCATCATCGGTTTTGGTTCCTCCCTGGGACTGCTGACCGGGTGCGCCAAGAGGGCGGAACCCTGTATTCTTTGCTGGTTCTGCCTTTTCTTCTTTAAATAGAAACGGTTTAGATTCCTTTATGGACTTTAACTGCTCTTCCAAACCAGTTACCTTCCCATCATCAGAAAGAATCAGCTTAGACTTATCGAACAAGCCAGTTACCAGATCTGCGTCCTGAGCAGACTCGGCAATGGCCAGCTTAATGGCAGTGGAAAGTTTTAACTCCTTCATGTCAGCTTCGTTTTTCTCTAAGGCTGCTTTGTTTTCTGCCTGCAGGGTTTCGATCTGTTTTTTCAGCTCCGCATTGTCCCCGCTGTTCTTCTTTAAATCTTCCAGCTGCTTATCCCTGTCCTTGATATCCTTTTCAAGCTGTCCCTTTACCTGATTGGCTGCGTCATAATCAGTTTTAGGTACGTAAGATTCCAGCTCCTTTTTTGAAGCCTCTGCTGCTTTGGCTGCCTGATCCTCACTAATTCCCAGTGCGATAAATGCTTCTTTTTTCATAATCTCATCCTTTCTATGCAATAAAATAACGCCCAGGTTATCCTGCGCGCTTTATCTGTAATAATTTTTAATTATATCGGATCCTCTCTTATCCGGTTCATACTGCCTCCGATCTGTTGCGACGGTCGCAACTTTTGAATATAAGAATACCGTACCTCGGACTAATGAAAACACTTATATATTTTCCATATCACAGTTATCACTGCAAGTATTAACCATGTTATCAGTAAACAAGTCTTGATTATAAAATACATTTGTATCATAGATTTCTCCATAAAAATACCACCGGCCATTTTACTGACAGATGGTATTAAATCCTTCCTTGCTTTTTTAGTTCTTTAATTTCTTCTGGCATGAGCTTAATAGGACATGCTGGCATTGAAAGCCTGTCTTTATACGCCTCATAGGCTTCTTTTTCTTTCTCTGACTTATTCATGGAATAATTTTTAACTCCAATCTACTTATTTTACAATAGAACTACCTTTAGAGGCGACCAGCTTTTCTAAGATTTTCTATTTCTTCTTCTGTAAGTTTTTTGGGTTTTAATGGCTCTGCCATTTTTTCTTCCCAGTTTTTTCTTTCTTCTTCATTCATTTCGTCCGGATATGAACTCATGGCACTACCTCCAGTTCCACTTTATCTTCTTGATTTAATATTACTCTGTATACGCAGTCTTTGTCAAGGAGCAACTCCCTTTGTTGAGGAAATTTACTGACTTTTTCAATATATGCTCCTGCTGTTCCTTTTGGCGCAAATATAGCAATTTGATACTTCTTTTTTAATGCCCTTCCTGGTATCACTGAAGTACTTACAAATTGTTGCCAGGTAAATATATCTCCTGTCTTAAATCCCGTCAAAGGATTAATGTCCATATTTCTATAACAAATTATATCTTGTTTAAGTCTATGCTTCTTCAATGCTCTCGATATCACATCTGAGTACTTCATGATTTCATAATTTTTTTCCATATCTCCCCTTAGCATTGCATTAAGCTTTAAATAAAATTTGTTATCATCAGGCTCAAAGGAATTATAGGTATACTTACTTATTGCATGGGATTCCTCATCTGTAAGGAGTCCTATCCACTCGTCATATTCTTCTCTAAGTACCTTTACTACCTCCTGTTGTGGGACAGCCCTAAAATTAGCCAGCGGCTTCTTTGATCGCATATATGCATTACTATCTATATCCCCGGTTTTAAACCTGATATGATTCCACTGTTTAGCTTTCCTTTCATAGTGCTGTTGATTTTCTTCATCTAAGGAATATTCCGCAAGCCTGCCATACTTATCCGCCTGTCTCTGATTGTATTGCTGATCCTGCTCCTGCTTATAAGATTTTTCAATAGATTTTAGTTCTTCTCTGGTCCAGGTATCTTCTGCTGTAGATATCCCAGGAAAATATGTGCTGTGACTATCTTTGCACCTTGGGTGATAGAGTCCTCTTGCAATGGCTGCGCTCATAAGGGGATACGGACCATCAGAAGCCTTACCTCCACTCCACACATCGTCAATCAGAACTTTTCCTACAAACGGGAGACACTTGGGACAGGGGTTTCCTCGCTTGTTCACAATCACGGTACTGATTCCCCATTCCTGACGTTTCTCCCCCTCTCCCTGCAAGTAGGCCCGCTTACTGGCTGTCCGGATTGCCATGTCCGCATAGTCTGACAGAACATGGCGTGCACCATTTTTATACTCCACACAGTTAAGCCCACGGGAAAGCATATCCTTGGTAGCCATATCCACTGCCTTTTCATAAGTACCCGCCCCAGAGTTAGCATACACCTGGGCATTAAAAATAGCCTTACGATACTGGTCATTGGCCATTCGTAAGACTGCTGTTTCTGCTTTCTTCATATCATTACCGGTCGCTTTGATCAGGGCATCCAGCTTCCGGATATTAAGTTTAAAAAACTCCGCCTGCATGGCTGCCGAAGCGGGCTTATAGTTTTTAAAGCCGTTCTTGATAGCCCGGAGGATCTGCGTCTCCTGCTTCATACCTCCCTGCTGTCTGGCCTGCCAGATAAGCTCCCCGATCTGGGCATTTATGTTTTTAAACTGCTTGCTGTACTTCTTCTGATTTTCCAGCTTATATTTCTCCAGAGCCTTAAGCTGCTCTGTCTGCCACATGGACCAGTCATAACCTTCTTTAAGTTCCTCAGCTTTATGCCGGTCCATATTCCGGATCATGGATGAGATAAGTTCCTGCTCGATCGCTTCAAACGCAGCGGAGATATCATACTCATTCATATGATCACCTTCCGTTTGCTAAAACTTTATATCCCCGTGCCTTAAACTGCCGGGTAAGTTCTTTCAGCTGGGTAATGCTTTTGCACTTATCACACCGGAGCTCTGCATAACCCTTTTTTTCAACGGCGTAAATGCCAAATGGAACCTGCTCACTTGCTACTTTCAGGAGCCCCTGGTACTCGATCTGGCTCATTTGGTACGGGCGGTTCATCACCTTCACTTTCATCTACCTTTACCCCTTCCGTATTTAGTCCAGGCTCTTCTGTTTCAAAGATCCCCTGCTCAATCTTGATCCGCTTGACTTCCTCTGCCTTTTCATCTTCTGTCAGAGTATCGCCGTACATTTCATCTATGGACTTCTCTATGCTCATGACTCCACTGGTTCGCGCCTTACCGACCGTCTCCACAACGGCATCAAAGCCCGGAGCTGCATACTCTCCAAACTTGACGGAAACCTTATACTCCCCAAGAGCCTTTTCCTGCATCTGGTCATAAGTCATCATAATTTTGCTTACCAGCTCAGGGAGAACTTTGCACAGCACCTTAACCAGTGTTCCTCTGGTATGAGTGGTGATCTTTTCCTTTTCCCTCTGGCTTTCTGCATTGTCCGTCTTTTTCAGATCAATGCCAAGAGTAGCCGGAGAAATGATCCCCTGCAGAACCAGATCCAGAAAGGAAGTATAGCTGTTTAGATACGCTTCGTAAGATATCTGGGGCTGAACTACTTCAATTTTATCGCTGTAACCTTCTTTCTTTACTGCACCGATGGCTATGTAATCATTATCAAACTCATTCGGTTCTATCAGCTGCCCTGTATTGGGATTCCTGGGAACCATATCCTCAGGAATGTACCGGTTGACTCTTCCTTTTCTCACCGCATCAAGCCACTGGCTGATCACTTCGTCCAAAGCGTCCAGATCGTCCGTCTTTCCCTCAAACAGCGCTTTCCCTCGCCCCTTCCACTTACTTGATGTGAAAAAGATAAGGGGTACCCCCATGATGTATTCTCCATCATAAGCGGTGTCTTCATAAATTGCTGTTTCCGGAAGAGTCTTAAGCGGAACTTCTCCACCGGCATCATCAAAAAGTTTATAAAGCACATACCCTTTTCCGTAAGTCTCCTCTAAGCGATATTCCTTTTCTTTGTTATCCGGATATGAGTAATTTGTGGAAAAGACAATCTCGGTTAACCTGCCCCGCTGATATTTGTACTCCACCCGATCCGCCTCATAAAATTCTATGATCGGATATTTACTGACCTGATCCAAACTTATTTTAAAAGCGCCATCACCGGCTGACAGCGCGCCGGCCACCGCTTCGCCCAGGAGTCCTTCAAAGTCATTATCCTCTGCAATCTGATCCCATAATTCCTTTAAAGGTTGATTATCCCCTTTTTCTCCAAAGCTGATATCGTTTAGATCTGCAGTTATAATATCCTTAAATCGATCCACCACGATTCCTACAATGCCGGAATGGATCTTTCTTACCTTCCGGTATGGAACGGAAGCCCAGAACCTTGCCTTAAACACATCACAGTAAGCGGTCTGTTTGAAAAACTGTTCCAGCTCTGACGGATCTCCACGGTACCAGATCTTATTTTTTAGTACATTGCCTTGAAAGGAAAGCGGTTCTTTTATGACCACCTGCCTCTCTTTTGCTCCCACAATCTTAAGCAATTTAAAATACATATCCTTAAACCAACCCACTTATGAAGCCCTCCTTCCTGTTCCGATTTTTACTTCGTATGGCAGCCATGCATACTGCACGCTGTTTACCATGTGATCGTTTCTATCTTCTGGTGTATTGTCCTTATCTTCCAACCAGCTGTATACTTCAAGCTCCCGGATATAATTTGAGCAGGTATCAACAATATAGAAACATGGCTTTGCTCCTGCATCGGCAAACCAGTTTAACTGATTGATAATACGGTCAATGATCTGCTCTTTCTTCCAGGCATCATTGAAATTGTAAACGCAGCCATTCAGTCGCTTGTATTTTAAAAACTCGGTTATTGTTGCCTGATCCGCAGAGTCGATAAAGGTATCTCTTGCAAATCCCCATTCGTTCCGGTTGCGATCAAGGAAGTCAATAAAGTTATGGACCGTATCTGTAGGGGCCAGGGGCGTCCCCAGGTCTGCGTTGTTGTACACCTTCTCATCAAGCACAATGCAGTTGCCACGGTTCGTGATCCCGATAAAGCTCATAGAAATGGTATCCGGTGACTTCTGGGAATAGGACGTATCAAGCCCTGCAGAGAAGTGTACAAACCATTCTGTCTGGTGGCGGTCGTTCTGATTCCGTATAAACTGTTTTGCATAAGCCTTACTGACCACATGCTTTTTCCGGTCAAAGTTTGGGAAGATCAAGCCGGTTGCCTTACCTCGTAAGCCCTGGATCTTGTTCTTCCAGATCTTCGTACCTTTCGGAGTATTCCGGATAATGTTTTCCAGTTTCTCCTTTGACAGACCCAAATTATGCGTAAAAGAAAAGAACCAATGCACCCAGCCGGGCTTTGGTTCCTCTCGTAATTCTTCCAGTATTTCTTTTGGTGTCTCCTCCTGCCACTCAGTAAGCGGACGGGAACAGTTAATATATTCTTTGTAGACCGGCAGGTTCGGATCATCAGGATTGAGTGTCCCCATCAGGTAATCACACCGCATGGCTGACTCTCTTACAAACTCAATATCTGCAGTGTTGATCTCGTCTATGTACAGGCAGCCATACTGACCGCCCAGGGCTTTCTGCCACTTCTTCTTATCGCCATAACCCAAGACGTAGATAACTTTATCTCCTCCTGAAGTATGGAAGAGAATGTGCGGGATCTTATCGTCCTTGGTACCGTTGCCGTTGTATTCAGTCAGTATCCCGAAGTCGTCTATAATCCCCAGATCCTTGTTGATGATGTTCTTCTCAGCAGTTCCGGTATCCTTTGCAGCTATGATGTGCAGCTTCTTGGGGCTCTCCGCAACCTTAAGCATGAATTTAAAAAGACCGACTGTTGTTTTACCCGCAGCCGTAGTTAAGTTCCCTCAAGGAATTCAACCGGCGCTTTACATTGCAAAAATGCTTTGTACTTGTCAGACAATAATAATCTTTCGGAACTCATGAGGAACAATCACCTCCCTGCATCTGCTTAATCATATCATCAAGCTTGGTTTTCTCTGTTTCCAGGGTACCTGATACATTGTTTTCAACCTTGGTTGTATATCCGTATTTGCTCATCCATAGTCCGGCCAACTGTGAAGGTATCACCTGCAATTCAAATTTCTTCCTGGCATCAACCTCGCATTCCTCACGTATGCGCGTAACGATGTCAGTATACTTCTTCATCTTCGCATAATGATCATAAAACTGCTGTCTAGAAATCCCCACAAATACACAGAACCCCTCAATTGTATAAGTGATGCTTCGCTTTAACTTGGCACTGACAAATTCGCTATTCTTGGAACTGAAATCATGAGTAAGGACCTCCTGATTATCACAATCAGCTTTGTATTTTTCCCATAACTGTTCCATTTCTTCAGGAGTTTTAATCTTTAATGGTCTTCCCATGAATTCACTTCCTTTCTATTTTTGTATAATAGAGATACTTATACTGTAATAATTTGTATTTTTATGTCATATTTTCAGATACTAACAATTAATCCACAATTATTTCCACATTATTGTGGATAACTGTCGTTTTGGGTATTAAAAAAGAGACGGGGTTGGCCGCCTCTGTACTCCATTGACTGTTATTCTATAGTTTGTTTTTGTCATAGATTAGTCTTTCATAATTTTCATCCTTTATCAGCTCTTTTATCAACAACTCTTTAACTTTACCATTTTTACATATTTCTAATATTCCTACTAATTTCTCTCCTCCATGGATATCTACATATACTAAATTAACACCATTTTTTATAAAATAATCAAAAAAATCCTTTATTTTTTCCTTATTAGCATCTCTAAAATTATCCCATAGTTTCAACTCAATAGTTTCTTTAGTGGATAATATTAATTTATCTATGATATTTCTTCTCCGGTCAACTTTATCATTTAATGAAATATCAATCAAATCATAGACTTCACTCACTTGAGATGCAAGTGTAATTATATTCTGTAGCTCAATAACTTCTTCGTACTCTTTTGAATCATCATTAGATAAAATCTTTTTACCAACGCCGTCTAACATAACATTCATTTTTCCAATTAAAAGCCTCAAATCATTAACAGAGTTTTCAATAAACTTATTGGAATTATTATCTCTTAAGATCTCCAAATATCGTTTAAACATATCGGACCATTGTTTGCTCAAAAAATCTTTAATTTGAATAACTTTTTCAAATTCTATCATAGAGATATGACCTATCCCTTTTATTTCTCGAATAAAGCGAAAAACATTAATGTCTTTTGTGTTCCTAAAATTTATACTTTCTTTATCAATCTCAATTTTTTCATAATTGGCCTCATAAACTTCAAATAAACTTTATTATCAATAAATGCGTATAGCGGAATACCATTGTTTACTGCCTTTTTGAATTCATTTCTAGTTACTGACATGTATTCTTTGAATTCATCTTTTGATTCACCAGTTGCGGGGCTGCCGTAATTTCCTCCAATAATCAAGAGAACCATATCAGCACTTTTCATGGTCTCATAGCAAGAATCATCCAAAGGTCTTCCTGGAGTATAGCCGATATCCCCATCTTCAAACATTATCGGCTCAAAATCATGTGCTTTAATGAAATTAGACAAATCTTCCCTAATATATTTTAAGTCATAAAAAGTTGAACTCACAAATATTCTCGGCTTCATATTCTTTTCTCCCCCAAATGTATTTTTTCAATTATACACTAAAAATTGCCAAAAGAAAAGAGACGGGGTTGGCCGCCTCTCATATCGTATTTATCTATCAATTCATATACTTAAAAAGGTCCATCTTCATCTTCCGCATCATAATCTCTTCCATTTGGAAACATATCCGCATCATCTTCATACCCTTCAAATTCCTCTTCCAGTTCAGTATTATTCATCTTCTTATCTCCTTCCTGGTTTTCTTGTTGGTTTGCGTCTCGCGTGCTTATAATATAAGCTATATTATATCTTAAATAAATCTAATTAACAATACCTTTTGATATTAAAATGTAAAAACACCCATCAAGGCTTTTACCAAGACAGGTGTCAAAAAAAGGAAATCAGCATATGAATAGGGGCAGGCTAAATATGAACTTAGGAAAATAACTCCCTATAATACCATCATATACCGCGCTGCTTTGTCCCGTGATAATTTTTTTAAATCAGTCACCGGGCTGTTACACCCGGCAACCGTAGGGGCTATTTTTTTGTGTATTCAAGAATTACGTTTGCTACACTTCCTGAGTACGACCCGTTGTTATTTAAGAAGCAATAATATATGATTCCATTAATGTTATCATAATACATATTTATAGCCCCATTTATACCGTCCGGTAAATTGTATGATGTTTGTAACGTAAGTTGAACCACGTTATTGTTTTCTTTTGTGTTTCCGTACAAATTAACCAGGCAATCAATTGCAAGATCAGAGACATTAGCAAAGGCAGTTGAACCAACGCTATCCTTGGCAAGCTTCCCGACAATCACCTTCCGGTAAATCGTCTTACCGTCAATCCACTTGCCGCACACAGTCTCCTCTGTAGAGTACACATTTTCTGTAGCTGAGCTACCGCCACCGCAGCAACCATCACCACAACTCACCATCTGTAAACAAAATCTGTTTTCCATAATTCTATTTCCTCCTCTGTTCTTTTTCCAAATTTATCTAATCTTGGATATTAATAAAATACCATATTGACTTGTCCCGTGAGTGCCCCTCTTTTTAGAATTATTTTTTCTGGCTTAACAGCCAGTAAAATTTCCGGCGCCGATCATAATACATTTTTCTACCACAAGGGATACCCATAATCATCTTCAGATAATGATATGTTACGTCTTCTTCTGTTACGGCCTTAAGTATGTACTGATAAATATCCGGGTCTGCCTCAATAGCCGTCTGCTCTATCAACTTACAGTTCTGTTCCAACATGGCACGCCTGATCGCCAACTGCTGAGTAGCGTTACCGACATTCCGGCTCGTAGGCATGTCAGTGATCTCCATGGCACCCACCGTATCTGTTTTATATTTAAGCTCGTCTTTCCATTCGCTATACTGCAAGCACCAGTAATACAGTTCCCAGAAGCGATTTTTACTGATCCCGTACTTACTGTGATTCAATGGCCTTACATTTCCCAAACTGTCACCTCCCCGCTGTCAACTTCTTTTTTGCTCTGTTCTTTTTCTGCTTATACAACTCTGCATAGGTCATGGTTGCGGTCTTACTCGGATCTGCAAGGCTTGCCACCTGAACTAAGTGAGAAAACTTCCTGACTACAATCATCTTTTCCAATTCAATCTGGACTCCTCGGACGAAGTCTTTCCGGTAACTCTTGTAAGTAAACTTGTCCCCTACTTTTACAGACTGTTTAAACTCTGCCAGATCGCGCATTGTAATACCTGGGTCCTCCGGTTCAGTCTCTATACCATCAGATGCAACAGTTCCCACCATCTCAAATGCATACCGTTTCCCGTAGGTCCTTCCCTCACGGGCGTAATCTCTTATGGCCTGCCTGGGAATGGTTAGCAGATCCCCCCACTCCTTAGTGGTATGCTCTCCCAACAGCTTCCCCTTATCATACACAGCATATAAGGTTTTAAATGCCATCTGCCTTATCTCCCTTCTTCGGCTGATATAAACTTCCTACCGCAAACAATCTCCCGTGATCTTTGCAGCTGCAGCTTGTCCTATTCGAATCAGCTGGATAATACTTCCCACAATACATACATTTCTTCTGGATATTACTGAATTTAGTATTTTCCATCTGCTTCCTCCCTCTTTCGCCTTGGCGGCTTCCTGCGCTTCGGATCTGGACACAGGCTTGTAAATAAAAATGCTGGATCTATTGCGCTTCCGGTCATAACCGGCGGTGCCTTTATAGCTGCATCCGCCTCGGCCTGTATGCGACTGTTTACACTGGCTCTGTCTGCTCTGCAGTCTTTTGATGATTTTCTCAATGTATCCCTCCTTTTGGAATTTTCTCTTAACCTGCTTAAGATACCTTTAATTAAATCCGATAATTTAACGTATAGTTTCAAAATATTTAAAGGGTAGGTAAAAGTATGGAAAATGAAAATGTTTTAAAATTTGGATTAGGCATTAAAATATGGTGCGTAATCAGCATTTTAGGTAGTATTTTGAGCTCCTTAACAAACTTTATTTATGGAAATTACAGTGTAGGTGTTGCATGCATTGCTACTGTAATATTCTACGTCTGGTTACTTCTAAGTAAAAAGCGTATGGCATTTTACTTGATTGTTTTCGTAGCTGTCGCGCGCCTCATAATAGACCTTATTGTTTTAAAAACCCCAATGGCATTCTTGGGATTGGGTAATTGTTTGATTACATACGCGTTTCTCTATAAATACTGGAAACAAATGAAATAATTTTTTTAACACGTATCTTCATTTCAAATGGTTGATACGTGTTTTTTTTATTTCAGTTTTGCTAATTTATAGCAATAAAAAACCAACTACCGAGTATTGATAGTTGGTTGCTCTATTATTCTATTATCATTCAATGACATCAAGGGTTGCTAAATATGTTCTTATCTTTTCATTAAGTTCACTAAATTTGGTATTGATTTCATCTGTACGATTGTAGTCCTCCGTTGAAAAGCTTTCCTTTTCTTCTTGTGAAGCCATTATTAAAACATTCCATCTTCTTTCAAAAGTTTTTAATTGCCTATTACACAATTGAAAAATAATATTATATTTATTAAATAAATCACTTTGAATAAAGGGTGCATTGGAGTTCAAAGCATCTTGAGCTACAATAGCTTTTTCAACAGCATCCGAATATAACTTATTTTCATATTCTTTTTGCGCTTTCTCATCAGCAATTTTTGTTGTAACCCCTGTAGGGATCAATAAACTAATGTCCTTTACCAAATCAAAAAAAGCTTTTGACAATTCCTTGTAAATACTGAATTCTGTATCAAATTTTGTTTTGCTGATATAAATTTTATTATCGAGATTATATTTGTATTTTTCTAATTCTTTATTAAGCTTCAATGAATATTTTTCTTCTAATCTCCTGGCTATTTGTTCTGCTGAAAATTTAATAATTGCAAGAATAATTACTCCGACACCACCAAAACCAGCTATTATTCCCAAGACTATTTCCCAAATTTCTCCCATTAGAAACTCTACCCCCAGCCTTATGTATTATATATATAGGATACACCGTTTACTGCCAACTATCAATATTCAATTATCAAAGTTCGTCTATTTCAACTTCATCTGTTCCACCGGTTCAAAGTTCATCCACAACGTCTCCACCCTCGGAAGACTATTCTGCGCTCTGGCCGGAATCTGTAATTTCCTCCAGCCCTTCAAATACCTTTCATACAACTTACTGTCATATCCGGAAAGCATTATCTTAGCCCGGCTACTGATCACCGTCTTCAATAGCTCCTCATGATCCTTGTCAGACATTTCATACCGATACTGTTTCCTGGTCCGTGTTGACAATACATAAGGAGGATCCAGGTAGATCAGCACATTCTCATGATCAAAGGCTCTGATCAGCTCCAGCGCCGGCTTATTCTCAATCTGTACGCCTTTCAGCCTGATCGCCATATCTGCCAGTGCTTCCGGAAGACGATTCCAATACCTGACTGCATAGGCAGCTTCCCTGCCGTTAACATCTTTCTTCCAGCCACACTTCTCAGTCAGCCGAAATCCATGACTCTGCATAGATCGAATTGCAAAGTACCCAGCCTGCTCCACCGGTGACTCCGGCTTCTTTGTAAACGATTCATCGTACACCTGTCTGGAATACGGTGTATATGTAAGCCATTCCTGCAGTTCCTGACGGCTTTCCGGATTCTGTATCACCCGGAAGAAATTCACCACATTACCATCAAGGTCATTCACTGTCTCGATCTTGGAAGGAAGCTTTTCGAAGAACATGCCCCCTCCACCAAAGTACGGATCTAAATAGCTGTGATGCTCTGGCATATTTTCAATTATCCATGAGGCGATCCGTTTCTTGCTGCCAGGATAATGTAATAATGATTTCATTCATTCCTCCTTAAACTACCCTGCTAAACCGTTCCTTTAAATGCCACTTCCAGTCAGCCACCATATTCTCATGCTTCGCCCGCTCTATTGCCATCTCTTTCAGTAAATGCGCACACTGGGTTTTCTCAAAATCGTTGATCTGGTTATATGTATTCAGGATATTGCAAATATGATCTCCCATTTGACAGCCTCCGCAGACCTTGTCCAATTCTTCCTGATCGCTAATCTCTCCAGGATACCGGCACAGGTGATCACATACATGCTCCATCATAGGAGTTACCATCTTTAACATTTCATTTTCTTCTACCAACTTTAGCTCCTTTCTCTTTCTGACAATAAAAAAACTACCAGCTCAATACTGATAGTTAGTAACTATTTTAGATATCAATTATAGAATAAAAACAAAGACTATAAATCAATCATTTTCTATTAAAAGAATCTGCGATTTTTTTCACCGCTGATAATGCACATTGATCTTCTATGGCCGGAATAAGATCTGTATTATGGCTTATTACCAAATGTAAAATATCAAATGAATTCATTTTACGAAGTAAAGAACATGCCGTCTGATATGGTGTATCTGCATTACCATCACCGCCACCCACTAAAATTACAGCACCTTTTTTAGCCTTTTCTATAGGATTTTCTTTTCTAAAGTACCTAGCGCTAAAGTAAGTTTGCAGTCGGCTTCCTACACTCAACAAAGGGCCTGTCAATTCAGAAACATAAATAGGTGACGCTATTAATATGTTTTCACACTCATTTATATATTTATAAACCTTTTGCATTTCATCATTCACGCAGCACCCGTTATTCCTCCAACAATACCTGCAGTCAATGCAGGGCTTGATATTACAATTGTACGCATTGACAATATAAAATTCACCGCTAAGATTTTCCAAAAATTTATTAAGCAAACTCACCGTGTCTCCATTTTGTCTAGGTGATCCATTAAAAATTAGTGTTTTCACACTTCACCCTCCCTTTTTTCATGTTGTGAATGAATCAATATTAACTAATAACATACCATCTTACTTACCAACTATCAATATTAAGTTTTCAATGTACAATCTTCCTTTCACAAACTCTTCACAGACCTAACAAATTCCCGTCACGTTTCCACGGTATATTAATACTTGCAAAGAGGCAAACAACCTTTTAATATAAATACTTTTTTCATACTTCAGCCGGTAGGATTCCCCCAATCTTACCGGCTACTCCTCTTTACGCAGATCATTTACTCTTTTGAAAATCTTTTAAATACTCCACCAGGGCGGATCGGTTTGTGCCACACTCGTAAAATGTCCTGGACTCATCTTCCACATAAACATTCTTACCGCTGCGCCACTCTGACTTCACTCCCAGAAGGTAATACTGCGCTGCACCGTATTCATAGTCCTTGGATTCCTTATAACTCTCCCAGGAATGCTTCCAGTATACCTTTACCGCAATGGCAGCTTTTTCTGACAAATCATATCGGTAGTACCGTTCCCCTGTTTCTTTAGTTTCGATCCATATTGGCCATGTCTCATAGGCATCTATAAAGGCAGCACGCTGATCATTATTTTTCAGAATAGGAAGTTCTGGCTGCTCCTGCTTTACAGTTTCTGGCTCCGGTTCCGGTTTTTCCAACTCCGCCACCATGCAGGCCAGTGCCGCAACAATCGTCTTCTGGCATTCGATAAACTTAATATCTGCAGGAAGTAACTCCTTCCCCTTCATGATTCTCAGGTAGTTATCAAGCTTCCCTTTCTGCTCCTCCAAAAAATACCGTGGTGAATATTCAGGATTTTCCTGCTCTGGTGGAATTTCCACATATTCTCCATCAATTACGTTTTCAACAGGTTCCAATGCATTTTCTGGTTGTTCAATAACGTTTTCTTGGTTTTCCTCCAATTTCTTTTCTGCCAGCCGATTCTCCACATACTCATCAATCTGCTTTCTGACATAGTTTGCAAACTTCTGGAAAAGGCAGATCCCAAGATCTTCATCATCACGGGAAAACTCAATAATTTCCGCACACACAGACACCTCAACATCATTGTCAATAATTATGAGCTTCTGGCTGCGGTAGAAAAGCTTAAGCATTTCAATGATTCTTTCATCAGTGATCCCAATAGCTACACCGCCATAAATCAGCTTTTTCGCATTATCCTGAACAAACAGCCTGGCCAGCATGGTTACGTGTCTATCAGAGGCCCTGGGTACTCCCGCAAGGCTGTAGGACTCATCTACTTCCTTTTCATCATCTGGGTTATAGTATCCAGAATCTACTTGCGACTGTACCTCGCTCTTCCGTTCCTCCTGGGCTTCCTCCAGCGCCACCACATTCCACTGAACCTGTACACTTGCTGCCAGATAAAACCATTCCGCAGTTCCATCTACTACAACGGTCCCTCCATCTGTAAAATGCGATATCACAATCCTGTTATCGTACAACTTGGCATAATGGGTCTCACCAGCCACTGGAAATCCATAAGAACTGCTTCCGTCTGGGTATGCTCCAAGATATGATTTTAACTGCGGTTCCGATTTATCCACGCGGAGCACCCTGTTCATGTGATCTTCCTTAAACCATTCTCTGTGATTTTTAATCAACCAGACTGCAAAGGGATACAAGAATGACTCTTTAAGCCTGTACTGCTCTTTTACATAAGCAGTCCGATCTGGCTCATGATCCCGCTCTTCGCCTGTTTCAGAAGTTGTAATATCACAACTTTGTTCTGGTTCAACAGCTTCCTCCGGTTTCCGGATCTGCTTTAATTGATTGACCGTCATTTCCGGATCAGCTTCCTCCCGCTGTTCCTCGGTCATGTAGGCCAGCTCCACCAGCTGATAAGTGCTATATTCCAAATACTGCTTGCTGAGAACCGGCGAGTTACCTCCTTGGGATAACTGCTGATTTACTTTAATGCACTTAGAAGCCCAACCCTTGTCCTTGTTATACTTTCCACGGACATAATCTTCAAAATTCTGATATCCGGATTCTTCGAACAATTTGTCATCCCGGATTCTGCGAAGATAATATCCGTTTGCCACATACGCTCTGGCAGCGGTAACAAGTCCGCTCTGTATGTATTGTTCTGCTTGCTCCAGTGATATCGGGGAATTATAATACTTCAATTCATCCATGGCAGCACCTCCCTGCTCTTTATGATTTATTTTCTTTTCCCGGCACACACTCAAAATGTATGTGCAGCTCAGTCCGTCTCTTAGTCTTTATATACACATGATCCCCGTGGATTTCCTTACCGCAGATATAGCAGATATGTATTTCCTGTTGTGGAACACTGGCTTTTCTTTTAGCTGGCATTCTTTTCACACCCTTTCACAATCCCGTGAACAATTTCCCTCAGCTGACCGGCATATTCAAGGACCAGATCTGCATCCTGCTGAATGAAAGCTGCCTGACTTGCCTTTTTCATGATTCCGGATTCTCTGATTGCTGTATTAATCTCCAGATATTTTTGATCCGCTTCGGCACGTCCGATCTGTAAACCATCAAGCGCCACATCCTGAATAATCTCCCTTGTAATGGACTGAATACTCTTTGTAAGCTGTTCATATGGTTTCCTGTACTTTGTTTTCAGTGTTTCAAGAGGTACATTTTCCTTGTTTCGCTTTAAGGAATCTAACAAAGACCGATATTCGTTTAATCTATGTTCTGTCATATTACTCCTTTCGTAACACCGGTTACCCTTAGTTACACCGCCAGTGTAACCCCTCAAAGCCTTTATTTATGCGGGTTTCAAAGAAAAGTTACACAGTTACACCATTTTTCTCGCGCGTATAAGGCAAGAAAAAAATATATAACACTTACATATTTTTTAATCCTTTATAAAACCCTATGTTTTTGGGTGTAACCGGTGTAACGGTGTAACCTTTAATTAAAAGGAAGCTCCATCTGTTCATCGTCTACGCTCACAAATTCTGATGTTCCATCTTGATCCGGAGGGAGCTTTATCCAATAGCAACGCACTGACGCTCCATTAATTTTCTTGACTTTAGGTACTTTTTTATTCTTCTCATCGGTCACCATTAAATTCTTTTTTATCGCCCAGCCGCAAAAAGCTTTCGTATCAAAGTTTCCCGATTTCCCGATTCTTGCAAAAGCATTGGGATTAATACAAACACAGCCGGTCTTTTGATCGAAAGCGCCCCAAATCTCACCTTTGTAACCAATATTGGGTTCAGGTTTGAATTTTGCCATATTAATTGAGACCTCTGACTGGATATATTCGTATGCTCTGGCATGTTCTGAAACTTCATCCCTGCTCTTTAAATACCCAACGCATTTTTCAATGTCCAGATAAATTCCATCCATAAAAATATGCTCTGTTGCTATTTTGTCAGCTGTAAGTATGGCGGACAAGGGAAGCATTTGCTTTGGTTCTTTCTGCACACCCTGTTTGTCAGCTATTTCCAGGATCTTCTCATAAAATTCCCTTTGTATTGCCTTAATAGTATCCATGCCAATTTCCTGTACCACTTGGACAAATTCTCTCCCTGCAAAGCCATAGTTCTCTTTTAAAATAGCTACAGTTTTATTTCCATCTGGGAAAATATCTCCCTCTTCCATTTCAACATCAATAACTCTGTTAACTGCACCTCCACGCATCGTATCGCTTGATAGAGGCCGTTCAATATTGGTCAGAATGACATTTTTCCAGGTGGGGACTCTCCGGAGCGATAAACTCGTATCTGACCGTCCCTTTCCTTTTCCGGCGCACAATGCATATATCAGATCAGTAACCTCATCCATGCCGTATTTTTTAGCTCTCTTGGACAGATCGTCCAGAAGAAGAGGCAGGTCATTAAGTACATCACACTTAACTTCCAATGTTGTGGCCGTGTCTGTTGAATCTGCCATGAACATTCCTTCTTTTGGGTTCGCCCAAATGCTTGCAGCCATCATGATCGACACAGTCTTTCCTTTTCCCGTGTCACCCCAAACATTAAGAATGAATGGCAACATATCAAGTTGTCCTATTAGAACACTGGCAAAGCTCCCGGCCATGTAAATATGCGGCTCTATTCTTCCTGATCGGCGAGTCTCTTTGACAAGCTGCAGCCACAGGTCATAGTCTCCATGTTCTACAACAGCATCAAATATGTCTTTATACTTAACTTCTCCATCAAATATAATGTTTTCAGTATAGGGAAGAAAATTATCATCAAACCATCCCAATTTCGATGTAGACACCTGCATTCCTATAACTCCCAGATTATAGTTTTCAACATCAGCCAGGTATCTAACCAAGTATTTTGCCGTCTCTGATGTCACAGAGACACCAAGCGGAGCCAGACTGACTATCTTTGCTGCAGATGCAATAATTTCCTTGTCCACAATAATCTCTTCCCACCTGTATCCTTTTTGAAATGCCAGTTTCACTTTTTCTTTTTTTGTTTCAGCATTTTTTAGGCGCTGTACAGGTATTATGGGATGGTAACAGGCCAGCTGCTCTCCCAGGATTGTATATGTTCTGACGCCGTGAATATCCGCAACCCAATTTCCGCAGTAATACGCCGGGTAGTCCTCTCCAAACTGCGTATAATTATCATAGCTCTGCTGTTGTGTTTCCTTGTCGCGCCTTGCCTTTTGAGTCTCTTTTAGAACCCTGTTAAAAGCTTTTACCAGACTTTCAAATTTGGTTTTCACTCCTAATTCTTTGGCCCTGTCGCTCAGAGATAGCAATAGCCTGGCTCTATGTATTTCATCTTCTTCGTCAAACACCTCTGTCAATGTTTCGTCTGACAGTATTGTTTCTGCCGTGAGCTCATTCAACGGCACCATGCTACCACCTCGCTTCTAATTCATTTAATTCTGCATGTATGTAAAGCTGATACTGCAGGGCATTGTAACAATCGCACCAGACATCACTGAAAGGCTCCGATCGATCCATGTACGCCCTATAAACGCCTATGAGCATACAGTTAAGCTGTCTCTTTCTTCCAGCCTTCTCCCGTTCTTTCTTTATCATTTCCCGGCGCTTCTGGGACTTGTAAATGGTTAGCCTGGAGGAAAATGTTGGTTTATCATATGTTCCCCCAAGGAGTTGAAACGCATCCTTAAAGGGAATATTTTCCATCTGCTCTACAAAGGAAAAGATATCTCCATCGGCTCCGCAAGCATGGCAATGATAATTCCGCTCATAGACTTTTAAAGAAGCCTGCCTGTCCCCCGTATGAAATGGACATGGAATGAACCCGCTCCTATTTGGCTGAAATCCATAGCGTTCTACAATATCCCTCATGCTGTACGTTGCCTTAATTTCATCCGCTGTCACCCGGAACACCTCCCAGTAGTTCTATGATCCGTTTTCCTGTCTCTTCCCTGTCGCAAAATTCAAACCGGCACTGATATTTTCTCTGCAAGGTGCAAAGGATCTTATACAGCTTTTCCCCGGTGATTGCCTTGGTTGTGATATCTTTCCACTTTCCTGTATCCGGATCCTGCACCCGTTTGTGCAGCCGGGGATTGTCCCACCAGATCACATCTTCCAGAAACTCCACGCCCTTCCCGTGCTCGCAAAGTATAATCACATCAATACCGGCATTATTTGCCCGGATCAGTTCATTCCGGAATCGATCATGGTCCTGACACACATTACTGCACAGCTCCGTAAGGTTCTGCTTTCGGTCAATAATCAATCTCGGGTTATCCAGGTTCATGTAATCCCCGACATACAGTTTTGATACATAATAATCCACGCTCTGATCCTCAAACTCTTTCAGGATCTTCTTGATTGCCTTTGCCTTTTCTCGACTGTCTATCTGTATATTCAAACAATCACCGCCTAATTAAAGGGAAGCCCTTCATCACCTACATCATCGGGGATATGCATGAATCCATCTCCTGCACTGGAAGGCTCCGGCCTGGACTCTCCTTGGCCATTCTCAGACGAACCCTTACTTTCCACAAATTCCACATTATCCGTGTAGATATCTGTTGTATAAATTTTCTGCCCTTCTTGGTTCGTGTAAGATCCTGTCTGGATACGTCCAATCAGTCCCATGCGCATACCTTTGCTGAAATACTTTTCAATAAACTCTGCGGTCTTACCAAAAGCCACACAGGAAATAAAATCCGCATCCTGCTGACCTTCTTTGTGAAAGCGCCGGTCCACTGCTAAAGTGAACCGGGCAACCGTCGAGCCACCGTCAGAATACCGCACTTCCGGATCCCGGGTAAGCCTTCCCACTAGCTGCACATTATTCATGCTTAGAATCCTCCTTCTCATAAAGTTTTAGCTTGTCCATACAATCCTTATAATTTTCCAGGGTCATATCTTCAATCTTTTTAATTTTGTACATAGCCAGTATCTTTTCCATCTTTAATCCCTTGTTGCTGTACTTCTCAACCAATGATTTAACAGAGGCTATCATTGGGACAGTTACTTTGTTCGATGATTTAGCTTCTTCAGACAAAGATCCTGGCGTTTCAGGTGCCGGTTCTGCTTTTTCCTTTGTTTCCTTCCCTTGTTTTGCAGTCTGCTTTCCCATGGAGAAAACCTCTTTTTTATCTTTTTGTCTACATATAACAAGGGAATTAATATTCCTGCTTTTATCGTATCCGATCTGGGATACATAAAAGGAATCATAGCAAGTAAACTTGCTTCCCGATTTTGTAATGTTACAGTCTAAAGAATTTATCCATATAAAGGGAGCTGTATAAAGTTCCCGGCCAATCCCCCAGTTAAAGCACGCTCTTTTAAAACTATCAGAAGCAAGCCCTTTCTCCTTCTCGGTATAGCTTTCCGTCCCAGTGTCTTCCTTATCAATCCACTGGCCCTTTTCACTATCCCATAAAGAAACAATGCAGTTTGCATTTTCTCTGGTGTGATGACGTTGCCAATTCATAGGCCCCATTACTTCATCAAGAATGTTCTGATCGACTCTGGCATCCTTGTAAAGAAGTAAGGAGATCCCATTTTCTTTCACTGTAGAAATCCGGCAGTCAATTTCATTTGCCTGAAGAGTCCTGAAATTAAGCTTCTCCATCCTGATCCTCCTCTTCAATTCTGATAATAGTATCGTTGGAAGCATACTTGATCATGTTGGAAGCCAGCTCCTTCACGGATAACTCACCATTTGCTTTTTGGAGGAAGCTTTCTAATACATCCACAGCTTCTGAATCAATCCGGATAATACCTTCCCCTCGCGCTCCCCTGCTGATCTTAACCACTTTCCGCCTTTTAATTGATATCACATTCGGCATTGTCATCCCCCTCCTCTACAATCCGGCTACACCACATATCTGCAAAATGCAGAATCATGTATAGAGCTGTTTCCTTACCATTGATCTCCCGGTATAAAGGACCATACAGGCCATTGTGATACAGAATCGCGTGATACTCTTCCTCTGTCAGAGCTATGTATTCATTGATGATTGTTACGCTCCGTATCTCATGCGGTACGTTTAACAAATCTGGATTCACTTTAAACGGCTTGCTTTCTGACTGCTTATACTTCTGCACCGGATCCGCCTTAGTTGGCCGACCATCTTTCACTATATTGGGAACATATCCCGGTTTTTGAAACTGGCCACACTTTCCAAGATCATGAAGAAGTCCACATACAATGACTGAATCGGTCCATTGTGAAATGTACGGCTCCTCATACCATGCATTCAGAAGGGAAAGCGCGTACCGGGTTACATTCAAACTATGTTCTGCCAAACCTCCTGTTTTTGCCAGATGGTTACCACCGGAACATGGCATTTCGTAAAACCCGATGTTTTCCATGTGTTTTAATAGGCGTTTCATACCTTCCTTGTCTTCATTTCCCGCCATTAGTAGCAGTTCCTCGATCTGGTTCTTGATTGAATACTCTTCTTGCTTTACGCCATCATTCCACGGAAACTGCTTTTCCTGATCTATATTCTTATTTTCATTCATAGTTTAGTCCTCCAAAAATTCTCCGGCCTCCATTTGGGCCATCTCAGTAAGTACGATGTGATAGACTTCCTTATCGTCAGGATCACACTCGTTATTTTCAATATGAGTAAGCTTTTCTCTGAGAAGAATCCAGAGCTTACGATACTTCTTATTCATCTTCTGACACCTTCTTTGGTAATTCAAAGCCTAAAATACTGGCTATGTCCTCTCTGTCAATGCTGTACTGGCTCTTTATAGTAAATGCTTTTAAAGCGTCAATCCTTGCCATGGCTGAAATTCCAGTCTCATATTTTTCAGCGTCAAATGCTGTAATACTAATAGCTGTTTTTTCCATCTTGATTTCCTCCAATAAATTAACTTAATAATTTTTTTAATCTCTCTGATATTGCCTGTCTGGAAACTCCATATTTTTTTGCAACTTCCTCACATGGAATTCCGATCAATTTAAAAATAATCAGCTCTTTCTGCATCTCGCTTAATTGCAAAATGTCTTTTCTTTGAAGCTTGTTCTGTATCTCTTCTAGTCTGACCACATTGTCAATCGCAGTTTGATTTACATCAAAAAGTTTTCCGCGACATGATTTACATATCCTTAGTTTCGTGAAGGAGACAGAGCCGCAAAATCTGCATTTGTACTTTGGGACTAAATTTGTGTAAGCATGTATCAGGTTCTCGGAACTCGTGACCCATTCAAGATTGGTAACGGAGTTATTTCCCGGGTTTCCATCTATGTGGTTTACGCACGGTTTATTATTCGGATTGTCTATGAACGCCTCAGCAACCAACCTGTGCACGTAAAATTGTCTTTTTACCTTTCCGTCATAAAAATAGACCATGCGATATTTTCCACCGTTACAACCACCTATCTGATACTGCTTCATAATTCGCTCAGTCCCATTTTTTATAAGGTAAACGTTCCCGTTTTCAAAGACCTTTAATTTACCGTCTTTTAAAATTCTATATTGCGTATTTCTCACCTCTGTATTAAAATAAAAATGTATAATATTTACGAGTTACCTTGATTCCCTGGCTGTTCCCGCAGCCGGGGTTTCTTCATCTTCACAGCCGATAATATGGCCATCATTAATTAGCAACGGCTTAAATGACTTACTTTCAACCGCATCCGCCAGCATTTCGAGCGGCATGTCCTCTAACTCTTCCAATATCCATTTAGCAAGTTCCATTAATCCTCACCTCCTCTCATAACACTTCCAACTTACCTACTACAAAAAACATCAAAGCCATTGCACCGATGAAGATCACTGTCGGCATGATCCGTTTCATAATTTGCTTTATCTTTGAAGGACCAGCGTCAGTGTAATCGGCTAATTTGTCATAGTACCTCATACGTTCTCCTTTCCTCTGACGATTTGCAGTATCTCCTGATCGCTCAGGCCCAGTGCTGATACCATAATCCATAAATCTTCCAAGCGGAAAGTCTCCGGGTGTTGCCAGCGATACTTTATGGTATTCTCTGGACGATTTAGTCGTTTGGCAATTTCCTTGCTTCGGATCTGCTTAAGCTCCATGCGCTTTCTGATCGTAGTTCTGGCAATCAGTTTCTTCTGTTCAAAATCACTTAGTTTTAACTTTGGCACTTATTTCCCTCCTTTTATAATCCTTACATGGGTACCGTCTGCTACAGTCCGGACAGCGATTACGATACTGGCAGGACTTGCATGATAATTTGGATTCTATATGTATCACCATTCCTTTCTTGTAAAATATTTCCATTTCTCCTATACTGTAAATACCGTGTACCAGACGGAATATACTAAAGGAGTTTTTTCATGATTTCCTCTAAATCCGAATATGAAGACTTTGTTGTCAAGTTGCTAAATTCTATTATTTCTGGGGAAAAATTAACGCCCGACCTTTTTCCTAAGTATTCAGAGAAGGACTTTCTGGAAGTTCTTTCTCAATGCGTAACAGATGGACTCGTTATAGGATATTCTATGTCTCGAGTCGCCAGTGGGGATCCGGTTGGTCAACGTACTGGCGAACCTTATGTGACAATTAAGGGGCTTTCGTATATTGACTCCATTTCACAGGCAAAAGCTCTGGATATCGCCAAAGCGGCCGAATCACAATCCATAATAGCTACGCTTAGGGCAAACATAGCTACCATAGCTTCTTTCACCGCTATTCTCGTTTCGGTTCTAGCTAATTTAGATAGAATAGTACATAACGTACAAAGAGTATTATCTTATCTAAATACGCCATGAGATTTACAATTACGAGGATAATAAGCAATACGGCAACCGCCTTGTTTGTCTTTTCAGCTTGGCGGTTTCTTTTTTCGGCTTCTTTTAAAATTCGCTCAGATTCAGTCATCCTCTCTCACCTCCTCTTTTCATTACTAAACCAAGCTTCATTTATTGTTTAGTTTTCTAAACTTTTTCCATAAAAAAATATATTGGTATTTCACTTTTATCAATCCCAAGTGACTCACATGCAGAATTAATTTCATTCTGCGTAAAATCTAATTTGCCAGTTAATCTCTGACTTAATGAAACTCTACCTATACCTATAGCCTCTGCAAAAGCATCTTGTGTACCAAAGACTTCTTTAATCTTTCCTCTAAGCTTGCTATAATCACACGCCACTTAAACTCCTCCTTTTCTGTTTAGTTTTCTAAACTTTGCAATTTCATATTAACATGCCCTCATGCCTTCGTCAAGTGTTTGTTTAGTTTTCTAAATTTTATTTCTTTAAGTCTAATTATAATGTTGCGTTTTCTGAACATTCATGATAATATGAAAATATCAAAGGAGGGTACTATGAAATCTATATCAGAAAGAATTATTGAGGGAATGGCTATTAGAAACATGAAGCAAGTTGATATAATAGAAGCGACTGGGATAAACAAGGGTTCTCTAAGTTCTTATATATCAGGAAAATATGAACCGAAACAAACTAACATCTTTAAAATTGCAAAAGCCTTGGATGTTAATGAGGCCTGGTTGATGGGCCACGATGTCCCCATGGAACGAAAATTAAAGAATACTAGCTATAAGAAGCCCTCCTCTATTGATTTTAATCGTGTACTCTCTCAACAGGAACAAACCCTCTTAAATAAATACCGTTCAATCGATAATAAGGGTAAACACACAGTAAACACAGTGCTGGAAATGGAGTACAACCGTTGCAAGCCGATCGGCGAAAGCTCGGATGTAAAAGCGAAAATAATCAATGATAAATCTTACCTTGAGCCAGTGGCTGCCCACGAACGTACCGATATAGAAGTAACTGAAGAAATGAGAAAGCACGATGATGCTTTCTTTGATGAATAAGATACCTATACCAAAGATTAAAATAGCTTATGGCTTTTTTATAATAAACTAAAGAAAAAGGAGATATGAGTATGATTGATTTTAAAAATGGTTCTTTTGTAAAACTGAAAAAAGTGGATAACTCCGCTGCAAGTGATGTCGTTAATCTATTTGTACCAAACGAAGAAATTATAGGCTGCTACAAAGGAATCCGTGATTACGTTGTTTTTACAAATAAACGTATAATCTCTGTAAATGTTCAAGGAATGACTGGTAAAAAGAAAGACTTCACTTCAATGCCGTATTCTAAAATACAGGTGTTCTCTGTTGAAACATCTGGAGTATTTGACCTGGATAGTGAATTGGAACTTTATTTCAGCGGTATCGGAAAAGTAAGATTTGAATTTACTGGCACAAGCGATATAGTGCAAATTGGACAGCTTATAGCTTCTTTCACCATATAATATCCCAAAATAGCAAAAACCGCCCAGCACTCGCAATGCTGAACGGCTTCACATAGATTTTCTCTTACCGGACTTCCGGAATGATAAATCCTTCTAACAAATTGATTATATCATTCCTAAAACGACCTGGCAAGAGGGTGTATTTTTTATACTCAAAAATAAGTTGTAACATCACAACAAACGAAAGGAATTGATATAACATGGCAAAAGCAAAGAAACTCCCCTCCGGATCCTGGCGCTGTCAGGTCTATGATTATACTGATGATAAGGGCAAAAGACACTATAAGTCTTTCACCTGTGATGATCCAAGCCCTGCAGGACGAAGGAAGGCTGAATGTATGGCAGCACAATATGCTCAGGACAAAGAAACAAGATCACGATCAGAAAAAACATTCGGACAAGCTCTTACGGATTATATTACTATGAGGGAGCCAGTTGTTTCCCCTCGTACCATATTAAATTATAAAAGGCTGCAGAATAAAGATCTGAAACTTTTATGTGATATAAAAATTGCTGATATTACCCAGGAGCAAATACAAGAGTTTGTTAATCAGGATACAAAATCTCATTCCCCAAAAACAGTCAGGGATAATCATGGATTAATCGCAGCTGTCATTAAACAAGAACGTCCGGAATTTGCATTGAATACAGTATTACCAAAACAGGTACGTCCTCAGCTATATATACCTTCTGACGAAGATGTAAAAAGGCTTATCAAACTTGCGGCCAATACCGATCTGGAACTTCCAATACTTCTCGCTGCTTTTGGTCCGATGCGCCGTGGTGAGATATGTGCTCTCAATACTGAAAATATTAGTGGCAACGTGGTTCATGTTTGCAAGAATATTGTACTTTCACCAGACAATACATGGGTAATAAAATCTCCTAAATCTTTCGCCGGTGATCGATTCATTGACTATCCTGATTTTGTAGCAGAGAAGTGGAAAGGCCTATCAGGCAGAATTACGAAGCTGTCACCAGATAATCTATCAAACCGATTCGCAAGGCTGCTTAATAGCTCCGGAATTCCACATTTTCGATTCCATGATTTAAGACATTATTCAGCCAGCATACAGCACGCCTTAGGGATTCCGGATGCATACATCATGAGCCGTGGTGGTTGGGGCAATGATGGAGTGTTAAAAAATGTATATCGTCATGCTATGACAGGAAAAGCACAAGAAATGAACAAGATTGCAAATACTTATTTTAGTGAGATGCAACACGAAATGCAACACGAAAAAAAAGAACCCTAGTATTTACTAGGGTTTTAGAGAGGCGACAACCAGATTTGAACTGGTGATCAGGGTGTTGCAGACCCACGCCTTACCACTTGGCTATGTCGCCATTAAATTGTATATCTGAACTACTTGCATTCAGTGACCCCAACGAGATTCGAACTCGTGTTACCGCCGTGAAAGGGCGATGTCTTAACCGCTTGACCATGGGGCCTTACTTAAATTTCGTTTCCTCATAGTCTATCTAGCTGAGTATCACGAACTCCCCGAGTAGGACTTGAAC
>NZ_QOHO01000065.1 GCF_003432035.1 Lacrimispora amygdalina
TCCTATATTATTGTAACCCTTTGGATCGGTAACTACATAAGACGAGTGCATTTGCATGAGATTCGGCTTTACGAAAAATCTCGTTTTACCACTGCCGGAGCCACCAATTACCAAGATGTTTTTATTTCTTGCGTACTTGGGATTCTTTGGTCTTGAGTTCATTGTAATTCGTTCCGTTTGAGTAAGCAGGGCATTGTTCTCAAACTTTTCGTCAATATACGGCTGAATGTCTTTATGAACGCCCCATCTGGCAGAGCCATATTCTCTGCCTTCTCGGAACTTCTTTGCCTTTTTCCCTTTGGTATAGACAATGAATTTTATGACTGCTGCCACAAGAAGTCCTACAAGTAAATCATTCAGATTGATACTCGGCTTGTAGCTCATAGTGTCGATTTCAAGAATCGCTTTCATTATTCTGTCGATGATATCGCCACCGACATAGGCTCTTACATGGCTTGAGAAGATATTTCCGAAATAGAAAAAGGCAAGATAGGGTATGTTTTGTTTGAGTATCTTAGCCCAGTCTTGCCTTTGAAAAAGCTCCTTTATGTCCGTCTGTATCTTCTTAATCACCTTTTGCACCACCTCCAATCAAAAAGAGTAGAAAGCTTCTACCCTTTGGCGTAATAAAAGTCTGAAAACCGACCATGTCATTTTTATTATTAAACCATTCTTTTACCTCGAAATAACCTTTGTTCTTATCCGCATAGGGAAGTAGCCTGTTTCGCTTATCTCTATACAAAAAGCCGTTATCGAGAAGAAAGTTTACAAACTTCTTCTGTGGAATATGAAGCTCTTTTGCGGTATTTCTGATATTCATCAGAAGATTTTTATCCACCAGTTTGTCAAAATATTGTGCTTTAGGCTTAAGTTCGTCAATCTTCCGGTCCTTTTCATACATAAGCCTCTCGGCAAGTAGGACTGCACTTGCGAGTATTTCCTCATTTGATTTTGTTTCTTGATTTTTGATATATCCTCCGTGCTTTCTAATACTCGGCAATACCTCTTTTGTAACCCATCTCTTAAATTCCTTTGCCTGCGGTAGTTTAGAAGAGAGAATTAACGAATAAAGTCCGGACTCATTGATGATATACATATTTCTACCTTGACCTGACTGAACGAATCGTTCTGTCAGCTTGTCCTCATCTTCAATATGGTCTCTTATTGCCTTTTGCGGATTGAGATACCCTAACTTCTCGGCAACTTCTTTTCCAATAAAGAAAAACTCACCGTTTTTTTCTATGACAGTGAGTTTTCCAAAGGTCTGGTTTGAAAATATTTGTATTTGATTATTATTCATAAACTTTGCTCCTTTTGCTTATTCCTTACTTTGTCCTTGGAGATAGTGTCTTTTGCCATATCCTTGAATTTCTCAATATTTTTATGAATGGACTCTTTGGTTTTCTCCTTTTTCTCAATACAGGAAAGTACATTTTGAAAAGCCTTATTCATGACCTTAGTGTCTTTCGCCTGAAAGAATACCGAATGTGTTCCGGTCTCCTTATCTTTCATAACCGAAAATTTAACGCCGTGCTTATTCAGTTCTTTCTTCAGCTCCTTTAGTTCTTCGTCTTTAACATTCAACTCCTCAAGCTGTCCTTTCTTAACCATATCTTTAAGTTTTACTTGACTTCCCTCAGCCTTGATGAGCTTATCAAATCCGCCAAGCTTTTCTGCTTGCTTAAGCAGTTTTTTTAGTATCTTGAATAATTCTTTTGCCGTAGCTTTGGCAAGCCTTACTTCCAAGTTTATTGCTTTGCTTGAAACTTCTTCGTTAATCAAGTTCTTTCACCTCCCTTTAGCAGTCTTTCCTTATTTTGCTTTAACTTTTCTTTTTGTAGCCTCTTTCTGAAATCTTCTCCCATTACCTTAACTGGAATACACATCTCGATAATTCTTGAATAAATCCTTTCATATTCCACACCGTCATCTGAATTTTGTATTTTTTCGTAGGGCAAGTTTGTAGTAAAGATTGTTGGCTTTTTCTTTAGATAGCGACTGTTTACGATGTTATATACCTGTTCTTTGGCATAGCTTGTATCACGCTCAATTCCAAGGTCATCTAAGATAAGCACGGAAACATTGGTTAAGCTTTCTATATATTTGTTCTTATCTAAGTCAAATCCGCTCTTTTGTAAGTCGTTAATTATCTGAGCAAAGTTTCTGATTTTGACCCTTATCATATATTCTTCAATAAGAGCATTTGCGATACAGCAGGCAAGATAAGTCTTTCCGCTTCCGACTGTTCCGCAAAAGAGTAAGCCGATATTTTCTTTTTTCATCTGCTCGTATTCTTTTACATAATTTTTCGCTATGATATAGCTTTTGTCTTTCTCGCCCTTGTAGTTATCGAAGGTATATGCCCATTGGCTCATTGAAATAAAGCAGCTTCTTTTAAGTCGCTCAATCTCCTGTTCCTTTTCTCTTTGTTTCTGCTTTTCAAATCTTTCCCTATCGCATTTGCAGTTATTCTTAAAGATAAATTTCATATCCATAAGGCTTTTAACTTCGCCATCTTTTCTTTCGTGGCAAGTTTTACAATAGGCGTGTCCGTCTTTCATATATTCCGTTTCAGGATCGAAGCTGTATCTAACGCCCTCGATTAAAATCTCAGCCATTTCTTTCATCACAAATAATCTCCCATCTCATAATCTTCTAAGCTATATGACTTAGCTTTATTTGTTTGCTTAATGCTTCCCCGGTCTTTATAGAACCAGGAAAGAATAGTTGCTTTGTGGTCTTTGTAGGTCTTTCCTGTGCTTTGAATGTAGGTTGAAAGCCTTTCAATATAATTATCAAATAGACTTTGTAATATCTCTTTTAGGTCTGTTACTTCAGCCTCTGTTAAAAAGACATTTTGAAATGTTCCATAAGTAGCTTTCCCTAAACTCATATCAGGATTACTATATTCAGTATTATTTCTATTAGGATTACTTCCGTGTACATTCTTCATTTCTTGAGGTGTAGTTTCTACACTTCTTAAGTGTAAATTCTTCACTTCTGAAGTGTAATTTTTACACTCACAGCGAAATACGCTCATAAAGTCTTTAACATAGATAATATTGGGCTTTCCAAGACCTCGTTTCTTTCTTTCGATAAGTCCTATGCCTCCTGTGGTGCTATCAAGCTCATTAAGAATTTTGACTGCGGTCTTATTGGATCTTCCTAAAATATCCATAATCTCTTCCACAGTGAAGATGATATATACTCTGTTTTCTTCATCAAGCCACTTATTCTTAAATGACAGACTTGTTCGCTCCAAAAGACAGGAATACAAAATCTTTGCATCCGAAGATAAGTTCTTAAACCTTTCATCTGTTACTATGATTTTCGGTAGCATATAGTAGCTGAAACGGTCTCCGTCCCGGTTATAAAAATAATCAAATTCCACTTCTATCGCCTCCTCTCTTCTTGATTTTTGGCATAAGAAAAAGCGACTAAGATTTCTATTTCTTAATCGCTTTGTGTCTTCAATATTTGGTTTTATTCATCTCAACAAACTGGAGTTTGTAACTCTACAAAAATTCCAAAACCCCTAAAAGAATACTTGAAGCTGCTAATAATATAACTCCAATAACTTCAAGTATATTTTCAATATTTTTATCTTTTCTATATTGTTTGACAAATTTAGGAGACATAAAACATAAGCCTACTCCAAATAATAAATATCCTATTCCTTTTAACATATTTCTACCTCCACAAATTCTAAGTTGTTTATACCACCCACTTCAAGCTAATGGGATAGATTTCAATAACGAAGTGAGCTTCATTTATCTGTGTTGGCGGATGGGTTTCCGCTATATCAACATTCACACACCCTATAACCTTTTTCGAAAAGTCATCCGTTCCTCCATAAACGATATATTGAGCAGATATATACTCAATACGCCCAGTTTTTTCATCCAGTTCAAGAGGCATTGTTTCAAATGGTTTTTCTATATCAACTCCTAACGAACCCAGGTATTTGGCAAGTTTTGGATAGGTAGATTTGATTTCACGAACATAATTTTTACAATATGCACAGTCACATATATCGCTACTGTTTATCTGCTCATAATACAATTTTGTTTTTTTAATATCCACTCTATTATCCCCACAACTTCAAATTTGTCTACACCGCCTTAATCTTATCATTTATCAATTCAATAAACGCTATCACAGTCGCTCCTATCATCGGAAGCCCATAGGGACTAAATAGGAAACCGATAACCAAGCCCGATATACCTATTCCAATTTCTCCTTGAATGAAAGAAGCTAAAGCCCCAAATATACAGAACACCATAACGATATACAGTAATGCTGTTCCAATACCAAGTAAGAATGTCAGGAAAGCAGTCAGAATTGATAAAACAAGACTAATCGGAAATAAGATAATTTTTAATATCCATCGCATACACTACCTCTTTTCTCTTCGGCTTATGTGCTGCTTACAACCATTATTTTAATGGATAATAGCTCTAAGCAACACATAAACTACCAGTTTCTTCAGTTTTTAACTTTGGTAGAAGCTTCAAAACCTTTGGTTTTACTGAACTATTTGCCTCTGTCATTATTATGACACGAGACCCACACGCAGGGTCATAGACTTTGTTGATTTCGGTCTTGCCAACCGTGCCAAGTCTGGTAAGCAACTCGGAAACGTCAGCAGGGGTAAAGAACTCACCTCCGGATTTGCCTGCTCCTGATGCGTACATGGTCATCAGATATTCGTAGGCATCGCCAAAGGCATCAATATCGTGGTCTTTCACGTCGCCAAGGTTCATATTGGCAACGCCGTGCAGAAGCTTGGCAAGGCGTTCGTTTCTCTTTGCCACGGTAGAGCCGAGCTTGTTGCTGTTTACGTCAAAATCGGCAAACAAGCCGTCAAAGCTGCTTTCGGAAGTGGAGCCTTTTGCAGAGGCTTCGATGTGGTTGAACACACGCTCCAAGGTCTCATTCAGATTTTCATCATTGTCGGCTCTGCCGTTGACATTGCAGAACAGCTCGGACGGAGGAATGAAAAAGCCCTTTTCTTCAACCAAGCCCTCACGAGCTTCCTCTGCATCATTATCGGACATCTTTGCGTAATCGAAATCGGTATTACCGGCATCCTGTTCACCGGCGTTGATGTAGTTGGTCAGATTTTCGGAGATATATCTGTAAAACATCGTGCCGAGGACGTAATTCTTGAAATCCCATCCGTCCACAGCACCACGAAGCTCGTCTGCAATCGCCCATATCGCACGATGCAGCTCATCACGTTCTTGTTCTTTCTTTGTATCAATCATTGTTTCCGTTCTCCTTTTCATCGGGTATAAATTCCAGAATATCGTCAACGCCGCAGTTGAGAGTTTTGCAAATCTTCTCAATACTATCGAGAGAAATATAATTGTCACGCTTGATACGGGTAATGATATTAGCACTAAATCCGGCTTTTTCCATCAGCTCTGCATTAGTCATACCTTTGTCGATCAATAAGTGAAATAACTTTTTGTATGTTACAGCCATAGCGAATCCCTCCTTAACATTAACAATTATTATATCACGAAATCGTGAATTTTTCAATAGCTTTGCTTAAAGTCCTAAACACTAAAATTTCTACCCAATATGTCCAAAGGGACTTGCACCCCTTTGGAGCGCAAGTCCCACTTGAAATATTCTGTTATTCTTCCATGACCTCTAACATCATTCGTGCACCCAGCTTAAAGCCATTCTGAAAGATCAAACAGTCTGTATTGGTTTGATGCTCTCGCACGCAATCGTTGTATTTCTCAAATAACTCTTTCTGCTCATCCGTCATGGTGGCTTTGAGTTTTTCTTCGTTCCTGCAAATCAGTTCCAGTAGTTTCTTGTATTCTTTGCAAGAGGATGTGTTATACTCGGTTGGTTCGATGTTGCCGTACCAAAATTCTTCAAGGATTCTCATACCACATCCTCCTCGTAGATCATTTCTTGTAGCACGATTTCCTCTGCACGGTTGCGGATGCTGTTCATCGCTCCGACCCATGCCATCTGGTCAGCTTCTTTCATGCCTTCTGTCACACCCTCAGCTACTTTCATTTGCTCGATAATAAGTTCAAGGCGAGCTTGAGCCTGCTCATTCAAATCAGCCAGATACGTCCACAGTTCACCGCTAAGGCAAAGATCGTTGAAGCGGATAGGGTTATGCTCCTTAATGTAATCTCTGTGCATACGCCCCCACCGACCAATAGGTCTGGTTTCCTCCGGCAAGCGAATATCGGGAATATAGTAATCACCGCAACGAATATAGTTCAGTTCCTGCATCATATGTACCTCCAATAAGATTCAAACATTCTGTTAAAGATAGAAAAAGGCGATACCTGGTTGTGAAAACCAAGTATCGCCAATTTTTCTTGTCGCACTCCTGTACGGCAGCTACCCTATGCCAGTAATGTTCTCATACTGTCTTATTGAGGGTTACCCGATCCGCACCCTTTTGGGGGAGTGCAGACCGTGGCTTTTTGCTTTAACGGAAGTTCTTCTTTTCCTCTTTCTCCTGTTCTTTTTCCTGCTCTTTCTGCCTGTCGATATTCAAAATCGTTTCAACCGTCCGTTTGGCAATCAGTAATTCTTCTTTCTCTTTTCTGATCTGACGGTACTCAGCATAGTCCTGTTTCTTCTGGACTGCCAGCTGATGAAACTCCTCATACAACGATTGCATGGATGGGAGCTTTGTAATCTGCAATTCGTCAAAGGCTTGCTTCGCCGCTTTATGAAGTGTGATTTCCTGACGGTGTTCCTCAAAGAACTTTTTGCTATATCCAGACTTGCGGTATTCGATATAGATTTGTCTTGTGTTGCGATAATTTTTGATGTGCTGCTGCAACGCCTGAACCTCAACCATTCGTTTTTCTGCGGCCTTGATAGAATCGGAAAGCGCATCGAATCGGGCAGACAAATTTTCAATATGAGCGGTCAGATCGTCGTAGTTGCCCAAGCCTTTTTCTTTCAGAAGAATAACGGTTCGGGCAGCTTCTTTTCGGTTGAACTTCTTCGCCCACTTTTCATATCCGATGGTTTTTCCTTCAGCCATCTTTGCCTGAATATCAATCAGCATCTGGAACTGCTTCGGGGCAGGAGCCTTGGCAGAACTTCCTTTTGATTTATGCAGGTTCTTACCGGAGATAACAGCTTGAATTTCCTCTTTGCTATATCCTTCGCCCAGAGAACGCAACCGAATGAAACGCTTCTGATTCTTGCCCTTGAACGCAGGTTGCTTTCCGTCCTTGAACTCAAATCCCATATCAGCCAGAGCCTGAACAAAGCCATCAAAGCTCTTTGGTTTCTGCTTCAGCACCGCATCAATCACATCACATAATTCGTCACGCTGGGTACGCTTCTTGGGATAAACGGTTCTTTTCTGACGTTCTCGATACGGCTTCGGTGTAATGATAGACAACCCGTGTTCCAGGCAAACCATATCGCTGAGTTTTTGAACTGCCAGGCCGGAAAGGAAGAAGTTTTTGAATTTCCGTGTGGAATCCAGCGAGGTCGAATTATAAATGATATGGTTGTGAATATGGGATTTGTCGATGTGGGTCGCAACGATGAAAGCGTGTTTGCCCTTTGTCCATCGCATCGCTGTTTCATAGCCGACCTGGTTCGCTTCTTCCGGAGTGATTTCTCCCGGCTTAAAGGACTGGCGTATCTGGTATGCGATGATATTGTTCTTCTGCTGTCTGCCGGTAATATGCTGATACTGCCGTTTGGAAAGCAGAAATTCTTCATCTGCTGTCTTTGGATCACACTCATAGGAGCTGATAAATTCGCCATCGTTGGTTTTCGCTGCGTTTTGTGAGTAGTTTGTTCGGTCAGCCAGACATTGAGCGACCGTCTTTCCCTTATTTATATGGAGTGCAATCAATCTTGTTGCCGCCATTCTCATCACTTCCTTCCCAAAAAGAAAAAGCCACTGATCGGTGACTTTTCTCTGATATTATCTTATGACCTGATAAATGCGCCCAAACTATCTCTTATATTCTCGACTTTCATAACAACCCAGACGAGCAGGAACACCGCCGCTATTGTCGCAATTCCAAGAACCACAAGGATAGCCAGGGACTGCCACAAAGCTTTTACAACGCAGTAAATCGCAGAGCCGCCAATAATCAAAAGCAATAAACCAATTACATAGGACACAATGTTTGTAAGCAGATTTCCAAGAATACAAATCACTTTTACAAGGAACAGCACCGGAAGTGCCAATATCTTCAATACCAGCTTCATAGGCTCAACCCCTTTCTTCTAACTACATTGTACAAGGGTATCTGCAATAACGCAATGATGTCAACCCTTATGTAAAAAGAAAGGGCGCAAAGGATTCTATCTCCTCTGCACCCTAATGTTTTTCGGATTCAGTTCGTCAAACTGGTGTTTATCGAACAGAATAACAAATAGAAAAGTGTTTCACAAAAAACCATGGCAGCGGCATTTGGGGTTGTCCCCCTGTCCTTGCTATGGTGCTTTATCTCTTGTTGTCGTTCCGTTTGATAAAATTGGTGCAGGCACTTGTTTCTGTCTGAGGATATGGAACACCGTTTCGTTTTCCTTCCGAAAAACATCTCATCATCCACACCATATTTCTTGCAAGATTTCGCATGGTCTGCATTCCTTCTTCGTCCTGCGGAGCTTCCTCGGCATATAAACCATGCACCATATTCCAGTATGTGGAACCGGCAACCGGCATTTGAGCAATACCAAAATATTTATTCAAAGCATCCAGCGCAGCTGTTGTTCCTCCACGCCTTGCGACCGCAACCGCCGCACCCGGCTTGAACTGAAATGCTTCATATACTTCGTCTTTGCCGTTGCTGTAAAATGCCCGGTCAAGAAAAGAAAAAATTCTGCCGCTTGGGTGTGCAAAATATACCGGCGTTGCAAAGACAAAGCCGTCCGCTTCCCTTGCCTTTGCTACAAACTCATTTACCCCATCCTCTTTGAACACACATTGCCCTGTTTTTTGACAGGAGTTGCACTGTGTACAATCCGCCAGAGGTTTCCCGCCTAACTGAATGACTTCCGTTTCAATTTTTTCTTCTTCAAATATTTTTATCATTTCTTCCAGTGCTTTCATGGTAGTGCCATGAATGTGGCTGCTTCCGTTTACGAATAAAACCTTCATTTTCAAATCCTCCTGATTGACTTTGTTCGGGTTTTATTTTACAATATTTGTTGCAAAAAAGGAAGAACGCACTATTTTAATAGATACTATCAAAAAGGAGAGTACTATGAAAGCACCATATGAAAAAGTTCAAATTGAGCCGTTTAATTATGCTGTTTCCCTGATCGGCGGCAAATGGAAAATGCAGATTTTATTTTGGTTGTGGAAAGATGAAATTATGCGGTACAGTGAAATCAAAAAAGCACTTGGAAATGTGACCCACAAAATGCTGTCCAACAAGTTAAAGGAATTGGAAGCGGATGCCTTGATTATCCGACATGAATATCCTGGCGTACCACCTAAAGTGGAATACTATCTTTCAGAAAAAGGGAAATCTCTCATGCCTGTTTTACAGTCAATCTGCCTATGGGGGCATGAGCATTTCCCGGAAACTCTATCTGGTAAAGGTTGAATTTTATTCCGGAATCGTGGTTTGTGACCAATCAAATCCCCGTTTGTATGGGTTCGATAACTCCCGATTTATCAATCTGTTTCCTGACGAATTTCTTTGACAACATTGTAGTGTATCAATGTGAATAATTCAACCAACGAAAGATATTTCCCTATGTAAAAGCCGCAGCCGAAACTGCGACTTCCCGACAAGTTGTCGGGGATTACTGGATTGAGGACAGGCGAACAAGAACTTCTCTCATGTCCGTCCAGATTTCCTCCAGTCGTTTTTGCAAATCCTCGATGTCGACATGGTAGATGCTGCCTGTTTCGTTCGCTCGCTTTGCGTACTGGTTCAGGTTGTTGGAGCAGATTCGCAGGAGCGAAACCAGGGCTTTCACATCCTGCAAATCCAGTCTGATGCAATAACCATCCAGAGCCATTTTCCGCAGATAGGCTCCCATGCTGCGGATGCCAAGCTCGTCCTTCTTCTCATGGATTCGCTCGACCTCCTCCTTGGATGCAAGGAAATGAACATCCTGGTCTCGCTTTGCCATTACAACACCTCCTCACGGGTTTCAGAGTATTTTGCAGGCGGGATATGCTCCGCTTTGGATTTCAGATCAGCCAATACAGAAGGACGCTCCGACTCGCTTTTTTCAGCACGATTTTCCGCAGAGTCCTCCATATTTAGGGCTGCATCCAGTTCTGCCAGTCGCTGACTTTTTGCTGTCAGCTCTGCTTCCTGCGGGAACGGTTTTCCAACCTCCGCCTTGGCTGCTTCCTGCTGATTGTAGAGGTTATTCAGCTGTTCATTGGCTCGTTCTAAGCGCTCAGGAATGCCTGCAAGGGCATTGTCCAGTCGGGTGATATTTCCTCGTACATCGGTGCCAAGGGCTACTCTGTGGCTCACAGCGCCCTTCAGGGTCACATCGAACTCATTTCGGAAGCTGTCAAACGAAAGCTCCATCTGAAAGCCACGGTAACTGCCAAGCGGAACCGGAACCGGATCGACGCTTTTGGTATCCTTACAAGCCGCAAGGAGGATTTCACCGGCATCTGCCTTTTCGGTGTAGGATTTGCCCATGATTTCCATGCCGCAAAAGCCCTCGGCAATCTGAGGGTGTGCTTCCACGGTTTTAATATCAGCTTCAAAGCCATGAATATAGCCTGTCTGCTTTTCAATCTCAGCCGGGAAGTATTTCAGAAGCTTATCTTCCATGCGGTACTGCTGGCTCTGGTGGTCAGCTTTCAGCACCTTCAGCCTTGCCACATCAATGTCCAAGTCCATCTTTTCCTTGATAAGCGGATTGCCGGCACACAGCGCCTTGATCTCCGCATAGGACAGCGCCTGCTCATCCACATCGTCACAGGAGCGAACCGGCGATTTGGAGGTCATAATCTGAGAAATAAACTTCTGCTTGTTTTCCAAGGTCTGATACAGGTAGGCATCGAAGGTTCCCTCGGTCACATACTGGTACACCTGAACCTCCTTGTTCCGGTTGCCCTGACGGATGATACGACCATTTCTCTGGGTCATATCAGACGGACGCCAGCCCACATCCAGATGGTGAACTGCCACCAGCTTGTCCTGGACGTTGGTTCCTGCGCCCATCTTTTGCGTGCTTCCAAGCAGCACTCGCACCTGTCCGGTACGAACCTTGGCAAAGAGGTCTTTTTTCTTTGCCTCGGTATCTGCATCATGGATAAAGGCAACTTCTTCCGCAGGCACACCGTTTGCAATCAGCTTGGTTTTGACATCATCATAGACATTAAAGGTTCCGTCATTTTTCGGTGTGCTGAGGTCACAGAACACCAACTGGGTCAATTTGTCAGCCTGACCATCCTGCCAGATACGCAGGATATTTCCTACGCAGGCATTGAGCTTGCTGTCAGGGTCATCGGGTAACAGAGGGTTCATCAGCCGCTGATCCAGCCCCAATTTTCGTCCGTCGCTGGTAATCTTTAGCATATTATCTACGGACGGGTCTACAATACCGGCATGAACATCCGCCGCTCTTTCTGAAAGGGAAGCCACCATATCCTTCTGGTACTCAGAGGGCTGAACCACAACCGTTTCAAACTTTGCTTCGGGAACAGGGAGATGCAACTGGTCAGAGGTCTTGATGTCGGCAACCTCCTTGAACATATTCATCAGCTCAGGCAGATTGAAGAACTTTGCGAATCGGGTTCTGGCACGATAGCCGGTTCCTTCCGGTGCAAGCTCAATCGCTGTCGTCGTTTCTCCGAAGGTCGATGCCCAGGAATCAAAATGGGTCAGGTTCTTTTGCTGGAGTGTACTGTACTGGAGATAGCGCATGACCGTATAAAGCTCGGTCATCGAGTTGCTTACGGGAGTACCGGTTGCAAAGATCACGCCACGCCCGCCGGTCAGCTCATCCATATAGCGGCACTTCATAAACATATCCGAAGATTTCTGAGCTTCGGAGGTGGACAGACCTGCCACATTTCGCATTTTTGTGTAGAGGAACAAATTTTTGAACGCATGGCTTTCGTCCACAAACAGCCGGTCTACACCCAACTGCTCAAAGGTAATAACATCATCCTTCTTGTCTGCGGCAAGGAGCTTGTCCAGTCTGGCTTCCAGTGATTTTCGTGTTTTCTCCATCTGCTTGATCGTGAAGTTTTCACCACGCTGCCATTTCAGCTCCGCAATCGCACCCTCAATCTCATCAATCTGCTCCCGCAGCTGCCGTTCCTGCCGTTCAGCAGAAAGCGGGATTTTTTCAAACTGGCTGTGACCGATGATGACTGCATCATAGTCACCCGTTGCGATACGAGCGCAGAACTTCTTGCGGTTTGCTGTTTCAAAATCCTTCTTGGTAGCAACAAGGAGCTTGGCGCTCGGATAGAGGTGTAGAAACTCATTTGCCCACTGTAAAGTCAGATGATTCGGCACAACGAACAGGGATTTCTGGCTCAATCCAAGCCGTTTACTCTCCATAGCCGATGCTGCCATCTCGAAGGTCTTGCCTGCACCAACTTCGTGTGCAAGCAGCGTATTTCCACCATATAGCACATGAGCGATAGCATTTCTCTGGTGTTCACGGAGGGTAATATCCGGGTTCATGCCGCCGAAGCGGATATGAGAGCCATCATACTCACGAGGTCTGGTGGAGTTAAAAAGTTCGTTGTACTTGGTGGAAAGGGTTTCTCGTCTGTGGGGATCTCTCCAAATCCAATCTCGGAACGCATCCTTGATTGCCTGCTGTTTCTGCTGTGCCAGGGTAGTTTCTTTTTTGTTGAGAACACGCTTCTGCTTACCATCTGCATCTTCAATCGTATCATAGATACGAATATCTTTCAGATTCAGCGTTTCCTCCAGAATCCGATATGCGTTGGCTCGCTCTGTACCGTAGGTGACATACGCCGCCACATCGTTGTAGTTGGGAGAACTCTTACCGTTGATGCGCCACTCTGCGGTCAGCTCGGAGAACTTGACCTCAATGGAACGGCGCAAGTAATACGGCGTTTCAAAGGTTTCCTCCATAAACTGCTGAATATAATCGGCATCAATCCATGTTGCACCCAAACGCACATCAATCTCGGACGCATCCAAGTCCTTCGGCTGTGCTTTCTGCAAGGCTTCCACATTGATGCGGAAGGAAGAATCCCTGTCTGCCGCCATCTGTGCGACACGCAGCTTGCTTCTTACATCACCGGAAAGGTACTCATCGGCAGTCTGCCATCCAACTTCCACAGCATCGGGAGCCATCGGGTCTTTGAAGATCACCCCTCGAAGCTCTGCCTGAATCGCATCATATTCTCCGGGCGTTCCAAGCAGCTGCGCCATAAACGGCAGATCCACCTTGCCACGCTCACCAATGGAGATTGCCAGCGCTTCGGACGGAGTATCTACGCTCGTCACTCTGCGTTCCGGCTTGATGGTTCGCTTGGTAAACATATCCGCCTTGCTTTTCAGATTGCCGTCCTCATCCACATTTTCCAGAGAACACAGCAGATAGTAGGAGGAATCGTCGGCAAATGCCTGACCGTTGGCTCGGTTATTGATAAGCCCGTTCTTTGTGGCAAACGCATCATAGGCATCATTCAGTTCTGCCTGCTTCTGCGTAATCATTTCATCCGGGTAATCCTCAAGCTGATATTCAATCAGTTGGTTGACGATACCACGGAGTTCCACCATGCCCATCACACGGTCTTTTGCTTTCTCGTTCAGCTCTACACGGCGCATCAAGGAGTTTTCACGGAAGTACACATCACCATCCACCACAGTATAAGAGAAATTCTTTACATCCGGGGTTGCAGGAATGGTTTCGATTTCCTTGCCCTTGTCAGATTCGGGAAGTTCCACCGCCTGATAGGTTCCTTGAATATGGGAAACTGCTTCTTTCAGAAGTTCGGACAGTTCCATGCCCTCAATGGGACGCACCGTAATATCCATACCGTAGGCGGTACTTTCTTCCACCGTATCGCCCAGAACCATTTCAGGATGAGTGACAAAGTAGCTGTTCATGGTGTGTCCTTCTTCGGTGCGGTCAAGATTTACCCATTCCGGAACAATGTCAATCGGGTGGTCACGCTTTTGCAGGAACAGGATGTCGGACACAACTTCCGTACCTGCGTTTTTCTTAAAGGCATCGTTTGGCAGACGGATTGCACCAAGCAGTTCCGCCCTCTGCGCCATATATCGCCTTGCGTCAGAGTTCTTGGAATCCATGGTGTAACGGCTTGTCACAAAAGCGACCACACCACCGGGACGAACCTGATCCAGAGCCTTGGCAAAGAAATAGTTGTGGATGGAAAATCCCAGCTTGTCATAAGGCTTATCGGACACTTTGTAGTTGCCGAAAGGAACATTGCCCACAGCCAGATCGTAGAAGTCTCTGCGGTCTGTCGTTTCAAAGCCAGCCACTTTGATTTCTGCATTGGGATAGAGCTTCTGAGCAATTCTGCCGGTGATGGAATCCAGTTCCACACCATACAAGCGGCTGCTCTGCATTTCAGGGGGCAGCATACCAAAGAAGTTGCCGATACCCATGGCAGGCTCCAGAATATTTCCCGTTTCAAAGCCCATCTGTCCGACCGCATCGTAGATGGAGCGAATGACCGTGGGACTGGTGTAATGTGCGTTCAGGGTGGAAGCTCTTGCCGCAGCATATTCATCCTCGGAAAGCAGGTTTTTCAGTGTCTGATACTCCTGCGCCCAATTTCCCTTGTCCGGGTCAAAGGCATCTGCCAGACCGCCCCAACCGACATAGTTCGACAAAATCTCCTGTTCTTCGGAAGTGGCGTTCCTGTTCTCACTTTCCAGTTTGAACAGGGTTTCAATGGCTGCGATGTTTCTTGCAAATTTCTGCTTCGGTCCACCTTCACCGATGTTGTCATCCGTGATGTGGAAGTTCACCGCAGGAACAGGTGGGATTTCTCTGGTGGTGATGGACTGCTCAAGCTGAGCGATAATGTCCATGACTTCGGCATTCTGCCATCCGTCCACCTTGGCATAATCCTGAATGATGGTGTCATTGCCATCTACACACTGTACGAAGTCCAGACTACCCGGCAGATCTCTGGTATCCATTGCACCCAGGGCTTTTCTCTGCGTGTCAGGAAGTGCATAGTAGGCTCGCAGGGCATCATCAAAGGAACTGTATTCCTTGATGTCCAGCGCCCCCCGCTTCTGAATATCCTCGGCAACATAAAAATGGTCGATGAAGTGTTCCGGTTCCTGCTGTTCGGGTTCCGCACTGGCTCTGACCTGTGCGTGTGCCTTTTCGTCAGGGTAGTCCCCGTAGATACGGATGCACTTATGCTCCTGCTGATCGTAAACGGCAGCACCATCGTACTTGAATCCGTCATCCTCCATGGTTCCGTCCACATAGCCCTGGGCGGCTTTTTCCGCTTCTTCCAGAGTGTAGTAGTCCAGTTTATCATCGAAGCCGTTTTCAAAGTGATGATAGGCGGCAACCAGATAGCGGCGCTCCTGTTCTGTTTCAGGGACAATTTCGTTCGGATGTTTCTCTGCAACTGTCCTTAACGCAGCGTTTTTCTCATCCTGAGAGAGCATACGCTCAAAGTTTTCACGATTCTCGGCACGGAAGATCGGATAGGCAAGGGAAGGGTCACGCAGCTGAACCTCTCTGTCCGTGATCTGCTCCACACGGAAAGCAGTATCGTCCAAATATACCGTATCACCGACCTGATAGTTCCATGCCGGTTCTTCAAGGGCGGGTTCTTCCACAACTTCGGCAGACTCTGCCACAGGCGCTTCTGGCTGAACCGACTCCATCGCAGCTACGGACTGACGAACTTCCTCCAGATAGTCATTAGCAAGCCATTCATCCGTGAAATATTCCGTAACGCCTTCCGGATCTACATAGTAGTCATCAGTCTGGCTATCCCAGATTGCATATTCGCCATCCTCGGTATCAATTACTGCGAAACGGTCATAAACATCTTCCAAGGGATCAACCTTGGCTTCTTCGATAGCCTGTCGTTCCGCTTCTTCCTCCGGACTGAGGTAGCGTCCCTTTCGCATCAGACCGTCGATTCTCTGCACCACCTGCGCCCAGGACATCTGCAATTTATCGCAGCCACTCTTTGTGTAAGCAACACCCTTGGCATCGTGATCCTGACCGCTGTGCGTTGCGCCGGAGCAAGCGTGGGAATGACCACCGGTTCCGTATTCATGCTTCAGGAAGTCCATCTTTTCCTTGGCAGAATGATTCTCCTGCCAGTAGTTATAAATACGGGCTTTGCCACCGGAAAAGCCGCTTCCACGGGTCAAGTCTGCATTGACTTCGTCATCCGTAATGAACTGGCGGACAAGGGGCATCTGCATCATATCGGTCTGATACTCACGCAAAGGCAGATTCAGTTCATACAGCTGCTTCTGGATGAGATTCAGTTTGTGATAGTGAAAACGAAGCAGATCGGGATTTTCCGCAAGGGCTTTTCTGAATTCCGAATACTGCTGCACCAAGGTTGCGTGGAAACGAGGGTCATCCAACTTTTCAGCCAAATCTGCGGTTTCATCAGGGAAACCACGAAACGGTTCCTGATGGAGAATTGCCAGATAGTTGCTGGTACGGGCTTCTTCACTCAAATCGTGATAAAGATGCCACAGGGATTCTGCCAGCTTCTGACGCTCATATCCGGGCGCTTCTACCAGTTCCACATTAGTTGCGAACTGACCATTTTCAAGAAGTTCTCCAATGCGCTCGGCAACCGTTTCCCAAGAAACGATCTGCGCCCTGGGGCTGTCAATGGCAGAGGAACCTTTGGCAAGATGGATACCGTCCTCGGCATACCACGCACAGATATTCCCACTATCTTCTTTCAGACCATAACCGCCGTGATAGACCTGCTTTAAGGTCTGGACAATTTCTTCCAGCGGCTTCTGCTTCATATATTCCAGCGCTACGACTTTTCGGGCTTCATCGGTATTGCTGCCAAGCAGAAGAAAGTGGTCGATTTCTTCCTGGGCAAAAGAAAAAGCAGAGGGCGTAAAGCTCTCTGCTCGGTCGATAAAACTGATTTGTTCATTTTCGGAGAGGAAAAGGTTCAGACTCAGCTGTTGATAAGCTCCGTCATCACGACTTCCTCTGCCTGTGCTTTCAGGCTGTTCATGTGCTGTACCCACGCCATCTGCTGCGTTTCTTTGTCCGGTGCGGGGCTGTCCTTCAGGTACTGCTCCATCAGAAACTCCACTCTGGCTTTCGCCGTTTCCTCGATCTCCCACAGGTGTGGGAACAGGCTCTCCGTCAGAATCATGTCGTTCAGGAGCATCGGATTGTTCTGCTCCAAAAATGCTCGACGCATCCTGCCGTACTTGCCCAGAGGTTTCTCTCCCTCGTTCTCCAACTGAAGGTTCGGAATCTGATAATCTCCTGCCTGTCTGTAAGTCATCTCGCTCATAATCTGCACTCCTTTCAGCAGCTCTGATCTGCTCATGTTCTCCAATCGCTTTTTCGATTTCCTGAAACATCCTTGTACTGATGGCATTCACCGCAGTACCAAGGGCATTTACCGTCTGTCTGGTGTTAAAATCAAACACCTTCTGGAAATCCTCATGCTCGAAGTAGTTATCGGGACTTTCCACGAACCGGCAATACATCGTGTAGGATACGCTGTTTGTCACCGCATTTTTGAAAGCTACTTCGATGTTGAGTTCATCATACTCCTCAAGGAAGCTGTTGGCAACGATGTCGAGGAGCTGCTTTTTGTAATCGTCCCAATACTCAGCCGCCAGTACAGATGCAATATCTTCAAGCTGTGCTTCCAGCACCCCGTCAGCGGCAACACCGAAGGTACGCTCCATCGCTTCCATGACATAGGAGCGGTTTTCAGGCGTCACCTCCCACGGTTTCAGTTCCGGGGAAGAACGGCGAACGCCGGTATCCGCCACATCAAACACATAGCGCAGATACGGTTTATCCTTGTTCATCACAAACAGGGCAATACCGGTAGAGCCACGCTTTACATATCTGCGGTAATTTTCAGCGTTCCAGTCCTCATAAGGCTTGCAAAAGGTCGCATTGGGGCGCTGGGCATAAATCATCACCTGTTCCGGATAGGTGAACTCATAGTTGCGGGACATCGTTCTCAAAAACGAAGTCCAGTTATCTGTGTTCGAGGTGATTTTCCCAATCGTTTCTTTTGCTAACCCGGAATAAAATCGCTCTTTTGCGTTCATTGTATCCCTCCAATCCTATCAATCCGGATAAAGGTTCAGCTTTTCAAAGGCGGCATCGTCCATGGCTGAAACTTTACGGAGAACAGAGTCTGCCAAAGCAAAAAGCTCTGACTCGTCCTCCGAAAGCTGTTCCTTCATCAGTGTCAGTGCTTCACACAGCCCTGACCTTGTGCCAGGGCTGTAAAGCATCATCATGTTCCGCTCATCTTGTGTGAAATCCATCATTCAATCTCCCTTTCCGGGTGGCTCTTGGGCGGCTTATGGGCAACATCCGGCACGGGCTTTTCCTTTAACTGCTCCAATACCGAAGGGCGTTCCTCTAATCCAGGCGCTTTTCCGTTATTGATGATGCCGTCAATCATCCCATAATCATCTTCCATTGCCATCTCTGCGTTTTTCAGGTAGTTTTCGGACTTCATAAAGTTTTCCAGCTTCTGAAACCCGACAGAATCTACATAGTGAAAGGATACCTCACCGGCTACCTTTAAGGCTACGATGTCGCTGACCGACATGCTGTGACCACGGAAATCATTCGGGTGGTCAATATTGAACTTCACATACAAATCTTCCAGCTGCCGATCCACATCCTCGGACACAGAAATGGAGCCATGATAGACCACCTCGTAACGGTCAATCTCAGGCTCCATTTCTTTCTTTTGAAGGTAGCTGTAATTTGCAAACATGAGCGGGATATTATCGTCTACATCTTCCCGCAGCTGAAGAATCGCATAAGAATCCGTGGGGCTTTCCAGAAAAGCAACCATTCTGTCATCCGGGGTGGTATTTCCGTGAATATCATCCCATTTTTCGTTTTTCATATCAGTGTCCTCCTTATCGTTCAGGTTCTTTGCGTTTGGGGGAGGGACTGGCAGGCGCAGTTTTTTCTGCGGCCTGTGCCAGTTTTTCCATGACCGACCCATGCTTCGGAGAGTCGATCTTATCCAGCTGACTTTTCAGCACTTTGGCAACCTCAACCGCAGTTTCCTCACGGGATTCTGCAATGGCTGTATTCAGAAACTCACGATACGGAGCCGTATTACCAGCGGCAAGATCCGCCTTGATTTCTTGGATATGCGCCTGCACATCATCGACCTGATCCATATATTCATAGGGGTCGAAGTTCTCTGCAAAACGGTCGAGCTTAAAAGCAAGCTCTGCGATAGGGTCATTGACCACCACCGCCTGTCTGCCGACTTCAAAAGCCTGCTCCATGACATCCTCATAGAACATCGCCCGCAGCTCCCGGCGCTCCAATCCAAAGGATTCCAGAATATCCTGGCGGACTTCGATCATGGACAGTTCAGGGTTATCGACCTGACCGCCATCAATCTCGTTGTAGTTTTCATCTAATAGGGTGTAGTCGTAACCATCTTCGCAGGTCTGTACCGCAAGGATTCTGTCCCTTCCAACCTTCCATGCGGCTTCATCGCCCATAATTTCAGGCTCCGCCATATAGCTTGCACCGTTGCGCTCCATAATCTCTGCAAACTGGCAGATATGAAACACATTGTATCCAATCTGTGTGTGGTACTCGTCGATGAATGTACAAGGCTTTACGACGGTCTCATCGGGATAGTGAATCTGGATGCAGCCACCGTCAGGAATACGGAACAAGTCCTTATAGTGGCTGTCGATAAATCGGATTTCCTTACCATCCGGGTTGTACTCATTTGTCATTTGCGCTTTCCTCCATTTTCAAATTCCATACTGAACTTCGTTTTGCCATCTTCCGATACCTCCATAAAGACGGTGGCATCAAAGGTGTTGCCTGTCCTTTCAGACTTGCAATTCTTGAGCTTTACCTTGCCGGAACCGAGCAGTTTCTGCGCCGTGGCAGAAGTCATGCTCTTGCCGATACTCGCAAAGTAACGATTGTTTTTCCAAAGGGCAAACCTGCACCCTCGATTAGAACAGAAGTATCCCTTGGACTTGTCCTCTACAGCACTGCCGCAGAGTGGGCATTTACCGATAGAATTGGCTTCTTTCGACATCAGAACCTCGGAATCACGGATCACTTCATAGTTCTGAATCAAACCGGCAATCACATCTTTGATCTCGTCCATAAAATCCTCGCTGGCATATTCGCCTTTTTCAATGAGCAACAATTTTTCTTCCCAATCCGCCGTCATAGATGGGGACTGAATCTGTTCCGGCATGACCGTTACCAGAGCCGTACCCTTGTGAGTCGGAATCAGGTGTTTTGTTTTCTTATCGCCTTTACGCTCCAGAAAACCGATACGAACCAGCTTCTCAATGATACCGGCACGGGTCGCAGGAGTTCCCAAACCTTTGCGCTCCACCTCATCAGGCATTTCGTCCGCACCGGCAGTTTCCATTGCAGAAAGTAGCGTATCCTCGGTAAAGTGTTTTGGGGGAGAAGTTTTCCCTTCCTTGATTTCCGTGCCGCTGACAATCATTTCGTCACCGACGGAAACAGAAGGGAGTGCCTGCACGTTTTCGTCGTTTTTTGTCGAAGAACCCTTCTGAATCAAAGCCTTCCATCCGTTCTGCACGATGGTTTTGCCCTTTGCGGAGAACGCTGTGCCGCCGCAGTCCAGTTCAATGACTGTCTCTGCGTATCGGTGTGGATCTCCCACTGCAACACACAGCCGATTGGAAATCAGTTGCAAAATTGCAAGTTCACCCTTGGGAAGTTCGCTCAGATTGCATTTTCGCAATTCTCTGGTCGGAATGATGGCATGGTGATCTGTGACCTTTTTGTTATTCACAACCTGCTCTGCATGAACGGGTATGTTATCCACATCCTCCACGGGGAATGTGTGGAAAGCCAACTTTACGAGGTCGGGCAGGCTGTGTGCCATATCTTCCGTCAGGAATCTGCTGTCGGTACGGGGATAAGTGACCAGTTTCTTTTCGTAGAGGTTCTGGGTGTAGTCCAAGGTTTGCTGTGCCGTGTAACCAAGCACACGGTTGGCTTCTCTCTGTAAACTGGTCAGGTCATAGAGCGCAGGCGGCTTTTCTGTTTTCTCCCTACATTCAGCTTTCTGAACGATTGCCACCGAACAGCCTTGTCTGACAGCTTCCGCTGCTTCCTCGGTTTTGAATCGTTCGCTTGCAGCCGTAAAACCATTCAATCCAATCTGAACTGTGTAGAACGGTTCGGGCTTGAATGCAGAAATGGCAGCTTCCCGCATGACAGCCATAGCAAGGGTAGGGGTCATAACACGACCGACATTCAGAGTCTGCCCGTAAAGGGTCGAAAAAAGTCGAGTAGCGTTAATGCCAACAATCCAGTCGGCTCGCTCTCGACACAGTGCTGCTTCATACAAAGCATCATATTCAGTTCCAGACCTGAGATTTTCAAAGCCCGCCTTGATTGCTACATCTTCCATCGAGGAAATCCAAAGCCGCTCAAACGGCTTTCTGCACCCGGCTTTATGGTACACCAATCGAAAGATCAGCTCGCCCTCACGACCGGCATCTGTTGCACACACAAGACTCGCAACATCTTCTCTGGCCATGAGCTTTTTCAGAATCCCAAACTGTTTTTTCGTACCGGCAGAAACCTCATACAGCCAGTCCATCGGGAAGATAGGCAGGTCTGCATAAGCCCATTTGCTGTACTTCGCATCATAGGCTTCCGGTTGTGCCAGCTCCACCAAATGCCCCACACACCAACTGACCACATATCCGTTTCCCTCTAAGTAGCCATCCTCACGCTTGGCAGCACCTAACACTTTGGCAATGCTCTGTGCAACCGAGGGCTTTTCAGCCAAAACTAATTTCATTTGCATCTGCTCCTTTCGCAAAAAATAAGCAGCCACACACCGTAGTGCATGACTGCTATGTAAAATTGATTCAGTTCGACAAGCTGGAATTGTCTAAAATAGTAAAGCCGTACCGCTTACTATTTTTTCTTTTACTGCTGAAACAGTATCTTTGATTGAATGCGTAGTTGTATCTATAACATTTAATTCATAGATTCCTAAATTGGAAAATTGCTTCCACATTGTTTCAACTAATTCAATATTTGTTTCTCTGTCTAACTTTGAGCGTTCGATAGCTCGCTTCATAGTTTCTTCTTTACTTGCCCTTAGAACGATATAGTGTACTTCATAATGCTCTTGAACAATGTTTAGCCACGGCTCTAAAAACCACGGTCCTACAATACCATCTACAATTACATCATATCCACCACGAGCATATCGCTTCGCAGCTTCTAAAAACGCTTCAATGACAATCAAATTTTGCTCATTTGATTCTGGCAAATGCGGTGGTATTGCCCCTTTACTCAAATAATGATAAAAGTCATCTGTGTGCATATGCACAGACTTTTCCAAATCTGATTCTTTTGCAACAGCAGATGCCGTTGTAGTTTTTCCTGTCCCCGGCGCACCTGTGATTACAATAATTCTACCTTGATTCATCTATATTTTACCTCCACAACTTCCGATTTGTCTTTTCGTTTATGCTACAAATTATATCACATCGGTTTTTGAAAAACTACTTCTATATGTAAAGGCAACCCGAAGGTTGCCACAGGCATCAAGCCTATCCTGCTTACACAGGCTCATTATCATCTTCATCGGCGGAGCTATCTGCATCATCGTTCTCAAACTCCGGATCGTATCCATAGTCCTCGTCATCGTCCACATAATCAGCATCCGGGTCAGGCTTTGCCGCTTCCTGTTCCTTCTTCTTTTCCTGAACTTTCTTAAATACGAAGAATCCACCACCACAGGCAAGCACAATCAGAGTAAGAATCGCTGGGAGCATATTCTTAGATTTCGGCTTTTCCTCCGGTGCCGGTTCTGTAATTTCAGGAACTGTTTCAACTACTTCCGGCTTTGTTTCCTCAACCGGCTTGGTGAACTCTGCAACTTCCTCCTCGTCCATCAGCTTGAGCAGGTCGGCTTCATCTACCTGATTCAGAAAATGCACGGTTTCCTCGCCCTTATCATCACGGTCAATGATGATATAGAAATAGTTTCCGTTTTTGGTAACGGCAGTAATGAATTGCTTTCCACTTTTCGTAGGTGAACCAACATCGTCAACCAGAGTCAGATTGCCGTCAGGAGTAAGGGCAGGTTCGCTTGTGTCCGTGTTCTGCATGAACGCACTCATAAACATCATAAGCAGCGCCATATCCATTTCGCTGTTCTGCTCGGCTTTTTCAATCAGTTCCAGATAGTCGCTGTGAACATAACCGTTCTTTTCAGGTACAGTGATCTGATACCAGTCACCCTCAACACCGACTACCACAACTTCCTCGCCGGGGCGGAGCTGGTCGATGATTTCATAATTCATGCCTGCACCGGTACGCACATTCAAACGGGAACCGCTCGTTACCACCTTGCCAGTTCCCATGTTATTATCCTCGGATTCCTCTGCACCGTAAGTCCATTCTTTACCATTGAAAGAGAAAACCACCGTGCCATCCTCATTGACGGTCACGGTGTAGGGAACTTCCTCGGAAGTCTTATCTTCGGTTTTCTCAGGGACTGTTTCCACGGTTTCCGCCTTTCCCGTAGTAGTGGTTGTTGCACTCTCATCGGAGTAGGCAAACACCGTTGTCGAAAACACACCCATGCACATCGCAAGTGCCAGCAACATGGCACTGAATCTCTTAAATCTCATTCTGCGGTTCCTCCTCATTCATAGTATTGATCGTATCAGGCTTCGGAGCCATATCCGCTGCAAACATACGGAGCAGCTCGGAAAGCTGTTCGGGATTCAGGTTCGCAGCATGAACCATTTCGTGAATTTCGGAATTTTCCTCCTCACGGTATCTGCGTTCCAGGTCTTTCACCTTAGCATCCCATTCTGCCCGTTTCTTACGGGCTTTTTCAAGGTCTGCACCGATTCTGTCTAACTTGGCACTCAATCGCCATCCCTCCTTTAGTTTCTGATTCTGCCGAAGCAGTAAAAATGCTGTTGCCAGTAATTCGATTCGATAGAAGCATAAGAAATGGGGTTCCCGCAGTGGATCATCATACCATTGCCAACATAGATACCAACGTGTGATGCACCGGAGGTATCATAAGTGCCTTGGAAGAAAATCAAATCTCCTGGCTTGGCAGAGCTTTTGGGAATAATATCGCATACGCCCATCAAACCGTTTGCAGTCAATCGTCCAACACTCCAACCGTTGCCGCAGTGATTGATTACATAGGAAACAAACCCGGAGCAGTCAAAGGAGGTAGACGGGTTGCTGCCGCCCCACACATACGGGTATCCCAGATACTTCTCGGCTTCACGAATCATATTGGCAAATCGTGTGTCCGTCAGAGCTTCGCCCGGAATATCATAATCGGTGTACTCGCCGCCAGGGGTGGCGTAAATGTCATTTCCGAAAATATCCGGTCTGTTGCCCCTTGTCTGAAGCAAAATTCTATATCGCTCCATATCATCTTCCGACAATCCGGAATTTGAAATCACACTGTTCAAGCCCTTATTTCTGAGCTTCACTTTCAGAATATAATATTCGTAATCTTCTTCCTCTGTTGTTGTCTCTCCCGTTTCAGGATCAGTAGAAGATGTTGTTCGTGTACGAATCTCTACTACTTCTGTGAGGGTCAGCTCATACTGCTGATCGAACAGCCACCGCAGAGTGCTTTGCACTTCCTCACGGGTGTAATCCTCAAACTTCACCGTCAAATACGCCGCCAGCTCATAAGGATTGTGGTTGATTTCATCAAGGTCATACCGGTACTCGTCATATCCGCTATGAGTACGCTCGATATTATTGATTTCATTGCGGAGCGCAGCTTCCAAAGCCTTGTAATCATTGTCCACACCGATAATATCTTCCTCTTTTGCGGTAAAAGAAGTTCCCAGAACGATCTGTGTGCCGCCTTGGAACATAGCCGAACAAGACGAGAACATCCCAGAGAGGATCATAAAAAGCAGTCCAGCAATCAAAACAAACAGAATTGTTTTAGAGTGTGTGGTGCAAAACTCCATCGCTTTCTCTGTAATCGTTTTGGTGCTTTGGGCTGCTTTCTTTGTTGCTTTAGCGGCAGTCTCTTTCGCTGTTCCTTTGCCTGCCTTCGCCGCTGCATATTCCTTTTTGATTGCCCTTTTCTGTTGCCAACGGGAGAACGGGTTGGAAGCGGCATCGGGGTTGTCCTTTTTGAACTTCTCATACAGGGCATTTACATTTGCTTTATCTGACTTCTCAACCAGCTTTTCTGCCTTGTCGTAGGCTTTCAGCTTGTGGCTGTAAACGGCATGATCGACGGTATAAGCAGTGGATTCAACAGCCTTGGTCGTTTCCTGCACAGCCTGAACGCCGATATTATCATCCTCATATTCTGACACCGCCTGATGTGCTTTGGATGTGAGCGTGACTGCGGCACCACGGCTTGCCATGTGCTTTGCCACAGATGGGCGCTCGATTTCCGTAAACTCCGCTTTTTCAAAACGGAGCTTTGCTTTACGGGAACCGGCTGCATCTGTTTCCAGCTTCAGCTTCGGCTTTGCTTTTTTGGAAGCCAATTTGTCTGCCGCTTTTTCAGCCTTATCAACCGCCTTATCTGCACGGTCGGCAGCTTTCTTCACATGAGAATCTGCAAGGTCATCTTCGGTAAAACGGAGTCGTGTAGGTCTTTTCGCCATACATTACGCCTCCTTTTCCTGTGCCACCTCGTTTAACTTCGTGGTCATAATGCGATACAGTTCCAGATCGGTCGGGAATCGGTCAATGAATGGCAGAATCACATTGCCATAGAACAGAAGCCCTTCGCCCTCACCGGAGTTAGTTACATAGGACAGCTGATGCGGCGAAATATTCAGCCGCTGCGCCAGAATACTTCGGTCATCGCTTGCCTGATTCAGCATATAGATGAAATCAGAGTTTTCGAGGATGTTGGCAATCTCCGGGGAACGAAGCAGGTCTTTGACATTCTGGGTAATACCGGTCGGCAAGCCGCCCCATTTACGGAATCGCTTCCAGATTTCTACGGAATAGGTTGCCGTCTGTTCTTCCTTCAGAAGCAGATGGAACTCGTCAATATAATATCTGGTCGATTTACCGGCAGAACGGTTGGCGGTTACACGCCCCCAGACCTGATCCTGAACAATCAGCATACCGATTTTCTTCAGCTGATTGCCAAGCTCCTTAATGTCGAAGCACACCAGACGATTCTGAATATCCACATTGGTTCTGTTGTTAAACAGTTTCAGAGAACCCTTAACATAGATTTCCAAGGCGGTCGCTACATGGTGAGCTTCCTTTTCGTCCTGCTTCAGAAGGGCATCATACAAATCCTCAAGGATCGGCATATTCTCAGGGGCAGGATTGTCGAAATATCTCTGATAGATCTGATGCACACAACGGTCGATAACCGTCTTTTCGATAGGCTGCAAGCCATCCTTACTGCCCATAATCAACTCACAGAGGGACAGGATAAAATCAGCTTTCAGTGCTACCGGGTTGTCATCCTCAGAGTAGTTCAGGTTGATGTCCATAGGGTTGATATAGTTGGTACTGGAGGAGCTGATTTTTACCACCTGACCATTGAACTTGTGAACCAGAGCCGCATATTCCGCTTCGGGGTCGCAGATGATAATATCGTCATCCGTAACCAGGAACGCATTGGTGATTTCACGCTTTGCGGAAAAGGATTTACCGGAACCGGGAGTACCCAGAATCAGTCCGTTGGGGTTCTTGAGCTTCTTTCTGTCCACCATGATAAGGTTGTTCGACAGGGCATTCAGCCCGTAATAGAGCGTTTCTCCACCATTCTGGAACAGCTCCTGCGTTGTGAAGGGTACAAAAATCGCCGTGGAACTGGTAGTCAGGCCACGACGAATCTCGATCAGGTTTTGTGCCAAAGGCAGGCTGCTCATCAGCCCGGATTCCTGCTGAAAATCCAAACGGCGCAAGTTGCAGTTATGCTTCTGGGCGATGCTCTGTGCCTGGAACACATTGTTTTCCAGTTCCTGCTCGGTGCGCCCGGTGTTCAGCACCAGAAATGTCACCATGAACATTCGCTCGTTCTGGCTCTGCAATTCTTTCAGAAGCGACTTCGCATCTTTGCCATAGGTAGCAAGGTCAGACGGGATAATATCCATGTCATAGCCGGAACGCACAGCCTTTTTCTGTTCCTCGATTTTGGAACGGTCAAGCTCGGTGATGGTTCTCTTGATGGTCTTAATCGCCGCAGTCTGGTCAACCGACTGGATGTGCAGGGTCACGATCTGCGTGGATTCCATATCCAGAAAATCCGCCAGCATACGGTCAGACAGGTCTGATGCCGTAATTGCCAGATAGGACATCGAACCGAAGATGCTGCCCATCTGGAAGGTGCGGTTGGTCTTAAAGGCAAATGCCGTCGGAGCAATGAAGTCCTTTACAGACAGCCCGGATTCCACAAGATACTTCCAATCGAAGAAAAACTTATCATTATCACCCATGTGGAACATGGAGTGCATCAGATGCAGCCGCTCTTTGCCGTTCATGGTGGTTGCAATGACACCCAAACGACGAAAGTTATTGAGCAGATCGTTTTCGATATGGTTGAGTCTCGGCTTTGCCTGCCTCATGGATTCGGCTTCAATGCCGAATGTCAGGTACTTGGTTTTGGTCAAGCCATTGTTGCCCTGCGCCAACTGCTTTTTCAGCATCTGGCTATACTCGGCACGGACAGGATTGAAACTGTCCTTCTTGAACGGGATGCGGATACTCTTTTCAAAACTCTCAGCATCGGTACTCAGGTTCATAAAGGAAAGCTCAAAGTGAATGGAACTGTCAAAGAAATTCAGGAAACTGCACCACTCATCGAAGATGGCAGTCTTATCTTCCTGCTGTGCCAGCTGATAGTTGATGTCCTGAAACTGAATCGTCTTGGTGTAATAGCTGTCAGTGACACGACAGATGCCATCCGGGAACATTCTCTGAAAGGGAATGGACTGCTGTGCAGTCTGCGGAATACCATTGTCTTTCTTTGCCCGTTCCACAACAGCTTTAATTTCTCGCTGCTGTTTCCGATTCAGATTTGCAGGCATTTTGATGTTTCTTGCCTGCGGCTTCTTTTTGAAAAACAATTCGTTCAACCTCCTTTTCCAGTTTGTACTGACGCATCAAAGCGTCATAATAGTTGTCCGTCTGATAAGGGCGAACCTTGGGACGAACGAATTTAGTCTGAATAAAGTGTTCTACAACCACTTCCAACGGCTGTCCATCCTTTTCATACATTGCCAGGAAAAACAACGGCAACATGACGATCATCATGGACAGTGCTGCAAGGCTCACATTTCCGGTTGCTTTGACCAGAAAGAAAATCGGCACTCCGATGAGCGCCGCCGCACCAAAGCAAAGTAACTGCCGTTTCGTCAGATTAAAGAACACTTTTGTTTTCACCCTCGTCAGGTCACGAGGTACGGGAATATACGCTGCCAAACAATTTCCTCCTTCCCTTAGTGAGCGCTGAATACACCCTTCGCAAGCGAACCGGTCTTAAACAAGGTGAAGCACAAAAGGACGGTGTAGCCCATAACGCCCCAGATAGAACCGATGATGTCATCACTGAATGCGATAGACTGAATCAGCACCGCATAAATGCCTACGCAGATCATAATCAGGAATCCCTGAAATCCGATTGCAAACAGCGAACGCAGATAATTCTGTCCAATATTGCTCTGCTCTCTGTTTCCAAAAGTGGAAAGCGGAATCGGTGCAAGGCTGACCATCAGATAAATTTCAATCATTCGACCGTAGACGATCACAAAAATGATGATTGCCAAGGCGGACATCGTGACCTGCACGATAAAGGATTGCAGGAACAAGCCGAGCAAAGGACCCAAATCCATTGCCATCAGGGTTTCTTCCATTGTTTCCAATGCCGAAGCATCTATGGCAGTATTTCCGGATATGATACCGGCGCTTGCGTTTATAACGTGCTGTGCCACATCGAACACAGCCATCGTGATATTGAATGTGTTTGTGATTAACATGACCGCAACAAAAGTCTTGAACACCCATTTGAAGAAGATCCAGGTTTCAAAATTCGCCAGATTGTTGTGGTCAATAATCATCTGAATTAGCTCATAACAGGCAATGAAGGTCAGAATCAAGCCTGCGATTGGGATAATCACTGACTCGGAGATGTTTCGTACCATGGCAAAGACACCCGGCGAAAAATTCGCCGGGGTCATGCCAACGGAGGTTGCTATCTCGCCAACCTGGTTGTTGACGGACTCAAACATCCCCGACAGATTTCCCATAATGGCTGAAACGAGCATTTCTTTCAGCCAGTCTGTGATCTGTTGGAGTATGCTGTCCAAAGGCGATTACCTCCTTGTTTTGTGATTAACCGAACAGTCCGGAGAGCAGAGGTACAAGGGTGGTGCCGATGAGGGCAACACCGCCGCCAGCCATGAGCTGCTTCATGCCCTGGGACTTTGCGCCGGGGTTATCGTTGCCGTAGCCCTCAAGCAGATTGATTGCACCCCAGATGCCAAGACCTGCGCCCAGAGCGATAACGAGAGTCTGAAGAACGGTTACTGCGCTATTGAAAAATGCCATAATATTTTCCTCCTAAAATTTGAAATTGTTTTGAGAATAAAAAAAGCCCTCCGTACTACCGGCATCAAAACCGGACGGAAGGCTTAGTTTGCGAGAATCTTTTCAAGGAACTCCTCGACGGTTATCACGCCAAGTTTCTGTTCCATTCTGCTTCTTGCATATTCAGTTTCACAATCATATATATCACCACCACCTTTCATAAGAAACAGCCAATACATTGACTGCAACAAATCTTCACGAGAAGCACAGATCGTCGGTGAAAAAACAGCAGGTGAAACCTTCAGAACCTCTGCGAATTTCGCTGTGGTTTCTGCATTAGGGGTTCGAGCGTTTTTCTCATACTGAGCAATACGGACATCCGCTGTTTTCTCGGAATACCCCATCAGAAGTCCAAGCTCTTTCTGGGTAAGGCGGCGAAATCGTCTAATGAACTTCAAACGCTGCCCAATAGAGGTATCCGTGATCCACCAAGTCATTTTTTACACCTCGCTTTCTGCAAATTCTCGATATACAACCTCATTTTTTGCTCTGCGTTTGCCTACGGCTTCACTGGGAGCAAGGTCAGGGTAGGTTGCCTGCACTTTCTGTCTGCTTCTGCGGACAGTTTCAAACCCCGGAAAGCTGCGTCTATCCAGTTCCTTCAAAAACACAGGAACCGTCATGGCATGAATGTCGATGCCACGCAGACCGGAATAGTGTTCCAGTACCTTTAGGTACAAATGATTGTCGGTATTTCTTGCCTTCTGGTCGTGTTCCAAGATGTTCTTAACCAGGGCAGATACCGTTTTCAGATTTTCCAAACAGAAACCTCCTTAATCCGCATCGACTACCACAAACTCATCACCTGCCTTGAGCTTCAACCTTCGACTCAGAAACTGCTCAATGTTGAACTCATTTCTCTTATCAAAGTCTGATGTGTACTTATAATTGGGGTGCTGCGTCAGATCGTACTTGTCAGAAAGAAACGGTCTGACACCACGCAACTGCAAAATACACTTGCTGCCATCCAAAACCGCAAGCTCATCTACGCTCGCAAGGTCTTTCCCAAGCTTTTGAAAATTTTGCCCATAAGACGGGCTGTTGCCTCTGGTATTGGAAGTGTTGTAGGTGTCGATAGTTTCTTTTCCCAATGCCTGGTTCAGTTCTTTGAGCGTGGTTGGCTCAGAACCACCCAGGAAAATTCGGGAATCCATGTTGCCGATGATGGTATCGGCATTGTCTTTATAAATGGCTTTCAGCTGTGATTGTGCCTGGAGAACAAGGCAAGCCGATATTTCACGGCTTCGGATTGTCGCTACCAGTTTTTCCAGATTGGGAATCTGACCGATGTTTGCCATCTCATCAATCAGGCAGCGAACATGAACCGGCAGTCTGCCGCCGTACACATCATCTGCTTTCTCACACAGCAAGTTGAACAGCTGTGTGTAAATCATGGAGATCAAAAAATTAAAAGTCGCATCCGTATCTGACATAATCAGAAAGAGCGCCGTTTTCTTATCTCCGAGGGTATCCAGCTGCAACTCGTCATAGGCAGTCACATCTCTGACCTCCTGAATATCAAAAGGAGCCAGACGAGCGCCGCAGGAAATCAAAATCGACTTAGCGGTCTTGCCGGCGGCTAACTTGTACTTTTTATACTGACGGACTGCAAAGTGATTCGGCTTTTTCTTTTCCAGTGCTTCAAACATCAGATCCACCGGGTTCTGGAACTCCTCATCATCTTCCCGCACCTCCATAGCGTTCAGGAACTCAATCAGGGTGGAGAAATTCTGTTCCTCAATCGGGGCTTCATAGTGGATATATCCGATCAAGGCGCAGTAGAGTAGCGTTTCCGCCTATGACAATAGGTAAGACTTT
>NZ_QOHO01000066.1 GCF_003432035.1 Lacrimispora amygdalina
ATTGTACCGAGATACAAAAAATGAGTATTTTCGTAATGCTGCCGGTACATACGAAAATACTCATTCTATTTTTAGCTGAATCTTCTGCGAATGAAATCATTAACCGTTAATTTACGCATATCAAAATTCAGATTCTCTTTTGCAATAACCGAGCTGGCATACATGGCCAGTTCAGCCATACGTTTTGCCACCTGGCAGACCAGGGGATTATAGGATTCAAGAGGTTCTCCGCATTCTACCTGAACAGCCACACATGCTCCTCCGCATAAGTGCTTTGCCCAGCAATTCTTACATTCTGTACGGTTGTATACAGTTCTGTCAAAGAACATCTGCCGCTTCTCATTAAATCCATCTTCTACATGACCAATGATATAATCATTATTTCCAATAAAGCGCATGCAGGGATAAATATTTCCTTTAATATCCACGCTGGCAAAACCCAGGCCGGAACCGCAGCCGTAAACTCTTCTGATTCCTTTGCTTACTGCATCTACTTCTGAAACAAACGGGTAAATATTGTACTCTTCACCACTTCTGAGCTTTTCCAGGAAGGTTTCCGCCAATTCGTCATATCTTTTAAAATAATCATCTAAATCTTCCTGTCTGTATGATGTTTCCTCATAGGAACCCAGTGCCGGAGTGAGGGCCACACATTTAAAATGCATGTCATCAAGCATATGATTCACAATTCTCGGTACATCCGTAACGCCCTTGGCGACTGTCGCCCTTGGAATCAGCCCGGCCGGATCCACTTCTTTTAAAAGAATTTCCACATTCTCCGCCAGCATGTCATAGGAACTTTTCCCATTGGCTGCAGGCCGGTTCGCATCGTGAATCTCTTTATCCCCGTCGATGCTGATCTGCAGTCCGATGTCATGATCCTTGATCAGCTGCACCAGTTCCTCATTTAGAATTGTTCCATTGGTACTGATTGTGATAAATATCTTTTTGTCATATTCTTTTTCAAGATCCTGGCACCGGTTAACAATATACTTGACAAGCGGAATATTGGTTAACGGTTCTCCGCCAAATAAGTTTAAATTAAGTACTTTTGACTGTTTGGCCTGATTTAAAAACCAGTCCAGGGTTTTGTCAGCCATCTCCCTGCTCATAAGATCACGTTCGCCATTATAACTGCCGGTTGCTGCAAAACAATACTTACATCTTAAATTGCAGTTGTGAGAAACATTCATGACCAGATTAATGACTTCCTTGTCCCGTTCGATTTCTATTTTTTCGTAATCCGGCTCCTCATCACAGAGGAAACCAAAGGATTCAAAATCTTCCAGTACCTTTTGAACTTCTGCAGCCTCATATTTTTCCAGAATTTCGTCTGCAGTCGTTTTGGAATTACCAAGGTAATCCGCAACATCACAGTATATCTTTTCTACTGAATAAAAATTGGAGTTATTCACATCCAACAGAATATTCATGCCATTATGTGAAAAATGATAGGTATCAATAAAAAACTTATCTTTTTTTACTGCCGTTAAAGTATCTCCCATATTTCCCTCCTGCCTTTTTACAGGCAGAACGGCTGATTAGCCGCTCCGCCGCCACTAAAATGACCATTGTCAAGCATGCATATCTATGTAGGAACCTGAGTCAATTAAATACATGCAACAGCACCTGAATCACAACCGCTATTAACGTTAGGATCTATGTTCTTATATTCCTCTGTGTTTACTTTTGTCATTGCTCTCACCTCCTGACTGGAACCCTTCAGCAGAAATACCCATTTCTGCCATGGGAATGATAATTTTTTTTTGCTTTTCAATGAGTCATTTTATTTTTACAATTAAGCACCTGACTTGTTACTTAATTGTTGATAATATGATATCAAATACCCGTCTTAATTCAACACAATGCGGATATCTCGGTATCCACAACGTTTATTTAGATGACCGGTCCATTTCATGCAGAATGATTCCCTCAAGCTCTTTGACATCGTCAATAAAGTCTACCGATAGCCAGTTTCTTAAATCTTCAGGAAGCAATTGGTATTCCGGCCAGGCCTGCTTAGGCAAAACAACTTTTTGAATCTCGTGTTCCTGAACAGCGCACAGTTTTTCTTTTAACCCGCCTACCCGCAGCACCCTGCCTTCTAAAGAAATTTCTCCTGAAAATGCAATTGGCTGCAGAAACCTTATGTTTCTAATGACGCAGATAACTTTTACCAAAAAAGCCAGACCGGCCGATGCACCGTCCTTATATAATTCCTGTTCATAAATATTGATGTAAAAATCATGTTTCATAAAAAAACCGGGAGGTATTTTCCAGTTTCTAAAATTTGCCTTTAAATATGTAAATACCACCTGAACGGATTCTTTCATGAGATTTCCAATATTGCCGGAAAATCGAATATTGCCTTCTCCCTTTATGACCGCCATTTCGATTGGCAGGAGAGTTCCTCCCCATCTCGTCCATGCAATGCCAATTCCCTGAAGAGATTTTTTTCTGATCTGCTCATCAAATACATAGCAGCCGCTTCCGATCATGCGGAAAATCATCTTATTTGTAATTGTTATTTCTTTTTCCCTGTCATTACCGCCCTCATAATGGATGGTTTCATATAAATTTCTGATCAGCACGGATAGATAATTTATCCCGGCTTCTTTTGTATAATGCTTGATGAGAATTTCTACCGAATGATCCGGCAGATAAACATTCTCTAAACTCCACTTTTTCTGGTATTGTTCAATGAGTGTTCTTGCATAGGAAAGCTTTTCTGACACAGATAAAGAGCCATACAAAAACACACGGAAACAGGCACTCATCGCTGTATTGGTTCCAAGAATTGCCGTCGATGAAAATACAAAAATAACATTGGCTGTATTTTTCATGGAGTTAATTATTTCTATAAATTTTTCCACTTCATTTTGATAACTGCCATTGTTAAGAGGTGTATTGCCTATATAAAATAATACAAGGCTTTTATCCCTGCACATATCATGAAATGCATGATTTTCAATAAAATCTGAATAATCTACCCCTATAAATTCCCGGTCTAAATCAATACAAATACGCCTCAGTAATTCCTTTTTTCCGATTCCTGCCGGACCGTTCATACCCAAAAAATAATTTTCTCCTCTTTCAGCCCCTAATGCATGACACAATTTTAAATACTCAAAAATCCCTTCCCCCCAGCTCATACCTGCCATGTTGTCTTCCCGTATCATAATTTAATCCACTCCATAAGCATTATTCCTTTAATATCATCTGAACCGGTGTATAATTTATCTCTCGGAATCCGATTTCTTTACTTACCGGAAGACCTTTTTTTGTCACTTCCATATTGAGCAGTTCGATCCCCTTCTTCTTTGCGTATTCTGCAGACATTTTTAACAGAGAGCCTGCCAGCCCCATTTTCCGAAATTCAGGCTTTGTATACCCGTTAATGGGAACTCCCGCAGTCCCTTTTAAAAAATCGGGGTGGGGAAGGCGGAAATAATAAGCCGTAAAGCTGGTTGATATGATTTCTCCGTTGTACTCTGCTACAAAAGCATCCATATCTTCATTTAGGTGGGTATGGAAAAAAGCCGTCAGCTCCTGTTCTAAATTACGGGCCTGATACACTGCTTCTTCTCCTAAATCCTCAATTAAATAAGCAATACGCATGGAAACAAGCTGTTTAATATCTGACATTTCTGCTTTTCTAAATAGAACATCCATCATGTTATTCTCTTTCCTTTCCTGGAAAGCTCTGCCCCAAGCGCCAGAGCTTCCAGCATTTTTTTCCGGATCTCGCCGGAGTACCGCTTTATCAGTATTTTCTCTATATCTTTCTCAGAAATAAGATGTCTGCCGCCGGAAAAAACAATCCCCAGCATAATAATATTGGTATTCCTCTTAATCCCGTTTTTCTTCCACTGGTTTTCCAGATCATAACAATTAAGACTAATATCAGATCTGATCCTGTTCTCAGACAGAAGAGCCGCTCTTTCAGAATCATCTGGCGCCTGTGCTATCCCTGAACCCTTTAAATATCTCTGATTACGCACAGCTTCGGCCAGATCCATGGAGATTACTTCGTCTGCCTTCCCAACAGGAATAAACGGACTGTGGATTTGTTCTCCAATCCGCACGTGGCTCATTACGCTCCCGCCTCTTTGTGCCATCCCTATGGTTTCCGCACTCCGCACTTCCAGCCCTTTTTCCATAGCTGTTTCCAGAATCAGCCTTGAACATGTGATGACTCCCTGCCCACCGGTGCCTGCTATGATAAATTCATTCATATCTTCCTCCTATCTGCAGGATAGCCTGCCGTTTACACACCATGGTGCACAGGCCGCAGCCATTACAGTCCGTTTCATCAATTTGTATAAGCCCATTGTTTAAGGTCATTGCCGGACAGCCTATTTCCTTAATACAAATTCCGCATCCATTGCAAATGGATTCTTCTATCTTTACCTGTTTTTTTACAGTCTCCTTCTTTTTACAGGGCGCCCGGAATATAATTGCCTTAATTCCGTCTAAGACCGCCGTTTTTCTTACAATTTCTATACCTTCATTCAGAGCATAAGGAGATATTATGGAAATTTCAGAGACGCCGAGTCCAGCCAGAACCTGTTCTATTTTTACAACCTGGGGAGACTGGCAGGAAACCGAGCCTGTTTCCGGCGTGGGTTGTCCGCCGGTCATGGCAGTAGAACGATTATCCAGGATAATTATGGTCAATTTCCCATTGTTATAAATTCCATTTAAAACCCCCTGTAATCCTGAATGAAAAAATGTGGAATCACCAATAAATGAAAAAACCGTATCGTCTGGATTGGCTTTTTGTATTCCGAGACCAATTGTAATCCCTGCCCCCATGCATAAACAGGTATCCACCATGTTAAGCGGCTCTGATTTCCCCAGTGTGTAACATCCAATATCACCGCAGAATACTGCCCTCTGGTCTTTCATTGCCTGCTTGACTGTATAAAAGGCCGCTCTGTGAGGACAGCCTGCACACAAAACTGCCTTCTTTCCTGCAGCAGGTTCCCGGGCATCAGGGTGGTTTTCAACAAGTTTTGGAATTTCAAATACTCTCTGTAAAAGAAGAATGATCTCATCAACCGTATTTTCTCCTGCTGTCTTAATATCTCCGGACATTTTTCCATAGATTACGGGAGCCGTTAATCCTGTTTTTCCATACAAATAGTATATCTGACGTTCTATCACTGCATCCAGTTCTTCAATCACAACGATTCTGTCTATTTTGTCCAACAGAGAAATAATTCCGGATTCCGGCAGGGGAATGGTTGCTGCCTGCAGGAAAATATATTGGTCTTCCTGCAAATTCAGAAATTGGACTGCCTCTTTTACATAAGCACAGTTGACACCGGAAGCAAGAATAAGGGTGCTCCCCGTCCCATACTGCCTGCTGTACGGAAGAGATTCAAATTCTTTCATCAGATCAGCAAATCTTTTTTCCACTTTCAGGTGATTCAAATAGGACAGAGCAGGAAAGCATACCCATTTATTATCTTTTTCAAAACCTTTTTTCACTGGTACCAGGGGAATTTTATTTCTGCTTACTCCGGCATAACTATGGCATACCCTGGTGGTGGGCCGTAAAATGACCGGTGTACTGTATTTTTCTGAGATTTCAATAGCCATTTGTGTCATCGTATATGCTTCTTCCGGCGAAGATGGATCAAATAGCGGAAGCTTTGAATAAAGGGCAAAGTTTCTTGTATCCTGCTCTGTTTGGGAAGAAACAGGACCAGGATCATCTGCAACTACGATCACCAGCGCCCCCCTGACACCTATGTAAGACAAATTCATAGCAGGATCGGAACAGGCATTCAGACCTACCTGCTTCATGGCAACAATACACCGGCAGCCGGAATATGCCGCCCCTGCTGCTGCTTCCAGAGCCACCTTTTCATTCACTGACCATTCAACATAAATATCATCCGTTTTATTTTTAAAAACAGTTTCAACCACTTCAGTTGCCGGAGTCCCGGGATATCCGCTGACAAATGTAACTCCGGCATCAATTGCTGCCAAAGCGATTGCGTGGTTTCCCATCATAAGTTCCTTTTGCATGCCTGTACCTTTCCTCCATTTTTATTGACTTCCCAGACCGATATATTCTAAAATACAACACCCCATTATCCTTTACCACTTTTAGTGAATAACTAGGTGTTCAAACCGTTTATTTGTCATTCTGTTACAAAGTCTTATCTTACTGAAAAATAAAGAAAAACCAGAATACCAAGGATTATGCGGTACCAGCCAAATACTTTAAAATCGTGTTTCTTTATATAACTCATCAGTAATTTTATAACCAGTAATGAAACGGCAAACGCGACCGCCATGCCGGACACCAGAATAAAGAGTTCCTCCCCTGTAAATGACAGGCCAAATTTCAATATTTTTATGGCACTTAAACCAAACATTACAGGTACTGCCATGAAAAATGTAAATTCAGCCGCAGTTGTGCGGGAAATTCCAACGAGCAGCGCACCGATTATGGTTGCACCGGAACGTGAAGTGCCGGGAATAATGGAAAGCACCTGAAATAACCCAATGATAAATGCGGTCCTGTAATTAATATCTGCTATTTTTGTTACGGCAGGTATGCGTTTTTTATTCCAGTTTTCAATCAGTATAAAGGCCGCTCCATAAAAAATCAGGGCTGCTGCGATAACACCGGGAGTCTGAAACCGGGCATCGATATAATCATCGAAAAGGATTGTTACAATTGCTCCCGGCACACATGCAATCACTACTTTTATCCAGATAAGAAACGTTTCTTTTATAAGAAAAGGCCTGTTTTTATCACTCCACTGGAAAGGAAACATCTTATTCCAAAACAAAATCACTACAGCGAAAATTGCTCCCAGCTGAATTATAACAAAAAACATTTCCTTGAAGCTCTCACTGGCATTGATCTGTAAAAACTGATCCACAAGGAGCATATGGCCGGTACTGCTGATCGGCAGCCATTCCGTAATTCCTTCCACAATTCCTAAAAAAACAACCTTTAAAAATTCTGCTAAAATTGAAGCCATCTAATAATTCCTCCTGCTTTTATATTTTTTATTTCTTTCTTATAATCCTCTATTATGCACAAATATGCAAGACACCTGCCGTAACAAAGAAAAAAAGCCCGTGACACGAATGGTGTCATGGGCTTAAAACCACACTTTAACGGCTTTTTTGATCTTTTTATTTGTTCTCCTTTGCCAACTCAAATTTGGAAACCAGATTTGTCATAATTAAGGACTGTCCGGACAACTCCTGGGCATACGCGGCACTTTCCTCTGCAGTGGCAGCATTGGACTGTACCACTCCGGAAACCTGCTCTATGCCGATCTTTAATTGGGAAACTGCATCGGACTGTTCTGAGGAACTGCCTGATATCTCATTTATTAATACGGAAACCTCCTGTGTACTCTTTACAATCTGTTCCAGGGAATGTGAAGTTTCTAAGGCAATATCATTTCCATTTTTCACGGCCTCAATGGATTTTTCAATCAGAGCCGCCGTATCCCTGGCTGCATCTGCACTTTTTCCTGCCAGATTCCGCACTTCATCTGCCACTACTGCAAATCCTTTTCCGGCCTCGCCCACTCTGGCAGCCTCCACAGCTGCATTCAGAGCAAGAATATTGGTCTGAAAAGCAATATCTTCCACAACTTTAATGATTTTTCCGATTTCGGTTGAAGTTTCACTGATCTCATTCATTGCCTTCACCAGTTTTTCCATCTCCTGCTGCCCGCTGCTCACCTGATTCACTGCCTGCAGGGACATTGCTCCGGCTTTTTCAGCATTTGCGGCATTGGAACTGATGTGATGGGAGATATCAGAGATGGTAGCCGCTATTTCTTCAACAGAACTGGCCTGCCTTGTGGCTCCCTGCGATAACTGCTGGGATGATTCCGCCACCTGCTCTGAACTGCTGTTTACTTCTCTGGCGGAAACTATGATTTCTCTGAATGCCCTATTTAACTGATCCGTGATCTGGTTTAACGATGTCTGTATTTCAATAAATTCACCTTTGTATTCCACATCAGACTGCACGTTTAGGTTGCCGGCAGAAACCTGCTGTAAAATATAGGCTATTTCCTTAATATAGGATTTAAGGGAACTTATCATATCAGCAATACTTCTTGTTAAAATGCCGATTTCATCCTTACTGTTATGTATATGAACTTCACTTTCCAGATCTCCGTTTGCCAGAAGTTCCATCCGTCCGGTTATTTTCTTTATGGGGTTTGACAAACTGTTGGCCAGGGTAACGCTTGCGATTATGCCGATTATAATTAAAATGCCGGATGAAACCAGCAGCAGGATAATGGTATAAATGATAGAAGCGGTCATTTCCTTAACAGGTGCTACCACTCCATAGGACCAGCCGTCGGAATTGCTCACCGGACCATATGCACAGATTCTGGCTCCTGTCTCATATTCATACCGGTCTACTCCCTTTTCCCCTTTTATCATTTTATTATAGACTTTTGATGCATTTACCAGGGAAGGATCTGTTTTTGCCTTTTCTATAAAATTTTGTCTTTCCTCAACCAGATTTGGACGTTTATTGGCAACGAAGGTACCTGTGCTGTCCAGCATAAATACGTTGCCCGTCTTTCCAATTACAATATTTTCAATAATCCTGCTGAAATAAAGACTGTCTAAAACACCGATTACCACACCGGAACCAGAGGGCAAGGGGGAACATACGTAAAATACCATCTGATTGTCCAACGCTTCCGTAGAGGAAATAGTGGTTTTCCCATTTAAACTGTCTGTGAAAAAACGTTTTGCTGAAAAATCCTGTCCATCCAGAGTTTTATCCGTACTGGATAACTTCCCATCCGGACCGGCAACCGCAAACGTTTTAAACTTTGTATTTTTTAACGCTGAATCCATGGAATTAAGCTTTTTATTCAAATCACCCGACTTCACTTCACCCAGCTGACTGGCAAGACTTTGTGCCTGTTCTTTTAACAGGCTGATCTCTGCCGCCAATGCAGTATCTGCAATTTCTCCCATTGCATTCATGTCACTTTTCGTATTTTCCGTTATGCTGTAATAACTGGCACTGATTCCTGTAATTACATTGACGGCTGAGGTTACAAATAACAAAAGAAAAATAACAAAAAACAGTTTACCTTTAATCGTCTTCATATGCAGATATCCCCTTGTCGTAATCTTTGAATATAATAAATATTATACATTGGAATCAGTAATTTTACAAATATTTATTTCAAAATTCGACTAAATTTTACAAATTATTCCACGATCAGACTGAGCACGTCCCGCCTCATGGAATTTGGGGCTGATGTCTCCGGTTCTCCTATTCGCAGCAGCATCTGTATGGTCTGGCCCTGGCCTGCGTAATCGTATCTGAAATCATCATATGGCTGTTTCATCTCCGGATATTCTTCCAGCACCTGACTCAACGGCTGCATGGCAAGACCAAGGGTATGTCCGGTAAGAATCATCCTGCTGTAAAGCATACCGCTTAGCACCTGGTCTGTCCGGCTGTTACCGCTTGTGGTTATGACAGCATAGGCGGGTGTATGGTCAACGGCTGTTTTGGTATAATGAATAAAGTTTTGGGATGCACCCTTTCCTTCATTTATTGAAGGAAACAAGGTGATTAATCCCTGCAGCAGATACCGTCTGATACCGGAAGCTCCCTGTCCTTCAACGGAATACCCCCAACGGTATTTGTTCTTCTCTCTTTCATTTGCACGGAATATTCCATTGGATTCGTCCATAACCCTGGTTACTCCGGCCTCGGTCTTTGCGCTTTCCATGACATAGTTCCCAATTTTATACAGATCAGCTTTTCCTGTATAGAATTTTATAGACAGCCCGTTCTCATCCGGCAGTTTGGTAAGCTTTGAAATCTGTAAAGAATCAGGGGCTTTCTTCTTATAATTTCCCCGGTTTGTATCTGCCAGAAACATCCCGTTATAAAAAGGACTTTCTTCCGGCTTAGCGGGTGAAAGTGTGATCTTTGCAACCGGTTTTTTATCCATGCTGCTTAAAAGATCTCCTTCCTCATACTCACCCTCTGGAAAAACCGCGATATCCGCATGAAATCCTTCTTTTTCTCCTGCAACTCTGACATATTCTAAAAACGTTCCCTGAGTGATCATCATCTGCCGGTAAAGGGGATCCACCTCTTTTGTGGTCCTTAAGCTGTCTGCATATAAGTAAAATACCATGGGATCAGCTTTATCCAGCTTCACTTTCCACGGCTGCATATTATGGTTGTTTGCAGCAAGGAGTCCGGCGGCTGCCAGCCGAATTCGTGGATCTGTATACTTTGCTGCATAATTTTTATCCCATGGTTCTAAATAAGACTGCTTCATAAATCCTCCGCCAAGAATGAATAATCCAAACATAATCAATAAGATCAAACCGGCAGCGCTTTTAAAGATCTTAAAAAGATTTTTCCTGCCTGTCCTGGTTTTCATACCCCACGCTCCTTTCCGGTAACAAGCCGGAGTAAAAGCTTAAAGCACTCTTCTAAGAATTCCTCCACGGTAATATGGTGATAATTCTCCAGATAATCCTTTTTCCTGCGGCCTGCATGAAAGGCTCCTATGGTAAATGACCATAAAATCAATGCGGTTTTCTCACAGTCCATATCACTTTTAAGGCTTCCGTCATTCTTTCCTTTTCTTAACGCTTCAGTAAGATAAAAAAGAACTTCTTCACCCAGACGGTAACACTCTTCTCTGGAATCCCCGCTGACTCCCTCCTGATTGCCTTCATCCTTTGTCTCATACTCCATAATTGCCTTAAAGTAGTCTTCATATTTTTCACGGAAGGAAAATAAGGTGTAAAAAATACAGCGAAGCTCTTCCAGTGCACTTGCTGGTTTTTCTTTTTCAAACCCTTCTTCCAGCATCTTGAGAAGCTTTCTGTAACCTCTGATCATAATTTCAAAATAGATCTGTTCTTTGCTGTTAAAATACACATAAACAGTTCGTTTGCTGAATTCCGCTTTCTTTGCAACGGCATCCATGGAGGAATTCTCATAACCGTTTGCAAAGAAAACTTTCTCAGCTGCATCAATGATATCCTTTCTCTTAATTTCTTTCTCCAGTCGCTTTCGTTCTTCTGCTCCCAATTGCTGTTCCTCCTGTAATTCCGTTATTTGCAAAAGTAAACTTGCAGTTTACTTAATACTATAACAGTTTACAGATTATGTCAATCCCCACATATGATTTAACGGGCCGCTGCCCTTACCGATATTTAACTGGTCATTTAAAGCTCCTGTAATATACGCTTTGGCATTCTTTACGCTCTGTTCCAGGGAACAGCCATTTGCAAGGCTGCAGGCAATGGCAGAAGACAGGGTGCATCCGGTCCCATGCGTATTGGGATTGTCAATACGTCTGCCTGTTATCCATATCATTTTTTCTTCTGTATACAAAAGATCATCGGAACTCTCTGTTAAATGGCCGCCTTTTATCAGGACTGCACAGTTCAGCTTTTGAAAAATTGCCTCCGCAGCTTTTTCCATGTCGCGTTTGCTGCCGATTTTCATATTCCAAAGTGCCTCCGCTTCCGGAATATTCGGTGTGACAAGAAGGGCCATAGGCAGCAGTTTCGTAACAAGCACATCCATTGCCTTTTCAGAAAGCAGTTTCGAGCCGCTGGTTGATACCATAACAGGATCAACTACCAGATTTTTCACGTTGTATTCTGTTAACTTTCCCACAATCGTCTCTATAATCCCGCTGTTTGAAACCATTCCGATTTTCACCGCATCCGGAATAATATCTGTAAAAATACAATCCATCTGCTGTCCTGCAAATTCAGGTGTCACATCCATAATTGATGTAACACCTGTGGTATTCTGGGCGGTCAGCGCCGTTATTACACTCATTCCATATACCTTGTGGGCAGTCATTGTCTTTAAATCTGCCTGAATACCGGCGCCGCCGCTGCAGTCGGAGCCCGCAATTGTCAAAACCTTTTTCATAAAACCACCTCCTTTGCCAGCGATAAAAGGGACTTCACTGCCCTTTTCTTATCCCGGGCGGCAAATACTGCGGAAATCACGGCTACTCCGTCAATATTACTCCCTTTCAGCTTTACGATATTATCCTCATTAATTCCTCCTATGGCAATTACCGGAATGGATACAGAGCTGCAGATTTCTTTCAGAGTCTCAAAGGAAACAGGTCTGGCATCGGTTTTCGTAGAAGTTTCAAAGACTGCTCCAACCCCGATATAATCTGCACCGTTTTTTTCAGCCAGAAGTGCCTGTTCTTTTGTCTGGGCGGATACTCCAAGTATCTTGTCCTCTCCGATCAGTTCCCTGCATTTTTTTGCCTCTAAGTCCTTCTGTCCTACATGAACCCCGTCTGCTCCCACAGCCAGGGCAACTTTTATATTGTCATTGATCACAAAGGGGATTTTATACTTTGATGTAATTCTTCTAATCTCCTTGCCTTCGGCTACAAAGCTGTCAAAATCAAGATTTTTTTCCCTCAGCTGGATAAAGGTTGCTCCTGATTCCAGGATTTCCTCCACCTGCTCATGAAGCCTGCCGCTGCCAAGCCACGTCCGGTCAGTGACCACATACAAAAGCATGTTTTCTTTAGATACATTCATACTTTGCACCTTCTTCCAGCATTTTTTCATCCAGTCTGCTCATTTCATCAATCAAAAGCATACGGTATGTACCGGTGCCTCCATGAAGTTCACACAGTCTTTTATATGCCAGTTCCCCGCATACTCCCATCCCGCATACGGCTGCTGCAGATGCGTGAAATATATCACCGGGATTGGCACCAACAAAGCTTCCGGCAACAGCAGAAAGCATACAGCCCGTCCCAGTGATTTTACTCATCATGGAATGGCCGTTTCTGATTGCAAACACATGGTCCTTATCCGCCACCAGATCAATGGCACCGGTAATCACAATGACGGAACCGGTTTTTTTTGAAAACGCTTTTGCAAAGTCTGCCACGCTTTTTAAATTGTCCTCTGTCACTTTATCCGCTTCACAGGCATCTACTCCCGAGGTTCTCCCTTCTCCTGCAGCCAGAAATTTAATTTCAGATATATTACCTTTAATCACGGAAAACGTTATCTCTTCCAAAAGCTGAAATGCTGTTTTATTCCGATATGCTGATGCCCCGGCTCCCACAGGATCCAAAACAACAGGCAGGCCGCATTTATTTGCTGTTTTTCCTGCTGCAGTCATGGACGCAGCCGTCCTCTCATTAAGAGTTCCCATATTGAGCACCAGAGCGGAGGAAATAGCAGTGATGTCACGGACCTCATTGATGTCATCCGCCATAATCGGCGATCCTCCGCTAGCCAGTATGATGTTGGCGCAGTCATTTACAGTCACATAGTTTGTGATTGCATGAACCAGTGGCACATTGTTTCTTACATTTGTAATGATTTGTTCAAACATTTTCTTACTCCTTTTCCTGGTTTTGAGGGAAAAAAATGAGATATGCCAAGAAAGACATATCTCATGATATTCAGTAAGAGTGGCTGTCCCTACGTTGGCATTACCCAAATCAGGTTAAACGGGTCGAAGTTCTTAACTTCCTCTCAGCCGGGTCACCAGCTCCCCAAAACTATATTGATTTTTCTCGATTTTAACACAGCAGACATCCGAAGTCAATTCAATCTGATTACATGATTGACAAAAAAATCAACCAGCTCCGGATCAAACTGCTTTCCTGCCCCCCGGATCAGTTCATTTCTTGCATAAGATACCGGCATTGCTCTCCGGTAGCTTCTGTCACTTGTCATGGCATCGTAGGCATCGGCAATGGATATGATTCTTGCAAACAGAGGTATATCTGTTTTGCTTCTTCCCTTTGGATACCCCTTCCCATCCCACCGCTCATGGTGGCATAAAACGATCTCTGCGATCTCCGACATATTGGGGGAGGTGTTTAATATGCGGTATCCGATTTCTGAATGCTTGCGGATCTCCTGATATTCATCCTCTGTTAAAATACCAGGTTTATTCAGCAGCGCTTCCTGAATTCCGATTTTTCCGATGTCGTGAAGCAGCCCGGCTGCCTTAATCTTCTTAATATCACTGTCAGACATCCCCATCTGTCTTGCCATTGTTTCGCAAAGATCTGCTACCCTCTGGGAATGCTGTTCCTCTCTTGGATTCTTTTCATGAAGGGTGTTTAATATAATCTCCAGGGTTTTGCTTCTTCTGCTGTAAGCCTCATATAATTTGTTCTGATACATCTCATCTTCTGCCAGCTTTACAGCATTCTGAACGGATAAACCGGAATCCGTTATAATGCAATAGCCGAATGAAACTGACAGCTCGATTCCATTGATGGTCTCGCCCGCACATTTTTCTTTTAATTCCCGAATGTACTGTTCTGTCTCCGCTTTCTCAGTCTTTTTTAAAATAATAGCAAACTCATCTCCGCCTACACGGCTGATCAATTCCCCTTCCTTTTCCGAATCCGCCAGTATTTCAGCAAACCGTTTCAGCATAAAATCTCCGTATTCGTGGCCAAAGGAGTCATTCACCATCTTTAATCCGTTGAGATCGGAAAAAATAACGCTCATCGGATAATTCCCTTCCTGGTTCAGTTCTTTCGCCTTTTTGTCAAAATACCTTCTGTTATGCAGTCCGGTCACCTGATCATGATAACTGATTTCTTCAATTTCCCTGATATAGTTATGAGTTTCCGTTATATTTCTGGCAATTGCTATGACTTTGTCATCAAACCATTTTACAATCCTGAGTTCATGATATTCCGTGGCCTTGCCGCTTTTCCATTCATATTCAATCTTCTGGTTCTCTCCAGTGAGAAAAACCTGGCTGATCAGTTCCCTCCCCTTTGCCGCGATACGGCGGGGCATCACATCTTTTATATTTTTACCGATAAACTCATCCTTTTTAAAAAACAAATGATCCGTATCCCCGATGCAGTCAAGAAATACCCCTTCTTTGGAAATGACGAATACCGTGTCCGGAATGGCTTCCATAAGGGAATTCGCATATTTCAGACTGTGATACATCTGGGTCTCCCGCTCGGTTAAGACCTGATTCTGCCGGATCAGCTGTTTCTGGGAATCTACATTTTCACTCAGGGACTGCTCCAGCTTTTCACTGTTCTGTTTTATCTGCTGCTTCATTTCTTCAAGAGACTTTCCTATTAATCCGAATTCATCTGATCTTGTTACCAGTTCACTGCTTACTTCCTGGTCGAAACGGCGTTCTCCAATGCTTTTTATTTCACTTAAAATAGCGCTTACCGGACGGTCAATAATTCTGTCCGTGAGAATAAAAACTGTGAGTGACATAAACAGCAGTGAAAGTCCGAATATCCATATGAATGTGTCTGACAGCTGACGTAAAGGCCGGTTAATGGAGTTCTCCGGAATCTCAAAGACAATTTTCCAGCCCAGATCATTGAGATTTTTATAATACAGGCTGATCTTTTGTTTATTATGATAATAGGAAGTACTTCCATTCTCATTGGAAATGATTTCAGTAACAGCTGCAAGAAAGGACTGATTTTCTGAATCGTATACGCTGCCTTTTGCCTTTACCACGGCTTCGTTCTCCGCAGCAAGATAGGTTCCTTCCCTGTTAATAATATAGGTCGTACCGCCAAAACTGGCAATGTAATCAGAAACAAATTTCTGCATGGAGGACAGACCTACATCCACAGTTACGCAGCCGATATATGTTCCGTTTTCGTCTGTAACAGGTTGGGAACAGGTAATCATATACAAATTGCTGGTCTGGTCATAGTACATATCGGTCCAGACAGTCTTATCCGTCTTTTTTGCAAGAGTGTAGTAATCCTGGGAAAAATAATCGTAATCAGAGCTGCTGTAATCGAAAGTAGGTATAATCCGGTCACCGTCCCTGTACACATAAGGGCCCATATATTTTTGGGACTGGTTATACACATAAGGCTCAAACCAGAATCCGGCTCCCAAAATAAACGGATTGTTTCTGACAACCGGTTCTAAAATATGAATGTAATAATCAGGGGGATGATCTTTGTACCCATGCTCCGCAAACACTGCCAGTACCCGTGATATTTCAGCAGCATCGTTCATATTTTTTTCTATAATATTTTTCTGTATTTCCTTTTCTGCAGAGATTCTGTCACTGGTTTCATGATCAATGATCCTCTTTGCTGTTCGTACACTTGCACTATAACTCAGCATGATGACCGCACATAATACCGGAATAACCATCAGAAGCATCTTCATTCGTATATGGCTAAGCATACCATCACCTCTATCATATGTATTCTGATTCATACCATTTATCTGTCAAACCATTCCAGTATTCTTTCAAATATTTTAATTATATTATCGTCAGGTTGTCAAGCTGAATTAAAGTTGCCTGTCATAAAAATTTATGATTCATTGAAACAGAACGGGATTACCGCCGGCTGCTCAGACTATAATATAGAGTAACCAAAAATACCGAATGCAAATGCTGCATCCGGTATTTTTGGTCATTTATCAAGTCTCATCACTTTTTTAATCAGGAACCGCAAGGGTTTATAGGTAATCCCTTCCATGGATTTTGCTACCTGCGTCATTTCCTCGCTGATCTTAATATGCTGGGGGCAATGGGATTCACACTTCCTGCATTTTACACAAAGAGATGCATTGCGTGGTTCCTTCTTAATGCTGGTCTGCATGATATATTTGCCTCTGGAAGCTAATTTCCCCTCTATCTCCATGTCATTATAACAGGAAAAGCAGGTTGGGATGTCCACTCCCATAGGACATGGCATACAGTAATTGCAGCCGGTGCAGGGGACTTTAATTGTCTGATCAAGAATATCCTTAACCTGTTTAAACAGGTTAAAATCAGCATCTGTAAAGGCGTTTACCTCAGTTTCTGATGCTACCCGGATGTTTTCCTTTAACATCTCCATGGAATTCATTCCCGACAGCACAACCGTAACTTCCGGCTGGTTCCACAGCCATTTAAATGCCCACTCTGCCGGTGACCGCTTCACAGGAGCGTTGTTCCAGACAGACTCCACCTCTTTTGGCAGATTCGTCACCAGCTTTCCGCCTCTTAAAGGTTCCATAACCATTACCGGGAGCCCCTTGCCGGAAGCATATCGGATTCCTTCTATGCCGGCCTGTCTGTGCTCATCTAAATAATTATACTGAAGCAGACAGAATTCCCATGGGTAGATGTCCACCAGCCGGATAAATTCATCCCTGCCGCCGTGATAGGAAAAGCCGATATTAAGTATCTGTCCCTTTTTTTTCTTTTCCCCGATCCATTCATTTACACCCAGCTTTATTAACCGGTCCCATACTTTGGTATCCGGCAGCATATGGATTAAATAATAATCAATGTAATCCGTTTTAAGCCTCTCTAACTGGGTTAGAAAAACCTTGTCAAAATCTTCGTATTTTTTAATGGTGTGGGGAGGCATTTTGGAGGCAATTTTCACACGTTCCCGGTATCCGTTTGAAAGTACTCTTCCTAAGACAGCTTCGCTGTTGGGATAAATATAAGCGGTGTCAAAATAATTGACTCCATGCTCGATTGCATAAATGATCTGCTTCTCCACCTCCTTTTCATCCCGGCTGAATCTCATGCAGCCAAAGCCCAGTGCCGAAAGTTCGTCCTGATTTTTGGGATTAATCCGATACTTCATTTATTTATCCTCCTTTTCTCGGGTTCTATCCCCATTATACTCGTTTTTCAGGACATGGCAATGGAAGAATCTTTTATTTTACCACTCCCTTTTTCAGGATAATATTGGCGTATAGTTCACTTTCGCCTGTCATAATGACAACAGAGGAGTGATTTTTTGTCCGGTCGTAGAAATCCCACTTATCGATTTCTTCAAAACAGGCAGCTCCCCTCTCATCATGCTTTGCTACAATTTCCTTATATTTGTCCCAGATCGGAGTCTTTACGTCATCTCCCGGAACCACTCCCATCAAGGTGACCGGGTGTTCCACATAGGTATCAAGGGGAAACAGCTGTAAGATCGCATCCAGTATTTCCGGCACTCCGTGTCCATCCATACGGATCACTTTTTTGCCGTAAGTATGGCCCGGAAAATTCCCGTCTCCGATGGTAAGCTCATCGGTATGGCCCATTTCACATAAAATCTTTAATAACTCGGGACTGATAATGGAAGGTATTCCTTTTAACATAATATTTTTCTCCTTTTCTCAAAGAGCGCTCTCCTTTCAAAGGAGAGCGCTGCATAATTAATCGTATAAGTTCTGTGAAATCTCACTGCTGTCCATATTGTCTTTGTTGTACCACTGGCTTCCTGTGTCAGCATCTGCAACGGATTCTCCTTTTGCAGCTGCAACCGCCAGTTTTACGGTCTGATAACCGATTTCAACCGGGGCCTGGGTAACAGCGCCTGCCAGTTTTCCGGATTTGATTGCATCTTTAATCATGGTTCCGGAGTCAAATGCAACTCCAATCACATCTTTTCCTAATCTTCCTAAATTCTCGTCACCAGTAATCAGTCCTTCACCGGTCTTCTGGTTGGAAGCGAAAATACAAATGGTATCCTGTTTGTTTAAAATAGTCTGGGCATCGGTAGTCATCAGGGAAGCTTCTACCTTTGCAGGAACCGCAACATCAAGTATTACATCTGCTGTACTGCCTTTGTCTGTCTTGGAGTCCGTTACAAACTTATCATTGCCGGTGATGCATACGGTTTTTCCGTCTGCTTTTATCAACTCTGTTATTTTGTCAATAAAGCCAAGACCACGGCTGATAATGGACTCAGAGGTTGCATCCTGGTTGAGCACGCCGATGCGGACACTTGCCGATGACTTTGCAATTAAGTCTTTAATAAGGGGATAGGTATTCTCAGCTGCAACTTCTCCTGCCTTGTAATTATCTGTAGCTGCATTGGCAACAACAGCTCCCTTTGGTGCATCCGGAACACCGGAGTCAAATCCGACAATCGGAATTTTTGCATCCTGGGAAGATTTAATGCTGTCGTTAAGAGCTGAAACATCAAGCGCTGCCAGTCCAATGGCTGCCGGCTTCATCTGAACCGCATTGTTCATCATCTGAACCTGCTGGGCGATATCTGATTCTGAATCCGGTCCCTGAAATTCCAGATGAACTCCCAGTTCTCCTGCCGCCTTCTGTGCTCCCTTATATACTGCCTGCCAGTACTGGGACTGAAAGCCCTTTGCTACCATGTAAACCGTCATGTCTTCCTTGCCTTTTGCAGCTGCCTCTGTTCCTGCCTGTTCACTCTTGCTTTCTGCTGCTTTCGTACTTCCCGCATCATTGGTTGATGCTTTGCCTGCGCAGCCGGCAGTCAGTGATGCCACCATAGCTGCTGTGAGTAAAACGCCCCATACATTTTTTTTCATTTAATTGCTTCCTCCTGATTTTATTTATGTAATTTCTTACGAATTACACTGCGCTCAATTCTTTCTCCTGTTGCGGTACACATCTGCAAATACAGCAACGATGATAACCAGACCGGTGGCTACCTGCTGGTAGTGGGTCTGAAGTCCCACAAATGGGAGCCCTGTCTTTAATACGGAAATAATAAATACACCGATCATGGTTCCTGCTATGGTTCCGATACCGCCTGACATGGAGGTTCCGCCGATTACAACGCCTGCTATGGCATCCATCTCAAATCCGGCTCCGCCTCCCGGCAGCAGCGTGGAATAAATAGTAGAATAGGCTAGACCTGCAATTCCTGCAAAGGTGCCGCTGATGATATAGGCAATGATTAAATATTTATCCACATTTACGCCGGATAATCTGGTTGCTTCTTTGTTGCTTCCAAGAGATAAGATATAGCGGCCTGCTTTGGTTTTGTTCATTACCACTGCCATAATAACTGCGGCCGCAATCAGGAACAGAAAACCGGTTGGAATCAGGATTCCGCTCTCTGTTTTAATTTTAAATATGGCGCGGTACCACCCTTCCGGATCGGAACCTGATTTCCAGGTAACTGACTGGGCTCCTGTGATGATGGAGCCGATTCCTTTAGAAAGCATCATGGTTCCAAGTGTTGCGATAAAGGGCGGAAGCCCAAGTTTTGCGACCAGAAGGCCGTTTGCAACGCCGAAGGCAGTTCCGATCAGAATACAGATAATGATCACAAGCCATATGGGAAATCCCATGTTTACGCTTAAGTATCCCGCTACCAGACCGGACATGGTAAGCACTGTGCCGATAGACAAATCAATCCCGCCGGTTGCAATGACAAAGCAGATACCGATTGCCATGAAGCCTATATAATAAGAGGCATCAAATATATTTACCATAGTGTTATAAGTTGCAAATCTGGGATTCATGATTCCGAATGCCACGTAGATTACGATAAGAGCCAGCAGTGCCACCAGTCTCTGGGTTCCTATTGCCTTAACAAGCGGGTTATTTTTCAGTTTTTCCATTGCTGACCTCCTGATTTCTCATGGTAGCCGCAGCCATGATCCTCTCCTGCGACACCTCTTCTATTGGGATTTCATCGGTGATGCGTCCTTCACACATTACCATGACCCTGTCACTCATCCGCAAAATTTCAGTCATCTCCGACGAGATCATAATGATGGATTTCCCCTGTTTTGCCAGCTCATTCATCAGGTGATAGATCTCGCTTTTGGCTCCGACGTCTATTCCTCTTGTGGGTTCATCAAAAATCAGAATATCGCAGTTTCTGATCAGCCATTTGGCAATAACCACCTTCTGCTGATTTCCTCCTGATAAATTCACCACCAGCTGGTCTACGCCCGGAGTCCTGGTATTTAACAGATGAACATAATGCTCTGCCTGCTGATGCTCCTTCTTCTTATCGATAAAGAAGCCTTTCATAAATGACGAGAGGGAAGCCATGGTAGAGTTTTCCGCAACGGATTTATAAACCACAAGTCCAAAGCGCTTCCGGTCCTCTGATAAATATCCGATTCCCTGACTGACTGCATCTTCCGTCGTCTTTATGTCAGCTCTCCGTCCATTGATGAAGATCTCTCCGCCGTCTTTTTTATCCGCTCCGAAAATAGCTCTGGCCGTTTCTGTTCTGCCTGCTCCCATTAATCCGGAAAAGCCCAGAATTTCACCCTTTTTCAGTTCAAAGCTGACATCCTTTACCATTTTCCCGGCGCTTAGATGTTCCACCTTTAATACTACGGGAGCATCCTCTTTAACACTGCCAGCCTGCTTGGGCTCTTCGTAAATCACCCGGCCTACCATCATATTGATGATGTCATCCTTTGTACAGTCTTTGGTTGTCAATGTACCCACATAAGTCCCGTCACGCATGACAGTCACCCTGTCTGTAATCACTTTAATTTCATCCATCCGGTGGGATATGTAGATGATCCCCATCCCTTTGGAACGCAGATCCCGGATAATTTTAAACAGCTCTTCAATCTCTGTCTCCGTAAGGGCTGCAGACGGCTCATCAAATACGATCAGCCTGGCTTCCCTGGAAATCGCTTTCGCTATCTCACACATCTGCTGCCGCCCTACGGTTAAATTCCCCATGACCTCCGAAGGATTGATCTCAATATTCAGCCTCTGAAACAGCTTTTGCGCTTCTTTATTCATCATGGAGTCGCTGATGAATCCTCCCTTCATCATTTCCCGGCCGATAAACAGATTCTGGGCCACTGTTAAGTGATTCATCATATTCAGTTCCTGATGGACAATGGCAATTCCGGCTTCCTGTGCCTTGCCCGGAGTGGTAAAATTCACTTCCTGGCCCTCGAATTCAATGGTACCGGAATCCTTAGAATAGATGCCTGTAAGAATTTTCATCAGAGTGGATTTTCCTGCTCCGTTTTCTCCCATCAGCGCATGGACCTCTCCTGCCTCTACCTCCAGATCCACGTGATCCAAAGCATGTACACCAGGAAAGGACTTGTCAATTCCCTTCATTCTCAGCATAACTCTGCCCACATTCTCACTCTCCGCTTCTTTTTTTGTTTTGAACCATGTGCTTCGTTCTCATGATTCCATTATATCGGAATTGAAAATTTCTAATATAGAGGATCTTACAAAAAAAGAAGAAGATTTTACTTTCTTAAAATGGGAAGAGCAGCTTCTGATTCTCATCGGTATAGATGTTGTCTGCAGTAATCACCTCCGTTTCACAGTAAATGTTTTTTTCCGGCTTCTTTCCCCGCACTGCTTCCACCGCCGTCTGGATTCCGATATACCCCATATTAAAAGGCTTTTGGACAATCAGGGTGTCAATGATCCCTTCTTCCAGATACTGAATTCCTTCCATGTCGTTATCGAAACCTACAACATGCACCTTATGGCTTAAATTCATCTCCTTTATGGCTCTTGCCACTCCGACTGTGGAATACAGATTCAGCCCTGCAATCAGCGTGATGTCCGGATCTGTCCTCATCAGCTCTCTGGTTTTTTCATATGCCTGGTTATAGTCGGAATTGCTGTACAGGACCATTTTAATCCTGCTTTCATCCTCCCCAAGCCCCTCTCTGAGGCCTTCCTCCCGTTCTATGGCAGTGGAAGAACCTTTTACATGGGAAATCACGGCGATCTTCGTGTCCGGTTTCACAAAATCCCGCATCTTTTTCCCCATCTGCAGGCCTGCATTTCGGTTATCCGTGCCGATGTAGCTTTCTTCCAGGTCTTTATCAAGCTTGGAATCAATCAGGATAAGTTTAATTCCGGCATCTGTCACCTGCTTTACACAGTCCGTCATTTCGGAATAACGAATGGGAGCAAGTGCGATGGCGTCAGGTTTCATCTTTACTGCTTCTTCAATATATTTTTTCTGGGTTTCATAATCATTTTCCTCTTCCGGTGCCAGTATAACCAGATTGGCCTGATATTCCTTGCCTGCGCTTTTTGCTCCGGATATCATGGACATCCAGAAGTCGTTTGTCTTGTCCTGAACCTTGGGTATAAAGACGATTTTAACTGTTTTCTTCTCCCCGAACTCATCCAGTAAAAAAACACCGGACAGGAACAGGAAAAACAATGCAATGAACAGAACCATTAAAAATGCATTTTTATGTTTCCTCATTCAGATCCTCCATCAGCCGGTAAGGAATGGTGATGGTCACTGTGGTTCCCTCCCCTTCCTTACTGTCCACGCTTAAGCCGTATCCAGGTCCGTAATACATGTTAAGCCGGTCCTGAATATTCTTCATTCCCACTCCGTTATGCTTCTGATCTGTCTTCTTCTGAAAAATAGTATTAAGAGCTTCCTTCGTCATTCCGGCACCATCATCCATAACCTTTAATACAACGGTTTCTCCCTGCCTGTGCCCGCAGATGAGAATATTTCCCTGCTCTGTTTTATACTTCAGCCCATGATACAGGGCATTTTCCACCAGTGGCTGTAAAACCAGTTTGACAATCGCGCACTCCATGACTTCTTTATCAACCCTGATATCAAAAGCCACTTTATCCTTATACCTCATCTGCTGGATCAGCAGATAATTTCTGGTATATTCAAGCTCCTGCCAGACCGTCACATAGATGTTGGAATTGCCGATTGCCTGGCGGAAAAATCTGGCCAGAACAGAGGTCATCTTTATGGCCTGTTCTGAATCTTCGGTTTCGATCAGCCAGATGATGGAATCCAGTGTATTATAGAGAAAATGAGGATTAATCTGCGACTGCAGCGCCTTTAATTCGCTCTTTCTTTTTTCCGCCTGCTCCTTGCTGTTTTTCTTCATCAGCTCATCAATCCGTTCTGTCATGCTGTTAAAGGAACGGGTTAGACTGGAGATCTCATCGTCCCCTGCTGTTTCAATACTGACCGGCTGGAATTTTCCCACCTGTACCTGCTTCATGGCTGCCTGCAGCTGCTTGATGGGCCTGGTGATTTTTGCTGACAGTAAGACTGCAAACAGGCTGGCCAGCAGAATCAGTATAAATGCGGCTCCAGTATACATTGTTTTCATAGTAAATTCGTTGCCTGCAAGCTCAGAGGTATAATTCACACCGACAATCGTCCAGCCGGTTTTTTTTGAGTGAAAAGGCGTATAGATCTTATTCTCTCCATTTTCATCGGTATGGGTAAGACTGGTTTTGCTGGCTGACACTTCTTTTAGAAGTTCCTTCTTTACCCCGCTTAAAATCAGTTGCTGCTGGGGGTGATAGACGATTTCTCCCTTACCGTCAAGGATATAGACATACCCCTTATTTCCCAGGCTGATGGATTCACATAAGTCATTGATCACGTCATAATTTAAATCAATGACCAAAAGCCCCTCCACACGGCCGGTAGCCGGATTGGGGATTCCCCTGCTTAAAGTTACCACCCATTTATAATCATTTTTCACCAGATTCTGTACGTGTGAGGAGGAAATGAGGATTTTGCTTTCTGCCATTTTCGCATCCTGATACCATTCCTTGTCCTTAAGCCGGGCCCGTATGTTCAGGCTGTCATTTCCACTATTGATAAAATATCTCCCATTATTTCCAAGAACAGCAATGTTATAGATATCGGTCCTTGCATGGAGGATAGTCTGAAACGCCTCCTTTAAATCCTCTCCGCTGTCTTTTTTATCATCAAAAAGATACCCGGTTATATCCCGGTTGTTCATAATTACCTGGGAGATATTTTCCATGTAGTCAATGTAGTTTTCGATATTGAAATTGACCTGCTCAATCAGCTGACGGCTGTTTTTTTCCGAATTATCCATAAGATTGCTTTTGGTAAACCGTATGGAAAAGAACAGGAACACCGTTACGGTTAACAGAACCAGAAGGGAAAAATAAATGATCATATTCGTCCGTATACTTTTAAACCTGACTTCGATTCTCATAGCTGCCTTTCCGGTTTTTCCTCAATCCCGCATATTCTTTCGGTGTCTTTTCCGTTGCTTTTTTAAAAATGGCGCTGAAATAATTGGCATCGTTGTATCCGCATTTTTCTGCAACTTCATAAGTCTTTAAGGATGTATTTTCCAAAAGCTCCATGGCTTTTTCCATCCGCTTTTTTGTCAACGCTTCCACAAAAGTCATGCCGGTATAGTTTTTAAAGGCTGAGCTGAAATAGCTGACGCTGATGGCCAGTTTTTCACATATCTCCTGGAGGGACAGACTGCAGTCCGAATAATGGCTGTTGATGTATTCCAGTGCTGCTATCGCCTGATGATCCCCGTAGTTGCCCCGGTTGCTGTTTACAATCTTCAGTGCCGTATGAAAAAAGTCCAGCACTTTTTCTTCCATCTGGGAAATATAAGTGCAGCCAAACAGTCCGGATATAATCTCCTGTTCTTTTAAGAAGAACTGGTCTTCCACAAGATTGAGCCGCTCCAGAAAATTCATGACTGCAAGAATCAGACTCTGGTAGATCACCACAACTTTATTTCTGGTAACCCAGTTGACCTGGCATTCCGTTCGGATCTGTGCAATCTCCATTTTAATCTCTTCTTCCAGATTGCTTCTGACTGCAAGTACAATCCGTTTTTCCCGTTCTCCTTCACTCAGTAACCCCTGTGCGCTGAGCCTGTACTTTTGAAACCTGTCCCATTCATAGATTCCCGGCTCCCGCTCCAGATAAAGATACTCCTTCATCTCCATAGCCTTTTCATAAGAAAAGCTGAGTCCGCTTAAATTAAATACACAGGTTCCCACCAGGCAGTAAACCGTTTTTCCCATTTTCTTAAGAATGAGGTCTGCAGATTCATTGCAGATTACTGCAATCTCCTTTTTCATCTGGGAGCTGTTTTTCTTCTTCACATAAAAAAGAAGCTGACCGTCATCATCTTCGGTCACAAGCACATCTTCATTCCATTTTTCCCGGACTAAGTCCGCCATCTGGGAAATTTCCTTTTTTTCTGCCTGATTCCTGGGACAAAGGAGCGCTGCGCAGTAACATTCACCGGTAAAATCAATGTGAAATTCTTTCAGTTTTTCCCCGATCTGATCCTCATGAATCCGTCCCTGCCCAAGCTGAAGCAGAAACTGGTTTTTTAAAAGGGGATAACTCCCTTCATAATAGGTTCTGACCTGGAGATTCTCCGCTTCTCCATCCAGGATCTTTTTTGCTTCCTTCAGCTTTTCAATCAGTTCCCCTGCAGTAACCGGCTTTAGCACATAGGAAAGTACATGGTATTCCACCGCTCTTTTGGCATATTCGAATTCGTCGTAGCCGGTTATAATTACCGCTTTTGTACATTTCCTGCTTTCATATAAATACTTCGCCAGTTCAAGACCATCTACATAAGGCATGCAGATATCCGTGAGTACAAGATCCACCGGCTCTTTCTCCATAAAGCTGATGGCCTCTTTTCCGTTTTCGCAGGTTCCTGCCAGTTCAAACCCCAATGATCCCCATGGTATTCTCTGTGAAATCCGTTCTCTTATCAAAATTTCATCATCAACCAACAATACCTTATACATATAACTATCCCCTCATATCTCCAATAAGCACTACAGTCAGTATGCACAGTTTCCAGAAAAGAAAATAGCAATAAGGCCGGAATTTCTGAAGTTGTTTTCCTGTGCTTCAAAAATTCCGGCTGTTTCTTAAGTACCCGGTTATTTTACAATAAACCCATCCTCATCCCAGAGATCATGCCAGTCATTCGCACCCTCCCAAAGAAATACCTGCCCTTTCACCAGACGGTTATTCCTTTCCAGGGTTGCGATCCGGCTCATTTCCTCTTCTGTAAGCGGATCTTCTGTCATCGCCTTTAAATTGCTTACGTATTCCATTTCATGAATGGAGAAAGGAATGGGGATCTGTCCTCTCTGACGGGCCCATTTAAGAGCGATAACTGCAGGGTGAACGCCGTGAGCCGCTGCAATCTCCTTCATTTCCGGTGTCTGTAAATCTGCCACATCCTCCGGACACATATCTCTTTCCGGTCTCTGGGGAGAGCCTAATGGCATGAAACCGATGGGCTGAATATTGTGGGCAACCAGATAATCAAACAATTTCTGCTGCTGGAAACATGGGTGAAGCTCCATCTCGCAGGCAGCCGGCATTATGTTCATATGAGGCAGAACTGCCTCCAGTTTCGGAATGGTCATGTTGGAAATGCCGATGTTGCGGATCAGTCCTTTTTCCACCAGTTCCTCACACTGACGGTAGGTTTTTAAAAATTCTTCCGGAGAAAATGGTCTGGAATCCGGATTGCGGGAATCTACATCGCAGTGAGGTGCGTGGTAATTTGGAAATGGCCAGTGAATGAAGAACATATCCATATATTCACACTGTAAGTCAGCAATGCTCTTTCTGCATGATTCCTCTACTCTGTCATGCATGTCATTCCATACCTTTGTCATGATGAAAAGGTCTTTTCTCTCCACGACTCCCTCTTCAAATGCCTGATGGAATACTTCTCCGATCTGATCCTCATTTCCATAGCAGGCCGCACAGTCGAACATACGGTATCCACAGCGGATTGCACCTCCTACTGCAGCCGATACTTCATCAGGAGTAAAGCGGTCGGAACCAAAGGTTCCCATGCCTACACAGGGAATCTCCTCTCCTGTGTATAATTTCACTTTTGGCACCAATGCCGGATTTACAAATTCTTTCATTGTCATATTCTCCTTCTCTTTTTATAGGATTGTGATTTGATAGCTCAGCCGTTTTTCTTCCCCTGGCTTTACAATTGCTGCATTTCGTTTCTCTTCAAATATATCGTTCTCATCGCTGCAGGTGGACAGCCCTGTCCAGGGCTCCAAAGCTAGAAATGGTCCGTCATTGGCTGCCGACCAGATGACCAGATAGGGAAATGATCCCATCTCCAGTTCCACTCCATGTCCGGTTTCTTTATGGCAAAGTGTTACTTTTTTTGATTTCAGCCGGTCGAATATAATGCCGTCCTGGTAGAACAGAGAGTGGGCAAGGGGTAAAACAGTACCTGCCAGTGAATTTTCTTTCCGATGTCCCATATCCACCAGTCCTGTTTTCAAATCCGGTGTGGGCGCAGTTTTTTCTTCTTCTGCATCAAAGACAACCTGATAATCCTCAAAGTTCTCTGCTGGTAAAAGAGGACACCGGAACGCCGGATGGCCTCCTATGAAGAAAGGCATATCCTCTGTGCCTGTATTTTTAACTCCATAGGTTACAAGAATGCGGTTCTCTTTCAGACTGTATTCCATGGTGAGGGTAAATGGATAAGGATATTTATCCATCATCTCTTCATTTTCTGAAATGGAAAAACAGATGCTGTCCTCTTTTTCTGACTCCAGCTTAAATTCTTCCTTTCGGACAATCCCATGCCTTGGCATCTGGATCTGCTTTCCATCTTTTGTGACCGCCTTGTTGTCCCTTAAACTTCCGCAGATGGGGAACAGAACAGGTGCCTGCCCGCTCCAGTACTCAGGATCTCCCTGCCATAGATATTCCGTACCGGCTTCATTTTTTATGGATGTGAGAGCGCCTCCAAGAGAGGTGAAACCCACTTCCAGCCGGTCATTCTTTAATAAATATTTCATGTTCAACCCCCGATTCTTGTGATTTCTATCTGCGGCTGCAGTCTTTGCATGTCTCCCATCAGGAAAAAGCCTGTTTCCTCTCTTAATGCGGAAGCTGCCGAGACAGCACTTGCATTTCTTAATATCTCTTCCATGGGAAGCTGTCTGGAAAGACCAAGAGCAAAACCAGCTATCATGGAGTCGCCGCATCCCACTGTGTTCACTGCATCTATTTTGGGTACTCTGGCTCTATAAATACCGGAGCTGCATACCACGAAGGAGCCTTCTGAACCAAGAGAAACTGCTACAATCTCCACGCCACGATTATGAATGTCCTTTGCAGCTTCGATCATCTCTTCCAGGCTGTCGCAGCTTTTTCCTGTCAGCATACGTATCTCATCCAGGTTTGGTTTGATCATGGAAGGTATGGCTTCGATGCCCATCTTAAGCAGATTACCGCTGGTGTCTAAAATCACCTTTTTCCCTGCTTCCTTTCCGATCTTCACCATTCTCTGGTAAGCAGTTCCGTCAAGTCCCCTTGGCACGCTTCCTGATATGGCAATGACCTCTGCCTCACTTGCAAGCTTTTTATAATGTTCCAGGAACGGAAGAAAGTCTTCTTCTCCTACTTCAAAGCCAGGTTCCAGAAATTCTGTCTGGATCTTGTTTTTTTCATCCCAGATATTAATACAGGAACGGCTCTCTCCTTTTAAATGGTAAAATGCGCTGGTGATCCCAAAGGTGCTTAAGGCTTCTTCAATGTAATTACCTGCGTGGCCTCCCACGAAACCGGTTGCCACAACGCTGCCTCCTGCAATGACTGCCGGCTTTGAGACATTTAAGCCTTTACCACCCGGCGTATAGGAACATGATTTCACACGGTTTACTTCTCCCTGTGAAAACCCATCAACTACATACCGTTTGTCAATGGCAGCATTTAATGTTACGGTCAGTATCATAGGTACCTCCTATTCGTTTACCAAAAGGATTTTTCCTTTTACCAGACCCGGTGTCTTAAACAGCTGGAACGCCTCCTGAGCCTGGCTCATGGGTATTTTTTTATAGACGAATCCGGGATCAAATTTCAGCTGTCCTGTTGCAAAGTAATGGGCGGTCAGTTTCCACTCTTTACCCGGGAATGGGGAACTGTAAGACATCCAGGATCCGGTTAACTTAAATTCTTTCCGGTTCATATTTTCCCACATGGAAGGAGTAAAGGATAAATCAACATGGGGAGTTCCGATGAAACAGACACTGGCTTTATTGGCTGCCAGTTCAAATGCCATCTGCATGGTCGGCACCTGTCCCGCTGTCTCAAATACATAGGAAAAGCCTTTTCCTTCTGTCAGAGCCATTGCTTTTTCCTTAAAGCCTTCCTCGGTGGTATTAATCGCTTCATCTGCGCCCAGGCGTTTTGCCAGTTCCAGACGTTCTTCACTGATATCAAATACAACCACTTTTTTGGCTCCGAAGATCTTTGCCCACTGCATGGTGAACATACCGATGGTTCCGCCTCCTAAAACTGCAGTATACTCACCGCCCCGGTAGTCATTCTGGAGCAGACCGTGAAGGGCAACGGTAGAAGGTTCGAACATCGCGCCCTGCTCATAGGAAATGCTTTTATCAAATACAACCGCATTCTGCTCAGGAATCACCACATAATCTGCATTGCTTCCCTGCTGCCTGGAACCGATAAAACTATAGTGTCTGCAGAGGGAGAAGTTTCCATTCTGGCAGTCATCGCATTTCATACAGGGAATTAAAGGTGCTCCGGAAACCCGGTCTCCAGGCTTTACTGATGTAACTCCTTCTCCGACTTCCACCACATCTCCGGAAAATTCATGTCCCAGTACAATGGGATAAAAATGCACTCCGTTATGCAGCACTCTCGGAATATCAGATCCGCATATACCGGAAGCCCTTACTCTGATCTTTACCAGTCCGGGACCTGCCTGCGGCTCCTCATAGTCCATATACCTTACGTCCTCATTTGCACAAACAACTGCTGCTTTCATGACTCATTTTCTCCTTCCTGAACCATCATATCTTTTAAATGTTCATATAAGCTTAAATATTTCCGGTAATTCCGGTCATAGATGTTACGGTCTGCCTGATTGGGAACATGATACCGCTTATTTTCCACAGTCAGCTTTACTGCCTCTTCAAAATCTTCATAAATGCCGACTCCGACTCCGGCCAGAATTGCCGCGCCTAACGTTGTGGCTGTATCGGAAGAAGGAACGATCACTGGCTTGCCGGTTACATCGGATTTAATCTGGGTCCACAAAAGAGAATTTGCAGATCCTCCCATGGCCCTTAATACATCAACTGCTGCGCCTGCTTCTGCCGCCACTTCCAGATTATGCCTTAATGACATGGCAACTCCCTCCATGACCGCGCGTATGAAATGGCCTTTGGTCTTTCCAAAATCCATTCCGTAATAAACGCCTTTTGCATAGGGATTCCATAATGGGGAGCGCTCCCCGGCCATATAGGGAAGGAAGATCAGCCCGTCACTGCCCGGGGCGACGCTTCCGGCTGCTTCATTGAACAGATCCAGGGAGCTTTTCCCGGTTCTTCTGCCTTCTTCTCTTTCAAATGCGCCAAATTCCTTCTCCAGCCACCGCATGGCTCCTCCGCCTCCGGTTGTGCCGCCCTGTAAAAGCCATTTTCCAGGTACAACATGACAGCTTAAAATCAACCTTGGATCGGCCTTGTAGCTGTCGATGCAGATACTCATTCCACCAGCCTGACCTCCCTGCTCCTGGGTTTCCCCTGCATGGATCACTCCGGCTCCAAGCGTACCGCAGGCTGCATCCAGACCGCCGGCTACAACAGGTGTTCCCTCTGACAGTCCGGACTGGGATGCAGCTGCTTTCGTCACTGTGCCAATCACCTCATGGCAGGGGTGGATATCCGGAAGAATCTTCGCCGGAATGCCAAGAGCTTCGCACATCGCCTGATCCCAGGTGCCGGTATGCATGTCAAAGCAGTGAAAACCATAACCCTGGGAAAGATCCTGCGTCATCTGACCGGTGAGTTTATAGGCAATGTAGCTGTTAGACTGCAGTACCTTGTATATATTTTCATATACCTCTGGCATATTTCTCTGGTACCAGATGATTTTCGCGGTGCTGTAGGAAGGCTGCAGGGAATTTCCGGCGACTTCAAATATCCGCTGTTCTCCTATCTTCCCGCTCAGTTCCCTGCAAATGTCATCGGCCCTGGTATCCATCCAGATCGGCGTATTGGTTAAGACACTGCCTTCTTTGTCTACCGCTATGGCGGACCAGCTCTGCCCGTCGATTCCAATTCCTGCGATCTCCTCCGGCTTTATCCGGGATTTGGAAAATATGTATTTCATCGTGCTGCAGATAACCCGCCACCATTCATCCGGATCCTGCTCTGCCCAGCCTGTCTGGGGATAATAAACCTCATACTCCCCGGTTGCAGCCTCTAAAACGGTTCCAATTCTATCGAAAACGGCGATCTTACAGGCGCTGGTGCCTACGTCTATCCCCAATAAATAAGGTTTCATTTTTTCCTCCATGAAATAATCAGTCCGCTTTATGGTCACAGCCGCAGACCAGAATGCGGTTCTTAACGAACTGCTTTACCGCTTCCATTCCGACAGTGCCTAATTTCTTGGGATCAAAAGTGTCCGGATGCTCTTTTAAAAGCTTCTTTCCTGCATCGGTATAGGCCACTCTTAACTCTGTTGCGAAATTTACCTTACACATCCCTCTGCTCACACATTCTCTCACATCTTCGTCGCTTAAACCGGATGCGCCATGAAGAACCAGCGGCACAGACACAAGCTTTTTCACTTCACTGATCCGCTCTTTGTCTAAAACCGGGGTGGTTGCATAAAATCCGTGGGCAGTTCCGATTCCAATTGCAAGGGAATGAACTCCTGTCCGCTCCACGAATTCCTTCGCCTGCATGGGATCGGTGTTGTTGTCCGCTTCTGCTTCCAGATCATCCTCTTTGCCGCCAACCTTACCAAGCTCGCCTTCTACTGTGATATTGCAGGCTCTTGCCGCATCTGCAGCCCGTTTGGTTAATGCGATGTTACTCTCAAAGTCTTCGTGGGAGCCATCAATCATGACTGACGTATATCCAGCGCGGATTGCCTGGAGAACCAGTTCATAGCTGCTGCCATGATCTAAGTGAAGACATACCGGTACGGTTGCTTTTTCGGCTTCTGCTGCTGCCATGGCGTAATATGTTTCCAGTGTTCCGTATTTAACCGTTGATGGTGTGGTCTGAAGCATAACCGGAGCACGAAGTTCTTCGGCTGCAGCCACCACAGCCTTCAGCATTTCCATATTTTCAACATTAAAAGCTCCTACGGCGTACCCGCCTTTTTGAGCATCCAAAAGCATTTGTTCCGATGTAACCAGTGACATATTATTTTCCTCCTTACATTTTTTCGGTCATTAGGTTCTTTACACTTACCATTATACCGGTTCTGCCGGAGAAAATTAGAGGGGAACCAGACAGAAGAAGCGTCTGTATGTCGCGTTATCGAACAAACCTTGACTTGAATAAATTATGCTGATAAAGTAAGATAAGGTAAGGAAATCAGAGGGGGAAGATCATGAGGAAGGGATTTAAAGATTTAAATATAAAAATAGCAATCGACGATACCACATTTCTGATCTTAAACATTGTATTTGAGCGGTTTCTTCGTTCCATGCCAAGACACAGCCATGGAAATAACAGTTATGAGATCCACTATATTCCCTACGGTCATGGCAAAGTAAATATTGATGACCAGATATATAATATTACTCCCAATACCCTGTATATGACAGGCCCGCATGTGGAGCATGAACAGATTCCTTTACAGAATGATCCTATGGCAGAATACTGTATTTATTTCAAACTTCAAAAAAATAATACCCACACCCAGCCTGAGGCGGATACGGTGGCTTTTAAATTCGAGAAAACCCATTTCTGGTTCGGACAGGATACCCAGGAGCTGTATCCGCTGATGCAGCAGATCTTTTTTGAACTGGAACACCGGTATACGGGATATATGATATTAGTGGAGGCCCTTCTCCAGCAATGCGTTGTTAAAATTGTACGAAACTATGAATATAAAGCACAGTCGAAGGTTCATTTTTCTCCCTCCAATCTGGTGGACAGCAAATACATCATTGTGGAAGAGAGCTTTCTTTATGAATATGAGACCATTACTATGGAGCATCTGGCAGAACGGCTTGGCTTAAGCGTACGCCAGACCGAGCGGTTTTTGAAGGATTATTATGGGAAAACATTTCAGCAGAAAAAAACAGAGGCTAAGATGTCTATGGCAAAGATCTATTTAAATGACGCTGCCATTACTATATCGGAAATTTCCGACCGGCTGAACTATTCTTCCATTCAGCACTTTTCCTATGCATTTAAGCAGTATTACGGGATCTCTCCAAGCAATTACAGGAAAAAGAATATGATACCGGATAACAGTTAACCTTATTTTAACATATAATGATAGGAGGAATTTTGTATTGAGTCAGACCGAATACACTATATATCTTATTTAATTATTTTTTTCAAGCGGGATCTTTTTCGCAATTTTTTTCTATGTTTAATTGCAATTATTGCCATGGGGTTAATTGGAGTTGGACCCGGAATATTCGATATGTAACCTGCACTGAAATCGTAGAACGGAAATCTGCTGGGTGCAGACCATCATTTGTACAATCCTCACCATAAATAATGTCATCAATTATTAATTTTTCTTTTGCTAGATATTCCATAATATATTTGTAATTATCTATTAATAATATTTTTCTGCTATCTGCAATGCAACGTAAAATTCCAACGACTTCATCGGTATGATAAATCCTATTGGTATAATACTCATTACTGTGAACCGATGGAGTAGGGGTTAACAAACACACCATTTTACCATTATTAATCAGTTCATCAACAACATGCTCACAATTACTCTTTAATTCTTTCATACCATTTATCCGTTTACGGTCATTTAATCCCATTAAAACAAACACTAAATTATCATCAATAGATATAAGTGCATCAAGATACTTATTTATCTGATATGAAAATGCTCCTCCACATCCTTTGTTCTCAACGCTGCAGTTAATATAATTATCTCGCAGGTATTGTTCCAACAATCCCCACCAACTGTTTGGTGCTACCCTTCTAAAGAATTTTGTACCATCCCCTTCAAATATAAGGTCTTTAGTCTTATAACTCATAGAACTACCAGCACCAGCAGTTAGAATATACATCATTACTAATTCCTTTTACTCAAATCTCAGCATCGAAATAGGCTTATATGACATACAGATCTATTAAATAGTACATGGAACTAACATACAGTTATATTAATCTTGAAAAAAATCATAAGATATGTTATATTGAAATTACAAAGAGTAACCGCCACACAAGGTGGAAGCTCCCAGACAAAGCAAAATGTCCTAACGGACACCGCCTATCCTGTTCGCTGCAGGGTAGGCTATTTTTTTAACTTATCTATGTAAGTCAGCAATGCCAAGATAAAAGTTGCAAATAAAAGCACGTCTGCAAATGAAAACATATCTGACACCACCTCCCATCTGGTTATGACATAAAGACATAAAAGCTGGAAGGTTCCACCCTGTATTCGGTTACTCCTGAAAACATATTACCATACATTCCCAAGTCAAACAATATTTTTCTCTCTACGACCAATCCACATTGGGCTTGGTGGCTCGTTGCCACTTCTCCAATAGATAACGAAATTAGTGTTGAATCAGGGATGATAAAGTGGACACCCTTCCGTTCGTACATGGGACGAGCGCAGGATCCTTTTAAGGGTTGTTATGTTGAACAAGGACCGGTACTAATAGAGAATGGAGTCAGAGCACCCTGGGACACGATTGTTCAATAATATTATAGTAACATATACTTTTTAAAGCCCAATTATTAACCGTTGTAAACTATAAGGCATCCTGCCAATATAAAACGCAGGATGCCTTTTCCTATTAATGTATATTCAAATCCATCAAATATGTTTGCCAAGCCACAGTAAGATATCCCCGATAATCTCATCTCTACACGGCTCATTTAAGATCTCATGAAACAGGTTTGCATAGATATGCAGGCTCTTATCCTTAGAGCTTATTTCTTCAAAGAGATCCAGGGAATCTTTTGCAGAAACCAGGCCGTCATCAGCTCCATGAAGAATCAGTACCGGATCAGAGAAGCTTTTTATATTGGCCTTCAGCCACTGGATGCCAGCATATATCTGGTTAATCAGCCCAGTGCTGATCTGCTTTTCCACAAGCGGATCCGAAACATATTCTTCAATCACCTTTTTATCGCTGCACACTCCGTCTCCAAGCGCATTAGGCAGATAGGTATCATCCGGTGCCTCAATGGGGAACTGATCTCCCATAACCGGATGGTTGTAATGAGTCAGCGCACCAGAGGTAATAATACCATCTGCCATTCCCGGATTCTTTGCACCAAACAGGGTTACGGTCTCCCCGCCCATGCTGTGTCCGAAGAGAAAAACTTTTTTCCCCTCGCTCTCCTCTCTGGCAAGATAAAGGATCTGCCCCAGATCGTCAGGCATCTCATTAAAATCTTCAAAATAAACCCTTTTCCCCTCTGATTTCCCATGCCCCCTCTGGTCATACCGGTAAACGCTGTAACCGCTCTCGTTAAGCTTTTCCGTAAAGTAATCATACCGGTTTAAATGTTCACACAAGCCATGGGCAATGACGATCAGTGCTTTAGGATTCTCCACTGTATCTTTTTTTAATCTCAGTTTTGTTCCATCGAAGGAAGAAATCATTGTTTCCTCCTGCCTTCTGCTTTCCCCATTCATAGTTCCTTCTCCTTTCAAATTCACATGAATTTTAATACTTGTACTCCTGTAAATTCATCATACTACAAGGGCTGTTTTGTGGCAAGAATGTTTAAAATCTAACAAAGAAACTGGTTTTTCCCTTACTGCTTTCCACACTGATATGAGCATTATGCCTGTCAGCAATCTGCTTTGCAATGGCAAGCCCCAGCCCGGTGCCGGAACGGTTTTTAGGGCTGTTTGTTTTATAAAACCGGTCAAACAGAAATGGTATTGTTTCAGCCGGTATCTCCTCGCCACTATTATTAACAGTGATCTGGCAGCCTTCTCCCTGCTTTATAAGTGAGAGTTCTACAGTTCCCTGTTGTGTTGTAAACTTAACAGCATTATCCAGAAGTATTAAAACAAGCTGGCGGAGCCGCCCATAATCTCCATTCACAACGCACTCCTCTCCCGGACAATTTACCAGAAACTGAAGTTCTTTCTCCTTTACAGAACGGCGGATTGCTCTTTGTGTATCCCGGATTATGTCGCAGAGATTCACCTCTCCCATGTCAAGGGAAAACTGGTCATCCTGAAGGCGGGACAAATCCAGCAGATCATTTACCAGCCGCTCTAAATGTCTGCTTTCTCCTAACATCTGATCATAGTATTCCTTTATTTCTTCCGGAGTATTGATGGTCCCATCCCAAAGCACCTCAAGGGACCCCCGCAAAACCGCCACCGGTGTACGAAGCTCGTGAGAGACATTTGCCACAAAATCCTGTTTCATCTTATCCAGGGCCGCCTGCTGCTTTCTGGCCTCAGTCAGCCGTTTTGAAAGCAAATCAATGGTCTGGGCCAGCTGACCGATCTCGTCGGACTGGGAAACACCGGTTTTAGCCGTATAATCACCATCGGCAAGACAGCGTGCCGCATCATTCATGCGGCGCAGGGGATTGGTAAAGCGGTAAGACAGCCACACTGCCGCCATACCTGCAAGAACCAGAGCTATCACAGCTCCTGCTCCCAGAGCGGACAATCCCTGAAGTACAGCTTCATTTACTCCGCTGACCGGGGAGTGAAGAAGAACTGCGCCGGAAATCCCGTCTGCTGTACGGATGGGTACACCAACGGTCAGAGTCGGTGCATTTAATAACCCGGAAAATTCCTCTCCGTAGGTAATTTCACCTTCTAATACCCTGCTGATGATTTTCTCCGCATTCACAGGCAGTTCCTCTTTGGAAGTAACCCCGTAATGACTGGCAGATATAAGATTCCGGTCATCATCTATAATCCACACCGTTGCCATGGCCACCTGATCCAGGAATCGAAGATATGCCCCATACCCTGCCATCGCGTGATTTCCCATTCCCATTCCCATTCCCATTCTAAACTGCGGGGCTACCCCTTCTCCGTTTTCATAGAGTGCCAGCGTTTCTGCGATGGAAACCGCCCGTTTTTCCATGGATGAACGGTTGATCGCAATGGTATGCTGCCGGAACATGGATACAAATACAGTACCTAATATGGCAGTAAACAAAAGGAGCACTGCTGCAAAAGAGGCAACCATTTTCCAGACTATTTTCTTATTCATGGGAGCACCTCAAATTTATAGCCGACATTCCGGATCGTGCGGATCTCCCAGGTGGGGTGAGGAATTTCTTCCAGCTTGGCTCTCAGCCGTTTCATATGGGAATCAACCGTGCGGGGATCACCGTAATAATCATATCCCCACAGCAGATCCAGAAGCATCTCACGGGTATAGGCCCGGTTCCTTCCGCCTGCAAGCGTCCAGAGCATGTCAGTCTCCCGCTTTGTTAAAAGTATGGGCTTGTCACCAACCATGACGCTGTAATTTTCCAGATTTATGATCAGATTCTCAACAGAAAGTATCTTCCCTGGTTCCCCTGCTCCTTTTTCAATACGGCGTAACACGGCTCTCACCCGTGCCATAACCTCTCCTGGTGAGAACGGTTTAACAATGTAATCATCAGCTCCAATATCCAGACCCATGATCTTCTCAAAATCTTCCCCTCTTGCAGTTACCATTATGACCGGAACATCGGACTGCCTGCGGATTTCCCGGCATACCTGGAAACCGTCCAGTTTTGGCATCATCACATCCAGCAGCACGACCTGGGGCTTCTTAGCATAAAACTCCTCTAACGCCTGCTGTCCATCCTGTGCAAGTACCGTTTCGAAGCCTTCCTTCCGGGCAGCGCTGCTTAAAATATTTAATAACTGAGGACTGTCGTCCGCAATCAGCATCATAGACATAAGAAATACCTCCTGTAATTTTATTATAATTATAACAGCGCAATAAGGCAACTTGGTGGCATAAAAAAAATAATGACAAGCAAAAAGACCTTTACTGACACATTCATGCCATATACAAACGTTATTATGAACTTACCGAAAGGAAACTAACACAAACCGAAAGGAGTTTACAAACTATGAAAAACAAGAAAAAAGTAATTACAGGATGTGCCCTTGCACTTGCACTTTCCGCTGCAACCATGACCTCATTTGCAGCTGCCGCTTACAAGACACCGGCTGAAGCAGTATCAGGTATTACAGGAAAAACAATGGATGAAGTAACAGCAGAACGCAAATCAGGAAAAAGCTACGGATCAATGGCTGACGAAGCAGGAAAATTAAGCGAATTCCAGCAGGCAGTAGCGGATATTCACGAAGACAGGCTCAATGAGAAAGTAGCTGACGGAACACTGACCCGGGAGCAGGCAGACGCACAACTTGCCGCAATCCGTGAGAGACAGGCGGCCTGTGACGGAAACGGTACAGGCGCAGGTGCAGGCTGCGGCGCAGGCCGCTGCAGCGGCAACGGAATGGGTTATCAACGCAGAGGCAGCGGTAACGGATCAGGATACCGGAACAACTAACAGAATCATTTAAGATATTGAAACAACCGCCCTGTGCCGTTCTTAATTCGGCAAGGGGCGGTTGTGCTTTCCTTCTAACACAGATTATCTTCTCTGACCCATACACGCATTTCGTTTTCTCCTCTGTTGGCCCAGCTGTAATAAGGAATCCATTTGATTTTCGTCTTCACTTTCTTTACTGCAGAATCACTTTTTCTGTAAAGTCCTTCCTCTTCCTGATCCGCTTCTGCCTTCCAGCCGGAAGCAGTGATAATTCCCACTCCTCCCAGAAGTGTTTCCTCAAATTCATACTCAAACGGTTCCTGTTTTTCCACAGACAAAAGGTGCAGGTTCTTTCCGTTATCCGCTTCTTCCAGGCAATAAACAAAGGGACCTCTGGTAACCGCAAATTTTCCAAGATCGTTTTCTACCATCGGGTGGGCATACCAGCGCTTCGCTCCCATATCCAGTTTCAGGTGTATGGTATCCTCTTTGAAGACCTGATTTATATAGATAAATCCGTCTTTCGTCTCAAAAGCTGTGCTTTCATGATTTATCTCCGCATCAAAGGTATCGGACCATGACGGCACCCGGATTCCCAGACAGACACTGGCGGTTCCGCTGTAATTTAACTTTATTTCTACACAGCCATCCCATGGATATCCGGTCTTTAGTTCTATTTCCAGAATGCCATCCTCGATTTCAAAGCTTCCCTTGCATTCCACAAAGAGATTCACGAAAAGCTTATTTTTCTTCTGGACAAAAACATACTGCTCCACAGAGGCTAAAAGCCTTGCGAGATTGGGAGGGCAGCACGCACAGCCAAGCCACTGGGGACGAACGCATTTTACATGGCTCTTTAAAGGATCCTTTGATGATTTACCCGCGACCACCTCCAGAGGATTCACGTAAAAGAAATGTTTTCCGTCAAGAGCCACACCCCCCAGTACCGTATTATAAAGTACGCGTTCCATCACATCCCCGTATTCCCCCTTCTCCTCTGTCATAAGCATCCGGTATGCAAAAAACACCAGGCCTACAGATGCACAGGTTTCACAGTACATGGTATCATTGGGTAAATCGTAATCCAGAGTAAATGCTTCTCCGGAAACGGTAGAACCGATTCCCCCGGTAATATACATACGCCGGTTTACAATACTTTTCCATAACCGCCTGCACGCCGAAAGAAGCTTCTCATCCCCTGTCTCACACGCTGCATCAGCCATTGCAGTGCAAAGATAAACAAGTCTTACTGCGTGTCCCTCAGCAGTATCCTGCTCCAGCACAGGAAGGTGAGCCTGATAATAGGCCAGTGGAAGATGTTTGGAATTCATGGCATCGCAGTCTGTCCCCCGTACAAATAAAAAGTACCGGGCGAGTTTTAGATATCTCTCATTTTGTGTCAGCCGGTATAACCGCATAAGGCCGATTTCAACCTCTTCATGACCGTCATAACCATGAATCTTTCCGTCCTCATCACCAAACACAGAATCAATGTGGTCAGCCAGCTTACATGCAGTTTTAAGAACCTTCTGATTTCCCACAGCTTCATAATAAGCCACTGCTGCCTCTATGAAATGCCCCGCACAATATAGCTCATGGCTCTCCCACAGGCGTTTGTATTTCTGATCAGGCTCTTCAATGGTGAAGTATGTATCCAGATATCCGTTTTCTTCCTGGGCCTCACTGATTAAATCCACAACATCATCAGCCAGACACTTTAATTCCTCATCCATTTTCTCCCGCAAGGTGTAAGCTGCCGCCTCCAGCCATTTATAAAGATCGCTGTCCTGAAACACCCAGCCATAATGATTTCCTTTTTTCCTTCCGGCCGCAATCCTGAAATTTTCAATAACATGGCTTTTCTCATTGGGGATGGAATCATCGTTGCGTTCCCGTTCAATGGTTATATCAATTTCATCATTCAAAACCTTCCACTGATACGGAATCATCTCCGTTCTGATTAAACCTTTGTACCTGTTAAAAAATCTGTCGCGTAGTTCTACTTTATTCATACTGCACCTCCTGATTTACTCTGCAAAGTGACGTCGACAATGACAGCCGGCGCCACTCTTTTTTATTGTATGTATCTCTATTTCTTAATAATACCATCAATGACTGCCTGAGCCTTCGCTGCAGCTTCCTCCGGTGTGCCTGAATCTGTCATCACCTCATTAAATGCCAATGATATGGCATCAGAGATGTCAGGCCATTCCGGCAACGGTCCTCTTGCATTTGCATACTGCATTTCCTCAACAAATGCATCATATACCGGGTCCCCCTTAAACTGCTTCTTTGCAATGACAGAATCAGAAGAGATATACCCCATTGCATTCATCATATAGAGGCAGGTTTCCTCGCTTGTGGCATATTTGAGGAATTGAACGGCCCCTTCCTCATTGCCTCCTGCAATTACTGCATAGTTTTCTCCGCCCAAACCGGAGGCCTGTTTTTTATCCATGGGAATCGGGGCAACGTTCCATTTTAAATCAGGAGCTTCCTGGCGCATGGTGGGAACCTGCCAGGTTCCGTTAATCATCATGGCCAAGTTTCCAGAAATGAACTGGTTCATGGTGTCTCCCTGTGTCCAGTTAATTGCTTCCTTTGTCATGGCGCCGGAATCAACCAGCTTTTTCACCATGGTCAATGCTTTGATTCCGCCTTCTGAATTCAGTTCATAGGCCGTGGCACCTGCCGACCATACCCATGGCAGGAAGTTAAAGGTACCCTCCTCGTTTTGCAGACTGCAGTGTGCAAATCCCGAAACCTGGCCGGTTGTACAGGCTTTTGCAGTCGTAAGCAGCTCATCCCATGTGGTGGGAACCTTGCATCCGGCTGCCTTTAACATATCCTCATTATAGAAAAGGAGCAGACAGTTGCTTCCAAAGGGAACCCCGTATAATTTGCCGTCTAATGTACAGGAATTTACAGGGCCTGGATAATAGGTGCTTACGTCAAACCGTCCGGTTAAATCTGCAAAGATTCCCATAGCTGCATAAGAAGCATGATCCGGATTATCAAGAATTACCAGATCCGGAAGCTCATCTGCAGATGCGCCGATGGAAAGCTGCTTTTTAAAATCGGCAAAGGGAACGTACTTTGCCTGAACTTTAACCTCACTTTGTGATCCGTTAAATTCTTCGATGATATGATTCAGTGCTTTCTGATGTCCTTCTGTCTCCCAGTAGTACCAGATTGTCACATCACCAGCGGTCTTGCTTTTTTCTGTCTCCGAAGCTTTTTCACTTCCGGCTGCCGCCGCTTTTTCACTGCTTTTAGCAGCCTCTGTCCCACTTTCCGTCGCTGATACCGCTCCGCTTCCGGAGCTGCAGCCAGTCACCGCTCCCCCAAGCAACGCTGCAAAAAGTAAGGCTGTCATTAACTTTTTCATGTTTTTCCTCCTTTATTTTTCTTGTTTCAACGACTTCATTATAACGGATACAGACCCCCAAAAAAACTCAACAAATCTTAGAAAGGGTAAATTTTCTTAGGTAGGAATTCGTAAAACAACTTCTGTTCCCATACCCTGCGTGCTGTTAATCTCAATTTTCACATCGTCTCCGTAGTACATCCGAAGTCTGGTAATGGCGTTCTCCATACCAATGTGAGACGCTGCATCCGATTCTCCAAAAATACCCCTTCTGATTAATTCCAGTTTATGACGCTCCATCCCTTTTCCATTGTCGCGGATGAGAATCCGTAATTCTTCCCCTTCCCTGCACATACTCACTTCCAGAACGTGATTGGTCTTTGTTCCCTCAAAGCCATGAAGGATGGAGTTTTCAACAAATGGCTGCAGCAAAAGTTTGTGGATCCGCCGGTCCATCACATCAGGATCCACATTGATGCTGCAGGTGAAATTATTTTTCAGCCTGAACTGCTGTAAATAAATGTACTTTTTCAGCCAGTCGATCTCATCCCGCACAAAAACCTCCCCGCTGCTGTCCGCAATGGCATACCGGAGTATGGTGGCCAGGGAGTTAATGGCATTGCTGATATCAAATTCATCTTTATCAATTGCCATCCAGTTAATGGTATCCAGTGTATTATAGAGAAAATGAGGATTAATCTGCGCTTCCATTGCCTTTAGCTCTGCCTGGCGCTGCATCTGGCCGGCCACCTTTTCTTTTTTAAGTGCAGTCTCCAGCTTCTCCAGCATGTCATTAAACTGGACTGCTATGGTTTCAATTTCCACGGGCATTTTCCTGTCAGTCTCTACACGGACTTTTAAATCCCCCTCTCTTGCTTTCTGCATGGATGCCACCACCATTTTCACTGAGTCAACCAGGCGGTCCAGCACCCCAAATGTCAGTAACACAGTGACCATAAGAAGAATGAGGCTTAAGGCTACAATCAGATAAATCTGACTGTTTAAGTTCTTCATTAAACTTCCCTGATCCATTACATTCACCAGATCCCAGCCCAGTGTATCGTCGTGGTAAAGCCAGACAGAGGTATAACGTTCCTCGTATAAGTCTTCTTCCCTTATAAACTTTTTGCATGCTTCCACCCTGGCTTCTAAAGGCGCCCCCTTCCCGAAGAGAACCTTTCCTATCTTTTCCGGTTCCCGGTAAGCAATGATACGCCCCGCCTCATCAATGATGAAGTTAAAACTTTTGTCCCGGTCCTGCCCCTGAACCTTGCACACACTCTGAAGAAATTCTTTATCCAGGCTGACTATCACAATGCCGTTTTCTTTGTTTAAATTTTTATAGTCTATAATCCGGTGAGCCAGATGAAGCAGATAATAATCTTCATTTGCAAATCTTGTCCCGTATTCGGTGGGGAAAATATGGGTCTGATTATCCGAGGATACTTCCCCATACAATTCCTCCTGGGAAAGGCTGAAGCTGTTCATCCATGAATTTTCATAGGTGGATGCAGACAGCTGGTTGTAAGTAATGCTCAGCCCCTCAGGCGTAATGACTGTAATGGATTTTATGTACTCTTTTGTATTAAGGAGCCCTCTTAAATACCTGCGAAGCTGGTTTTTTGCAACCGATGCATTCTGCTTCTGATCCAGCCGGTCCACCCAGGCCACCACATCGTCATTGGTATAAATCTGGAACAAAAGATCCTCATATGCTTTCAGCCGGATGATTAAATTATTATCCATCTGCATTAAGCTTACACTGGTCAGCTCCTGGGTGTTCTTTTTTAATGTAACCGAAATGTTATAGAAATAATAAAAGCTTAATACCAGAATTGGAATGGTAGAAGTCGCCCAGAAAAGGCGGATTAATTTTTTCTTCAGACTCACTTTTTTCATATGGCTCCCTCTCAATTCCAAAACTTCTATCCCTTAACTGCCCCGCTTGTCATTCCCGATATGATATACTTCTGCATAAATAAAAAGATCAGCGCAACCGGTATAATCGTCACGATGGCAAAGGCAGTTAAATAACTCCACTTTGTGCCGTACTGTCCCATGAAATTAAAGATTCCCGCTGTAATCGGCCGTTTCTTCTGGTCCAGAATAAATGTCATGCCATAGGCTAAATCTCCCCAGCCATACAGGAAGGAAAAGATCGCGCAAACAACCACTCCGGGCTTTGCTACCGGAAGCAGAATCCTGATAAATGCCAGGAACCGGGTGCATCCGTCAATATAGGCAGCTTCCTCAAGATCTCTTGGAACAGAAGCAAAATAATTCTTTAAAATAAGCACTGAAAATGGGATGCCAAGAGTTGCATCGGATAAAATGGCCGACAGCCAGGTATTGTATATATGCATTCCCTTAAACATAATAAACATAGGTGTCAAAAGGACGGAAACCGGAAGCATCTGGGTTACCAGAAAACACAAAAGCATACCGTTCCTCCCTTTGAAATGATATCTTGCCACGGCATAGGAAGCCGGAACAGCCAGAATAACTGCAATTGCCATGGCTCCGGAAGATATTATAAGGCTGTTTGCAAAGGACCGGAACATATTAAAATCTCCGTTGCCAACCTGGGCAGCATAAGACTTTGTATTTAAAACATGGGGGTAAAACGTGGGCGGAATCTGAAAGATTTCCTTTTCCGTTTTCAGTGAGGTGATAAAAATCCAGAACAGCGGAAACAGCAGCACACACAGGATAACCACCGAAATAAAGCATAACAGAAATTCCTTTTTCCCCTTTTTTCTTTCCTTCTCCATCACTCCTTCTCCCCTTTCATCGTGATTTTTAAATACACAACGCCCACTAGCAGCAAAATTACCAGCAGTACATTGGCAGCGGAAGAGCCAAGGCTGTACTGGAACATCTCAAAGGACAATTTATAGGAATAAGTGGACAGCAAATGGGTGGAATTTACCGGACCGCCCCCAGTCATTACATAGACCATATCATAAACCTTGAAGGTGTAAATAAAACCCAGAACCAGAAGGGATTCGATTGTGGTTCTCATCAGGGGAAGTGTGATTTTAAAGAATTTCTGTCTTCCATTTGCTCCATCTATAGCTGCGCTCTCGTACAGTTCCAGGGGGATTGTGGTGAGTCCTGTTGAAATCAGAATTGTATTAAAGGGAATTCCAATCCAGATATTTGCTATAATAACTGCAGTCATCGCAGTAGCCGGGCTTGTTAGCCACTGAATATTTTCTGAGATCAGACCTGCACTTTTTAAGAAATAATTGATAATCCCCACATCGGTGGAAAACATAAACTTAAAAATCAAAGCAGTCACGGTCATGGGAATCATCCAGGGTATCATAAGAAGCCCTCTGACCGGCCTGGCAAAGGAAAAATCTTTTTGAAACAGCAGTGCCAGCGCAAAGCCGATGACAAACTGGACAATCAGACAGCTGACCGTAAACAGCAGGGTATTAAACATCGCCCTTAAAAAAACAGTATCCTGCATCAGTTTTATGTAATTATCAAAACCAATAAAGTCCCTCGATCCACGGACCAGATTCCTGACCGTAACATTCTGAAGACTTAAGATAAGATTGCTGACAATGGGATATCCCACAAAAAACAGCATATAAAGAAACGCCGGAAGCGCATACAGCAGCCCGATATTCTCATACCGGAAAAAGCTTTTGATTTGTTTCACTGAAAATAGTCCTCCTTTTCATTTATTTCCACTGAAATCATCTTACACTGTATGACTGTTTCCCAAAATACGGGAAACCTTGAAAAGGAGGAAAAACCTAAACGCTTTGCCTATTTTAAAGTCTTTCTGTAATCTGCCGGAAGCTGGCCTGTCATCTCCTTAAACACCTTGCTGAAGTATTTCGGATCAGAATAACCTACCTTAGCTGCTATTTCATACAGTTTTAAATGCGTCCCGCACAGCAGTTCCTTTGCCTTGCCGATCCTGAAATTTTTCATGTATGTACTGAAGGTCAGCCCCATTTCCTTATGAAATTGTGTTCCCAGATATTCAGGAGTGACATTCAGCTTTGAGGCAATTTCATCCAGTGTAATACCGCTTTGATAAAATTCCTGTATCATGCTTCTGACCCGCCTTACCGTCAGATGTGTGATCTCTTTTTCTTCCTCCCGGGGTTTTATACAGTCAAACAGGAAATCTGCCCCGTGTGCCAGTTCCTCTCTCCGCTTTGCCTCCATAATCATCTCTAAAAGCTTCTGCTGCTTTAAAGACTCAAAGTTGATACACCCCAGTTCCTTGGCAATTCCCATTACGGCCCACAAAAAGCGCACATAACATTCCTTGATTTCCCTGGGGGCATAGATCTTACCGTCATGAAAACTGTCATGAAATTCTCTCATAAGCGCTTTTGCCTTATCCCAGTTGTCTGAACAGATTGCCACTTTTATCCTTGTCTCCAGCTCAATGGGATAGATGCAGGGCACCGTCTGAACATGCGTAATCTTGGGATAGGAAATGAGAATTTCCTCATCAAAGGATATATTCCAGTCCATATAAGGGCTGAGACTGTCAAGCCCGCTCTTCAATGCAGCCGCTCCCGTAACCTCTGTCCATCCAAAGGTCATCCTCCGGGGTCTCTGCTTTAGAATCTGCTGCTGCAGCCACCGCTCCAGATCATGGGCATCCTTGTAATGGTAAAGAACTACAACCATTGATTTTCTGTATATAAGATCCAGAATGCAGAAAGACAGATCCGGATACACGGAAAAAACATGACGTAACTGTTTCATGGCTCCATCTTTTTCTTCTTCATAACGGTTTCCCAGATATACATAGATCAATACCAGTCTCTCAGCTTCTTCCATCTGATAACTGTGCTTTAAATAAGCACTTATATCCTCTTCCATCTTCATTCGCCCGTTTATGAAATCATAGAGTATCTGCTCCAGCGTTCCGATCTTTTCAGGCTTCTCCTGCCTGTCCTTTTCCACCTGCAGCTCAACATGTTCCAGTGCCTGTGAAAAATCATTGAGCGAGATGGGTTTCAGCAAATATTCTGTCACTCCAAGCTTCATCGCCTGACGGGCATATTCAAATTCCGAATAGGCACTTAATACGATAGCTTTCGCAGTAATTCCAGCTTTCACCGCATAGCTCATCATCTCCAGGCCATCCATCTTTGGCATTCTGATATCTGTTATCACAATATCCGGCTTCAGCTCTTTTAACATCCGAAGCCCGTCTTCCCCGTTTTCCGCTTCGCCCACAATATCGTAATCCTGCCTCATCTTGCCTAAAAGCTTTTGAATTCCTTCTCTGATCCGAATTTCATCCTCTACAATCAGTAACCTCATGCTTCTTACCCCTTTTTTGAAACTGCCGCCGTTCTTCCCCATTTAACTGCTGTTTTCATATTACTTTAATCTAAATCAGCTGTCAATCCTCCCCCTTTTCCGTGATGCTTTTAAGAGCAGATGCAGCCATGGTTTTCAGCATTTTATGGATTAAAAATCTGGAGTATTCATCAAGATTTCTCATCCGCCCCATCATCAGGGGAAGGTTTTTGTGCCACTCAGATCCGATCTGTCTGATGTTTTGTGTATCTTCAGTATCCAGAACGGAATACAGCGCATTGACAAAACGCTCCCGTTCTTCATCAGAAACTGCTCGCAGCCAGTTATGCAGTGATTTATCCATGTATTTGGCACTTTTCGTTAACCGTTCAACAATTACAAAATGATCCCCTTCTATGATCCATGAAAAAGGATCGTGCTGCAAAAGACCGGTCCTGCTGCTCTTTACGATGGAAAAGCACTCCTGGTTCTCCAGCAGCATGCCAATCACCGATGACTGAGGCACTGTCTTTTCCACAATCCTGTGACTGTTCTCCAGTTCAGGAAGGTCTAAGGTATTTTCCTTAAATCCAGGTCCGTCGTGAGAATAAACCTTCACAATCCGGTCTTTTAACTGCCGGTTTAACTTTGCATAGACATATACAGCCAGATTGCCTCCTTTGGAATGTCCGCCTAATATAAGCTTTCCGTTAAAATGTAAGGCAACCTCTGTTACATAACGGACCGCCTCTTCCTGTGAGGGCAACGGGCATTGAAACGCCATGTTAAAATCTTCCTTCCATCCTGCTAAAGTAGTATCCGTTCCGCGGAATGCAATATAAGCCGTATTTTCATCCAGAAAGACGGTCAAGGCACAAAACTGTTTATCCAGAATGCAGTCCTGTTTTTCCCGGTAAAATCCCAGTGTTAAATCACGATAACGCGGACTTGCAGCCATGGCAAACAAAAGCCTTAAACTGTTTTCTTCAGCCCGGACATCACGAAACATCTCTTTAAAATGCTCTGCTTTCAAAAGGCTTCCAATGGTTGGAAATGTCCCACCGGACTGAAATCCAGGCACAAAAGAAGCAAGACCAATGTATGAAAATCCGGATAGTATCAGGCTGTCAACAGAATGAAACGGTTTTCTGCTAAAATCCGATAATTCATTTTCTGCATAGTTAATTATATTTGCCATTTTACAAAACTCCTCGTTCTTTCATAGACAGTTATTTATTTAGTATCCGGTTTTATTCTTATTCTATCCTAATAATCAAAACAAATGGAAATAAAAATACAGGCATACAGGAAACTCTACGAAGCGTTTATTGAAAAGACCATAACAGGGAGCTAAAATGATGTGGAAAGGACCGCAGACAGACTTTTTCAGAAAGGTTATGACAAAATGGAAAACTCAAACAGAAAAGCATTAAAAGAGCAATACAAAAACAGAGTTCTTACCGGGGGAATATACCGCATTCAATGCAGCGGAGATGATTCATACTGGTTACGTGCCAGTTTCGATATGCAGGGATCTAAGAACCGGTTTACTTTTTCGAAAACAACGGATTCCTGTCCTGAAATATGTATGCTAAAAGCCTGGAAACAATATGGGGCATCCGCCTTTTCCTTTGAACTAGTGGAGGAAATAGAAAAAAAGGACACTCAGACAGATCGTCAGTTTTCAGATGATGTAAACACACTCCTGGAACTGTGGAAAGAAAAATTGACTTTCTGCTCAGAAGAGAACTGATTGATAAAGGGCTTCTGCGCCGGGAACCGGATGGCTCGCGGTACTGGAAGCCTGAGTCTGAATAAAAAAAGGAGAACGCAAATGTCAGACATAAACACTGCCTTTCATCCAATTGATTTCGATAATTGGAACAGAAAGCAATATTTTCATTATTTTACCAAAATGATGCCTACCGGTTATTCAATCAGTATTGAATCAGATATAACAAATACCTTCGATATGATAAAAAAGCAGAACAGAAAGTTTTTTCCCGCTTTTTTATACCTGGTATCAAAACTCATAGCAGAACAAAATGAGTTTCGAATTGCCGATTTAGATGGAAAGCTGGGTTATTATGAGGTTTTACATCCTGCTTATGCATGTTTCCATCAGGACGATAAAACCATATCCAGCATGTGGACGGAATATGACTCCGATTTTTATACCTTTTATGACAATTACATGAGTGACCAAAATAAGTATGCAGATAACCACGGTATATTAGCTAAGCCGGATATGCCACCCAGGAATAATTTTATGATAGGAATGCTGCCATGGATCAAATTTTCCAGCTATACACCGGTCCCTTATACCAGTATCAGCTCCTATTATTTTCCGGTTATAGAAGCCGGGAAATTTTATGACAGAGACGGCAGAAAATGGATGCCGCTTTCTATTACCGTTCATCATGCCGTAGCAGACGGATATCATGCAGGTTTATTTCTTGAGAAGTTTCAATCAGGTATGGCTGCCCCTGAAAAGTGGATTTATTAGCTGGATGCTCCCTTATCTGATATATTGATCAGGTATTGATCCAGCTCTTTGTTCCACTCAATGTACTTTAAATCACTCCTATGATCCGTCAATCCATAATGTGCAGCCAGATAACTGCCTAAATAGCGGCTTACCTTATCGGCTCCGCTGGTATTCAAGTGGTCTCCTCCGTCTCTGCTGTCCCTGCTCCAGTCCATCTTTAATTCCTTAGTGAAAAGGTTTAAATCCAGATAGGGAACTTTATTTTTCAAAGCATAATCATTCACTGTATTATGTCGGCTGTAATCCCAGTTTTTTGGTGCAGTGACTCCTACTAACAGCAGGCTGATCTGTTTTTCCCGGCACAGTTTCACGATCTTATCTGTCCAGAAGGTCACTGTCTGGTCAAGCGGCTCTCTTCCATCAGATTGATTCATATATTCACCGCCCTTATAAGCTGCTACCTTTTTACTATGAAGAAACCCTTTCATACAATCCCGCTGGCTAAAATCCCACTCCTGTTTCCAATCACGGGCAGTGAGCTTTTTCCACCTGTCATGATATCTAAAGACTGGGAAATAGTACTGTGACATCTTTTCCAGCGCATGATTTAATTCTGTCTGTACATCCCGGTGGTGATAGAATAAATCTGTCTCCAGAATTACCAGCTTGGGATTTTGGTGTTTTAATGCATTTTTAAGCATATAATATGCTTCCACGGAGCGCTGTCCCGACTGGCTGCAGACAAAGGATGTTATACCATGATCTTTCCACATCACCATGGGAGAAATTGCTGAATATCCCTCACTGTCGCCCACAACAATCACATCCAGAGTATTGGAAGGTTCTGCCAGCACTCCATTTGCATGTATATCTCTGTCCGCCATTCCGTCTTCCACCGTATTCTTTTTAGGCATAAACAAATAAGAACTCTGAATTAACAACAGGAGAAAAATTCCCCAAAATCCGATTATTTTTCCAAATTTTCTCATTCTGACTCCACTTCTTTTTAACGCCTTAAACAGGCAGCTTCCTCTATCAGAATTCTGCCTGCTTAAAATTTTTTAATTATATTTTAATTCTTTTTAGTTGTGCTCTCCTGGCTTTTACTTTTTGTTATTTTATTATCTGTCTTTTTATTATCTGTGCTTTTTGCCGGCTCTGTTGTTTTAGCAGCCTTTGTTGTTTTTTGCTCATCTGCTTTTTTTGCAGCCTGTGTTGTTTTTTGCTCGTCTGCTTTTTTTGCAGCCTGTGTTGTTTCCTTCTCTGCATTCTTTACAGCGGCACTTGTTTCTTTCTTCTGTTCCGGAGCCTTTTTCTTTTCTTTTGTGACCTTTGAAGAAAGAGTTGTCTCTGGCTGTTGTTTTCCATCCGCTTTCTTATCCTGATTACCACATGCTGCTACCGATACTGACATCGCAGCTGCCATCATAAAAACTGCCATCTTCGTTAATAATTGTTTCATTGTTATCCTCCTGCTTTATGCTTTTTCAAAGTTCTATTGCTTTGATAGTTCACATTTTAACAGTCTTTCCTTAATTATTTGTGATTCATATCTTAACAATTCTGAACTTATCTCCGGAACAAAAATGTGCATGTTTTTAAACAGATAGACTGGTCTTTTTAACTCTCCTATTCCTGGTTTGGAAACAGAAGCCGAAGCCTGTATATTTCTTCATCTATTTCTTCCAGGCATTCTCCATTCATTGCTTCCATCATATAACGTACATTTTCCATGCCGATTTTCGAAGTTTCCATAGGCGGATCCTGATGCCGTATCATGTTACAAATTTCTATTCCAGCTGCATTATCCTCATAAACAGTGCGGATCCTGATCATCTCTTCACGACTGGCATATCGTACAAGATTCATGCTTAAATTATCTATAATCCGTGCTATATAATCCATTCTGACCGCAACCGCAGCTTTCTTCCAATCCAACTCAGTCACTGTATGTAATCCCTGGCTTTCCAGAAATAATACCATCTCAGATAAATAATCACTGAATACACTTTGAAATGTCCTTGTTTCTTCCAGATTTTCTTCTTTGCTTTTATCCATGACCTGACAGTATTCAAACAGGCGGTCTGATAACTCCTTCATCTGCACTGCTTTCAGCATAACTTTATCCAGATAATACTGATTCATATTTTTATCCTTACAGACCTCAGACATAAGAATCTGCACATACATGGTCAACGCAGTAAGCGGAGTTCTCAAATCATGGGCAATACCTATAATCAGATTCTGATTCGCCTGCCGAAGCTCATTCTCTCTCTCAAAATTATACATAAGTGAACGACGAAGCTGATTTAAATCATTTGCAAGTCCTGCTAATTCATCTTCTCCTATTACAGTAACCGGATGTTCCAGACAACCGCCCTGCATAATACCAACCTCATTCTGAAGGCTTTGGATATAATGTATCCGCTTTCTGACTCCCCAAATAAATAATATCATAAATACAAGAAAACTGATTAAAAGTTCCGCGACAAGTGCATACATATGGTACCGATAAGCAAAAGCGCCCTGCAGAAACACCTCTGCTTTTCCATCCGCAAAGATGAGCTGATAATAACTATCTCTGTAGTAGGGAACTTCCATTTCATTATAATCATCCTCGTCGCCCAACAGATCTGATACATATAACAAAGTATCATTCCGATATATTTCCAGATATATCACCGATTGATTTTTTACCCATTCCGACAATTTACGGCTGTCAGAAGGACTAAGATTATTTTTTATCACATAATCCTGCAAGTTCTGAACTGTTTTTACTTCTACTTTTTCCAGATAAGATGTGGTAGTAAAAAAATAATTAATACCTGCTCCCACAACTATATTCAGTATAAAAAAAAGGAGGCATGCAACAGCCGCGCTTGCAAAAAGCAGAAGAATCAGTTCTCCAACAAGGCTTTTTACAAAACAACCCATTTTTTCTTTTGCTGATATCCAAATTTTACCCAATCCGATACCCCTTTCCCCATACAGTACAAATCCGTTTCGGTTCCTGAGGATTTTTCTCGATTTTCAGTCTCAGCTTTCGTATATGCACCATAATGGTATTGTTGGAACCATAAAAATACGGTTCCTTCCACACGCTTTCATATATATTCTCGGCTGAAAATATTTTGTTGGGATACTGCACCAGCAGTTTTAAAATCTGATATTCAATCTCTGACAGTTCCACATTCTGCCCTTCAATTAATACTTCATTATAAGCAATGGAAACTCGTATTCCTTTCCATTCCACAAAAGCTGCTTCTTCTGTTTTTTCATAATTTTTCCCCTGATATACGTGATACCTGCGCAGCAATGCCTTAACTCTTCCCAAAAGTTCTGCATAAGAAAATGGTTTGGGCAGATAATCGTCTCCACCTGCCATTAATCCCAACAATTTATCCGACTCTCTGGCTTTTGCTGTTAAAAAAAGGATAGGAACATTGGAAATTTTACGTATTTCCTCGCATGTCCGGATTCCGGATATCCCCGGCATCATAATATCCAGAATAATCAGGTCGTACTCTTCGGTGAGCATATCCAACGCTCTGTTTCCCGATTCCGCCTCCATAACCGTATAGCCTTCACTGCCCAGTAATACTCTTACGCCTTCCCTGATATCTGAGTCATCTTCCACCATTAAAATATTTCCACTATTCATATTTTCACCACCATTTTCATTATACTTTTTTTATCATAAAAATCTGCTAAATAATTCTTAAATTTTCTGAAGATCTAATTTTACTTTCCGCCATTTTGATATGCTTCAGAATTGTTAAGAATTATTTCAGGATGGATTAATATTTCCATGCAACAATAGTTGCACAGGAAAGGAGGAAACAACTTCAAACATGGTAAATAACTTTAAATACGACTTTACAATAAAAAGAAAAAAGGTAGTAACTGCGGGATTTCTACTGTTACTGACCGTTGTTTTACTTTTCTTTATAAATGCATATGCACAGGGACAATTTCATACCCTTGATTCTCTCAGGAATTATATAAAAGGATTTGGAATAATGGCTCCTGCAGTACTTATCTTATTACAGGCAGCTCAGGTAGTGCTTCCTGTTCTTCCAGGTTTTTTCGGTTGTGCAGTCGGCGCAATCCTCTTTGGCTCCTTCGGCGGTTTTTGGTATAACTACATTGGAATCAGCATTGGTTCTATTATTGCTTTTTTTCTGGCACGGCAATTCGGCATCGGTCTGATCAAAGCCTTATTTACAAATAAACAATATGAAATCTGGTCAGCCAGGCTTGGTGACAGCAAGCGTTTTTCCATTCTATTATTTGCCTCAATCCTCCTTCCGCTGTTCCCAGATGATTTTCTCTGCTATTTTTCCGGACTGACCAGTATAAGTTCAAAAAAGTTTATATGGATTATTATTTTAGCCAAACCCTGGTGTATTCTGGCCTATAGCCTGATTTTTGCAGAAATCTTATAAATGAAATGGAGAAGGGATCTTATGAACAAACATCTGTTAGGATTTTATAACTATACTGTTATATTGACGTATTCAGGAATGCTGATTTCATTCCTTGGCATAATTTTTTTAATAAACAGTATCCAAAAGCCGGCAATCCTATGCCTCATGATTTCCGGCCTTTGTGATATGTTTGACGGCAGCATCGCCGCAACAAAACAGCGGAACCACATGGAAAAGCAATTCGGCATTCAGATAGATTCCCTGAGTGATCTCATCGCCTTTGGAATCCTTCCGGCATTGTTTGTATATTTCATTCTTCCCGGAAGCTTTTTAAACATGCTCGCCTCCTGTACTTATACATTGTGTGCTTTGATTCGTCTTGCATATTTTAACGTCGTGGAAGAAAAGCGCCAGAACTCCAGTACAGAAATACGAAGTGAATATGATGGACTTCCTGTCACAAGCGTCGCTCTGATTCTTCCGGTAGTGTACATACTTCAAAAAATATGGCCCGGGCTGGCACCCGGTATCTTTACAGCTCTGTTGTTTATTATGGCTGTATTATTTATATCCCCTGTTAAAATAAAAAAGCCGGAAATGAAGGGGAAAATTGGATTAATGGCTGCTGGAATAATTATTTTAAAAATGCTGCTGGAGGTACCAGGATGAAAGAATCGCTCTACATACGATTTCTTTATGAAACAGCATTGGGACGCTGTTTTCTCAAATGGCTGACGCAGCCTGGTTTTTCCAGACTGGCAGCCAGATATTTAAATTCACCGGCATCCGGATGGCTGGTTCCACTATATATCAGAAAACATCATATACCGGCAGAAGACTGTGAATGTCAGAATTATTCCAGCTTTAATAGTTTTTTTACCAGAAAGAGAAACATTCTGCCACAGGATATTGAACAGGCGGCCTTCCGGTTTGTAAGCCCCTGTGACGGCTTCCTAAGCGTTTATCCCATCCAAACAGATATAACATTCCGGATTAAGAATATATGCTATTCCATCGAACAATTACTTCAAAATCAGAAACTGGCCGATGAATATCAGAATGGCACCTGTCTGATTTTTCGTCTGGCTCCTCAAAATTATCATAGATACTGCTATATAGATCATGGTCTGGCAGTGAAACAGGTATCCATACCCGGTATTCTTCACTGCGTGCGGCCCACAGCTTTAAATACTTACCCTGTATACATTCAAAATTCCAGGGAGTATACAATTATTAATACAAAGAACTTTGATACTGTTATACAAATGGAAATCGGAGCGCTTATTGTCGGAAAAATTCACAATTACAATAACCATATCTATACAGAACGCGGTGCTGAAAAAGGATATTTTGAATTTGGAGGATCAACAATTATTATTCTTCTTAAAAGGGGAATCATTCAAATGGATGAACGTATCATTGAAAATATGAAAAAAGGAATAGAAACAACTGTAAAATACGGTGAGTGTATCGCATTGAAGCAACAGTGAATCTATTACTTAGTTCTCATATCAGCCATAACATAACAATAATGCATTTAATTACCTGATGCTATCGATCATACTGAGGATAACATTTTTATCAAGACCGGTTTCCCCCGGGTTTGCCGTGATTGAAAATGCATGTTCCCCATTGGTCCAGACAGCATTGCTCACTTTACCGTCATTTCCCCTGATCAAAACTTTCAAGTCTCCGGTCATTATTGTATTCTTTTCTTTGTATTGGTTATAATCACCGCTGATGTCACCGTTTCCTTCACTGTCTTTCCCCTGACGGAATGTAATTTCATTCTCACCATCTTTATAAATAATCTGTACAAGATCGTCCTTAATTGCCTGTATGATGCTCTGAGTATAGCCTTCCGGGATTTTATCCGGGGCTGTAACATGAAAACCTGCGATTTTTTCTGCATCTTCTATTGTTTTGCAATCTGCAAAGGGGTTGGGCATCTGGGCTTTTGCTGATTGTTTTGAGCACGCGGTAAATGATAAAGCCAAAACTGCACTTAACATAATAGCAACTAATTTCTTCATAATAAATTCTACCTTTCTTTTCCGGGACTTTTAATTAATCTATGAGAGAATAGATCTGGATACTTGCCACTTTCTTATTCTTTATGTGAAAGTTCATTACATTTGTATAATCTTTTTCCTCAATGCGGAAATCGTCTTCACCGTTACTTATTTCTCCGCCCAGTAAATTGCCTTCCGGATAAGTTTCTTTCAACGTTTCAAAGCTGTCTCCCACCTTAACGTTTTTCACAGTCATATATTGGGGGCTGGTTATTTCAATCTGATAAATATAGAACTTGTTATCTTCCGCTGCATCAATTGTTTTAATAACAAGTCCGGGATAAAGGTACTGCTTTTCTGTCTTTCCTGTCAGCTGGTCCATGTTTAATCCATCAGAAGAAGAATATGTGTGAGTTTTAATATTTTCTGCTTTTCCAAGCATGCCTTCAATCTTTTGGTCATCTGTTATGTCTAAAAGGGTAATTGTATTTTCCTTGTAAATGAATCCCAGTTCCTTTAAAGCTTCCTCTGTTGTATTTTGTGAATCGCTCATAGCGGTGGTCTCTGCTGCTGCAGAGGAAGCTGCTGTTGTCACTGCTTCGGTACTAGCTGACACATTCGTCGGAGCAGTTGTCTGATCCGGTGATTTTATCCTGTTTTTCCCACAGCCAGCGGATGCACCCACACAGAATACCAAAAAACCGGTTACAATTGAAATTTTTTTAAATGCTTTCATCGCTACTCCTTTCAATCAGTTAAGTCTCTTTATTCCTCTTATTGTACCCGATATTTCTGTTTATTAGCAAATGTTTTGTATAAACGGCTTTTCAGCAGAAAAAACTGCTGCAGTTGAGTAATCCCCGCCTGCAGCAGTTTTTAATCATTTAACTTATGAAACTCATTTACTCCAGCGAGAAGGATAATAAACTTGCATCCCCATTACCCCGGTAAGTCAGATAGATGGCCTGCTTCCCATTTTCCATCTCCAAATCAGCGGAGCAGCTCTCCCATACATTGGTATACTGTATCTGGATTTTAGCAAGTACTTCCCCGTCCCATGCATGTTTCACTTCAAAATACCCGGCTGCATAACCTCTCGTAGTAATCGTTATACGTTTTATATCCTCACATTCAAAATATTTAAATCCGGCAGTAACCCCATCTGTTATATGGGCAATATATCCCGGCTCTTCATCTCCATCTCTTCCATCCTGCATGATTCTGGGAATAAGCACTTCCGGTTTTTGTTCCGTCTGGAACAAATTACAGGCCAGATAAGCGCCATATTCACCTTTTCCCGGCAAAAGACCTCCCATCCCACTGGTTGTAATTTCCACCTGGGGAATCGTTCCATCTTCCAGAATTGAAACAGGCTCCGCGCAGCCCTGACGGCTGAACCAGGTTCCATTGGTGTGCCTGTGATAGAAAATATACCATTTACCCAGAATCTCTACCAGGCTTCCGTGATTATTGGCAGCATAAGCCGTATGCATCCCGGCTGGCTTATAAGTATCAATCCCCTCATCACAATTGCTGACAATGACTCCTCCATAGGTAAATCCGCTCACCGGACTGTCACTGACTGCATAGCACAGTTCATGCATGGCTACTGAGGAATAGATGAAATAATAGGTACTGCCTTTTTTCCTGATCGAAGGTGCTTCAAAGAACTCATGCCCTTCAAAACCGGTACCTGCGCTATACGGCTTACTGGGTGCAATTACGACCGGTTCTTCTAAAACCGTTACCATGTCGTCTGCAAGCACCGTCACCATGGCCCCGATTCTGGTTTCATCCTGGGGACCGCAGAAACCGCAGTAGAGATAGATTTTATTATCCTCTCTTAAAACTCCGGGGTCGAACTGGGGCTGGTCACCAGGCCTCTCTCCCAGGCGCCCCCCGTCCTTATCCCGGACATATCCATAAAATTCATATCTTCCTGCCGGGGTGTCACAAACTGCAACCGATACCACCGGCACCTTATCAAGGACATAGTAAAGATAATACCTTCCATCGGACCCCTTTACCACATCCGGTGCATAAAGACACATCTTTCCATCCTTGTTCATGGGGTCACTGGTTTTCGGATAAATCACGCCCTCATACCGCCAGTTTCCAAGATCATCTGCCGGTGCTGACCAGCAGACGTAATCTCCCAGGCAGAAAACATAACCATTGTAAAAATCATGGGAACCATAAACGTATACTCTGTCCCCAAACACATATGGTTCCCCGTCGGGGATATATTCCCATGAAGGCAAATAGGGATTTACTGCATATTTTTTCATCTTTTCTCCATTCCGGCAATCACCTGTTGTTACTCAGACTTCTCCTTCAGTCTGTTTAATAAAAACGCCATCAGTTCCTCTTCCTTCTTCTGATTCATTCCAATTTTCTCTGTGGAAAACAACATTCCGTCCGGATTTTCTTCCGTAAACGGCAGCCACACCGGCATTGGGCTTCCATTTGCATCTTCTCCGTTTGGATCGCCTGTCTTCACAAAATTTGCCCAGTAATTTGCCATCTGTCTCGCCAGATCGTAATGCTTACCTTCAAATGGCCGCCAGCATTTTGCCAGTGTCTCAAAAAAGAACCATAAATCAACGGAATGGAAGTTCCCCGGATGATCCCAGCCGGGAATATCCGCATCAAAGGTATAGTAATAGCAATTAACCGGGTTATTTTGCCGGGCATTTTCGTGAAACAATCCTCTTACAGCAAACTCGATGCTGCTTATGGAACCGGCATTCCCCTCTTTATCCCGCGCTTCATTTCCAAGCAGCCGGAGAAACTCTTCCTCCTGTCCGGGAAAGAGCGTCTTTACTTTTTCCTTCAGCTCCTCATCGGAATCTGCATGGATGGAATCAAAAAATTCATCTGAGGTATTCCCCGCCATTACCGGAACCAAGGCCCTCTTATTTTCCATAAAACGCTGGAAGGAATTGCCAAAGCAGAATTTTCCGTCAATGACAGTTCCCATAAATCCGCCAAACTGCTCATATTTTTCATGCAGCAGCTTCCCGTCCATCGCTCTGGCCTGGGTAAGGTCCTTTGCTCCGATAAATTCAAAGAACTTTTCACCTGTTTTTTCTGCATCAGACAATGTGTGGCTGAACGGATCCGGATTTTTATCGTATGGGCGGCAGAAAACCCCGCTTAACACAATTGCTTTTTGAAACAGGCCTTGGCTTCTTGGAGTAGTCAGATGCGTCATAACACTGCCTCCGCCTGCGGACTGACCTGCTATGGTTATATTTTGCGGATCACCGCCAAATGCCTCAATGTTTCTGATGACCCATTTTAAACCTTCCAGCTGGTCCAGATGTCCGAAATTGGCCGGAGCATCCGGCTGGCTGGCGGTCAGCTCCGGATGAGAGAGAAATCCAAACAGATTCACCCGGTAATTGACGGAAACCACAATAATACCTCTTCGTGCCAGTCTTTCTCCGTCAAATTCCATTTCAGCAGTATATCCGCATTGAAGCCCGCCGCCAAAATACCATACCAGAACAGGGCGTTTCTCATCTGCTTTCTTTGCTCCGGTCCAGACATTTAAATAAAGGCAGTCCTCACTCATTGCGATTTCAGGGTCCACATGCCATTCCCTGTCATAGATATTATCTCCCAGCCCCGGCACCCCCTGCATGGATATGGGACCGAACCGGTAACAGTCACGGATTCCCTCCCAGTTCTCACATGGTTTGGGCTCCCGCCATCTGTTTTCCCCCACAGGGGGTGCTGCAAAAGGAATTCCCTTAAATGCAGTAATCCTGGGATCGGCTGCCTCAATTCCTCTCACCAGACCATTTTCCGTTTTTACAATCCGAATCATGATTGCCTCCCTTCCTGGCTTACCAGTTTTCTTGGATCAATATGATAGATTCTGCCGGAGACCAGCTCTTTAAACGGTCCAGGTTTGCAATAATCGTTTCCATGAAGCGTACCGAAAAAATCACTGGATACCAGCAGGTCTTTCTTTACTGTTTTAATATCCTCCGGTTTCATCACATAATGATGCCGTTCTCGTCCTCTCATGGTATCCCATGGATATTGATCCGCAGAACGGAACTCAAGCGTATACTGCTCCGTATCCAAATCAATCTGAAAGACTCCCTCCTGCCCCTCTTTATCAAATCCATAAAATTCCTGCCATGCAGGAAGATCAAGGCAGCATGGGGGAGCCGGATATAGAATTCTCAAATACCCCCCGTTCATGGAAACATAAAGATTGCCTTCTGCCTGGTTTTTCTCAGTGGGCATTTTAATGGCTGCTTCCCCGCATTCATAAAAAATATTGTTCATGAAGCGGGCATCTCTTGATGTTCCTCCCCTGAGATTGCCATGCATGCGGAATGCGACCGGCTTTGCAAAATATCCGGCACTCCTGCATTTTGCGATTAAATTATTGGCGATGTATAAATGGTCGGTACCTTCCGCATAAATTGCATAACCATTTACAATTCCGTCCTCTTCCATCTTATACCATCCCGAAGAACCAGTCTCCTGCGGGACACTTCCTGTATCAAATCTGCCTTCCACATTCCAGAATATATTATTATCGATTAAATTAACGCCGTCTCTGGTGCATTCAATGAAAACAGCTTCCCGCTGTTCTATCCCGTCCAAAAACAGATTTTGTGTAATCCGGTTATTTTCATTGCTGCAGTCCAGCCACAAATGATCAGCCCGGAATGTCTTTGTGAAAATGTTTCTTCTGATCAGACTGTTCCTGCAATTATGTATTTTCATGCCTCCGGCTTCCCAGGACAGTTCCATCCGCTGCCAGCCTGTGCCCTCGATCAGATTGTCTTCTATTAAAAGATCCTGGGCAAATAATCCGGCAATGCCGCATACTCCTGCATTCTTAATCCGGCAGCCACGGATTATGGTATTTCCGATGATCTGATCCTCCGGCACGCAGTGATGCCAGCATTCGTTCCCAATATCAATACCCACACCATTTGCCCAATCCACTTCACAGTCTTCAATAATCCAGTGATGCCCCCTGTAACAGGATATGGAACCTCTCTGGGGAACCGGCGCACCGGTGGCCGCATGTGCACAGGTGATCCCCTTTACTTTTATATAGGATAAAAAGGGAATCTCCGGTGCAAAGCATTGCTCCCGGCATGTAACCTCAATAAGATGTTTTCCCGGGTCATCGTCACCTCTTAATCGAAAATGGACAGTCTGGCCATTGGCTTCCACCCAATACGTATTCTCCTGTGTGCCCATCTGCTGGTAAAGCGGCACCTGTACCAGCGGCTTTCCGTCGCTAAATATCAATCCCCGTCTGTTTAAATACGTGGTCATATCGGTTTTATCGTATTCCAGAAACAATCTGTCATGAAGAATATTCACTGCGCAGAATGGATTATACCCTTTAAAATCTTCCGGGTTCAGCTTCAGCTCCCAGATAGAAATCCCTTCCGATAACGCGTCAGAGGAAAAATGGTTCAGTCTCCATCCCTGGCTGGGAATAAAATTCTTTACCTCAACAGAAGCTTTAATACATACCGGTTCTTTCTGCCAGGCTTCATAACAGATCATCCGATCCGGACCGGTTCCGCCCATGGCAGGGTGTACACACTCCCTGTACACACCGCCATGAATCCATACCCTGGTTCCCGGAACTGCAGCTGCAGCTGCTTCATTAATCGTCTGAAAGGGTTTTTGTATACTTCCGTCACGATCTCCCGGCGCTCCCCCCTGATTGCAGTCGACATGCAGTTCCTGTTCATATCTTTGTTCCTGCTCCCAGAATGCGAAGCTTGTGCCCTCCGGAAGTATTGACGTTATATCCATGATTTGTCCTCTCCAGTGAATCCTTTTTCTATTGTTTTACAGCCAGTTTGGCATCCAGCTCAATCTGGTACTTTTCCTTGTCAAATTTGGACAGCTCCTGAAAGCCCATTCCATCCATCTGTGTACACATCTCACTCCACAGGGAATCAAACTCTGCGTCATCCTTTGCATAAATCATTCTCCAGGAATAATCACTGAACAGATCGCTGCACTGATTTCGGATTATGGATATATCCGCCGGATCGCTGGGAAGGGATACGCTCACATTGGGGCTGATTAACAGGATGTTATTCTTCTTCATATAATCGACCGGTTCCGCTGCACCGAACTTCGCCGCCCAGTCTTTTTTCATCTGTGTCATTGTAGCTGCCTTATAAGTGCTCCAATAATCTTTGTTATAGGGTTCTCCTGTATCCGGATCTGTACTGATGGCATCCAGCATCCATTGATTGATTGCATTATTCCCGTCATTAAATCCGCCACCGCCAAATTCATCCGGTACAGTGACATTATCCATTAAAGCATTGTCGTTGATATATGTATATTTTCCGTCACTGCCTACGGTATAGTTAAATCCTTTTAATCCAATGTGCTGATAGGTCAATCCCTCGGGACTTGCATACCAATCCAAAAAATCCATAATTCTTTTATACTTTGCACCATCTACCTGAGAACCGACGGCAAAAACACGTCCGCTCCCATAATAAGTATCTGCATCTGCATAATAAATCTGATCCTTAACCGGCGTATAAATAAATGCTGTGCCATCCTTTAACCGATCCTGTGTATTCCAGAAACCTACCTGCCAGTTATACCACATTAAATACACTCTGCCGGTCTTCATCTTATCGCAGGCCGTATTCCAGTCCTGGGTACCGGAATCAGGATCTACAATTCCTCTTCTGTTTGCATCATTTAAGAAATGAAGCATCTTATAATAAGCACCATCTTTGCTGTTTACGGGGATAAATGTGTTATCCGGCTTTAAAATATTGGAGCCCTTGATTATTTCCCCATACCAGGTTGTCAGCTGTGTGACATTGGCTATGCCTAACATTCCGTCTCCGCCATCCCAGTCAGACCACAAAGACAGGGGGTAAGCCGGATCTCCGGCTTTGTTGGTGGGATGTGCCTTCATCATTTTTTCCAGAACATCTAACAAATCATCCGTATTCTTGATATCCGGGCAACCCAGCTCCGAGTAGAGATCCCATCTTAAAAGCGGACTGGACTTAATTACATCCTGAGAGTATGCGGTGGGTGAAGTATTGGTCATCTGGCATGGAATTCCATAGATTTTTCCATCCTTATTTTCTGGCAAAGCCTTATTTAATACAGTAATCTGATCCTGATAGGTCATTAAATTGGGGTAATTTTTGATATCATCTGTGATATCCTTAATTAAACCTGCTTTTACACAGTCCGTAAAATCCGTGCGTTCCAGCAGCACGATATCTCCTAAATTTCCTGTACTGCAGCGGGTCTGGTAAATCCCGTTCCCGGCAACCTGCGGCGAAATCATGTTCAGTTCAATGTTAAACTTATCCTTTACCACCTTTGCAAACCACCCGGCCTGAGTCCCCTGATAATTTGCCGCAACATCATAAAAGTCAAATGTCATCGGCTCGTCATAGTTTCCTGTACCTGCGGCTGTTGCCGCTGTTGTCGCTTTGGTTGCCGCCGGACTGCCGCATCCTGCCACCATAACTGCCGCCATAGCTGCTGACAGCACCTTAAAAACTCTCCTTTTTACTCTCATACACTGCTCCCTTCTTTTCTATGCAATTGTTATTATCCTTTTACAGCACCAATCATGATTCCTTTTACGAAAAATCTCTGAAAAATGGGGTAAATCAATATGATCGGTGCCACAACTACTATCGTAACGGTCATACGGATGGAGGTGGCCGTCTGGGAATGTGCCAGACTTGCCGCCATCTGTGCTGAGGAGGTGCTGCTATTGGCAAGTGATTTTAACGAGCTTGCCTGATTGATGTACTGATAAAGGGTAAACTGCAGAGTATACAGCCGGTTATCCGTTACCAGAAGCAGCGTATCCTGAAACGCATTCCATTGCGCTACAGCCGTAAAGATTGCGACTGTGGCCAGGATTGGTTTAATTAAAGGAGTAATAATCTGAAAGAATATCTTAAGAGTACCGGCCCCGTCGATTTCCGCCGCATCCTGCAATTCTCCGGGAATGGACTCCACAAACGTCTTGCACAGAACAATATAAAAGGGAGATACCGCAACCGGCAAAATATATCCCCAGAAATTATTGGTCAGATGAAGATTGCGCATTGTGATGTACCAGGGAATAATACCTGCATTAAAATACATGGTTGCCACCACAAAGCGATACCAGAATTTCCTCTTCCACATGGATTCCTTTGTAAACATATACCCAAGAAAAGCAGCGATAAATACAGTGACCACTGTCCCGATCACCGTCCTGGCAACAGAGATCTTAAGAGCTGAAAACAGTCCGGGAATCTTAAGAACGGAAGCATAATTGTTAAAATGAATTCCAACGGGCCATAGAAGAATTTTCCCTCTTTCGCTTAAATCATTGGCACTGATGGTATTAATGAATATGTAGTAGAACGGATAAACGCAAATAAATGTAAAAAATAAATAGACAATACAGGTAATTGTATCAATCACATAATCTTCAAAGCTTTGTTTTCTTTTATGCTTATTCACATTTTCTCTCATTGCTTCCCCTTTCTGCCTCATTATACAAACCCTTCCCCTCTGACCATTTTGGATATCTGGTTTGTCGCACATAACAGCAATACGCTTACAATACTCTTAAACATACTGATGGCAGTTGACAGGGAATATCCCCCGCTACCCATTGCGATGTTGTAAACATACAAATCCAATACCTGAATATAATCCTTATTGAAGGCATTCTGAAAAACGAAGTACTGCTCCAATCCGTTTGTCAGGAAATTAGCGAGATTAAGCATCACCAGCACAAAAAATGTGGGAATCAAACCGGGGATTGTGATGTGCCTGATCACCTGCATTCGTGTAGCCCCATCCACTCTGGCCGCTTCTTTGAGCTGTTCATCGATCCCGGATATGGCCGCTATATACATAATCGCAGCCCAGCCGGCATTCTTCCAGGTAAGCCACAGCCACATTTTAAACCATATATGATTTGCAGACTGGAGATAAAGCTGGGGAGTCTTAAGAACTCCCAGATTCATCAGTAAGCTGTTTACCACACCGGTACTGCAGAATACGCAGTATGCAATGGAATACACCAGAACCCAGCTGATGAAATTAGGTAATGTAGTGGCAGTCTGGACAAAGACTTTAAATGGCTTCCATTTGATTTCATTTAAAAAGACTGCAAAAATCATGGGAAACCAGGAAAATATCAGACTGAGCCCGCTGATGGCAAAGGTATTTCTTAAAACGGCCAGCAGCTGCTTTAGCTTCACATCATTGGTAAAGAGTGACGAAAACCATTTAAGCCCCACGAACTGTTCCATGCGAAGCGGAAACGGCGGCTTGTAATCAAAAAATGCATAGACCCAGCCATATAGCGGATAATACGAAAACACAGCAACCAAAAGCAGAAACGGTAACACATACATAAATTCTCTGAATGCCCTTTTCTTTTTCCTGTCAGTAAACATTCTCATGAAAACCATCCTTTCCTGTTCTTACAGTTTCACAACATTTTAAGGATACGTATCCCCTTTTGTAAATCGTTTTACCTATTAATTGGGATTATATTCCAGTATGTATATATAGTCAATAAATATCGGGCCAAAATTGTGTCATTTGTATATTTTAAACAAGTTTTGCTCTTTATTATTATACTTAATTACTATGTTTTTTTCTTTTCATTTATGTATAAATCGTTTTACAGCATCATTATTTTTACTATATAACTGATAATCAAAAAAACAGATGCAGCTTAATAAGCTTTGATGTGACCCCTATAAGTTA